>NZ_JBFBLP010000017.1:0-216855 GCF_040686775.1 Streptomyces sp. NPDC079141 | reverse complement strand
CCCTGGGCCTCCATGACCGCCAGCGGAGCGAAGTTCTCCGAGGCGATCATTTCGAGCGTGGACTGCTGACGGTCCAGCTCGGCGTCGACCGCGGCCGCGATCTCGGGATCGAGCTCGTGCAGGGACGTGTTCAGGACGGACATGCGTCTACGACTCCTCAGCCGGCGGTGAAGGCGGTGTACTCGTCGGCGGAGAGCAGCTCGGCCGGCTCCTCCACCACGCGTACCTTGAACAGCCAGCCGCCCTCGAAGGGGGCGGAGTTCACCAGTGACGGGTCGTTGACGACGTCCTCGTTGACCTCGGTGACCTCGCCGTTGACCGGCGAGTACAGGTCGGAGACCGACTTGGTCGACTCCAGCTCACCGCAGGACTCGCCCGCGGTCACCGAGTCGCCGACCTCCGGGAGCTGGACGAAGACGACATCGCCGAGCGCGTTGGCCGCGTGCTCAGTGATGCCGACCGTCGAGACGCCGTCCTCGGCGCCCGACAGCCACTCGTGCTCCTTGCTGTAGCGCAGCTGCTGGGGGTTGCTCATGGCCTGAATTCTCCTGTACGCGGGGGAGTGCTGATGAATGGGGGACTGCTGGAGGCGTGCGTGAGCAGCGGAAATGTGCGCAGCGTCACGCGCCGCGGCTACTTCTGACGCTTGTAGAAGGGCAGCGCCACGACCTCGTACGGCTCGTGGCTGCCCCGGATGTCGACGCCGACCCCGGCCGTGCCCGGCGCGGCATGCGCGGCGTCGACGTAGGCCATGGCGATCGGCTTGCCCAGCGTGGGGGAGGGGGCGCCGGAGGTGACCTCGCCGATGACCTCGCCGCCCGCGACGACCTGGTAGCCGGCGCGCGGGACGCGGCGGCCCTCGGCGACCAGGCCGACCAGGACACGCGGCGGGTTGGTCTCCGCGCGGGCGGCGGCCTCGGCGAGCGCCTCGCGCCCGACGAAGTCGCCCTCCTTCTCGAACTTCACGACGCGGCCGAGACCGGCGTCGAAGGGGGTGAGCCCGGTGGTCAGCTCGTGCCCGTACAGCGGCATGCCCGCCTCCAGGCGCAGCGTGTCCCGGCAGGACAGTCCGCAGGGGACCAGGCCGACGCCCTCGCCGGCCTTGGTGAGGGCCTGCCACAGCTCGACCGCGTGCTCGGGCTTCACGAACAGCTCGAAGCCGTCCTCGCCGGTGTAGCCGGTGCGGGCGATCAGCGCGGGGACGCCGGCGACCGTGCCCGGCAGGCCGGCGTAGTACTTCAGGCCGTCGAGGTCGGCGTCGGTGAGGGAGGCGAGGATCCCGGGGGACTCGGGGCCCTGCACGGCGATCAGCGCGTACGCGTCCCGGTCGTCGCGGACCTCGGCGTCGAAGCCGTCGGCGCGCTCGGTGAGTGCGTCCAGCACGACCTGGGCGTTGGAGGCGTTGGCGACGACCATGTACTCGGTCTCGGCGAGCCGGTAGACGATCAGGTCGTCGAGGATGCCGCCGTCGGCCCGGCAGATCATGGTGTAGCGGGCGCGGCCGACGCCGACGGAGGCGATGTTGCCGACCAGGGCGTGGTTCAGCAGGGCCGCGGCCTGCGGGCCGGTGACCGTGATCTCGCCCATGTGGGAGAGGTCGAAGAGACCGGCCTTGGTGCGCACGGCGTTGTGCTCGTCGCGCTCGGAGCCGTAGCGCAGCGGCATGTCCCAGCCGGCGAAGTCGGTCATCGTCGCGCCCAGCGAACGATGCAGGGCATCGAGGGCGGTACGGCGGGGTTCGGTACTGCTCATCGGACGGTCGTCTCCCAAGGCATGACGGGCGAGGTCGTTCCTCCCCATCTGTCATCGGAACCTGAGAGGTTCGTCATGACCGCGCGGGGGCATGACTTGCACCTTGGGTGGGACCACCGGAAGGGCGGCCCGCTTTTCAGATGTGCCTCGCCCGCGCGGTAACGGGGCCTGAGAGATTCAAGGGAGGGACTTGCTCCTTCGGCGCCCCAGCCGAGGGCTGGGAACTCTCCCGCGCGGATTCAAGCGGCCGGTATGCAGTTGGCGGGCACATCATTGCACGCCCGGCCCGATCACGGCAGACCGCATCTGTAACCGGCTTGTGGCGGTACGCGAACAAAAACGCTAGGCATTCGGCATTACCTTCTCTTTACGCTCAATGGGCAGGTGCTCAACCTGACCCAGGGGAGGACGATCACGGTGAACAGGACCACGGCGTACGCGACCACCACGGGCATCGCGGTGCCCAGGCAGCCCGCCGCCCCCGCGCTGGAGGCGCGCCCGGCCCCGGTCGTCCGGGACCTGCGCGCCCGCGACGGCCGCAGCCCGCACGCCCTCCTCTTCGGCCCCGAGGACCTCGTCGTGATCACGGGACTGCCCGGCAGCGGCAAGTCCACGCTGATGCGCCGGGCCGTGCACGGCATCCGCATCGACTCCCAGGACACCCGCGACCGCTGGGACGCCCGTATGCCGGGCCTCCTGCCGTACGCGCTCTACCGCCCGCTCGTCCGCCTCGCCCACTACGCCGGCCTGCGCCGAGCCCTGCGCAGTGGCAAGGGCGTCGTCGTGCACGACTGCGGCACGCAGGCCTGGGTGCGCGCCTGGCTGGCCCGCGAGGCCCGCCGCCGCGGCGGCACCCTGCACCTGCTCCTCCTCGACGTCACCCCGGACCAGGCCCTGGACGGCCAGCGCAAGCGCGGCCGAGGAGTCTCCCGCTACGCCTTCCTCCGCCACCGCAGGGCAGCCGACCACCTCCTGCAATCAGTCGAGAAGGGCAACCTGCCCACAGGCTGCGGCTCGGCAGTCCTACTGGACCGCTCCGCGGCGGGCGTGCTGCGCCGGATCGGCTTCACGGGCTGACTCCGGCCTGGGCTGCCGTGCCGCGGTGGGTCGCTTTCGTCGGCTGGCCCGGCTTTGGCTTCGTGCTGCGTTCGGCGGTCCTGTTGGAGCGGTCTGCGGCAGATCGGTTTCACGGGCTGACCCGGTCTGGGCTGCTGTGCTGCGGCGGATTGGCTTGACGGGCTGACTCCGGTCTCGGCCGGCGTGCTGTGCGGGTTCGGTTTCGCGGGCTGCCCCGGGCTTCTCCGCCGTGCTGCGGCTCGGCGGTGCTGTTGGACAGTTCCGCGGCGGGTCGGCTTACGGGCGGGCTCCGGCCTCGGCCGGCGCGCCGTGCTGGATCAGCCTTACGGGGCGGCCCGGCCCTTGTCCGCCGCGCCGCCCCGCATCGGCTTCGCCGGCCGTCCCCGGCCCGGCCGCCGTACGCGTTAGCCTTTTCAGCCACATCAGTGGTTCACGGCAGGCGGTCAGACAGATGGACTTCCCGGCGGATCTCCCCGCGGACTTTCCGGCGCAGGCGC
The DNA here is from genome assembly GCF_040686775.1 of Streptomyces sp. NPDC079141. Lineage (NCBI taxonomy): Bacteria > Bacillati > Actinomycetota > Actinomycetes > Kitasatosporales > Streptomycetaceae > Streptomyces > Streptomyces sp. NPDC079141. The sequence goes on along the minus strand of NZ_JBFBLP010000017.1, from coordinate 213,529 downwards.
ACCCCCATCCGCACGGTGGATGGCCCGGCAACGAGCTGGAGGAGGTGCTCTCCGCCTCGCTCGGCGTGCCCTCGGCCGGGGGCCGGATCATCGAGGTGCTCGGCCGCAGCTTCGTGTGGGTGCCGCTGCCGGCCGGTGGCGGTCCGGACAGTGGTCCGCTGGATCTGCCCACGCTGATGATCGAGGGCCAGGCCTTTGTGCCGGTCTTCAGTTCCGAGGAGCAGTTCCGCCAGGTCGCCGGCGCGCACATGGCGTACACGATCGCCCCGGCCGTGGAGTTCGCGCGCGGTCTGCCCCCGCAGGTCGGCATCGCGGTGAACCCGGACGGCGTGGTCGGTGTCCCGCTCCCGCCCGCGGCCGTCGCCGAGCTGTGCCGGGTGGGTCGTACCCCGCTGGACGGCCCCGCGAGCGGTGGTCGGGTCCGCCTGTACGAGCCGGACTGGCAGGACGACCCGGTGGACTTCCTCGCCGCGGCCTCGGCCGAGTTCGCCGCCACCGGCGTGGTCACCACGGCCCGCCGCTGCCTGGCGGCCATCGAGACGGCCGACCCGGTCATGTTCGTAGGCGTGGAACTCTCCAACTGGGAGGGCGACCTGCGCACTCTCCCCATGGACGCCCTGGGCAGGGCCCTGGGCAAGGTCCCCACCAAGTGGCCGGTCAACCTGATCCTCCTGGACATGGCGGCCCAGGATCCGGTGGCCGAATGGATGCGCCGAAAGGTACGGCCCTTCTATACCCAGGGTCAGTAACTTCAGGGGCGCGGGGAACTGCGCGAGAAGCCACCACGCGGCCGCACTCGCGAGACCACGGCAAGTCCCGAGCTCGCAGGCGGCCTTAAGCTAGGGTCACGGCTCGGTCGACGAAGAGATGAGGGGCGGTACAGGTGAGCGCCAGCGGCATCGCGGCCGGGCAGGTCGAGCACATGCTGCGCCAGGTCACGCCCGGGCGGTACGACGCCTACGAGGCGTTGCTGCGCGCGCTCGCGACCCCGTCCTCCGGCCAGGTCTGGATGCTGCTGTGGCACGGCCAGGCGGGCTCCCCGGACGCCCAGTACGGGAACATGGAGGTCGACGGCTACGGCTACGCCCCCTGTGTCACCTCCGCGCAGGAACTTTCCGCCAGCGGCTGGAACCGCTCGTACGAGGTCGTCGACGGAGTCGATGTCGCCCGCACCCTCTACCCCGACCACTTCGGCCTGTGGCTGAACCCGCACGCCCCGGGCGGCGGCGTCGGCATCCCGTGGCTCGACCTGCGCCGCATCGCCACAGGCCTGGACCGCCAGCCCGCGGGCCCGCTGCGCCTGTCGGAACCCGGCATCGAGATCCCGCAGTTCTACGGCCTGCTCACGCAGAACGCCCACCGCACCCCGGCCCTGCGCGCCCTGCGCCGCGCCTGGGTGCAGCCCGCGCTGGGGGCGCCGTATCTCGCCATCGGCCTGGATGTGTACGACACCAGCCCGCCCGCCGTGGACTCGGTACGGGCGATGATGCAGCAGTCGATCGGCGCGGTGCCGGACGGCCTGCCGGTGTCGACGGTGGCGATGTCCGACGAGTACGACCCCGTCGCGCTGTGGATGCGGGCCAACGCCCGCCCGTTCTACGACCGTGAGGCGCACGCGGCGCAGGCACCCGCCGCCGGCTACGGGTACCCGCCGGCCCGATACTGACCGAGTGACGGGCCGCCGCCGCCCCTTCACGCACCCGACACATTTCTGCGCGCGTAGATGACGCCGAAGGTCACCGAACGCCCGATGTGTCCGAACTCCCCCACGTCCGGCGTTCGTTGCCCGCTGTTCGGATAACGGAATCCCCAGTGCATCATCACGGTTGCGCATACTTTCTTCGCCAGACCTGGCGGGTGATCGTGACGACGCTGAAGACTCCCGAGTCAGACACGGGATCGGTCGATCCTGTGATCGAGTGCAAGTCGACAAAGCCGTAATCCACGGCGGGTTAAGGCCGGTCACCACCGGCGAGAGGGGTCAGGTCACTGTGACCGCACCGATCGAGACCACCGGAGCGCAAGCCGAGGCGCAGCCCGAGGCTGTCCTTGCCGGCGCCGAGAAGGGGCAGATCGAGGGCCGTTCCCTGGGGCAGATCGCCTGGTCCCGATTCAAGAAGGACAAGGTCGCCGTGGCCGGCGGCATCATCGTGATCCTGCTGGTGCTGCTCGCGATCCTGTCCCGCCCCATCCAGGCCCTGTTCGGCCTCGACCCCAACGCCTTCAACCAGGACCTGATCGACCCCAACACCTCGCTGCCCACCGGGGACTTCGGCGGGATGAGCGTGGACCACCCGCTGGGTGTCGAGCCCAAGTTCGGGCGGGACATCGCCACCCGCATCCTGGAGGGCTCCTGGGTGTCGCTGGTCGTGGCGTTCGGGGCCACGATCCTGTCCAACACGATCGGCACGGTCCTCGGTGTGATGGCCGGCTACTACGGAGGGCGGGTGGACACGATCATCAGCCGTCTGATGGACACCTTCCTCGCCTTCCCGCTGCTGCTGTTCGCGATCGCCATCTCCGCGACGCTCCAGGGCGGTGCCTTCGGCCTGGAGGGCCTGCCGCTGCACATCAGCGTGCTGATCTTCATCATCGGCTTCTTCAACTGGCCGTATCTGGGCCGCATCGTCCGCGGTCAGACCCTGGCCCTCAAGGAGCGCGAGTTCATCGACGCCTCCCGGGGCATGGGCGCCAAGGGACCGTACATCCTCTTCCGGGAGCTGCTCCCGAACCTGGTCGGCCCGATCATCGTCTACTCGACGCTGCTCATCCCGACGAACATCCTTTTCGAGGCCAGCCTGAGCTTCCTCGGCGTCGGCATCCAGCCCCCGCAGGCGTCGTGGGGCGGCATGCTCAGCGAGGCGGTCAACTTCTACAAGGTCGATCCGCAGTTCATGATCGTGCCGGGCCTCGCCATCTTCGTCACCGTCCTGGCGTTCAACCTGCTCGGCGACGGACTCCGTGACGCTCTCGACCCGCGCAGTAGCCGCTGACATGCGGCCGCGTCGAGAGCCCATCAAGTTTCCAACTATGGAGGGGAAGCAGACCATCATGCGAAGGTCAGCGCTGGCCGCCATCGCGGCCATCGGCACTGTCAGCCTGGTGCTTACGGGTTGCAGCAAGGCCGATGACAACAACGACAATGGCGACGGCAAGGAAAAGTCGGCCGGTGCCAACGCCGCGACCAAGGGTGTCGTCAACGCCTCCGACGCGAAGGGGGGCACGGTCACCTACGAGTACTCGGACGTGCCGGACTCCTTCGACCCGGGTAACACGTACTACGCGTACATGTACAACCTCAGCCGGCTGTACGCCCGCCCGCTGATGACCTTCAAGCCCGCTGCCGGCGACGCCGGCAACGAGCTGGTCCCGGACCTCGCGGCCGCGCCGGGCGAGTCCAGCGACGGCGGCAAGACCTGGACGTACAAGCTGCGTGAGGGCCTCAAGTACGAGGACGGCACGCCGATCACGTCCAAGGACGTCAAGTACGCCGTCGAGCGCTCGAACTTCGCGCGTGACGTGCTCTCCCTCGGCCCCAACTACTTCCAGCAGTTCCTTGAGGGCGGCGAGAAGTACAAGGGCCCGTACAAGGACAAGAAGGGCCTGGCGTCGATCGAGACGCCGGACGACACCACGATCGTCTTCAAGCTCAACCGCGCCTTCCAGGAGTTCGACTACCTGGTCGCCACCCCGCAGACGGCTCCGGTGCCGGAGGCCAAGGACACCGGCGTCGACTACGTCAAGGACATCGTGTCCTCGGGCTCGTACAAGTTCGAGAGCTACGCGGAGGGCAAGGAAGCCGTCCTCGTCCGCAACGAGAACTGGGACGCCGCGACCGACCCGCTGCGCAAGCAGTACCCGGACAAGATCGTCGTCAAGCTGAAGGTCAACGCCGAGACGATCGACCAGGACGTCCGGGCCGGCAAGGCGATCGACCTCGGTGGCACCGGTGTCCAGGCCGCGACGCAGGCGGAGGTCGTCAACGACCCCGACCTCAAGGCCAACACCGACAACACCTTCGGTGGCCGTCTGGTCTACATGGCGATCAACACCAAGCTTGCGCCGTTCGACAAGCTGGAGTGCCGCAAGGCCGTGCAGTACGCGGTCGACAAGACCTCGGTGCAGACCGCGCTCGGTGGCCCGATCCGCGGTGACATCGCCACCACGGTCCTGCCGCCGGACATCCCGGGCTACCAGAAGTCCGACCTGTACGCCACCACGGACAACAAGGGTGACGTCGCCAAGGCCAAGGAGCAGCTGAAGGCCTGCGGCAAGAGCTCGATCAAGACCAACATCTCGGCGCGCAGCGACCGCCCGCAGGAGATCGCCGCGGCCACCGCCATCATCAACTCGCTGAAGGCGGCGGGCATCGACGCCACCCTCAAGCAGTACCCGTCGGGCAAGTACTTCACCGACTCCGCGGGTGTGCCGACGTTCAACAAGAAGCAGAACATCGGTCTGCACATGATGCAGTGGGGTTCCGACTGGCCCTCCGGCTACGGCTTCGAGCAGCAGATCCTGCACGGTGACGCGATCGGCGAGTCCGGCAACACCAACCTGTCGCAGCTCGACAACGCCGACGTCAACTCCATGCTGGAGGAGGCGATCGGTGACGAGGACCAGAGCAAGCGCGAGTCGCTCTACGCCGAGGTCGACAAGAAGACGATGGAGGAGGCGGCCCTCGTTCCGCTGACCTACTTCAAGGTCCTGCTGTACCGCCCGGCCGGCTTCACCAACCTGGTCTCGACGGCGGCCTTCAGCGGTCAGTACGACTACCTCAACATCGGCACGACCAAGAAGTAGCCCCGGAAGGCAGGTGAAGGCATTGATGCCCGCGGGCTTCGCGGCCCGCGGGCATCAGCGCCGATCCCCGTGATCTCGTATATCCTCCGCCGGACGGTCGCGGCAGTGATCCTGCTGCTGGTCGTCACCGCGGTCACCTTCGCGATTTTCTTCCTGCTGCCCCGGCTCGCCGGCCAGACGGCCGACCAGCTGGCCCAGCAGTACATCGGGAAGAGCCCCTCGAAGGCCGACATCGCAGCGGTCAAGCAGAACCTCGGTCTCGACCAGCCCGTATACGTCCAGTACTGGGACTTCATCAAGGGGATCGTCTCCGGCGCCACCTATGACCTCGGCCCCACCACGGCGCAGTGCAACGCGCCCTGCTTCGGCTACTCCTTCAAGACCCACGTCGAGGTCTGGCCGCAGCTCACCGACCGGATGCCGGTGACCATCTCGCTGGCCGCCGGTGCCGCCGTCATGTGGCTGCTGGGCGGTGTGACGGCGGGCGTGATCTCCGCGCTCAAGCCGCGGTCGTTCGCCGACCGGACGTTCATGGGCATCGCCCTGGCCGGTGTTTCGCTGCCCATGTTCTTCACGGGCCAGCTCGCGCTGTTCCTCTTCACCTTCAAGTGGCCGATCTTCGGCCGTGAGTACGTCCCCTTCTTCGAGAACCCCTCGCAGTGGGCCAACACACTGTTCCCGGCGTGGTGTTCACTCGCCCTGCTGTACTCCGCCATCTACGCCCGGCTCACCCGCTCGGGCATGCTGGAGACGATGAGCGAGGACTTCATCCGCACGGCCCGCGCCAAGGGCCTGCGCGAGCGGAACGTCGTGGCCAAGCACGGACTGCGGGCCGCGCTGACCCCGATCATCACCGTCTTCGGCATGGACCTCGGACTGCTGCTGGGCGGTGCCGTGATCACCGAGACGGTCTTCTCCCTGCACGGCATCGGTGAGTACGCGGTGCAGTCCATCCGGGACAACGACCTGCCCCCGATCCTCGGCGTCACCCTGCTCGCCGCCTTCTTCGTCGTGATCGCAAACTTCCTGGTGGACCTGCTGTACGCCGCCGCCGACCCGCGGGTGAGGCTCTCGTGACCGAACTCTCCAAGACCGGTGCCGCAGTGGGGGAGCCCGTCAAGGCCCCCTCCGACGCGCCCACCGCGTTCCTCGAAGTCCGCGACCTCAAGGTGCACTTCCCGACCGACGACGGCCTGGTCAAGTCCGTCGACGGGCTCAGCTTCCAGCTGGAGAAGGGCAAGACCCTCTGCATCGTGGGCGAGTCGGGCTCCGGCAAGTCCGTCACCTCGCTTGCGGTCATGGGCCTGCACCGGCTCGGCGCGCGCGGCAAGCACGTCCAGATGTCCGGCGAGATCTGGCTGGACGGCAAGGAGCTGGTCTCCGCCGACCCGGACGAGGTGCGCCGGCTGCGCGGCCGCGAGATGGCGATGATCTTCCAGGATCCGCTGTCCGCGATGCACCCGTACTACACGATCGGCAACCAGATCGTGGAGGCGTACCGCGTCCACCACGACGTCAGCAAGAAGGTCGCGCGCAAGCGGGCCATCGAGATGCTCGACCGGGTCGGCATCCCCGAGCCCGCCAAGCGTGTCGACGGCTACCCGCACGAGTTCTCCGGCGGTATGCGCCAGCGCGCGATGATCGCCATGGCGCTGGTCAACAACCCCGAACTGCTCATCGCGGACGAGCCGACGACCGCCCTGGACGTGACCGTCCAGGCGCAGATCCTCGACCTCATCCGGGACCTGCAGAAGGAGTTCGGCTCCGCGGTCGTCCTCATCACCCACGACCTCGGCGTGGTCGCCGAGATCGCCGACGACGTCCTGGTGATGTACGGCGGCCGGTGCGTGGAGCGCGGGTCCGTCGACGATGTCTTCGAGCGGCCGCAGCACCCCTACACCTGGGGCCTGCTCGGCTCGATGCCGCGCATCGACCGCGAGACCTCCGACCGGCTCATCCCGGTCAAGGGCCAGCCGCCGAGCCTCATCAACGTCCCCTCGGGCTGCGCCTTCCACCCCCGCTGCCCGTACGCGGACGTCCCCAAGGGCAATGTCACCCGCACCGTGCGCCCCGAGCTGACCCAGGTCGGCACCGGACACTTCTCCGCCTGCCACCTCTCGCCCGAGGACCGGACGCGGATCTGGACCGAAGAGATTGCGCCGAAGCTGTGAGCGAAACGAAGAAATCGGACGTGACCGTCCCGGCGCAGGCGTCGGCTCCCGCTGACGAGCGCGAGGTGCTGCTCAAGGTCGAGGGCCTGCAGAAGCACTTCCCGATCCGCAAGGGCGTGCTCCAGCGTCAGGTCGGCGCGGTCAAGGCCGTCGACGGCATCGACTTCGAGGTGCGCAAGGGCGAGACCCTGGGCGTGGTCGGCGAGTCGGGCTGCGGCAAGTCGACGATGGGCCGGGTCATCACCCGTCTCCAGGACCCGACGGGCGGCTCGATCCACTTCGAGGGCAAGGACATCACCCGGCTGAACACGGCCGGGATGCGCCCGCTGCGGCGGGACATCCAGATGATCTTCCAGGACCCGTACGGCTCCCTGAACCCCCGGCACACCATCGGCTCGATCGTCTCGGCGCCCTTCCGGCTCCAGGGCGTCGAGCCCGAGGGCGGGGTGAAGAAGGAGGTCCAGCGGCTGCTGTCGCTCGTCGGTCTGAGCCCCGAGCACTACAACCGCTACCCGCACGAGTTCTCCGGCGGTCAGCGCCAGCGCATCGGCATCGCCCGCGCGCTCGCGCTGAAGCCGAAGCTGGTCGTGGCGGACGAGCCGGTCTCCGCCCTCGACGTGTCGATCCAGGCGCAGGTCGTGAACCTGATGGACGACCTCCAGAAGGAGCTCGGCCTCACCTACGTGATCATCGCGCACGACCTCTCCGTCGTCCGCCATGTCTCGGACCGCATCGCGGTGATGTACCTCGGCAAGATCGTCGAGCTCGCCGACCGCACCTCGCTGTACGAGTCCCCGATGCACCCGTACACCAAGGCCCTGATGTCGGCCGTGCCGGTGCCGGACCCCAAGCGCCGGGGCGCCAAGAGCGAGCGCATCCTGCTCCGCGGTGACGTGCCCTCGCCGATCGCGCCGCCGAGCGGGTGCCGTTTCCACACGCGGTGCTGGAAGGCGACGGAGATCTGCAAGACCACCGAGCCGCCGCTGCTGGAGCTGCGGCCCGGCCAGCGGGTGGCCTGCCACCACCCGGAGAACTTCGAGGACCAGGCCCCGCAGGACACGGTGCTGCTGACCGCCGCGAAGGCGGCGGCGGAGCTGGTGGCCGACGAGGTCCTGGCGGAGTCGGCGGAGACGTCGGCGGCAGTGGCCGCGGAGGTGGAGGCGGCTGCGGAGGCCGCGGAGTCGGCTGACGAGGCCGGCGAGTTCGAAGCCACTGCTGAGGAGGCCGGCGAGCCCGAGGCCACCGCTGAGGAGGCCACCTCTGAGGAGGCTGCCGAGGCTGAGGCCACCCCCGAGGAGGCTGCCGAGGCCGAGTCGACCTCTGACGAGACCACCGACAAGCAGGCCTAGTACCCCAAGCCTGACCGAGCCCCCGCCTTGCAATGTAAGGCGGGGGCTCGTCGGCAGGTGAGAATGTCAGGGTGTTCCAGCAACTCTTCACCCCGTCCGTCCAGCACACGCTCGACCTGATCGGCATTTTCGTCTTCGCCATCTCCGGCGCCCTGCTGGCCGTCCGGAAGAACTTCGACATCTTCGGCATCGCCGTCCTCGCCGAGGTCACCGCGCTGGGCGGAGGGCTGTTCCGTGACCTGATCATCGGCGCCGTACCGCCCGCCGCCTTCACGGACCTGGGGTACTTCATGACCCCCATGTGCGCCGCTCTCCTCGTCTTCTTCCTCCACCCGCAGGTGGAGCGCATCCAGGTCGGCGTGAACGTCTTCGACGCGGCCGGCCTCGGCCTCTTCTGCGTCACCGGCACGACCAAGGCGTACGACTACGGCCTCGGCCTCACCGCCTCCGCGGCCCTCGGCCTCGCGACCGCCGTGGGCGGCGGTGTGCTGCGCGACGTACTCGCCAACGAGGTGCCGTCGCTGCTGCGCTGGGACCGCGACCTGTACGCGGTCCCGGCGATCGTCGGCGCCGCGATGGTCGTCGTATGCATCCGGTTCGACATCCTGAACCCGGTCACGAGCGGACTCGCGGTGGTCACGGCCTTCGTGCTGCGGCTGTTCGCGATGAAGTTCCACTGGCGGGCGCCGCGGGCGTGGAACCGGCGGTCGACGGTACGGGAGGAGTAGCGCGGCATCGGGGTCCGGGAAAAGCTACCGCTTAGTAGTTACTTGTTGTACCGTTCACCCATGCCAGAAGCAGCCTCCGCGCCTGCCACCCGGGCCACGATCGGCGACAGCGAGTTCGACCGCGACACCGCGCTCACCCGGCGCGAGCCCGGCGTCTACGACATCGACCTCTCCGCCGGCTGGACGATCATCAGTGCCGTCAACGGCGGCTACCTGCTGGCAGTCCTCGGCCGCGCGCTCGCGGACGCCCTGCCGCACGCCGACCCCTTCACCATCTCGGCGCACTACCTCACGGCGTCCCAGCCCGGCCCCGCGGTCGTCCGCACGGACGTCGTCCGCACCGGCCGCACCCTGTCGACCGGCCAGGCCTCACTGTTCCAGTACGACGACCAGGGCCGGGAGGTCGAGCGCATCCGCGTCCTCGCCTCCTACGGCGACCTGGACGCCCTCCCCGACGATGTGCGCACGACCGCAGAGCCGCCCGCCATCCCGCCGATGGAGGCGTGTTTCGGCCCCGAGGACGGACCCGCGCCGGTTCCCGGCAGCTCGGCCATCACCGACCGCCTGATGATCAAGCTCGACCCCGCCACCTTGGGCTGGGCCCTCGGCGCCCCCTCCGGCAAGGGTGAGATGCGGGCCTGGTTCGGTCTGGCGGACGGCCGCGACGCCGACCCCTTCTCCCTGCTCCTGGCGGTCGACGCCCTCCCGCCCACGGCCTTCGAACTCGGCATCAAGGGCTGGGTCCCGACCGTGGAACTGACCGTCCACGTCCGCTGCCGCCCCGCCCCCGGCCCCCTGAGGGTCTCGATCACCACCCGCAACCTGGCCGGCGGCTTCCTGGAGGAGGACGCGGAGGTCTGGGACAGCGAGGACCGCTTGGTGGCGCAGTCGAGGCAATTGGCAAGGGTCCGTCTGGGCTGACTGCACGGGGACGCAGGCCAGGGGCGGCAGGCCCGGCGGCAGGGCCGACGGCGGGGGTCAGTCCAGCCAGTGATGGCGGCCGATGCTGATCAGGCGCATCCGGCGGGTCGCGATCCGGACGACGTGTGCGCGCTCCTCCTCCGTGGCCTCCAGCGCGTCCAGGAACAGTGAGGCCGTCATCAGCATCTGGTCGACGTAGAGGTTGGCCAGCATCAGCAGGTCGTCGTCGCTCCAGCCGGCGGACACGGGGTCCTTGGCGAGCTCGTGCTTCACCTCCTCGCCGAAACGGGCGAGTTGGCCCTGGATGGCCTGCCGCACCGGCTGGACCCCGCCGTGCCGCTCACGCGCGATGAACCGGACGTGGGCCGGATACCTCGCCACATGACCGGAGATCAACTCGACGGCGCGCGCTATGCGTTCGTCCGGGTCGCCGTCCGCGGACACGGTGATCCGGATCATCGGGTGCAGGCTGCCGAGCGCCTCCTCGACCAGGGCGACGCCGAGGTCCGCGGTCGAGCGGAAGTGGCGGTAGAAGGCCGTGGGGGCGACGCCGACGGCGCGGGTGACCTCGCGCAGGCCCAGGCTGCTCAGGCTCTGCTCCTCCAGCAGGGTCAACGCCGCGTCCAGGAGCGCCTGTCGGGTCTTCTGCTTCTGGGCCTGCCGGATACCGAGGGTGTGACTCATGCCATGCAGTTAACAACTGTTCTCTGGAATTGAAAAGCCGTAAGGCGCGCTAGACTCAGAAGTCAGTGAACAAGTGTTACTACAACCGTTCACCGAAACGTAACGAGACGCATCTCGGAGGGGGATCCCATCCCATGCTGTTCCTCGTCGCCGCACTTCTGCTGCTGGGCGTCGTCATGGGCACCGTGGCCCACGCACCGCTCGGCTTCACCGCCATCGCCGCCGTCGTGATCGCCGCCTGGCTGGGCATCTTCGCGCTCCGCGAGCGCCACGCCCGCCGCCACTGACCTCTTCCAGGGAGTTGACCCACCATGCAACTCACCGCACCCACCACCCCCCGCACCGTCACCCGCGACGCCGACGGCATGGCCGTCGCCTCCTTCATCCTCGGCCTCGTGGGCCTCCTCGTCCTCAACGTCTTCCTCGGCCCGATCGCCGTGACCCTGGCAGCCGTGTCCCTGTGGCGCGGCACGACCCGCCGTGGCCGCGCGTACCTGGGCCTGGGCCTGGGAGTCGCCGACCTGCTGGTGCTGCTGGCGTTCATGCAGGCGGACGGCACCGTGTCCTGGAGCTTCTGAGCCCGCGTCGGCTCACCCGGCGCATCACCACGGCACCCCACCACCGACGTCAACTGCACACAGGACGCCCGTACCCGGGCCGGCCATGCAGCCCCGTAGAATCGGGCTCACCATGGCTTACCTCGACCACGCCGCGACGACTCCGATGCTCCCGGAGGCGGCAGAGGCACTCACCGCGCTCCTCACCGTCACCGGCAACGCCTCCTCCCTCCACGCGGCCGGCCGGCAGGCCCGCCGCACTGTCGAGGAGTCCCGCGAAGCCCTCGCGGAAGCGCTCGGCGCCCGCCCGAGCGAGGTCGTGTTCACCTCCGGCGGCACCGAGGCCGACAACCTCGCTGTCAAGGGCCTGTACTGGTCCCGACGCGACGCCGACCCGGCCCGCACCCGGGTCCTGGCGTCCCCGGTCGAGCACCACGCCGTCCTCGACGCCGTCCACTGGCTCGGCGAACACGAGGGCGCCACGGTCGAGTACCTCCCGGTCGACGAGTACGGCCGCGTCCACCCGGACGCTCTGCGCGAGGCCATCGCCCGCAACCCCGACGACGTCGCCCTGGCCACCGTCATGTGGGCCAACAACGAGATCGGCACGATCCTGCCGGTCCGCGAACTCGCCGACGTCGCCGCCGAGTTCGGCATCCCGCTGCACGCCGACGCCGTCCAGGCCTTCGGTCAGATCCCCGTCGACTTCGCCGCCTCCGGCCTCGCCGCCATGACCGTCTCCGGCCACAAGATCGGCGGCCCGTACGGCATCGGCGCGCTGATCCTCGGCCGCGACCACACCCCCGTACCCGTGCTGCACGGCGGCGGCCAGGAGCGCCAGGTCCGCTCCGGCACCCTCGACGTCCCCGCCGTCGCCTCCTTCGCGGTCGCCGGCCGGCTCGCCGCCGAACAGCGCGAGTGGTTCGCGCGCGAGATCGGCGCCCTGCGCGACGACCTGATCACGGCCGTCCAAGCCGCGGTCCCGGACGCGATCCTCGGCGGCGACCCCGTGGACCGCCTGCCGGCCAACGCCCACTTCATGTTCCCCGGCTGCGAGGGCGACTCCCTGCTGCTCCTGCTGGACGCCCAGGGCATCGAGTGCTCCACCGGCTCCGCCTGCACCGCGGGCATCGCCCAGCCCAGCCACGTCCTCCTCGCCACCGGCACCGACCCGAACCTGGCCCGCGGCACCCTGCGCTTCTCCCTCGGGCACACCTCCACGGAGGCCGATGTGGAAGCGGTCGCGAAGGCGATCGGCCCGGCGGTCGAGCGGGCCCGCGCGGCGGGCCTGACGTAGCTCACGCCACCGCGGTGCGCTCCCGCCGTACGAGCTTCATGTACCGGTCCCAGTCCCAGTGCTCGCCGGGGTCCGTGTGGTCCGTGCCCGGGACCTCCACATGGCCGATGATGTGCTCGCGGTCGACGGGTATGTCGTAGCGGGCGCATATCCGGGCCGTGAGCCGTGCCGAGGCGGCGTACATCTCGTCGGTGAAGTCCTCGGGACGGTCCACGAAGCCCTCGTGCTCGATGCCGACGCTCCGCTCGTTGTAGTCGCGGTTGCCCGCGTGGTACGCCACGTCCAGCTCGCGGATCATCTGCGCGATGTGCCCGTCCTTGCCGACGATGTAGTGCGAGGCCGCGCCGTGCCCCGGGTCCTGGAACACCTTCACCGCGCTGTCGAAGCTGCCCTGGGTGACATGGATGACCACCATGTCGATGCCGTAGTCGTCGGGCCGGTCGGCCCGACGCCAGTTCGCGTCCGACGCCGCCAGCCACCGGGCGCCCGCGTAGTCGACCTCGCCCTCCTTGCGCGGTTTCTCCACGCCCGGCAGCCGCCACCACAGCCGCCCCAGCTCGTCGCGCGCCAGCACGGCCGTGCCCACGGCCGCCGCCGCGCCGCCGACCAGCAGCGCCCGCCGTCCGATGCGCCGGTCGCTGTCCTTGGATGCCTTTCTCGCCCCCATGTGATCGTCAACGGATACTCGTGGGCTCCGGTTCCCGCGGACCCGTACTCTTGAAGGGCTATGACTGACACCCCGCAGCGCCCCCTTCGTGTACTCGCCGCCATGTCCGGAGGCGTGGACTCCGCCGTTGCCGCCGCTCGCGCCGCGGAAGCCGGCCACGACGTGACCGGCGTCCACCTGGCGCTCTCCGCGAACCCGCAGTCGTTCCGCACGGGCGCGCGCGGCTGCTGCACCATCGAGGACTCGCGCGACGCCCGCCGCGCCGCGGACGTCATCGGCATCCCCTTCTACGTGTGGGACCTCGCCGACCGCTTCCGCGAGGACGTCGTCGAGGACTTCGTCGCCGAGTACGAGGCCGGCCGCACTCCGAACCCCTGTCTGCGCTGCAACGAGAAGATCAAGTTCGCCGCGCTCCTGGACAAGGCGCTCGCCCTCGGCTTCGACGCCGTCTGCACCGGTCACTACGCGAAGGTGATCGTGGGCGAGGACGGTAGCCGCGAGCTGCACCGCGCCTCCGACATGGCCAAGGACCAGTCGTACGTCCTCGGCGTGCTGGACGACAAGCAGCTCGCCCACGCCCTGTTCCCGCTCGGCGACACGGTCACCACCAAGGAGGAGATCCGCGCGGAGGCCGAGCGCAGGGGACTCGCGGTGGCCAAGAAGCCCGACTCCCACGACATCTGCTTCATCGCCGACGGCGACACCCAGGGCTTCCTGGCCAAGCGGCTCGGCAAGGCCGAGGGCGACATCGTCGACGAGTCCGGCGCCAAGCTGGGCACGCACGAGGGCGCCTACGGCTTCACCATCGGCCAGCGCAAGGGCCTGCGCATCGGCACCCCGGCCGCCGACGGCAAGCCGCGCTACGTCCTCGACATCTCCCCGGTCGACAACACCGTCACGGTCGGCCCGGCCGCCGCCCTCGACGTCACCGCCCTGCGGGCCATCAAGCCCCGCTGGTGCGGCGCCGCCCCCACCGGCCCCGGCACCTACACCGCCCAGCTGCGCGCCCACGGCGGCGAGACCGAGGTGACGGCGGAACTGGTGGACGGGGAGCTCCAGGTGTCCTTCTCGGAGCCGGTTCGCGGCGTGGCCCCCGGCCAGGCGATCGTGCTGTACGACGGCACGCGTGTGGTCGGCTCGGCGACGATCTCGGCCACTACGCGCGCGACGGCCGGCGTGGCCTGAACACCTAGGCCCCGAAGAACTCCGCCAGGACCGGCCCCAGGACCTGCGGCTCCACCATGTGCGTCTGACCCTCCAGCACCCGGTACGTGCCTTCGGGCGCCGACTCCGCCACCATGCGCGCCGCCTCGCGCATCCAGGCCGGGCTCGCGCCGCCCGCGACGGCCAGCACCGGGACCGTGACCGACGCCAGCCGGGCCCGGGGCACCCCGCCGTCGCCGAGCACGGCCGCGTCGTGGGCGAGGCTCGGCGCGATGGTCTCCATGCCGGCCCACATGGGGGAGGTGCGGGCGCCGCGGATCATCTCCTCGGCCAGGCCCGTGAGCCGCAGGAACAGCTCGACCGCGTCACCGTTCCGCCCCTGACCGAGCGCCTCGGTCAGCCGCCCGGTGTACTCGGCCCACGCCGCCTTCCCACCCTCGTACACGCTGAACGGCGTCTCGTACACGGCCACCTGACGCACCGCCAGCCCGCTCGCCGCCGCCTCCAGCGCCAGCGCGCCGCCCGACGAGACGCCGCACAACGCCGCCTCGCCGCCCGCCGCGTCGATCAGCGCCGCGAGGTCCTCGACCTCGCGGGCGACCTCGTACGGCTCGGTCTCACCGCTTCCGCCGCGGCCACGGCGGTCGTACGTCACGGCGGTGAACCGGTCCGCGAGTACCTCGGCCAGGGGCGCCAGAGTGGCGCCCGTCGACATCGCGCCGCTGACGAGGATGACCGCGGGCCCGTGCCCGACGCGCTCGTACGCGAGAGAGGTGCCGTCACGCGAAATGGTCTTGTGTCCCATGCCCGTACAGACTGCCACCGGGCGGCGGACTAATCGGTCACAACACTTCTACTTCGTAGAAGCAGAGGTGGTCCTTGATCTCGGCCACGTCCGGCTTCGGGTCGGGATACGACCACACCAGGTCCGTGGCGTCCGGCAGCGACCAGTAGGAGGCCGTGCCCTTGAAGGGGCAGTACGTATGCGTGTCGGAGGGGGTCAGCAGGTCGAGTCGTACGTCCTCGGCCGGGATGTAGTAGCGCACGGGACAGCCGGTCTCCCGCAGGACGAGCGGCCGTTCGCTCTCCGCCAGGACGGCGCCCCCGTGGACGACCCGTACGCGCTGCGTGCCCTGCTCGATTGTGATCGTGTGTCCATCAGCCATACCGGAAGAGCGCTCACGGGTCCCCGGTTCTTCCCGCGTACGGTGGCTCCATGCGAATCTGCGTCTTCCTCTCCGCGGCCGATCTCGACGAGCGCTACACCCGCCCCGCGCGCGAGTTCGCGAAACTGCTGGGCAAGGGCGGTCACACGCTGGTGTGGGGCGGCTCCGACGTCGGCCTGATGAAGGTCGTCGCCGACGGCGTGCAGGAGGCGGGCGGCCGGCTCGTCGGCGTCTCCGTGGAGTTCCTGGCCGCCAAGGTCCGCCCGGGCGTCGACGAGATGGTGATCGCGAAGGACCTCGCCGAGCGCAAGAGGCTGCTCCTGGAGAAGGCCGACGCCGTGGTGATCATGGTGGGCGGTACCGGCACCCTCGACGAGGCGACGGAGATCCTGGAACTGAAGAAGCACGGCCACACCGACAAGCCGGTGGTCCTGCTCAACACGGCGGGCTTCTACGACGGTCTCCAGGAGCAGTTCCGTCGCATGGAGGACGAGGGATTCCTGCCCCGGCCGCTGGCCGACCTGGTGTTCTTCGCGGAGGAGCCGGCGGGGGCGCTGGCGTACCTGGAGGAGAGCCGCGGCCTGGAGTGATGCGACCATGGCGGGCATGGCTACTCATGTGATCACCGGGGCCGGTTCCGGCATCGGCGCGGCCGTGGCCCGCCGGCTGCACGCGCGCGGGGACGAGCTCGTGCTGCACGCGCGCGACGCCGGGCGTGCGAAGGAGCTGGCGGCGGAGTTCCCGGGGGCGAAGACCCTGGTCGGCGATCTTGCCGATCCCGACAAGCTGTCCTGGGCCTTCTCCCACCAGTCGCTGCCGGACCGGGTGGACTCCCTGCTGCACATCGCCGGTGTGGTGGACCTGGGCCCGGTCGGCGACCTGACCCCCAAGTCCTGGCGCCACCAGCTGAACGTCAACCTGATCTCGCCTGCCGAGTTGACCCGTCACTTCCTGCCGCAACTCCGGGCCGCCCGTGGGCACGTGGTCTTCGTGAACTCGGGTGCCGGTCTCAACGCCCACGCGGACTGGTCGGCGTACGCCGCGTCCAAGCACGGTCTGAAGGCCCTCGCGGACTCGCTCCGCCACGAGGAGCACGCCAACGGCGTCCGCGTCACCTCCGTCTACCCCGGGCGTACGGCCAGCCCCATGCAGGCCAAGGTCCACCAGCAGGAGGGCAAGGAGTACGACGCCTCCCGCTGGATCGACCCGGAGTCGGTCGCGACGACCATCCTCATGGCGATCGACCTCCCGAGGGACGCGGAAATCAACGACGTGACGGTGCGGCCGGGCCGCTGACGTGTGTGTTTCGCCCCCGCCGCCCCTACCCATTCCCGTCCCCTGGGGGCTGCGCCCCCAGACCCCCGCTTCGGCCCTGAACGGGCCTCGTCCTCAAACGCCGGACGGGCTGAATTGCCTGGACCGGCGTTCAGAAAATTCAGCCCTCCGGCGTTTGAGGAGCGGGGGTCCAGGGGGCAGCGCCCCCTGGGCGGGGTCGAAGGGGCGGCAGCCCCTGGAGGACGGGAACGGGTAGGGGCGGCGGGGGCGAGAAAAGTTCCGCCACCCACACCTACGTAGGCTTCCCCACGTGAACGCAAACTTCGCCCCCGCCACCGGCATCGGGTCCATGCCCGGTGGCGACGCCCGTGAGGCCGCCAAGACCGTGACCGGCAGCTTCGAGGACTTCCCGCACCTCGCCGAGCTCCCCGCCCGCGGCCCCGGCGCCGACATGATCGGCCGCACCGCAGGCATGCTCGTAGAGCTGTACGCGCGCGTGGAGCCCAGTGGATGGCGGATCGGCGACCGCCCGGGCCGGGACACCAAGCGCGCGAGGTCCTGGCTCGGCGAGGACCTCGACGCGCTGGAGGAGTTCACCCAGGGCTACGAGGGCCAGGTGAAGGTGCAGGCCGTGGGCCCGTGGACCCTCGCCGCCGCACTCGAACTGAGGAACGGCGAGTCCGCCCTCTCCGACCCCGGCGCCTGCCGCGACCTCGCCGCCTCCCTCGCCGAAGGCCTGCGCCAGCATCTCGCGGAGGTCCAGCACCGCATCCCCGGCGCCCAACTCGTCCTCCAGCTCGACGAGCCCTCCCTCATCGCCGTACTGCGCGGCCAGGTCAGGACCGCCAGCGGCTACCGCACCCACGGCGCCGTGGACCGCCAGCTCGTCGAGGCAACGCTCCGCGATGTCATCGGGGTTCACGGCGACGGTCCGGTCGTGGTCCACTCGTGCGCACCGGACGTCCCGTTCGCGCTCCTGAGGAGGGCGGGCGCGACTGCGGTCTCCTTCGACTTCTCGCTCCTCACCGAGCGTGACGACGACGTGATCGGAGAGGCGGTGGAAGCGGGCACCCGGCTCTTCGCAGGTGTCGTCCCGGGCACGGACGGCCGATTGTCAGACCCTGCCGGTAGCGTCATGGGTGTCAGGACGCTGTGGCGCAGGCTGGGGCTGTCTCCGGGGCTTCTCGCGGAGGCGGTAACGGTCACCCCGGCATGCGGACTCGCGGGGGCCTCCCCGGAGTACGCGCGCCGGGCTCTCGCCCACTGCGCCCGGGCGGCGAGATCCCTCGCGGACAACCCTGAGTAACGGGAGGACAACACGGTGGCCGGCGACAAGCAGGCGGAGACGACGGTGCCCGTCGAGGCACGGGAGCAGCACGCGCAGCTCGCTGAGCAGATCGAGGAGCACCGCTTCCGGTACTACGTGAAGGACGCTCCGGTCGTCAGCGACGCGGAGTTCGACAAGCTGCTGCGGTCCCTCGAAGCGCTGGAGGAGGAGCACCCCGAGCTGCGCACCCCCGAGTCGCCGACCCAGAAGGTCGCGGGGGCGTACGAGACGGAGTTCACGGCGGTCGAGCACCGCCAGCGCATGCTGTCGCTGGACAACGCCTTCGACGACCTGGAGCTGGCGGCCTGGGCCGAGCGCGTCCACAAGGACGTCGGCGCCTCCGCCTACCACTTCCTGTGCGAGCTCAAGGTCGACGGCCTCGCGGTGAACCTGACGTACGAGCACGGACGGCTCACGCGCGCGGCGACCCGCGGCGACGGCCGCACCGGCGAGGACATCACCCCCAATGTCCGTACGATCGCGGAGATTCCGGACCGTCTGAAGGGCGACCGCATCCCGGACCTCGTGGAGATCCGCGGTGAGGTCTACTTCCCGATGGAGAAGTTCGAGGAGCTCAACGCCCGTCTGGTCGGGGCCGGCGACAAGCCGTTCGCCAACCCGCGCAACGCGGCGGCCGGTTCGCTGCGCCAGAAGGACCCGCGCGTCACCGCCACCCGCCCGCTGCACATGGTCGTCCACGGCATCGGGGCCCTGGAGGGCTTCGACGGCATGACGCGCCTGTCCCAGGCGTATGACCTCCTCAAGACCTGGGGCCTGCCCACCGCCGCGTACAACAAGGTGGTCGGCGACCTCGACGGCGTACGGCAGTTCATCGCGTACTACGGCGAGAACCGCCACTCCGTGGAGCACGAGATCGACGGCGTGGTCGTCAAGCTCGACGAGATCCCGCTCCAGGGCCGCCTCGGCTCCACCTCCCGCGCCCCGCGCTGGGCGATCGCGTACAAGTACGCGCCGGAGGAGGTCAACACCAAGCTGGTCAACATCCGCGTGGGCGTGGGCCGTACGGGCCGGGTCACGCCGTACGCGCAGGTCGAGCCGGTGACGGTGGCGGGCTCGGAGGTCGAGTTCGCGACCCTGCACAACCAGGACGTGGTCAAGGCCAAGGGTGTCCTGATCGGCGACACCGTGGTGCTGCGCAAGGCCGGTGACGTCATCCCGGAGATCCTCGGCCCCGTGGTCGACCTGCGCGACGGCAGCGAGCGCGAGTTCGTGATGCCGGCCGAGTGCCCCGAGTGCGGTACGGCGCTCAGGCCCATGAAGGAGGGCGACGTCGACCTGCGTTGCCCGAACGCCCGCACCTGTCCGGCCCAGTTGCGCGAGCGCCTGTTCTACCTCGCGGGCCGCAAGTCGCTGGACATCGAGCACTTCGGCTACGTCGCCGCGGCCGCCCTCACCAAGCCGCTGGAGCCCGAGGACCCGCCACTGGCCGACGAGGGCGACCTGTTCGACCTCACCATCGAGCAGCTGCTGCCCATCAAGGCGTACGTCCTCGACCAGGACAGCGGTCTGCCCAAGCGGGACCCGAAGACCGGCGAGGAGAAGATCGCCACGGTCTTCGCCAACCAGCAGGGCGAGCCCAAGAAGAACGCGGTTGCCATGCTGGAGAACATCCGGGCGGCCAAGGAGCGTCCGCTCGCCCGCGTCCTCACCGGTCTGTCGATCCGTCATGTCGGTCCGGTCGCGGCCGAGGCGCTGGCCCGGGAGTTCCGGTCCATCGAGCGCATCGAACAGGCGACCGAGGAAGAGCTCACCGCGGTCGACGGCGTGGGCGCGATCGTCGCCGAGGCGCTCAAGGAGTGGTTCGCCGAGGAGTGGCACCAGGAGATCATCCGTAAGTGGAAGGCCGCCGGCGTCCGCATGGAGGAGCAGGGCTCCGGCGAGGACGAGGGGCCGCGCCCGCTCGAAGGCCTCACCGTCGTCGTGACCGGAACCCTGGAGCACTTCACCCGGGACGGCGCCAAGGAGGCGCTGCAGACCCGTGGAGCGAAAGTGACCGGTTCGGTTTCGAAGAAGACGTCCTTCGTGGTTGTGGGTGACAATCCTGGATCGAAGTACGACAAGGCGATGCAGCTCAAGGTGCCTGTTCTGAACGAGGACGGCTTCACGGTCCTGCTGGAACAGGGGCCCGAGGCGGCGGCCGAAGTCGCTCTTCCGACCGAGGAGTAGTGAGCAGTGGCGGTTGAAGGCCACCCGATCGGCGCATACCAGATGCATACGGGTGGCCGGGGCGCATTCGGGCAACCGTCGACGACCGCTGCCCGTGGAAGCCTTCTGCGGCCTACTGTTGAGATGTGCGCCTGCCGTGCCCAGCTGCGGTTGGGGCATTCCCTTGCTCTTGATGAGCTGGGGGAAGGGTTTTCCAACGCGGTGCCGTTGAAGGTTGTCGGGCATCGGGCCGCGTGGCGTGGGCACCGCCGGCTGTGAGAGGGACGGGAATGGAACCGACCGAGAGCGCCGCCCCGGACTCACGGCTGCGCCTGCGCCGGGTCACCGGCGCATGGCGGGCGTGGTCCGGGCGGTCCGCCGGGCGTCCGGGCGCGGAGGGGCGTACCACCGGACCGCTGAGCGGACCGCTCACCGGGGCGGACGGCCGAGGCGTCGCGCAGCTCACCGCCAACCACGTGCCCGGCCTGACGGGCCCCGAGGCGGAACACCACCTGTCCTGGCCGGCGCTGCCCGCCGCGGTCGTCGCGGCGGCCGGCTTCGTCCTGGGCGCCGGCTTCTACCGGGCCTTCGCCGGCGACCACGCCCTCTTCCCGTCCGGCACCGTCGGCTGGTCGCTGGCCGTGCTCACCGGCATCATCGTCGGCCACCTGGTCGCCCTCGGCCGCGCCCGCTGGTGGGGCGGCACCGGCTCCGGCGCCGCCCTCACCCTCGCCGTACTGATGCTGTACGGCTGGGTGCCCGCAGGCATGGTCAGCCTCACCGTCGTCGTCCTGGTCGGCATAGCCCGCCGCCACCGCTGGCGGCAGGGCGTCCTGCACGGCTCGGTGGACATCCTCGGCATCGCCGCCGGCGCCCTCGTCCTGGCCGCCTTCGGCCGGGTTCCGTCCGTCGAGGACCCCTGGGACCCCGGCACCTGGACGCTCTACACCGTCCCCGAGGTGGTGCTGGTCGCCTCCGCCTACCTCCTGGTCACCCGCACCCTGCTGTGGTACCTGCACGCCCCCCGCGCAGGTGGCCGGCTGCCCACCGTCGCCCGCACCGCCCTGGCCAGACAGGGCCTGGTCGCGGTCGCGCTGCTCGGCATCGCCCCGCTGGTCTGCGTGGTCGCCTTCGCCCAACCGGTGCTGCTGCCGCTGTTCTCCATCCCGCTGATCGCCCTCGACTCCACCCTGTGGATAGCCCGGGCCCGCGCCGAGGAGCAGCTGCGTGATCCGCTGACCGGGCTCCCCAACCGGCAGTGGCTGCTGGAACGCATCTGGACCGCCCTCGACGACGCCGAACGCATCGGCGCCCGGTCCGCCCTGATGCTGATCGACCTGGACCGTTTCCGCTCCGTCAACGACACCCTCGGACACCTGGCCGGTGACCGGCTGCTGTTGCAGATAGCGGACCGGCTGCGCGTGGCGCTGCCGAGGGGCGCGGAGGCCGCGCGCCTGGGCGGTGACGAGTTCGCCGTCTTACTGCCGGTGGCCGACTCCACCACCTCCGCGACCCGGGTCGCCCGCAACCTGGTCGCCGACCTCAGCTCCCCGCTCGACCTCGACGGCCTCACCCTGGTCCTGGAGGCCAGCGCCGGCGTCGCCGTCTTCCCGGACCACGCCCTGGACGCCGAGGGCATGCTGCGCCGCGCGGACGTGGCGATGTACCAGGCGAAGCGCGACCGCACCGGCGTCGAGGTCTACGAGTCCAAGCGGGACTCCAACACCCCCGACCGGCTGGGACTGCTGGGGGACCTCAGAAGGGCCCTCGACGCGCACGAGGTACAGCTGCACTACCAGCCCAAGGTCCGATTCGACGGCCAGGTGGCCGGCCTCGAAGCACTGGTGCGCTGGGTGCATCCCGAGCGCGGCAAGGTGCCGCCGGACGAGTTCATAGCCATCGCCGAGTCCTCCGGGCTGATGCCCCACCTCACCGAGTACGTGCTGGAGACGGCGCTCGGCCAGGTCGCCCGCTGGCGGGCCCAGGGCCTGCACGTGCCGGTGGCCGTCAATGTCTCCCCGCGCGACGTGCACACCCCCGGCTTCGCCGGTTCCGTCGCCGCCCGGCTGGCCCGCCACGGCGTCCCCGCCGGCTCGCTCCAGCTGGAGATAACCGAACACGTCCTGCTGGAGGACCCGCAGCGCGCCGCCGACACCCTCGCCGGGCTGACCGGGCACGGCGTGAAGATGTCCCTGGACGACTTCGGCACCGGCTACTCCTCCCTCGTCCATCTGCGGCGCCTGCCCGTCAGCGAGCTGAAGATCGACCGCTCGTTCGTGGCCCGGCTGGCCGTCGACGCCGAGGACGCGGAGATCGTGCGCTGCACCGTGGACCTCGCGCACTCGCTGGGCCTCCTCGTGGTCGCCGAGGGCGTCGAGGACGACGAGACCTGGGAGCGGCTGCGCGACCTCGGCTGCGACGCCGTACAGGGCTGGCTCGTCGCGGCGGCCATGCCGGCGGAGGAGACCACGGCCTGGCTGCGGGCGCGGGGCTCCCGCGGCTGGCAGCGCCCGGCAGCGGCCCTGCCGGCGGCGGCCGCGGACGACCCCGGCCGGGTCGGCTAGGACCGCCTGAGATCATTCACCCCTGAGTCATGTCTCCAGGGGGTCCGGAAGTGTCGCTGTTCATACCGACGTTCGAAGAGACCGTGGTCGTCCGGGACGCGGACGCCGAGCTCATCGAGGCGGGTCCCGTCGCCGCGAAGCTGCTGGCCGACAGCAGCGCGTCCGGCGGTGCGCTGTCCGCCGTGCGCGTCACCCTCGGCGAAGGAGCCGACGGCGCCCGCCCGCATCTGCACCACCACTCCGCAGAGATGTTCTTCCTGCTCGACGGCGAGGCACAGCTCCTGTCCGGGGACGACGTCGTCACCGCCGAGCGCGGCGACCTCGTCATCGTCCCGCCCGGCAGACCGCACGCCTTCGCCGCCGCCCCCGGCTCCACCGCCGACCTCCTCGTCGTCATCACCCCGGGCGTCGAACGCTTCGAGTACTTCCGCCATCTGCGGCGCATCCGCCTCGGCGAGGTCACCCCGGAGAGCCTGCTGGAGGTGCAGGAGCTCTACGACAACCACTTCCTGAGCAGCGAGGTCTGGGACACCCGCCGCTAAGGCTCCGGGAAACCGTTTCACGGGCATGGGCCCCCGCCCCATAGGATTGGGGCTAGTCGTCACATTCCCGTCTGCCGCGCGACGCCCGGCACGCACGCTCGCCGCGTTGCCCGCCCTTCGGGCGGACGACGGGAATGCGACGACTAGCCCCGGCCCCAAACCACACACACTCACCCCAGAGGATCGCTGCATGCCTGGCATCACGCGCGAGGAGGTCGCCCACCTCGCCCGGCTGGCGCGTCTGGAGCTGAAGCCCGAAGAGCTTGATCACTTCGCCGGCCAGCTGGACGACATCATCGGCGCGGTGGCCCGCGTCAGCGAGGTCGCCGACCAAGACGTACCGCCGACCTCCCACCCGCTTCCGCTGACGAACGTCATGCGGGCGGACGAGGTCCGTCCGTCGCTCACCCCCGAGCAGGCGCTCTCCAGCGCCCCGGCCCAGGAGCAGCAGCGTTTCAAGGTGCCGCAGATCCTGGGGGAGGACTAACAGCCATGACGGACATCATCAAGCTCACGGCCGCCGAGACCGCCGCGAAGATCGCCTCCGGCGAGCTCACGGCCGTCGAGGTCACCGAGGCCCACCTGGCCCGTATCGAGGCCGTCGACGAGAAGGTCCACGCCTTCCTGCACGTCGACCGCGAGGGCGCCCTCGCGCAGGCCCGCGCCGTCGACGAGAAGCGCGAGCGCGGCGAGAAGCTCGGCCCGCTGGCCGGCGTCCCGCTCGCGCTCAAGGACATCTTCACCACCGAGGGCGTGCCCACGACCGTCGGTTCGAAGATCCTTGAGGGCTGGATCCCGCCGTACGACGCGACCCTCACCAAGAAGCTGAAGGCCGCCGACGTCGTCATCCTCGGCAAGACCAACATGGACGAGTTCGCCATGGGGTCGTCGACGGAGAACAGCGCCTACGGGCCGACCGGCAACCCCTGGGACCTGACCAAGATCCCCGGCGGTTCCGGCGGTGGGTCGAGCGCCGCGCTCGCCTCCTTCCAGGCGCCGCTCGCCATCGGCACCGACACCGGCGGCTCCATCCGCCAGCCGGCCTCCGTGACCGGCACGGTCGGTGTGAAGCCGACGTACGGCGCCGTGTCCCGTTACGGCATGGTGGCGTTCTCCAGCTCCCTCGACCAGGGCGGCCCCTGTGCCCGTACGGTCCTGGACGCGGCGCTGCTGCACGAGGTCATCGCCGGGCACGACCCGATGGACTCCACGTCCATCGACGCCCCGGTCCCGCCGGTCGTCGAGGCCGCCCGCAACGGCAGCGTCGAGGGCATGCGCGTCGGCGTCGTCAAGCAGTTCCGTGGCGAGGGCTACCAGGCCGGCGTCATCCAGCGGTTCGACGAGTCCGTCGAGCTGCTGAAGGAGCTGGGCGCCGAGATCGTCGAGCTGGACTGCCCGTCCTTCGACCTCGCCCTGTCGGCGTACTACCTGATCGCCCCCTCGGAGTGCTCCTCCAACCTCGCCCGCTTCGACGGCCTGCGCTACGGCCTGCGGACCGGCGACGACGGCACGCACTCCGCCGAGGAGGTCACCTCGCTCACCCGTGAGGCGGGCTTCGGCCCCGAGGTCAAGCGCCGCATCATGCTCGGCACGTACGCCCTGAGCTCCGGCTACTACGACGCGTACTACGGCAGCGCCCAGAAGGTCCGCACGCTCATCACGCGCGACTTCGAGAAGGCCTTCGAGCAGGTCGACGTCATCGTCTCGCCGACGACGCCGACCACCGCCTTCCCGATCGGCGAGCGTGCCGACGACCCGATGGCGATGTACCTGGCCGACCTGTGCACCATCCCGACCAACCTGGCGGGCAACGCGGCCATGTCGCTGCCCTGCGGTCTCGCCCCGGAGGACAACCTTCCGGTGGGCCTGCAGATCATCGCCCCGGCGTTGAAGGACGACAGGCTCTACAAGGTCGGCGCAGCCGTCGAGGCCGCCTTCGTGGAAAAGTGGGGGCACCCGCTTCTTGAGGAGGCTCCGTCGCTGTGAGCAAGCTGTCCAAGGCCAAGGACTTCAAGAAGTCCAAGTCCGGTACGTACCTGTCGATTGCGACCACCGCGTTCGGCGCGATTGGTGTCGCCAAGCAGATCAAGAAGGCCCGTGCCGAGCAGGACACGCTGCGGCTGATCGACGCCACCGTCTCCGCGGTCGCGATCGTCACCGGCCTCGCCATCCTGTACCGCGAACTGAAGCGGCTGGGCGACGACGACGTCCTGCTGGGCTGAGAGGGAAGTTTCACCGTGACCACCACGACCGACCTGGTGTCGTACGAGGACGCGCTGGCGTCGTACGACCCCGTCATGGGCCTTGAGGTCCATGTCGAACTCGGCACCAAGACCAAGATGTTCTGCGGCTGTTCGACCGCTCTCGGTCAGGACGCCAACACGCAGACCTGTCCCGTCTGCCTCGGCCTGCCCGGCGCGCTCCCGGTCGTCAACGCGACCGGCGTCGAGTCGGCGATCAAGATCGGTCTCGCGCTGAACTGCGAGATCGCCGAGTGGTGCCGCTTCGCCCGGAAGAACTACTTCTATCCGGACATGCCGAAGAACTTCCAGACCTCCCAGTACGACGAGCCGATCGCCTTCAACGGCTACCTCGACGTACAGCTGGAGGACGGCGAGACCTTCCGCGTCCAGATCGAGCGCGCCCACATGGAGGAGGACACCGGCAAGTCGACGCACGTCGGCGGCGCCACGGGCCGAATCCACGGCGCGCAGCACTCCCTGCTCGACTACAACCGCGCCGGCATCCCGCTCATCGAGATCGTCACCAAGCCGATCGAGGGTGCGGGCGAGCGTGCTCCCGAGGTCGCGCGGGCCTACGTCCGTGAGCTGCGCGAACTCATCAAGGCGCTCGGCGTCTCCGAGGCCCGTATGGAGATGGGCCAGATGCGCTGCGACGTGAACCTGTCGCTGCGCCCGAACGGCACCGAGAAGTTCGGCACGCGTTCGGAGACGAAGAACGTCAACTCGCTGCGTTCCGTGGAGCGTGCGGCCCGCTTCGAGATCATGCGGCACGCGGCCGTGCTGTCGTCCGGCGGCACGATCATCCAGGAGACCCGCCACTTCCACGAGGACACGGGGTCGACGACCTCGGGCCGAGTGAAGGAGGAGGCCGAGGACTACCGGTACTTCCCGGAGCCCGACCTCGTCCCGGTGGCGCCCTCGCGTGAGTGGGTCGAGCAGATCCGCGCGGCGCTGCCCGAGATGCCGCTGGCCCGTCGCACCCGGCTGCTGGCCGAGTGGGGCATCTCCGCCACCGACATGCAGGCGATCCTCAACGCCGGTGCGCTGGACCCGATCGTCGCCACGATCGACGCCGGTGCCGACGCGGCCTCCGCCCGCAAGTGGTGGATGGGCGAGCTGGCGCGCAGCGCCAACGAGTCCGGGACCTCGCTCGACGAGCTGGCCATCACGCCGGCCCAGGTCGCCCGGGTCACCGAGCTCGTCTCGAAGGGCGACCTCAACGACAAGCTGGCCCGCCAGGTCATCGAGGGCGTGCTCGCGGGCGAAGGCACCCCGGACGAGGTCGTCGACAAGCGCGGTCTGAAGGTCGTCTCCGACGAGGGTGCCCTGGGTGCCGCCGTTGACGAGGCCATCGCCGGCAACCCGGGTATCGCCGACAAGATCCGCTCCGGCAAGGTCGCCGCGGCCGGTGCCCTGGTCGGCGCGGTCATGAAGGCCACCCGCGGCCAGGCCGACGCGGCCCGCGTCAAGGAGCTGATCCTGGAGAAGCTCGGCGTCAGCGAGGGCTGAGGCAGGACCGAGAACGGCCCCGGAGGTGCGTACCTCCGGGGCCGTTCTCGTACGTCCTTACCTACGGCGCCCTACGAGTCGTACGAAACCCAGCGCGCGGCCCTCGTCGGTGCGCACCATCTCGCCGACCTCGCGGGACATCGTCCGGTGGAACTCCTCCGGACTCTCCTCGGCGACCACCTCGCACCACAGCAGCCAGTCCCGCCAGCCGTCGTCCAGCCACTCGGCCGTCTCGACGTCGACGGCCCCGCTGCGCGTCCACTGGCGTCGCCACCAGTCGGCGGAGTGGAACGCCCAGAAATCGGGGTCCCAGAAGGGTTTGAGGTGCTCGGGAGGTTCGGCCCCCGTCACCTCCTCCCGCAGCGCGGGCACGACGACGCCGATCCGCCCGCCGGGCTTGAGCAGCCGGGTCAGGGTGGGCAGATAGAGGTCGTTCGTGCCGAAGTACTGGTACGCGTCGATGCTCACGATCGCGTCGAAGCTCGCCTCGGCGAAGGGCAGGTCGTGCGCCTCGGCGTGCACGGGCAGCACCCGGTCGGCGAAACCGGACTCGGCGATGCGCCGGGCGTTGTCGTCGGGTGCGATCCACAGGTCGGCCGCGGTGACCTGGGCGTCGTACTCCCTGGCGAGGAAGACCGAGGTCATTGCCCGGCCGCAGCCGAGGTCGAGGACGCGTGCGCCGGGGCGCAGTTCCTCCAGGCCCAGGGCGGGGGCCAGCCACTCCAGCAGCCACAGGGCGTTGGGGCCCATCTGGTTGTCGACGACCCAGCGGGCGTCGTAGCCGTTGCTGCGCGGGTAGCGGGGGTGGATCAGGCGCTCATCGAGGCCTTGGTGCGGGGTGCTCGGGTTGATGTCTGGCATGGGTGAACGGGCTCCTTGAGTCCTTGACGGCGGACATGGGTACGCAGGAGCTCGGTCGGACCTTCAAACAATGCACCTCATCCGGTCGGTGTCCGGTCGGCGAACCTTCGCAGCCAACCACCCCGCACCAGGCCCCCGCATCCGTTTTTCTCAGCGGAACCCGCTACGCTCGCCCGCCATGAGTGGACGCGCTGATTCCGACACCCCCGCGGACATAGCCGAGGTGCACGAGGCGCGCCGGGCCCGCTGGACCGCGGTCACGACCGGGGCGCTGCTGACCCTCGCCGGACTCGCCGCCTCGACACTGCGCGCCACCGGCTCGGCGCCGGTGCTCGTCCCCGCCGCGTACGCCCTCGGTGCCGCGGTCTGCGCCCTCGCGGCCGTCCTCGGCTCCCGCGGCCGTACCCGGCGGGCCCTGTGGCTGCTGATAGCCGGGGTGACGGTGATGGCGGTCGGAGACCAGTTCGACTGAGGTGACAGTGCGGCCGTTACTGTCCTGTGATCTGCCTCGCACTCCTGTGAATAAGCCCACGAACGTCTTAAAGGATCACTTTCACCTGTAAGAGTGGTCCTCGCATTGCTCATGCGTTCTTTGCGGGCTGTTCACCTCATGAACGACTGTTCCCGGCCAAAGATCCATAAATCGCCATCCCTGGGAGCATGTTCGTGGCAGCACTCGCACGCTGGTGTGTCCAGCGCCGCCTCGTCGCCGTTCTGCTGTGGCTCCTCGCCTTCGGCGGGGTGACCGCGGCCGCCGCCGTCGCCGGATCGGCGTACTCGAACGACTACGAGGTCCCCGGCACCGAGTCGGGCCGCGCCACCCAGCTGCTCCAGGACGGCTTCCCGGGCCTCGGCGGCGACAGCGACACGGTCGTCTGGCACACCGACTCCGGCACCGTCCGCGCCGCCGACGTGCAGCAGACGATGAACCGCACCCTGGAGGAGATCGCCGACCTGCCCGGCGTCGCCGCGGTGTCGGGCCCCTACGACGACCAGGGCGCCGCCCAGGTCAGCGCGGACGGACGTACCGCCTACGCCACCGTCGTCTTCGAGGACTCGGCCGAGAACATCGACCAGGCCGAGGCACAGACCGTCGTCGACACCGCGAAGGCCGCCGGGACGGACGGGCTCCAGGTGGAGCTGGGCGGAAGCGCCGTCGCGCTCACCGAGTCCTCGGGCGGGCATCTCGCCGAAGTGGTCGGCGTGGCCGTGGCCGCCGTCGTCCTGTTCCTCGCCTTCGGCTCGCTCGCCGCCTCGCTGCTGCCCATCGCCACCGCCCTGGTCAGCGTCGGCACCGCCTACGCCGGCATCGTCCTGCTCGGGCACGCCATGACCGTCGCCGACTTCGCCCCCATGCTCGGCATGCTCATCGGCCTCGGCGTCGGCATCGACTACGCGCTGTTCATCGTGACCAGACACCGGCGCGGTCTGAAGCGTGGACTGCCAGTCGGCGAGTCGATCGCGAGTGCCGTCGCGACCACCGGACGAGCGGTCGTCTTCGCAGGTGCCACCGTTTGCATCGCCCTGCTGGGCATGCTGATCCTGCGGCTGAGCTTCCTCAACGGCGTCGCCATCGCCGCCTCGCTGACCGTGGTGCTCACCGTCGCGGCCTCGGTGACCCTGCTGCCCGCCCTGCTGTCCTTCATCGGCATGCGTGCCCTGAGCCGCCGCGAGCGGCGCAGGCTCGCCGAGCACGGGCCCGAACCCGAGCTGCCGACCGGGTTCGCCGCACGCTGGTCGGCGTTCGTGGAGCGTCACCCCAAGCTGCTCGGCGCCCTCGCCCTGGTCGTCATCACCGTCCTCGCGCTGCCCACCCTCGGCCTCCGCCTCGGCACCTCCGACCAGGGCAACAATCCGGACACCGCCACCACCCGCCAGGCCTACGACCTCCTCGCGGACGGCTTCGGCCCGGGCGTGAACGGCCCGCTGACCCTGGTGACGCAGGTCGACGGCGCCGACGACAAGCTCGCCCTGGACAACCTCGACGCCACCCTGCGCGCCACCGAAGGCGTCGCGTCGGTGACTCCGGTGACCTACAGCTCGGGCGGCGAGACCGCCTACCTCACCCTCGTGCCCGAGTCCTCGCCGCAGTCCGACAGGACGAGTGATCTGGTGGAGCGGCTGCGCTCCGACGTGCTGCCGCGCGCCGAGACCGGCACCTCGCTCGACCTCCAGGTCGGCGGCATGACGGCCGGCTACGACGACTTCGCCGACGTCATCGTCGGCAAGCTGCCGCTCTTCGTCGGCGTCGTCGTCGGCCTCGGCTGCGTCCTGCTGCTGCTCGCCTTCCGGTCCGTCGGCATCCCGCTGAAGGCCGCCGCGATGAACATCGCCGCCGTCGCCGCCGCGTTCGGTGTGGTCGTCGCGATCTTCCAGTGGGGCTGGGGCAGCGAGCTCCTGGGGCTGGGCCGCGCCGGGCCGATCGAACCCTTCCTCCCCGTGATCATGGTGTCGGTCCTCTTCGGGCTCTCCATGGACTACCAGGTCTTCCTCGTCAGCCGGATGTACGAGGAGTGGCTGGAAACCGGCGACAACCGGCGTGCCGTGCGGATCGGCCTCGCCGAGACCAGCCGGGTGATCAACTCCGCCGCGGTCATCATGATCTCGGTCTTCCTCGCCTTCGTCCTCAGCGGCGACCGTGTGATCGCCATGTTCGGCATCGCGCTCGCCGCCGCCGTCGCCCTGGACGCCTTCGTCCTGCGCACGCTCCTCGTCCCCGCCCTCATGCACCTCCTCGGCGGCGCCAACTGGTGGCTGCCGCGCTGGCTGGACGCCCGGCTGCCGCGGATCAGCATCGAGCCGCCCGAGTCGCGCGCCGCCCATGAGAGGCTGGCCGACGTTGTGGAGGAGCTGGAGAAGGAGCGGCGGGAAGATGTACGCGATATCGCTGGGTGACGACGGAGCCGTACTGCGGCCCCTGGAGCCGTGGCACGCCGAGGAGTTCCTGGCCCATCTGGAGCGCGGCCGGGAGTTCATCAACCAGTACGTGCCGTTCGCCTCCAAGGCCCAGGACGTCCCCAGTGCGCGCACGGTCCTCCAGCGGTACGCCGACATGCGCGCCGCCGACACCGGCTCCCTGCACGGACTGTGGCTGGACGGCAAGCTCGTCGGCGGAGTGCTCTTCCTGAACTTCGACGCGGAGGCCCGCAACTGCGAGGTCGGGTGCTGGCTGGAACCCGCCGGAACCGGCCGCGGCCTTGTCACGCGCGCGATGCGGGTGCTCCTGGACTGGGCGTTCGGCGAGCGCGCCATGCACCGCGTGGAGTGGCACGCGGCATCGGCCAACGAACCCAGCATCAACGTGGCACGACGGCTCGGCATGAGCCGCGAGGGCGTGCTGCGGGAGAACTGGCCCCACCGCGGTGTACGTCATGACACCGAGGTGTGGGCGGTGCTCGCCTCCGAGTGGCACGCGGCACGCGCGCGTACCGCTCACAACGATCATTAAGCAACCTCTCAGACAGCGTCCGTACGGTGCGAGGCATGGGAACGAAGACAGTGGACGAGACCGAGGCCAACGTGAAGACCGATGAGGAGTCGGTGGACGTCGATGCCACCGACGTCGATGCCATCGACACCGACGAGGTGACGGAGGCGGAAACGGAGAAGGACGAAGCCAGGGAAGAAGGCCCCACCTTCGTCGGCCAGGGCGCGGGCGCGGTCGTCTCCGCGGCGCTCGGCCTCGTCTCGCTGACCGGTGGCTGGATCGGTACGGTCGCCTCCGCGCGCGAGACCCTCATCGGCCAGCTGGAGACCTCGTCGAACGCGAGCGTCGCCAAGCAGGTGGACGCGATTTACGGCGACGCCTGGCAGGCCAGCGCCCTGTGGGCCGGCCTGTTCGCGCTGGTCTCCCTGGTCGTCGGCGTCGTCGTGCTCGCCCGGCCCGCGTTCGGCGTGCCCGGCAAGGCGCAGCCCGTGTGGATCAAGTCGGTCGCCTGGGCGGGCGTCGCCCTCGGTGTCATCGGCCTGCTGATGGCCGTACTCAAGTACACCGACGTGCTGCTCGGCCTGCCCTCGACCAGCTGACCTGGACCCGAATCACCGCAGGTCCTGAGGGGTCTTAGGCCCTCCGTAAGCACCTTACGGAGGGACTGAGGCCCCTTACGCGCGTCTAAGGCCCCGCCCGCCGCCGAAGATGCGGAACTCTCCCGATGTGACCGACCCCCCTGGGAAACGAAAGTAGAGGCATCGCAGAAAGCGAAGCCGAAAACCAACTCTCAGCAGGGGACACCATGTTCGAGTACGAGCTCCACCACCTCCGTTCCGCCGAGCTGATCCGTGCGGCCCAGGACGAGCGGCTGGCCCGCGAGGCCGTCCGCAGCCGCCGCGCCGCCCGCCGGGAAACCGCACGACGCGCCGCCGAGGGCGAGGTGCATACCTCCCGCCTCGGTCGGCTCCGGTCCGCCGCCCGGACCGCGTGAACGCCAAAGGGCCGACGGACGTCTTCCCGGTGAAAACCGGTGCCCCGCTGTCGGAGCCGCATGCGATGCTCTGGCCTGTGGAAACCCAGTCCGTCAGCCCGGTGTTCGTCGGTCGCGCCGATGAATTGCAGATCCTGAACGACGCGCTCGCCCGCGCTGCCGCGGGCGAGCCGCAGGCGTTGCTGATCGGCGGTGAGGCCGGCGTCGGCAAGACCCGCCTGGTCGAGGAGTTCGCGGACGGCGCCGCCCGCGAGGGAGCGGTCGTCGCGCTCGGCGGCTGCGTCGAGATCGGCGCCGACGGGCTGCCCTTCGCCCCGTTCTCCACCGCACTGCGCGCCCTGCGCCGCGTCCTGCCGGACGAACTGGCCGCCGCTGCCGCGGGCCAGGAGGAGGAACTCGCCCGGCTGCTGCCCGAACTCGGCGAGACCGGCCCGGGACGGCACGACGAGGAGAGCATGGCCCGCCTCTTCGAACTCACCGCCCGCCTGCTGGAGCGCGTCGCCGCCGACCGCACGGTCGTCATCGCCCTGGAGGACCTCCACTGGGCCGACGCCTCCACCCGGCACCTCCTCGCCTACCTCGTCCGCACCCTGCGCACCGGCCGCCTGGTCGTCCTCGCCACCTACCGCTCCGACGACATCCACCGCCGTCATCCGCTGCGCCCCCTGCTCGCCGAACTGGACCGGCTGCGCACGGTCCGCCGGATCGAACTCGGCCGCTTCAGCCGCGCCGAGGTCGGCCGCCAGATGGCCGGCATCCTCGCCGCCGAGCCCGACCCGGCCCAGGTGGACGAGGTCTTCGAACGCTCCGACGGCAACGCCTTCTTCGTCGAGGAACTCGCCGTCGCCGCCCACGAGGGCTGCTGCACCGGACTCACCGACTCCCTGCGCGATCTGCTCCTGGTCCGCGTCGAGGCGCTGCCCGACAGCGCCCAGAAGGTCGCCCGGATCGTCGCCGAGGGCGGCTCCACCGTGGAGCACCGGCTGCTCGCCGCCGTCGCCCGGCTCGCCGAGGACGACCTCATCGAGGCACTGCGGGCCGCCGTGCACGCCAGCATCCTGCTGCCCGCGCCCGACGGCGACGGCTACCGCTTCCGCCACTCCCTGGTCCGCGAGGCCGTCGGCGACGACCTGCTGCCCGGCGAACGCTCCCGCCTCAACCGCGGCTACGCCGAGGCCCTGGAGGCGGATCCGAGCCTGGTCCCCGCCGACGCCCGCGTCATGCGCCTGGCCAGCTACTGGTACCACGCCCATGACGCGGCCAAGGCCCTGCCCGCCGTCCTCGACGCCTCCGTCGTGGCCCGCCGCCGGCACGCCTACTCCGAGCAACTGCGGTTGCTGGAACGGGCGATGGAACTGTGGGACACCGCCCCCGACGAGGTCCGAGCCGGACTGCGCCCTGTCGACTACACCGAGGTCTATCCCCCCTGCGGCTGCGACCCGGCGACCACCCCCCTGCGCTACCTCGACCTGATGGCCGAGGCCGCCGTCGCCGGACGGCTCTGCGGGGAGCGCGAACGCGCCCTGAAGACCACCAAACGGGCGCTGCACCTGCTCGCCGACGAGGACGACCCGCTGCGCGCCGCATGGTTCTGGATCCAGCGCTCCCGCCTCATCCAGGCGCAGGCCCGCGGCGACGGCTGGCAGGAGATCGCCACCGCGCAGGACCTGGTGCGCGGCCTGCCGCCGTCCGAGGTGCACGCCGAGGTGCTGGCCACGGCCGCCTCCTGGGCCATGACCCACGACCCGGGCCCGGAGGCCGTCACCGCCGCGGAACGCGCCGTCGAGTACGCGCGCATGGTCGGCGCCACCCACATCGAACTCAACGCACAGCTCACCCTTGGCGCACTCCTGGCCGACGCCGGGGACATCGAGACCGGACTCGGCCTGATGTACGAGGCGAAGGACCAGGCGGCCACCCGCGGGCACACCACCGTGCTGAGCCGCGGCCACATCAACCTGCCGTCCGTCCTCGAAGGCCTCGGCCGCTCCGAGGACGCGGTGGGCATCCTGCGCGAGGGTCTGCGCCTCACCCAGGAACGGGGCCTCAGGGAGTCCCAGGCCTGGGTCTGGGCCAACCTCGCCGAGTCACTGACCTCCCTCGGCCACTGGGACGAGGCGGCCGAGGCCGCGCTCAAGGCCCAGGGCGGCGCCGGACAGGTCGCCAAGCCGCGCGGCTGCGGCTCCAACTGCCTCACCTTCCTGGCGCTCGCGCGCGGCCAGGCCGACGAGGCCGCCCGCCACCTGGCCGAGAGCCGCGCCGCCTACGGCAGCCACGACCCCATGCCGCAGAACAACCTCCCCATATCCCGGCTCACCATCGAGCTCGCCGCCGCCGAGGGCCGCATCCTCGACGCCCGCGCCGAACTCCTGCGCACCCTGGACACCGGCTTCCAGCCCGGCACCCAGCGCTACGCCTGGCCCCTGCTGCGGGCCGCCGCCACCGCCGAGGCCGACGCCCGGACCCTGCCCGCCGCCGACGAGGGCCGCGCCGACGCCCTCGACCGCCTCTTCCGGGCCGTCAAGACCCTCACCACCGACGCCCCCATCTGGCTCGCCCACGAGATGTGGGTACGCGCCGAACTCCAGCGCGCCGAGGGCTGCACGCCTCTCGACCTCTGGTCGGAGACGGTCGCCGCCTTCGAACACCTGCAACGCCCCTACGACCTCGCCCGCCTCCGCCTGCGCCTGGCCGAGGCCCTCCTCACGACCGGCGGCGAGGACGAACGGGCCCGCGCCTCGGAACTGCTCCGCCTGGCCGGCGCCGTCGCGGACCATCTGGGCGCCCGCCCCCTGGCCGAGGCCGTCACACTGCTCGCCCAGCGCGGCCGCCTCGCGCTGACCCCCGGCCCCCGACAGCCGTCCGCCGCCCAGGACCCCGTCGAGTCCCTCGGCCTCACCACCCGCGAACGCGACGTCCTGCGCCTGGTCTCGGCCGGCCGCACCAACCGCCAGATCGCCGAGGAACTCTTCATCTCCCCGAAGACGGCCAGCGTCCATGTGTCCAACATCCTGGCCAAGCTCGGCGTCGCGGGGCGGGGAGAGGCGGCGGCGGTGGCGCATCGGCTGGCACTGTTCCCCTCCGATCCGCTCGACGCCTCTACGGCCGGGTGAGGCCGTACGCTGAAAGGGACCGGCAGGGAGGCGCCGTGTTCAACATGTTCGAGGAACTGTTCGCACCGGGCCGCAAGCACACCCGTGACGAGCAGAACCGCCTGGAGCTCACCCGGGAGGACGTCGGGGACGGCGATCCCGGGCGCGGGCCGATAGATCTGGCGTCCGGGAAAGTCGTCGTACGACGTCCTGAGCCCTCGCCCCATGAGCACGACGGGGAGGAATGAGGGCCCTCAGCCCACCTGCACCTCCAGAATCCGGTCGTCCCCGTCCTCGGGGTCGCCCCTGCCGTCGGTGTTGCTCGTCGTCAGCCACAGCTTGTCGCCGCCCGCCGCGACCACCGTGCGCAGCCGGCCGTACTCGCCCTCCAGGAAGGCCTGCGGGTCGGCCGAGGCCTCCGTGCCCTTCAGGGGGACGCGCCACAGGCGCTCGCCCCTGAGCCCCGCCATCCAGATCGAGCCCTCGGCGTAGGCGATGCCGCTGGGCGAGGCCTCGTCCGTGCCCCACTGGGCTATCGGATTGTGGAACGCCGGATCGTCCGACCTGCCCTCTGCCTCCGGCCAGCCGTAGTTGTCACCCGGCTTGATCGCGTTGAGCTCGTCCCAGGTGTCCTGGCCGAACTCGGCGGCGAACAGGCGCTGTTTGGAGTCCCAGGCCAGGCCCTGCACATTGCGGTGGCCGTAGGAGTACACGGGCGAGTCCGGGAACGGGTTGCCCGGCGCGGGCTCGCCCTCGGGGGTCAGCCGCAGGATCTTGCCGCCCAGGGACTCCTTGTCCTGGGACAGACCCTCCTCGCCGCTCTCGCCCGTGCCCGCGTACAGCATTCTGTCCGGGCCGAAGGCGATCCGGCCGCCGTTGTGCACAAAGCCCTTGGGGATGCCCCTGAAGATCGTGTCCGGGGCGCCCAGTTGCTCGCCGGTGGGCCTGTCCTCGTCGTAGAGCATGCGGACGATGCGGTTGTCCGACGCCGAGGTGAAGTAGGCGTAGACCATGTGGTCCGAGGCGTAGTCCGGGGAGAGTGCGAGGCCCATCAGACCGCCCTCGCCGGCCGGGGAGACCCCGGGCACCTCGCCCAGCTCGGTCTTCTTGCCGGTCTCCGTGTCGACCCGGGTGATCGTGGCCTCGTCGCGGGAGGAGACAAGGAGGTCGCCGTCGGGGAGCGGGGCCAGACCCCAGGGGGTGCTCAGGCCCTCGGCGACCGTGCGCGTCACCTTGGCCGAGCCCTTCGCCGGCGGTGCCTCCTCGGTCGCCTGCTGCGAGGGCGGCGCACCGGACGTCGTACCGCTCGGTGTCGTGCCGTCACCGCCGCCGGACGACCCGCCTCCGTCGTCGGAGGAGCAGCCGGCCGTCAGCAGGAGCGCGGCGGTGGCCAATACGGCCGACACAGCTCGACGTTGCACGATCATGGTCCCTTCGACGGCGGTCCCCAGCGCGGGCTCTACTTGTCTTACACCGCTCGCGCCTCACAGGTTCCCGATCACCCGAACCCGAAGCGTGCCCGGGAAGATCACGCCCGCCGGGTCAGTCCCATGACCCCAGCGCCCCCGGCAGCTCCGCCACCTCCGTCAGGTCCTGCGCCGTCAGCCGCAGCTCTGCCGCCGCCGCGTTCTCGGCCGCCCAGCGCTCCTGCTTGGCGCCCGGCACCGGAACCACGTGCCGGCCCTGCGCCAGCACCCATGCCAGGGCCACCTGGGCCGGCGTGACGTCCTCGCCGTGCCGGTGCGCGATCCGGCGCAGCCCGGCGACGATCGGCTGGTTCGCCGCCATCATCTCCGCGGTGAAGCGGGGATGACGGGCACGGACGTCGTCCGGTTCGAAGCCCTCGCCCGGCGTCAGCGTGCCGGTGAGGAAGCCGTTGCCCAGCGGCATCGCCGACAGGAAGCCGATGCCGCGCGCCTCGCACCACGGCAGCAGTGACTCCAGCGCCTCCGGCGACCACACCGACAGCTCCGCCTGCACCGCGCTCACCGGGAACACCTGCTGCACCCGCTGCAACTGGCGGATCGTCGCGTCGTGCAGCCGCGTCCCGGACCGGCGGCCGCCCCGAGCGCCCATCGCGCACACGCCCAACGCCCGTACCTTCCCCGCCCGGACGAGCTCCGCCATCGCCCCCCAGGTCTCCTCCACCGGAACCTCGGGGTCGGCGCGGTGCAGCTGGTAGAGGTCGATGACATCCGTCTGCAGGCGGCGCAGCGACGCGTCGCACGCCCGCTTCACATAGCCGGGGCGGCCGTTGGCCACGATGTGCTGCTCGCCGACCAGCAGTCCGACCTTGGTCGACACGAAGGCGTCCTGCCGACGCTCCTTCAACACCCGCCCCACCAACAGCTCGTTGGTGAACGGGCCGTACATGTCGGCCGTGTCCAGCAGCGTCGAGCCGGCGTCGAGCGCCCGGTGCACGGCCCTCAGCGACTCGTCACCGCGCTGCCGTGACCCGCTGTACGCCCAGCTCATCGGCATGCACCCGAGTCCGACAGCCCCCACCGCGAGCGCCGCCGCGCCGATCGTCCTGCGCTCCACCTGCTCGTGACCCTCCCTCTTCCGGCTCCCCAACCTAACCTCTGCCGTCCCGCGCGCCTGACATAGCCTCCTGGCCATGACTGCTGACGTGTGGCTTCCCATCCCGCCGGAAGAGATCGAGGGGCTCCCCGAAGGGCCGAACTACCGCTACTGGGACGGCGCCGAGGACTTCCCCGCGGACCCGGCCGACTGCGCGTTCTACGTCGTCCCCTACATGAAGGCCCCCGAGCTCGGACAGCGCCCGCTGCCCGGGATGAGCAACGTGCAGGTCGTACAGACGCTGTCCGCCGGCATCGACCACGTGGAGCCGGGCCTGAAGCACCTGCGCCCGGGCGTGACGCTGTGCAACGCGCGCGGGGTGCACGAGGCGAGCACCGGCGAGCTCACCCTCGCGCTGATCCTCGCCTCGCTGCGCGGCATCCCCGACTTCGTGCGCGCCCAGGACAAGGGGGAGTGGCAGGGCGGGTTCCGGCCCGCGCTCGCCGACAAGAACGTCCTCATCGTGGGGTACGGCTCGATCGGCGCCGCCATCGAGGACCGGCTCACTCCGTTCGAGGTTGCGCGGGTGGCGCGCGTCGCGCGCTCCGCGCGCACCACGGCGCGCGGGCCGGTGCATCCACTCACCGAACTGCACGCCCTGCTCCCCGAAGCGGACATCGTCATCCTGTCCACGCCGCTCACCGAAACCACCCGCCACCTGGTCGACTCCGACTTCCTGGCCCGTATGAAGGACGGCGCGCTGCTGGTCAACGTCGCCCGCGGCGGCGTCGTCGACACCAAGGCGCTCCTTGCCGAACTGGAGCACGGCCGTATCACCGCCGCCCTCGATGTCACCGACCCCGAGCCACTGCCCCCGGGCCACCCCCTGTGGCATGCGCCGGGCGTGCTCATCAGTCCGCACGTGGGCGGGCCGACGTCCGCGTTCCTGCCGCGCGCCAAGCGGCTGCTGGTGGACCAGTTGAGCCGATTCGTGAACCGGGAGCCCCTGCGCAACGTGATCCTTACGACGGGTGCCACCAGCGCCCGGGACACGGACACAGCAGGCGCGTAATCCACTTCGGGCACCCTCCGCAACCCCCTGGACGCGGACCGTGCCCGCATCCCGCTGATCGTCACGGAGCGTAGAGAACCTATGTCCCTGAGTGACGAGACTGGTGTATCGTCCCGACAGGGGCTGCGCCGCGCACCGTTCGGCGCCGGGGATGGACATTTCAGACTGTGAGGGGGGCGACGGGCGATGCACGGCCTATGGACGAACGATCCGACGCGGCGGGGCCGCCGACGGCGACCCTGGCGCACGGCCGCGCGCAGACGCGGCCACCACGGCAATCACGGCGGACATCACAACCATCACCGCAGGCACAGCAGCCGCAGGAGGCATGCCCACCCAGCGCACCGGGACCCGCGGGACGCGGGAGCGGCGCGGACCGGGAGGGTCCGGTGAACTCGCCGCCGCCTCCCACGACCGCGCTCCGCGGAGCGCCGCGGGCCGAGCCCTCGTCGGGGACGCTGCTGCCCCGGCCGCCGTTCGGGAGCGGCGGGTCCGCCCTGGTCCCCCAACTCGTACTGGCCCTGTTGTGCGCGGGATACGCCGTCGGTTCCGCGCTCGGCTGGGGTTCGGACGAAGTCGCCCTGATCATGGGTGACTTCGGGCTGAGTCTGGCGGCGGGCACGGCCGCCGTCTCCTGCTTCCTCTACGCCCGAAGCCGCCGCATCCGCTTTCGACCGGCCTGGCTGCTGTTCGCCTTCTCCTCCGCGATGGCGGCCCTGGGCAACCTGGTCTGGGGCTGGTACGAGGTCGTCCTGGAACGGCCGGTGCCCAGCCCCAGTTACGCGGACGGGTTCTTCCTCTGCTTCGCGCCGCCCGCCATCGTGGGACTGCTGGTGCTCGCCAAGCGCCCGGTGACGAAGGCCGGTTGGGTCTGCCTCGCGCTGGACGCCTGGCTGATCGGCGGCTCGCTGCTCACCCTGTCGTGGAGCCTCGCCCTGGCCCAGACGGCGGCCGAGTCCGGGGCGTCGAGCGTGGCGCACACCGCGCTGTCGCTGGCCTACCCGCTGCTCGACATCGCTCTGGTCAGCATGGTGCTCGCGCTGCACTTCCGGCGCTCGTCGGTGAACCGCACCGCGGTGAACACCGCGATCGGCGCCCTGGCCCTGACCGTGATGTGCGACGCCCTGTTCACCTCGCCGCTGATGCACAACAACTACCGTTCCGGCCAACTCCTCGACGCGGGCTGGTTCGCCGGCTCGCTGCTGCTGGCCTACGCCCCCTGGGCGGCTCCCCGGCACGGCGACCCGGAGCGGCAGGAGAGCAACGGGTACACGCGCGTGGTGCGCGAGCACCTGCCGGGCAAGCGCGGCAGCCACCACCCCCTGCCCGTGCAGGGAGGTGATCACAGCCGGTATCCGGTCGCCCGGCCGATCGCCGGTTCCCTGGCCGCCCTCACGCCCTATCTCGCCGCCGCCGTCTGCACCCTGGGCATCCTCTACAACGTCCTCAACGGCCGCAGCGTCGACCGCGTCGTGCTCATCACCGGCGGCACCGTCGTGCTCGCCCTCGTGATGCGCCAGGGCATCATGCTGCTCGACAACATCACCCTCACCCAGGAACTCGCGCAGAAGGAGAACCACTTCCGCTCCCTGGTGCAGGGCTCCAGCGACGTCATCATGATCGCCGCGCCCAACGGCATCCTCCGCTATGTCTCCCCGGCCGCAGCCGGCGTCTACGGCCGCGCCGCGGAGGAGCTGGTGGGTACGGAACTGGCCAATCTCATCCACCCGGAGGACCTGGGCTGCGTGGTGCACGAGGTGCGCCGCTTCCTCGCCGCCAGCCCACTTGAGGAACCCACTACGCGCATCGAGTGCCGGTTCCGGTCCGGCGGTGGGGGAGGCTGGCTGAACGTCGAGTCGACCGTCAACCGCCACCACGGCGGCCTCATCTTCAACAGCCGGGACGTGACCGAAAGAGTGCGCCTGCAGGCGCAGCTCCAGCACAACGCCGAGCACGACCCGCTCACCGACCTGCCCAACCGCGCCCTGTTCACCAAGCGCGTCCAGCAGGCCCTGTCCGGCCGCCGCGCCTCCGACCGCGGCGCCGCCCTGCGCGGCACGGCCGTCCTCTTCATCGACCTCGACGGCTTCAAGGCCGTCAACGACACGATCGGGCACCAGGCCGGGGACGAACTGCTCGTCCAGGCCGCCCGCAGACTCCAGGAGGCGGTCCGGCACGGCGACACCGCCTCCAGACTGGGCGGTGACGAGTTCGCCGCCCTCATCGTCGGGGACGGCACCCGTGACCGCGCCGCTCGCGAACGCCACATCCTGGAGCTCGCCGACCGCCTCAGGATCACGCTCTCGCAGCCGTACGTCATCGACGGCAACGATGTCCGGGTCGCCGCCTCCATCGGCGTCGCCTTCGCCGAGCCCGGCCTCGGCGCGGGGGAGCTGCTGCGCAACGCCGACCTGGCGATGTACCGCGCCAAGGCGTCCGGCAAGGGCCGCGTCGAGCTGTACAAGCCGCAGATGCAGCAGGACGTCGTACGCAAGGCGGAGCTGGCGACGCGGCTGCGGGCCGCGCTGCACGACGGCGAGTTCGCGCTGCTGCACCAGCCGGTGGTGTGTCTGGAGGACGGCCGGATCGCATCGGTCGCCGCCCAGGCGCGCTGGCGGTCCTCGCAGGGTGTGCTGTTCACCCCGGCCGAGTTCCTGCGGGTGGCCGAGGACAGCGACAAGACCGCCGAGCTGGGCCGCTGGATGCTGGAGGAGGCCGTCGAGCAGGCCGCCGAGCGCACCGCGACCGGGCTCGCCGTCCCCGTCGCGGTCCGGATGAGCGCGCGCCGGCTGCTGGACCGCTCGATGCCGCTCGGTTCGATCGAGGCCCTGCTGACCCGGCACGGGCTGCCCTCGGGCTCCCTGGTCATCGAGCTGTCCGACACCGATCCGCGCGTCTCGCTGGACGAGCTGGAGCGGCGGCTGAGCGCCCTGCGCAGGCTGGGCGTCCGGATCGCCCTGGACGGCTTCGGCAGCGGCTACGCGGCGATCACCGCCCTGCGCAGGCTTCCGGCCGACGTCCTCAAGCTCGACCGCAGCCTGGTCGAGGGTGTCGTGGAGTCCGCACGGCTGTACAAGATCACCAGCGGGCTGCTGCGGATCGCCACCGATCTGGGGCTGCAGTCCGTGGCCGACGGTGTGGACCTGCCCGAGCAGGTCGTCGCGTTGCGCGCGATGGGCTGCACCCATGGGCAGGGCATGGCGTTCGCCGGTCCGCTGGACGAGTACCGGCTGCGCCGGGCGCTCGGTTCCGGCCAATATCCGGTGCCGCACGGACCGGCCGAGCCCGCGTTCGCGGGGGGTGTGCGGGAGGCGAAGGACCGCGTCGGACTCGATGGCGGGGCAGTGCGCAGGTCCGGGGTGTACACAGGAGGTGTAGCCGCTGTTCTCGGAGGCGGAAGTGCCCTTCGTTCACATAATGAGACTCCCGTCCCACCCACTTGACAGTGAGTGCGTGCCGGGGGGAGGGTCAGTGCCATGCGCACCCGAATTCTCGTACTTGGAAAGCGCGTCGGCTGAAGCTGGTGACCTCCGGACGGACCCGGAACTCCCAGCGACCACTCCCGGCGCGCTCCCCTCGCTTGCCTTATGGCACGAGGGGTTTTTTGTTGCACAGGCACCAGTAGTGCAACAGGGCAACACCGCACAAACTTCGCAAAAACCCTCAGCATCGAGAAGAGAATGCCGATGACCGAGCAGGCCACCGGGGCCCATCATCCGCAGCCGCGGCCCCGATCCGGAGGACAGCAGTCCGCGCCCGAGCACGTCACGGGTGCGAAGTCCCTCATCCGCTCCCTTGAGGAGGTCGGCGCCGACACGGTATTCGGGATTCCCGGCGGTGCGATCCTTCCGGCGTACGACCCGCTGATGGACTCCACCAAGGTCCGCCACGTCCTGGTCCGACACGAGCAGGGCGCCGGCCACGCCGCCACCGGTTACGCGCAGGCCACCGGCCGCGTCGGTGTCTGCATGGCGACCTCCGGCCCCGGCGCCACCAACCTGGTGACCCCGATCGCGGACGCCCACATGGACTCCGTGCCGCTGGTCGCGATCACCGGCCAGGTCGCCTCCAAGGCGATCGGCACGGACGCCTTCCAGGAGGCGGACATCGTCGGCATCACCATGCCGATCACCAAGCACAACTTCCTGGTCACCAAGGCCGAGGACATCCCGCGGGTGATCGCGCAGGCGTTCCACATCGCCTCCACCGGCCGCCCCGGCCCGGTCCTGGTCGACATCGCCAAGGACGCCCTCCAGGCGCAGACCACCTTCTCCTGGCCGCCCACCATGGACCTGCCCGGCTACCGCCCGGTGACCAAGCCGCACGCCAAGCAGATCCGCGAGGCCGCCAAGCTGATCACCGCCGCCAAGCGGCCGATCCTCTACGTCGGCGGCGGCGTCCTCAAGGCGCAGGCGACGGCCGAGCTGAAGGTGCTCGCCGAGCTGACCGGCGCGCCCGTCACCACCACGCTGATGGCGCTCGGCGCGTTCCCCGACACCCACCCCCAGCACCTGGGCATGCCCGGCATGCACGGCTCGGTGGCCGCCGTCACCGGTCTGCAGAAGGCCGACCTGATCGTCGCCCTCGGCGCCCGCTTCGACGACCGCGTCACCGGCAAGCTGGACAGCTTCGCCCCGTACGCCAAGATCGTGCACGCCGACATCGACCCGGCCGAGATCGGCAAGAACCGTGCCGCGGACGTGCCGATCGTGGGCGACGCCCGCGAGGTCATCGCCGATCTGATCCAGGCCGTGCAGAAGGAGCACAGCGAGGGCCACCAGGGCGACTACAGCGCCTGGTGGACCGACCTGAAGCGCTGGCGCGAGACCTACCCGCTCGGCTACGACCAGCCCGAGGACGGCTCGCTCTCCCCGCAGCAGGTCATCGAGCGCATCGGTCAACTCGCCCCCGAGGGCACGATCTTCGCGGCGGGCGTCGGCCAGCACCAGATGTGGGCCGCGCACTTCATCCAGTACGAGAAGCCCGCCACCTGGCTGAACTCCGGCGGCGCCGGAACGATGGGCTACGCGGTCCCGGCCGCGATGGGAGCCAAGGCCGGCGCCCCCGACAAGGCCGTCTGGGCGATCGACGGTGACGGCTGCTTCCAGATGACCAATCAGGAGCTCACCACCTGCGCCCTGAACAACATCCCGATCAAGGTCGCCATCATCAACAACGGCGCCCTCGGGATGGTCCGCCAGTGGCAGACCCTCTTCTACAACCAGCGCTACTCCAACACCGTGCTGCACTCCGGCCCGGAGGCGGACGGCAAGCAGCCGAGCGCCGGCACCCGCGTCCCCGACTTCGTCAAGCTGTCGGAGGCCATGGG
Organism: Streptomyces sp. NPDC079141; assembly: GCF_040686775.1. Lineage (NCBI taxonomy): Bacteria > Bacillati > Actinomycetota > Actinomycetes > Kitasatosporales > Streptomycetaceae > Streptomyces > Streptomyces sp. NPDC079141. The sequence goes on along the minus strand of NZ_JBFBLP010000017.1, from coordinate 169,101 downwards.
CTGTTACGCGATCCGCTGCGAGGACCCGGCCGACCTCGACAAGGTCATCGAAGAGGCGAACTCGATCAACGACCGCCCGGTCGTCATCGACTTCATCGTCCACGAGGACGCCATGGTGTGGCCGATGGTCGCCGCCGGCACCTCCAACGACGAGATCATGGCCGCCCGGGACGTCCGCCCGGACTTCGGCGACAACGAAGACGACTGAGCGAGAGAGACGTAGAGAAATGTCCAAGCACACGCTCTCGGTCCTGGTGGAGAACACGCCGGGCATCCTGGCCCGGATCGCCGCCCTGTTCTCCCGCCGCGGCTTCAACATCGACTCGCTCGCGGTCGGCGTCACCGAGCACCCCGACATCTCCCGCATCACCATCGTGGTGAGCGTGGACGACCTGCCGCTGGAGCAGGTGACCAAGCAGCTCAACAAGCTCGTCAACGTGCTGAAGATCGTCGAGCTGGAGCCCGGTTCGGCCGTTCAGCGCGAACTCGTTCTGGTGAAGGTGCGCGCCGACAACGAGACGCGCTCCCAGATCATCGAGATCGTCCAGCTCTTCCGCGCCAAGACCGTCGACGTCTCCCCGGAGGCCGTCACGATCGAGGCCACCGGTGGCAGCGACAAGCTGGAGGCCATGCTCAAGATGCTGGAGCCGTTCGGCATCAAGGAGCTCGTCCAGTCCGGCACGATCGCGATCGGCCGTGGCGCCCGTTCGATCACGGACCGCTCGCTGCGCGCCCTCGACCGGTCGGCATAACGACGGATTCGGGCGGTCGGGGGACACCGGCCGCCCGTATACCGAGACCCCGAAACTTCCCTTCCCCCCGCCGTCATACGGTGGGACGCAACACCTGCACTCAAGGAGAGAACCCAAAGTGGCCGAGCTGTTCTACGACGCCGACGCCGACCTGTCCATCATCCAGGGCCGCAAGGTCGCGGTCATCGGTTACGGCAGCCAGGGCCACGCCCACGCGCTGTCGCTCCGTGACTCGGGTGTCGACGTGCGTGTCGGTCTGCACGAGGGCTCCAAGTCCAAGGCGAAGGCCGAGGAGCAGGGCCTGCGCGTGGTGACCCCGTCGGAGGCCGCCGCCGAGGCCGACGTCATCATGATCCTCGTCCCGGACCCGATCCAGGCCCAGGTCTACGAGGAGCACATCGCCCCGAACCTGAAGGACGGCGACGCGCTGTTCTTCGGCCACGGCTTCAACATCCGCTTCGGCTTCATCAAGCCCCCGGCCGGCGTGGACGTCTGCATGGTCGCCCCGAAGGGCCCGGGCCACCTGGTGCGCCGCCAGTACGAGGAGGGCCGCGGCGTTCCCTGCATCGCCGCCGTCGAGCAGGACGCCACCGGCAACGGCTTCGCGCTCGCCCTGTCCTACGCCAAGGGCATCGGCGGCACCCGCGCCGGCGTCATCAAGACCACCTTCACCGAGGAGACCGAGACCGACCTGTTCGGTGAGCAGGCCGTCCTCTGCGGTGGCACCGCCGCCCTGGTCAAGGCCGGTTTCGAGACGCTGACCGAGGCCGGCTACCAGCCGGAGATCGCGTACTTCGAGTGCCTGCACGAGCTGAAGCTGATCGTGGACCTCATGTACGAGGGCGGCCTGGAGAAGATGCGCTGGTCGATCTCCGAGACCGCCGAGTGGGGCGACTACGTCACCGGCCCGCGGATCATCACCGACGCCACCAAGGCGGAGATGAAGCAGGTCCTCGCGGAGATCCAGGACGGCACGTTCGCCCAGCAGTGGATGGACGAGTACCACGGCGGTCTGAAGAAGTACAACGAGTACAAGACGGCCGACTCCGAGCACCTGCTGGAGACCACGGGCAAGGAGCTGCGCAAGCTCATGAGCTGGGTCAACGAGGAGGCGTAAGCCTCAGGGTCACGGGGTCGGAGCGGTCGCTCCGGCCCCGTTGTCCACATCGTCCAGCCACGGACGAGTGATCCTTCCGCCGAGGCGTAAGAGGCCTCGGCTCGCAGCACTACACTGCTGCACAACATACGCGTCAGGCCCACAGCGTCGTGCGTCTTCCACGCGGCAAGCCCCTCCACCGCCTGCGGCCGTCGGGACGGCCGTCCGCATTGGACATGTGAGGACTCACGTGAGCTCGAAACCCGTCGTACTCATCGCTGAAGAGCTGTCGCCCGCGACTGTGGACGCCCTTGGTCCGGACTTCGAGATCCGGCACTGCAACGGCGCCGACCGGGCCGAGCTGCTGCCCGCCATCGCCGACGTGGACGCGATCCTGATCCGCTCCGCCACCAAGGTCGACGCCGAGGCGATCGCTGCCGCGAACAAGCTGAAGGTCGTCGCACGAGCCGGCGTCGGCCTGGACAACGTCGACGTCTCCGCCGCCACCAAGGCCGGCGTGATGGTCGTCAACGCCCCGACCTCCAACATCGTGACCGCCGCCGAGCTGGCCTGCGGTCTCCTCGTCGCCACCGCCCGGCACATCCCGCAGGCCAACGCCGCGCTGAAGAACGGCGAGTGGAAGCGCAGCAAGTACACGGGTGTGGAGCTGGCCGAGAAGACCCTCGGTGTCGTCGGCCTCGGCCGCATCGGCGCGCTGGTCGCCCAGCGCATGTCGGGCTTCGGCATGAAGGTCGTCGCCTACGACCCCTACATCCAGCCCGCTCGCGCCGCGCAGATGGGCGTCAAGGTGCTGTCGCTGGACGAGCTGCTCGAAGTCTCCGACTTCATCACCGTCCACCTGCCCAAGACCCCGGAGACCGTCGGCCTCATCGGCGACGAGGCGCTGCGCAAGGTCAAGCCGAGCGTGCGCATCGTCAACGCCGCGCGCGGTGGCATCGTCGACGAGGAGGCGCTGTACTCCGCCCTCAAGGAGGGCCGGGTCGCCGGTGCCGGTCTCGACGTGTACGCGAAGGAGCCCTGCACGGACTCCCCGCTCTTCGAGTTCGACCAGGTCGTCGCCACCCCGCACCTCGGTGCCTCCACCGACGAGGCGCAGGAGAAGGCCGGTATCGCCGTCGCGCGTTCCGTCCGGCTCGCGCTCGCCGGTGAGCTGGTCCCGGACGCGGTGAACGTCCAGGGCGGCGTCATCGCCGAGGACGTCAAGCCTGGCCTGCCGCTGGCCGAGCGCCTCGGCCGTATCTTCACCGCGCTCGCCGGTGAGGTCGCGGTCCGCCTCGACGTCGAGGTCTACGGCGAGATCACCCAGCATGACGTCAAGGTGCTCGAACTCTCCGCGCTCAAGGGCGTCTTCGAGGACGTCGTCGACGAGACGGTGTCCTACGTCAACGCCCCGCTGTTCGCCCAGGAGCGCGGTGTCGAGGTGCGGCTGACCACCAGCTCGGAGTCGGCCGACCACCGCAACGTCGTCACCGTGCGCGGCACGCTGTCGGGCGGCGAGGAGGTCGCGGTCTCCGGCACCCTGGCCGGCCCCAAGCACCTGCAGAAGATCGTCGCGGTCGGCGACTACGACGTCGACCTCGCGCTCGCCGACCACATGCTGGTCCTGCGCTACGAGGACCGCCCGGGTGTCGTCGGCACCGTCGGCCGCGTCCTCGGCGAGGCCGGCATCAACATCGCCGGTATGCAGGTCGCCCGCGCGGCGGCCGGTGGCGAGGCGCTGGCCGTCCTGACCGTGGACGACGCGGTGCCCTCCGGAGTGATGGCCGAGGTCGCCGCCGAGATCGGTGCCACGTCGGCGCGCGCGGTGAACCTGGTCTGAGGTCGGTATGCCCGGGGGCTGCCGCCCCCGGACCCCCGCTGCGGCCCTGAACGGGCCTCGTCCTCAAACGCCGGACGGGCTGAGTCGATCAGCCCGTCCGGCGTTTTGTGTGCCCGTGTGATTCAGACGGCGGCGGTCGCGTGTTCCGGCGTCTCCTCCGCCTTTCGCACCTCCACCCGCCGCAGTGCCACCGTCGCCAGCCCCGCCGCCCCCGCCAGCAGCAGCGCCCCCGCGATCGCCGCCCCCTGCATCCCGCTGGTGAACGCCTCCCGGGCCGCGGTCGCGAGGCCCGGTACCTGGTCGGCGACCGCCAGCGCCCCGCCGAGCGTCTCGCGGGCGGCGTCCGGTGCCGTGTCCGGCATCTCGTTCCGGTAGACGGCCGTACCGATGGAGCCCAGTACCGCCATGCCCAGCGCGCCGCCGAACTCCGTGCCGGTCTCCAGCAGGGAGGACGCGGAGCCCGCGCGCTCCACCGGGGCGGTGCCCAGCGCGAGGTCGGTGATCTGGGAGATGACCGTGACGATGCCGACGGCGAGCACGCCGCACGCGGTCAGGACGAGCCACAGCGAGTCCGTGCCGGCGAGGGCCAGCAGGCCGTAGCCGCAGGCGCCGATCAGGAATCCCGCGGTGACGACGTGGGCGCGGCTCACGCCCTTCTGCACCAGCTGGGCCGCCACCGGCGCCGCCGCCCCGATCGGCACCGAGGGGAGCAGTGCCCACAGGGCCGCCTCCAGCGCGCTCTTGTCGAGCACCGACTGCAGGTACTGCGTGGTGAAGAACGCCGAACCCATCATCCCGAAGGCCGAGACGAGGTTGAGGACCACCGCGGGGGCGAAGCCGCGGCCGCGGAACAGGGCGGGGGAGATCATCGGCGCGGCCGCCGTGCGCTGACGCTGGACGAACAGGGCCGCGAAGAGCAGGCCGACGGTGATCGAGACGACGTAGCGGACGTTCCAGCCCTCGGAGGGCAGCTCCTTGAGGCCGTAGATCACGGGGAGCACCGCGGCCATCGACAGCGGGACGCTCGGCCAGTCGAAGCGGCCGGGGGCGGGGTCCTTCGACTCGGGGAGCAGGACCGGGCCGAGGAGCAGCAGCAGGGCCATCGCGGGCAGGTTGACCAGGAAGACCGAGCCCCACCAGAAGTACTCGACCAGTACGCCGCTCATCACCGAACCGAGCGCGATTCCGGCCGTCATCACGCCGGACCACATCCCGATGGCCTTCGCGCGCTGACCGGGGTCCGTGAACATCGTGCGGATCAGGGCCATCGTCGAGGGCATCAGGGTCGCGCCGCCGATGCCGAGGACCGCGCGGGCCGCGATCAGGGTCTCGGCGCTGTTCGCGTACGCGGCCACCAGCGAGGCGGCGCCGAAGGCGGCCGCGCCGATCAGGAGCAGTCGGCGGCGGCCGATGCGGTCGCCCAGTGAGCCCATCGTCATCAGCAGGCCGGCCAGCACGAAGGCGTAGATGTCGAAGATCCACAGCTGCTGGGTGCCGCTCGGTGCCAGGTCCGCGCTGATGGCCGGGATGGCGAAGTAGAGGACGGAGACGTCCATCGAGACGAGCAGCAGCGGCAGCATCAGCACGGCGAAGGCGGTCCATTCGCGGCGCCCCGCGCGTGCGCCGACGGGGGTGGTGGGATTCGTCATGACGGCGACTGTACAAGCGTCTTAAACGCTTGTCTAGAACAGATGTATATGACGGCTGTATGGATCGGAGGTAGGCTGCGTGCATGGGACATCGCGAGGATCTGCTGGAGGGCGCCAAGCGCTGCCTGCTGCAGAAGGGGTTCGCGCGCACGACCGCGCGTGACGTCGTCAAGGAGTCGGGGACCAATCTGGCCTCGATCGGCTACCACTACGGTTCGAAGGACGCGCTGCTCGCGCAGGCGTATGTCGCGCTCGTGGAGGAGATGTCGGTCGTCTTCGACGCGGAGGGGGTGACCGGGGCACCCGGGTCGCTGGAGCGGTTCCGGCAGGTCTGGGACAACGTCATCTCGACCATGCGGGAGCCCGGTTCGCTGTGGCGGCTGAGCGTGGAGATCGTGGCCATGGGCGACCAGCTGCCCGAACTGCGCGAACACCTCGCGCGGGCGCAGCGCGAGGCGGCCCGGGGCATCGTCACGATCTTCCACGGCGGGCGGGAGGAGGACGTCGCCGAGGGGACCGTGGACACCCTCGGCGGCTTCTACACCACGCTGATGATGGGTCTGATGATGCAGTGGACCTTCGACCCGAAGGGCGCGCCCGAGGCCGACCGGCTCACAGAGGGGCTGCGACAGGTGATCGAGGCGGCGGCGGAGCACTGACCCGCCCCTCGCGCATCTCCAGCACCCGGTCCGCGAAGTGCCGTACGACGGCCCGGTCGTGGCAGATGAACAGATAGCCGAGGCCCAGGTCGTCCTGGAGGTCGGCGAGCAGGTTCAGCACGCCGGCCCGGACCGAGGGGTCGAGCGCGGAGACCGGCTCGTCGAGGACGAGCAGGCGCGGCTCCGAGGCCAGTGCGCGGGCGATCCCGGCGCGCTGGCACTGGCCGCCGGACAGCTCGTGCGGGAAGCGGTCGCCGTAGGAGGCGTCCAGGCCGACCCGGTCGAGGAGTTCGGCGACCCGGGCCGGGCCGTCGGCCGTCCAGCGGCCCTGCACCTTCAGCGGTTCCGCCACCGCGTCGCGGATGCGGTGGCGGGGGTTGAGGGAGCCGTAGGGGTCCTGGAAGACCGGTTGCATACGGGGGCGGAGCGGGCGCAGTTCGCGTTCGGTGAGGCGGGTCAACTCCCGGCCCACGAAACGGACTTCGCCCGCGTCCGGGCGGCGCAACTGGAGTACGGCGAGGGCGGTGGACGACTTGCCGCAGCCGCTCGGGCCGTTGAGGGCGAGGGTCTCGCCCTCGCGCAGCGAGAAGGAGACGCCGTCGACGGCGGTGGCCGGGCCGTAGCGGACCACGAGGTCGCGGACGTCGAGAAGAGGGGTGCTCACACTTTCTCCCAGTGGTGGCAGGAGACCAGCCGTCCGTCCGCCTGCCGCGGCTCCGGCTCCTCGCGCTGGCACAGGTCCGTGGCGAGCCGGCAGCGCGGGGCGAAGGCGCAGCCCGGCGGGAGTGCGTCCGGGGCCGGGGGAGTGCCGGGCAGGGCGATGAGGCGGCGGCCGCGGGCGTGCTGCGGGAGCGAGGCCAGCAGGCCCGCGGTGTACGGGGCCCAGGGGCGGCTCAACACCAGTTCTGCCGGGCCGAGTTCGGTCAGTCGGCCGGCGTACATGACCAGCGCTCGGTCCGCGTGCGCCCGTACCGCGTCCAGATCGTGGGTGACCAGAACGAGCGCGGCGCCGAGCGCCTCCACCTGCTCGGCGAGCATGCGCAGCACCTGATCGCGGCGCTCCTCGTCGAGCGCGGTGGTGGGTTCGTCGGCGACCAGCACCTCGGGCTCGTTGACCGTGGCCATCGCGATGACCGCCCGCTGCCGCATGCCGCCGGAGAACTCGTGCGGGTAGGCGCGCGCCGCACGGGCGGCGTCGGGGATGCCCACCCGGTCCAGGGCGGCGACCGCCCGCGCCCGGGCCTCCTTGCCGGAGACGCGGGCCACCGACCGTACGGCGGCGGCGAGTTGGTCGCCGACGCGGTGCACGGGGGACAGGGCGGACAGGGCGTCCTGCGGGACCAGCGCGATCCGGCGTCCGCGCCCGTCCGAGAGGTCCGGCCGGATACTCCCGCTCGTCGTCGCTCCGCGCGGCACCATCCCCAGCAGGGCCCGCGCGGTGAGGGACTTGCCCGCCCCCGACTCACCGACGAGCGCGAGCACTTCACGCGCCCGCACGTCGAAGGACACCCCGCGCACGGCCTCGGCGCCGCCGAAGGCGATCCGCAGGTCGCGGACGGTGAGCAGCGCTTCGGGCTTCAACGGGGCCTCCTTGTTTCTGCCGTGCGTGTATGCCGTTGTCGACTCGCGGGCTTGGCGCGGCCGCGCTTCAGGCCTCAACGAGGGCCTCCTTCCTTCTGACGCGGGTGCCGCGCGTGCCGCCAGGGGCTCGTCGGCCCTGTGCGTAGGCGGCCGCCGACACCGCGAGGCCGGCCAGGAGGGCCAGGGCGACCGCCGGGGCGAGGGCCGCCCAGGGGGCGCGTTCGACGTAGGCGCGGGACTCGTCCAGGAGCAGGCCCCACTCCGGGGCGGGCGGCTGGGCGCCCAGGCCGAGGAAGCCCAGGGAGGCCAGGGCGAGGGCGATGCCGGGGAGGCGGAGGAGGGCGTGGCGGGCGACCGGCGCGGCCACCGACGGCAGGACGTGCCGGGTCAGGATCCACAACGGCGGTGCCCCGATGGCTCGTTGGGCCGTCAGAAACGCCGATGCGCGTACCTCCTGCACCAGCGCCGCCGTGTGCGCGGCCAGCGGCGGCCAGGAGATGAGGGCCACGGCGAGAGCCGCCCCGCCGGTGCCGGGCCCGGCGGTCGCGGCGACCAGGATGCCGACGATCACCGGCGGCAGCGCGTTGGCGATGTCGGAGGCGCCCGCCGCGACTCCGGGCAGGAAGCCCAGCGCCAGCCCCACCAGAAGACTGAGCAGGCATACGGCGGCCGCCGTGCCGACCGTCGACGCGGCACCGTGGCCGAGCCGGGCGAGGACGTCACGGCCCAGGCCGTCCGTGCCGAGCGGATGCGCCCACGAGGGGGCGGCCAGCCGGGCGGCGGTGTTCACGGCGTACGGGTCGCGCAGCAGACCCCAGCCGATGGTCACGGCGAGGACGGTGAACAGGGTCAACGGGATCGCGGGAGGTGTACGGACCGGTCGGGGCGGCGGCAGCGCGAGCCCGGCGTCGCGCAGGGCGGGGCCCAGCAGACGGCGCCGCAGCAGCGCGGCCAGCGCGCCGGTGACCAGGCCGAGGAGCAGCAGGGCGAGGACCGAGGCCTGGAGCAGCGGCAGGTCCTGCGACTTGGCCGCGCCGAGCGCGGTGCGGCCGATGCCGGGCACCGCGAACACCGTCTCCACGGCGACCGCGCCACCGGTCAGTCCGACGGCCGCCATGCCGAACTGCGGGACCAGCGGCGGCAGTACGCGCTTCAGCGCCGCGCCGGCGATCAGGCGACGGCTCACTCCGGCGCCCCGCCACAGCTCCACCCACCGCTCGTCGAGCACGGCCGGCAGCGCGTCCGCGACCAGCCGGCCGAGCAGACCGCCCCCCGGGACACCGAGGGCGAGCGCGGGCAGGACGAGGTACTCGGGCCCGGCCCAGCCGGAGGTCGGCAGCCAGCCCAGCCACACCCCGCACACCAGCAACGCGACGGTGGCCAGCAGGAATTCGGGCACGGCCGCCAGCATCGCGGCGAACGTCCCGGCCGTGCCCCGCCCCCGGACCAGGACCGGCGCCACCAGCGCGACGGCGACCAGCGCCGCCACGACGAGCGCCGCGCCCATCAGCCCCAGCGACACCTGGAGCCCGGCCGTCACCGACGGCAGCACCTCGGTACCCGACACCCAGGAGGTGCCGAGCTCCCCGTGCAGCAGATCACCGGCCCAGCTCCGCAGCAGCGCCAGGGGCCCGGCATCCAGCCCGAGGTCCCGTCGTACGGCGTCCAGGGCTTCCTCGGTCGGCTCCTGCTCGGCGGAGCGGGCGCGCAGGACCGTGAGCGCCGGGTCCCTGCCGGACAGCCAGGGCAGCAGGCCGACGGCGGCCAGGACCGCGAGGAGACAGCAGGCCCGGGTCAACCCGGCGGCGGTCGGCCTCACTTGACGTAGGTGTCGGTGGTGACCAGTTCGCGCTCGCGCGGGTCGTGCGCGGCGTCGACGACATTGGCGGCGTCGCCCTGGATCACGCGCTCGTGCAGCATCGGGATCGCGGCGTCCGTGGCGAGGACCGCGGCCTCGGCCGCCATGACGGCCTTGCGGCGGGCGTCGCCGGCCGCGGTCTCGCCGGCCTTCGTCAGCACCCGGTCCACGGACGTGTCCGCGAGCTGGGAGATGTTGAAGGAGCCGGCGGAGGCGAAGTCGCTGTAGAGGTAGGCGGCCGGGTCGCCGGAGTCGAGGACGGTGGCGCGGGACAGGATGAACGCGTCGAACTCGCCGGCCAGCGCGTCGGACTCGATGTTGGCGTACTCGCGGACCTCCAGCTTCACCGTGAACCCGGCCTTCTGGAGCTGCTGCTGGAGCGCGGCGGCGACCTCGGGCAGCTCGGCGCGGTCGGTGAAGGTGCCGATGGTGACCGTCCGGCCGTCGGCCTTCTTCGCCGCGGCCCGCTTTACCTCGGTGCGCAGGTCGGCCGCCCACGGCAGGGCAGGTCCGAGCAGCCCCTCGGCGACATCGGCGCGACCCTCGTACACACCCTTCACGATCGACTCGGCGTCGATGGCCTCACGGGCGGCGGCGCGCAGGGAGGCGTCCTTGAAGGCGCCCTTCTCGGTGTTGAGGTACAGGGTGTTGGTGCGCGGCATCGGCACCTCGGTGATCAGGTCCTCGTCGAGCAGCGCGGCCTGCGACACCGGTACGGCCTCGACGATGTCGGCCTCGCCGCTGCGCAGGGCGGCGGCGCGGGCGGTGCCGTCGGGGACGAACCTCACGTCGATGCCGGGGGCCTTGGCCTTGCCGCCCCAGTAGTCGTCGTAGCGGTCGAGGGTGGCGGAGGTGGTGCCGCTCACCTCGGTCAGCTCGAAGGGGCCGGTGCCGGCGCCGACCGGGTTCACGGTCTTCCCCCGGTAGGCCTTGGCGGCCAGGATCGACAGCTGCGGGGAGCTCAGGCGCTGCGGGACCAGCGGGTCCTCGACGGCGGTGGTGACGGTGACCCGGTCGCCGTCGGCCTTCGCGGTCAGCTCCACGCCGTCGAGGATGCGGGGCTTGGGGGAGGCGGTGGCGGCGGTGGTGAGCGACCGTACGACGGCCTCGGCGGTGAGGTCCGTGCCGTCGTGGAAGGTGACGCCGTCGCGTATCTCGAAGGTCCAGGTCCTGCCGGACTGCTTCCACTCGGTCGCGAGCGCGGGCTCGGCGTCCCCTTCGGCGTCCAGCTTCACCAGCGTCTCGGCGGTCGACCAGCGCGACAGCTTGAACGCGTCGTCGGAGAGCGGCGTGAGGCCGGATCGCGGGGGCTGCATCATTGCCACGCGGATCCGCCCGCCGTCACCCTCCGCCTCCGTGGATCCGGAGAAGCAGCCGGTGAGCAGGGCCGAGGCCGCGGTGAGAGCGGTGAGGGGGAGCAGACGTCGGGCGGGCAGGCGCACGGAACCCTCCGGGTAAAGGGGTGGTCAAGAGAGCGGTTGCGCCGACCGTAACACGATGACAATCGTTTTCAGTAATCCGTCTCGCGCCCCGCACGACAACGCGGACCGGCTCGCGCGAGCCGGTCCGCGGTGCGGGTTACTCCCGAGGTCAGGCCGCCGGTCGCGCGCAGGCGCCCGAGGCGCAGGCGGTGAGCCAGGCGTCGAAGTCGGCGTCGTACGACGTGCCGATGCGGTCCGCGTAGACGGCGTGACCGCCCTCGTAGTCGCCCACGCGGAAGCGCGCGAGCACGGCGGCCACGTCGTCGGGGTGCCGTTCGAGCATGTAGCGCGCCGCGAGGTAGCCCCACGCGTAGGTGCGCGTCACGTCGCTGTTGGAGTACGTGTTCTGGAAGAGGGTGCTCAGCTTGTACGTGTGCTTCCCGGCCTCGGTGATCGCCTGCGGGTAGCTCAGGCCCCGGTAGCTGTAGGAGACGTACTCGGCGATCCCCTCGATCCACCACACGGTCGGCACCGAGATCTGCTGGCCGAAGTCGCCCTTCATGTCGTCACGGGCGTCAAGGTAGTGCGTGTACTCGTGGTTGAGGTTCCAGATCCGGGCCGTGAAGCCGTTGTCCTGCTCCTTCTGGTACATGATCGCGAGCGGCTTGTTGTCCGGGTCGGACGGGTCGCCTATGAGGGTCATGCCGCCGTTGTTCGTGTCGATGCCGAAGATCGTGCCGGCGTAGGTCTGGTAGTCGGTGCGGCTGGCGAACACCACGAGGTCCAGGGTGGATTCGTACTGGCCGGGGATCGGGCCGCCGCTCTTGACGACCTCCCGGAAGTACGGCTCCTGGCCCTGTACGTTCGCGCAGGTGGCGGTCAGTTGTGCGGCGGTCAGTGCCTGTGCCCTGATGGTGGTGGCGGTGTCGCAGGGGTGCGAGACGGGCAGGGCCGCCTTCAGGAGCTTGGCGCGCAGACCGCAGACGCCGTACCAGGAGCAGTGGTCCTTGTCGTAGTACTCCGCCTGGGAGGCCACCGCGACCCACAGCGGCGCGGTCCGGCCGGTGATGCGGGACGCCTGCAGCAGCGTCCGGAGCTGCGGCCGCACCGTCGCGCGCAGCGCCGGGTGCTCCACATGGCGTGCCAGGGTCGTACCGGCGTTGGAGACCAGGTAGGAGCGCTCGCCGCCCAGCATGCCGCGGTGCCGCAGGGCGAAGCGGAACAGGGCGTCGAGGACAGCCGGGTCGGCCGCGACCGCGCTGACATAGCCGGGGTTCCAGTTGCCGCGCCACAGCGGGGTGTGTACGGCGTTGACGGCGCCGAGCATGCTCGGGAACGCGTCGTAGGAGCTGTCGTAGCGGGACAGGAGCCGCCGGTACACCGGCAGATAGCGGGCCTGCTCGTCGGCGCTGTCGGTCAGCACGACCGCCTCGGCGAGGATGTCGCCGTTGCCGGAACTGACGTCCCTGGAATGCCGGTTGGCGAAGAAGGTGTCCAGGCCGCGCCGGGTGGCGCCGGCCAGCGCGGGGCCGTAACTCCCCACGTCCTCGGGGTGGTTGAACTGGACGTAGTAGCCCGCGCGCAGGAACAGCACGAGCTGCTGCACGGCGGTCGAGTTGTCCCCGGGGTAGCCCGCCGCCGAGCCGGCGAAGGCCTCGGCCACGGTGACCATTTGGCCCTCGCGGAAGATGTCGCGCGCGGTCCCGCCGCTGACGCCGAACAGCGTGTTGACGCAGGCGGTGCTCGCGGCGCGGACGGCCGTCACCAGATCTGTTCCGGTGCGGCCGGCGAAGTCGGCCGGGTCGCAGGCGGCGGCGTTCTGCCGTGTGCCGTGCGGTCGTTGGGGTGTGGCGAGCGGCGGAAGGCGGTCGGGGGTGAGCGGGCGGGACTGCCGGGCCGAGTGCTCGTCGGGGGCGGTCGGTGTGCCGGCCCGGGGTGCGGGACGGGGGTCGGGGGGTGCCGCCGCGGGTCGCGCGGCGGCCGGTGTTGCGGGTGCGGTCGTTGCCGGTGCGGCCGTGGCCGGGGTCGCCAGGAGTCCGGCCGCGGTGACGAAGGCGGCGAGGCCGCCGACGACACATCTGGGCAGGGTGAAGCGGTAACGCATCCGCGCTCCTTTGTGGGGGCTGCGCCTCGGGACGGTGAGGAGGCGCGAGTGCACCTTGGCAGGGCGCGGCGAAGCGAACAATGCGATGTGACATAGCACTTGGGGGTGGGACGCCATAACGCGGACGGCCGCTGCCGCTCTTCAAGGGCGCGCGGGGAACTGCGCGACCGGCCACGACGCAGGGCATGGCGGACGCTCAGCGCGACGCCCACGCCCGGAAGTGCTCGGCCTCGCCGATCAACGCCCGATGGGCGGCCGTTGCGCAGGAGAGCAACGTGTCCGCCACCGCGTCCGCCGGGCCGTCGCGACGCCAGGCCAGGACGTAGCGGCACCACAGGGGAGTGCCGGCCAGGGGTTTGACGAGGACCCCGGGGGCCGGGCGGAGGGTCGCCTGGACGACGGAGACGCCGACCCCGTCGGCGATCATGCGCTGCAACTGCTGTGGGTCGCCCAGGAATTCGTGCACGGTGGCGGGGGAGAACCCGGCCGCCCCGCACGCCGCGTAGAACACCCCCGGCCAGCCCGCCCCGTCGTCCGGCGTCAGGAACCACGCGTCCTCGGCCAGGTCGGCGAGCGTGACCTCCTGCGCCCGCCGCAGCCGGTGCCCGGCCGCGAGCGCGACGAACGACGGCTCGGTGGCGATGCCGCGAAGCGCCACGGCCGACGAGTGCCGCAGCTCAAGTCCGGGGTAGTCGGCGGCGATGCCCGCGTCCACCTCGCCCTTCTCCAGCAGTCCGACGATGTCCGAGGAGGCGTACACGCTGCTCACCGTGAGCGCGAGATCGGGCGCCCGGCCGCGCAGCCGGGCGAGCATGCCGGGCAGCACCGGCGAGTTGGTCGCGGCCACGCGCAGCGGCCGGACCGGGGGCGGGCCGTCGCAGGCGGGGCGGCGCCCGATCGCGGCCGCCCGGGCGAGCACGTCCCGGGCCTGCGCGAGCACCTCGGTGCCGTACGGCGTCAGCTCCACGCCCGTGGACCCCCGCTCGAACAGCCGCCGGCCGAAGTGCCGCTCCAGCCGCTGGAGTTGGGCACTCAGGGCGGGCTGCGAGTACCCGAGGTCCGCGGCGGCCCGGCTGATGGTCCCGGCGTCGGCGATCGCGCACAGCACCTTCAGGTGCCGAAGCTCCAGCTCCATGGCGCGGATCGTAGAGATCGCGGGCGGTGCCCGGGAAGGGCGCGGTCCGGCTACAGCCGCGTCCCCTTCAGCGCCATGTGCAGCAGCAGCCGGTCCTCGCCGTCGTCCAGGTCAAGGCCCGTCAGCTGCTCGACGCGGGACAGGCGGTAGTAGAGGGTCTGGCGGTGGATGCCCAGCTCGGCGGCCGTGCGGGCGGCCTGGCCGGCGCAGTCGAGGTAGACCTCGGCGGTGCGGGCGAGCTCGCGGTGGGCGGGGGACAGCAGGGGCGCCACCGCAGGGTCGTGCGCGGCCTCCGGGGACAGGGCGGTCAGCAGGCGGTACGGGCCGATGCGGGCCCACTCCGCGACGGGCCCGAACCGCGGCTCCGCCAGCGCCGCGCGCGCCGCCGCCGACGCCTCCCGCCAGGCCGCCCCCAGCTCCACCAGCCCGGACCGGGCCGCCGCGATGCCCGCCCCGCTGTCCCGGCCCGTCCGCTCCAGCAGCCGTCCCGCCGCGGTCGTCGCCGGGGTCAGGGAGTCCGGCGAGCGCAGCCGCACCAGCACGGCCAGGGACTGGGCCGTCGTCCCCCACGGCACCGTGCACAGCGCGGTCGCGTGCGGCACCGTACGCACCGAGGGCGCGTCGTCCGGGTCGGCCGACGGCCAGGGCGCCACGCACACGACCGTGTGCAGGGTGTCGGCGCGCGGGCCGAGGGCGGTGCGCAGCTCGGCGACGGCCATGTCCCGCTGCCAGTCGCGCTCGGCGGTGAGGACGGCCCGCAGCTCCCGGGTGAGGTCGGCGCCGTGCTGCGCCTCGTCCGCCAGCAGCGCGCCGATCCGGGCGGTGACGTCCATGGCCGCGGCCAGCTGCCGGTCGGTGGGGCCCGGATCGTCCTCCAGGAGCCAGACGTAGCCGAGGACGACACCCCGATGGCGTACCGGCAGACAGATACGGCCGCGGTAGACCCCCGCCTCCGGGGTGGGCGGGATACGGACGGGGCCGGTCGCGCGGGTGATGCCGAAGCCCTCGAACCAGGTACGCACGGCGGCGGTGGAGCGGCGGGTGAGGATCGAGCGGGTGCGCACCGGGTCCAGCGCCGACGCGTCCAGCTCGCCCTCGCTGTCGTACGCGCCGAAGGCGATCAGCTCGAAGTCCCGGCTCTCCAGCGTCGCGGGCACGCCCAGCAGCTCCGAGATCTCATCGACCAGCTCCTGATAGTCAGCCTTGTATTCGGGCGTCACACGGGCATTCTCCCTCATTTCCCGAGGGCGCTCATACATCTGTATGAGATCTGCGGCACGGATGCGTGACAGCTGTCGATAGCAGACGATCGGAGGGATCCTTAGGTTTCACGGTGGTTCTCCGTGCCGTACCCGAGTCGTTGGGTTACGGCCTGTTTCTGATGGTTTGTGGAGGTGCCCCGTGCTGGGTCCCGTGATTCTCGCCGCGTCGCGCAGCGACCGGATGCGACGTCTGGTCTCGGCGGCCCCGGTCACCAAGCAGGTCGTCGACCGCTTCATCCCCGGCGAGACCGTGGACGAGATCGTCCCGATCATCGAGGAGCTCACCGGCAACGGGCTGGAGCTGACCATGGACGTGGTCGGCGAGGACATCACCACCCCCGAGCAGGCCACCGCCGCCCGGGACGCCTACCTGGAGCTGATCGAGCGGATCAAGCCGCTCGGCCTCGGCGAGAAGGTGGAGATGTCCGTCAAGCTCTCGATGTTCGGCCAGGCGCTGGACGGCGGCCACGAGCTCGCCCTCGCCAACGTCCGCCCGGTCGTCGAGGCCGCCGCCGCCATCGGCACCACGGTCACCCTCGACGCGGAGGACCACACCACCCTCGACTCGATGTTCGCCATCCATGACGAGCTGCGGAAGGACTTCCCGCAGACCGGCTGCGTCATCCAGGCCTACCTCTTCCGCACCGAGGCCGACGCCCGCCGCCTCGCCGCGAACGGCAGCCGCGTACGGATCGTGAAGGGCGCGTACAAGGAGCCCGCCGAGGTCGCCTACCAGCAGAAGTCCGAGATCGACAAGGCGTACGTCCGGATCCTGCGGACTCTCATGGAGGGCGAGGGGTACCCGATGATCGGGTCCCACGACCCGCGCCTGATCACCATCGCCCAGGAGCTCGCCCGGCGCGCCGGGCGCAAGCTGGACGAGTACGAGTTCCAGATGCTGTACGGCATCCGCGGCGACGAGCACCTGCGCCTCGCCGCCGAGGGCCACCGTATGCGCGTCTACACGGCCTACGGCACCGACTGGTACGGCTACTTCATGCGCCGCCTCGCGGAGAAGCCGGCCAACCTCCGGTTTTTCCTCCGTTCCATGGTCAGCAAGGGCTGAGCCCGCACCACCCGCTCAAGTTCAAGGAGTTACGGATCTCATGGACGCTGTGACCCAGGTCCCCACCCCCGTCAACGAGCCGGTGCACGGCTACGCCCCCGGCTCGCCCGAGCGTGCCCGGCTGGAGGCCAAGCTGAAGGAGCTGGCCGACAACCCGATCGACCTGCCCTGCACCATCGGCGGTGAGCGCCGGATGGGCGGCGGCGAGGCCTTCCGGGTCGTCCAGCCGCACAACCACCAGTCCCTGCTCGGCACCTACCGCAACGCCACGCAGGCCGACGCGCAGGACGCCATCGACGCGGCCCTCGCCGCCGCCCCGGCCTGGCGCGCGATGTCCTTCGACGACCGCGCGGCGATCATCCTGCGCGCCGCCGAGCTGCTGGCCGGCCCGTGGCGCGAGACGCTGGCCGCCTCCACCATGCTCGGCCAGTCCAAGACCGCCCAGCAGGCCGAGATCGACACCCCCTGCGAGCTCGTCGACTTCTGGCGCTTCAACGTCGCCTACGCCCGCCAGATCCTGGCCGAGCAGCCCCCGGCCAACTCCCCGGGCGTGTGGAACCGGCTGGACCACCGCCCGCTGGAGGGCTTCGTCTACGCGATCACGCCGTTCAACTTCACGGCCATCGCGGGCAACCTGCCGACCGCGCCCGCGCTCATGGGCAACGTCGTCGTGTGGAAGCCGTCCCCGACCCAGACCCACGCCGCCGTGCTGCTGATGCAGCTGCTGGAGGAGGCCGGTCTGCCCAAGGGCGTCATCAACCTCGTCACCGGCGACGGCATCGAGGTCTCCAAGGTGGCTCTGGAGCACCGGGACCTTGCCGGCATCCACTTCACCGGCTCGACCAAGACCTTCCAGTACCTGTGGAAGACGGTCGGCACCAACATCGAGAAGTACCGCTCCTACCCGCGTCTGGTCGGCGAGACCGGCGGCAAGGACTTCGTGGTGGCCCACCCGTCGGCCGACCGCGCGGTGCTGAAGACGGCCCTGACCCGCGGTGCCTTCGAGTACCAGGGCCAGAAGTGCTCGGCCACTTCCCGGGCCTACATCCCCGCTTCGATCTGGAACTCCGGTTTCAAGGAGGAGTTCGCGGCCGAGGTCGACTACCTGACCATGGGTGACGTCACCGACCTGTCGAACTTCATCGGCGCGGTCATCGACGAGCGTGCCTTCGCCAAGAACAAGGCCGCGATCGACCGTGCGAAGGAGGACCCGACCTGCACGATCGTCGCGGGTGGTTCCTACGACGACTCGGTCGGCTACTTCGTCCGCCCGACCGTCGTCGAGTGCAGCGACCCGGAGAACGAGGTCTTCACGACCGAGTACTTCGGCCCGTTCCTCGCCGTGCACGTCTACGAGGACGACAAGTACGACGAGATGCTGGCCCAGATGGAGTCGGTGTCCGACTACGCCCTGACCGGCTCGGTCATCTCCGGTGACCGTGCGGCGGCGGCCCACACGATGGAGAAGCTGCGCTACGCGGCCGGCAACTTCTACATCAACGACAAGTCGACCGGCGCCGTCGTCGGCCAGCAGCCCTTCGGCGGCGGCCGGGCCTCCGGCACCAACGACAAGGCCGGTGCCCCGCAGAACCTGATGCGCTGGACGCTGACCCGCGCCATCAAGGAGACGCTGGTCGCGCCGACCGACTACGGGTACCCGCACATGGGCTGACGTTCCGTCAGACGCATTGAGGGGCCGGGCGGTTGCCCGGCCCCTTCGCGTGTCCGTGGAGGACCGGCCGGACCGGGAAGGGGCGCTGGAGCGCGCCGGGCGCATGGCCGACCCCTGGTTCCCGGTCAACTTCGCGTGCAACAAGGCCCTGAACGCTGAGACGCGACGCCCCTGGGGCACCCCGGAGCTGCACGCGGCCTGCCGGGCCCTGGACATCCCGGTCGTCGTCGACGGCGCCCGGGACATCCGGCCGCGCTCGGCGGTGGACTCCCTGGAGCGGGCCCTGCCGCGGGTTCGGCGGGTGGTCCTGCCGGGGGCGGGACATCTGCCGTGGGTGGAGGACCCGGCGGGGTTCCGGGAGGCGGTCGCGGCGGCGCTCGCGTCCTAGCCCGGCATTTCCGTCCTCTCCCACCACTCGTACACGGGGACCCTGCCCTCGGGCGTGTCCGCCTGGCGCGAGGTCGGCCTGAAGTGTTCGTAGCCGTTCCGGAGCTCGATCTTCACATCCGGGCCGGGGGTCGGGGGCGGGACGATCCGTTCGGGCAGGTCGTCCGGGCCGCCTTCGAGAAGGACTCTCTCCGTGTCGTTCATGACCTCTCCTCTCCCCTCACCACCACCGTAGTCCCGCGGGACGGATCAGTCGTGGGGACGAACGGCCCCGAGGTGCCGGCCGAGGAACCCCCGCATGATCCCGGCGATCTGCTCGACGTGCGTCTCCAGGGCGAAGTGGCCGGTCGGCAGGAGGTGGATCTCGGCCTTCGGCAGATCCCGCTGGTAGGCGAGGGCGCCGGCCGGGACGAAGATCTCGTCGTGGGCGCCCCAGACGGCGAGGAGGGGGACCTGGCTGGTGCGGAAGTACTCGTGGAAGGCCGGGTACAGGGCGAAGTTGGAGCCGTAGTCGGAGATCAGGTCGAGCTGGATCTCCGATTGTCCGGGGCGGGCCAGCAGCGCGGCGTCGTGCTCGTAGGCGTCGGGGCTGACCAGCGACGGGTCCGGAACCCCGTGCAGGTACTGCCACTTGATGCCGTCGAGCGTGTAGATCTCCCGCACGGGCGCCTCGGTCTCGGGGGTGCGCTCGGCGATGAGGGCCAGCACGGGCGCCCAGGCCTGCTCGCCGAGGCCTTCCTGGTAGGCGTTGCCGTTCTGCGTGACGATCGCGGTCACGCGCTCGGGGTGCGCGAGCGCCAGCCGCAGGCCGATCGGGGCGCCGTAGTCCTGGATGTAGAGGGCGTACTTCTTCAGGCCCAGCTGCTCGGTGAACTCGCCGGTGATGTCGGCCAGTTCGGCGAAGGTGTACGGGAATCCGGAGGCGTCCGGCGCGGCCGAGCGGCCGAAGCCGATGTGGTCGGGGGCGATCACCCGGTAGGTGTCCGCAAGCCGGGGGATCAGCTCACGGAACATGTGCGAACTGCTCGGGAAGCCGTGCAGAAGCAGCAGCACGGGGGCATCGGCGGGACCCGCCTCGCGGTAGTACACCGTGTGGCCGCGCACGTCGGTCGTGCGGTGGCGGACCTGGGAAACACTGGTCATGACACGCTCTCCCTAACCCCTCAAAGGTGCTTTGGTGGTGCGAGGTCAGTGCATCACGCCCTCATGTAACCGGTCAAGTGATGTTTGGGGGTTAGGTGGATCGGGGTGCTCACGGCCGACTAGCCTTCAGTGCCGTGTCGACCTTCGAACTCCTGCCCGGACAGGGCCTGGTTCTGCCCCGCGGTGCCGGCCGGCTGCTGTTCGGCATGAGTGAGCGGGAGGCGCAGTGGGCGGTGGCCACGCTCGCCGACGTCCGTGAGGCCTGGGTGTGCGGTGCGGAGTGGAGCTTCGGGGCCGCCTATGAAGGCGTCGAGCTGCTGGTCTGCGGGTCCGCCGACGGGGAGAGGCGGCTCGACTGGATGAGACTCGACTGCCTGGGACCGGGTGCCGTCCCCGTTGTCTGGCGGGGCGTCGACCTCTTCGGCCATGAGCGGTCCGAGGTGGAGCGGGCGTTGGGGGACGCCGACCGTACGGGCGTCAGGCTGGCGAGTTCCTCGGTGACGCTCACGGCGGATGCCGGCTGAGTCTGCCCGTCGGCTGCGTGAAACCCGCAGTTCAGCGCGGTGTGGCCCGCTGTGCCGTCTCAGATAGTAGGAAGTCCGAGTAATTGTGGAGACAGACAGGCTGTCCTCCCTTAGCTTTGTAGGAGCCGAACGTCTCGCTCGATCAAGCGAATGGCGGTCGTGAGCCGGGCCCCGTGCAGGCAACCCCTGCGGCACCGCTCCCCGCCCCACCCGGCGTCTCGAAACCCCCTTGTTGAACTCCCGGATTGTCAAAGGAGTCGATTCCTCATGGCCGAGACGACCGCCCGCCGTCGAGTCCGTCACATCTCCCGTACGAGCGAGTCCGACCGCAAGAACGCAGCCGCCGCCCTCCAGCGCGCCCTCGACCGCAGGGACAACGGCGGAGCGACCGGCCACCAGGCCGCGTAGCGCACCACGAACCGGGAGCCGCACCCGCGAGGTGCGGCGCGGACTCACCTCCCGCGCCGCACCTCGAAATGGTCGATGCGCTCACCGGACTGGGCCAGCGCCGACACCGTCAGCCGCGGCCTCGTTCCGCTCACCGCCTCCACCGAGAGGAACGAGAAGCCCCGGTAGCGCACCCGGGACCACTCCACGGTCTCCGCGTCGGACTGCCGGGACTTCGTCCACCGGAAGGTCTCGACGGACTCCCGCTCGCTCACATGGCCCTCGTAGCTCTCCGCCACGCCCGCCGGGAAGCCGTACAGCTCCTTGCCGCCGCCGCCCGCGGTGACATAGACGGTCCCGTCCCGCGTCGGATCCGTCGACGCGCCGATCGGCACCCGCCGGCCCACCTCGCCGCCCTTGATGGCGTCGGTCCGCTCGTACACGTGGTTGTGCCCGTTGATCACCAGGTCCACCTGGTGCTTCTCGAACAGCGGCAGCCACTCGTCGCGCACCCCGCCGTCGGAGGCGTGCGACGAGGTCGAGTACGCGCAGTGGTGGAAGAAGACGACCACGAAGTCGACCCCGGCGTCCGCCCGCAGTGCGGTGAGCCTCTCGTCCAGCCACGCCGTCTGCTTCCCGCCCGTGTGGCCGAGGTTGGCGGGGATCTCGTACGACACGTCGTTCGCGTCCAGCGCGACGAAGCCGACGTTGCCGTAGGTGAAGGCGTACACGCCCGGTGCCGTGCGCGGGTCGAAGCCGCTGTCCGGCAGGGACCAGCGCGCGAGCTGGCCGCCGTAGCCCTCGGGCGAGTACCAGGCCTCCATGTCGTGGTTGCCGGTCGTCACCATCCACGGCACCGACCGCGCGACCTCCTCGTTCTGCTTCAGGAACAGGTCCCAGAAGCCCGGGTCGTAGCCGTCCGTCTTCTCGCCCCGTCCCTTGACGTTGGCGTAGCAGATGTCGCCGGCGTGGAGGTGGAAGGCGGGGTTCTGGCGCAGCAGGACATGGTCGTTGGCGGCCGCGGCCTTGCTGACGCCCTGGTCGCCGAAGGCGGTGAAGACGAACTTCTCCGGGCTCGCCGGGGCGGTGCGGAAGGACGTGATCGTGGAGCGGCGGTCGGCCGCGGCCGGGTCGAAGCCGTCGTGGCCGACGCCGTAGTAGTACGTCGTGCCGGGCAGGAGGCCGTCCAGGGCCGCGTGCACGTAGTACTGGTCGAGAGCCAGGCGTACGCCCTTGACCCCGGGAGTGTGCAGCGCCCGCACCTCGGCCGCGGTCTTCCGGCCCAGTTCGTCGGGCCGGGTGCCGATCCGTACGTACGGCCTGCGCACCGCGAGCGGGACCTGCCACGAGACCCGCATCTGCGTCCTCGGGTCCGCGCCGAAGGCGAGATGGCGGCCGAAGGGAACGACGGCGGAGCCCGGCGCCTTCGTGGTCGCGGAGGCGGACGGCGTCGAGGTGGCCGTACCCGATGACGAGCACCCCGTCAGCAGTCCGCCCGCCACCGCGCCCGCAGTCACCAGCGTGCGGCGCCGGGTCAGCTTCGTGCGCAGGTACTCGTGCTGCTCGGCCATGCTCATACGGCGCGCGAGCTGCGGGGGAATGCCGACGTCGGGAAGGTCCATGCCGGTGAAGTTCCCAGCGAAGGCCAACGTCCGCCTCACGTACGGGTGAACGCCAGTCGAAGGGCTGACGCCCAGCGGCGCCCCGTGTCCGTATCGCGGACATGGCATGTCATCCCATGGGACGAGGAGTAGGGTGCCGACATGTCTCGCAGCATCAATCTCGCAGTGATCCCCGGTGACGGCATCGGGCAGGAAGTCGTGGCCGAAGGCCTGAAGGTCCTCTCCGCCGTCCTCCCGCAGGATGTGAAGCTGGAGACCAAGGAGTACGACTTCGGCGCCCGGCGCTACCACGCCACCGGTGAGACCCTCACCGACGCCGACGCCGAAGCCCTCAAGCAGCACGACGCCATCCTGCTGGGCGCGATCGGTGACCCGAGCGTCCCGTCCGGCGTCCTGGAGCGCGGCTTCCTGCTCAAGCTCCGCTTCCTCTTCGACCACCACGTCAACCTGCGTCCGTCGAAGCTCCTCCCGGGCGTCGCCACGCCGCTGGCCGGCGAGCCGTCCATCGACTTCGTCGTCGTCCGCGAGGGCACCGAGGGCCCGTACACCGGCAACGGCGGCACCATCCGCAAGGGCACCCCGCACGAGGTCGCCACCGAGGTCTCCGTCAACACGGCCTTCGGTGTCGAGCGCGTGGTCCGGGACGCCTTCGCCCGCGCCCAGGCCCGCCCCCGCAAGAAGCTCGCGCTGATCCACAAGAACAACGTGCTGGCGTTCGCCGGACACCTGTGGACCGGCGTCTTCAACAAGGTGGCCGAGGAGTTCCCGGACGTCACCACCGAGTACATGCACGTCGACGCGGCGACCATCTACCTGGTCACCCAGCCCGAGCGCTTCGACGTCATCGTCACCGACAACCTCTTCGGCGACATCATCACCGACCTCGCCGCGGCCGTCTCCGGCGGCATCGGCGTCGCCGCGAGCGGAAACATCAACCCGAGCGGCGAGTTCCCCTCGATGTTCGAGCCGGTCCACGGTTCCGCGCCCGACATCGCCGGCCAGGGCAAGGCCGACCCCACCGCCACGGTCCTGTCCGTCGCCCTGCTCCTGCGCCACCTGGGCTACGAGGCCGAGGCCGCCCGGATCGACGACGCGGTCGCCGCCGACCTCACCGAGCGCGCCGGCAAGCCCGCCCGCTCCACCTCGGAGATCGGCGACGCGCTCGCCGTACGCGTAGCCGGCTGACCCTGCCGCTACCGCAAGCCGCCGGGTCTCTCAAGTGCCCGGCGGCTTCCCCATGTCCCCCGCCGGGTGCCACCATCATCCTCTGGGCCGCATTCACGCCGTTTTCTTCCACGGCAGCCCGCGCGCGATAATCGAACGCGGAGCCGCGGAATGAGGGAATGCTCGGACGTCCTAACACTGGCCACTGGCAGTACGGGCGTGAGCGCGGCCCGTCACTACAACCGGTGAAGGACAACCACTCATGACGACGCCCACGATCGAGCTCAAGCCCTCCGCCAGCCCGCTCGCCGACGCCGAGCGCGCGGCGATCCTGGCCAACCCGGGGTTCGGCCGCCACTTCACCGACCACATGGTGACGATCAAGTGGACCGAGGGCCGCGGCTGGCACGACGGCCAGCTCGTCCCGTACGCGCCGATCTCCCTCGACCCGGCCACCATGGTCCTGCACTACGCGCAGGAGATCTTCGAGGGACTCAAGGCCTACCGTCAGCCCGACGGCACCGTCGCCACCTTCCGCCCGGACAAGAACGCCCAGCGCTTCCAGGCCTCCGCCCGCCGGCTCGGCATGCCGGAGCTGCCGGTGGAGACGTTCATCGAGGCGTGCGACGCGCTGGTCAAGCAGGACGCGGCCTGGGTCCCGGCGCACGGCGGCGAGGAGTCCCTCTACCTGCGCCCGTTCATGATCGCCACCGAGGTCGGCCTGGGCGTCAAGCCGGCCAACGAGTACCTCTTCCTGGTCATCGCCTCCCCGGCCGGCGCCTACTTCCCGGGCGGCGTGAAGCCGGTCTCCATCTGGGTCTCCGAGGACCACGTCCGTGCCGTGCCGGGCGGCATGGGCGACGCCAAGACCGGCGGCAACTACGCCGCGTCCCTGCTCGCCCAGGCCGAGGCCGCCGCCGAGGGCTGCGCCCAGGTCTGCTACCTCGACGCGGTCGAGCGCAAGTGGGTCGAGGAACTCGGCGGCATGAACCTGTACTTCGTGTACGGCAACAAGATCGTCACCCCCTCGCTGACCGGCTCCATCCTGGAGGGCGTCACCCGCGACTCGCTGCTGAAGGTCGCCCGTGACCTCGGCTACGAGGCCGAGGAGGGCCGGGTCTCCGTCGACCAGTGGCAGCGGGACTCCGAGAATGGCACGCTGACGGAGGTCTTCGCCTGCGGCACGGCCGCGGTGATCACCCCCGTCGGCACGGTCAAGCGCACCGGCGCCCAGTGGCAGCAGTCGAACGGCGAGCCCGGCGAGGTCACGCTGAAGCTCCGCCAGGCTCTCCTGGACATCCAGCGGGGCACGGCCGAGGACGTGCACGGCTGGATGCACAAGCTGGGCTAGATCTCGCTGCTCGCCAGGACCGCCTCGGACTCCGCGTCCGGGGCGGTCCTGTTGTTCTCCCGACTCGTCAGCGCCAGGTACAGCACCCCGCCGACTGCCCCCGACAGCAGGAAGCTGCAGTCCACCCCGCCGGTCAGCGACAGCAGTGGACCCTCGTACGACGGCAGCGCCACCGCGAGGACGCCGACTGTCGCGCCCAGTGCCCAGGACACCGTCGCCGGGATGTTCCAGCCGCCGGTGAACCAGTAGATCCCGCCCCGCGCGCGGCGGTTGAAGACCTGGAGGGCATCCGCGTCGTACTCGCCGCGGCAGCGGGCGAAGCCGATCAGGGTGATCACCGCCCACGGGGTGCCGATCGCCGTCAGCAGCAGGACGAACGACGTCATCGCGTCCTGGGCGGTCGAGGCGTAGTGGCCGACGAAGACGCAGGCCGTGGCGAGGACGGCGACCGCGCAGGTAGCCGTGGCGCGGGACAGACGCGGCAGGATGGCGTCCAGGTCGAGACCCATGGAGTACAGCATCAGCCCCGCGTTGCCCACCGAGCCGGCCGAGGCGGCGAGCAGCAGCGGCAGCAGGTACCAGGTGGGCGCGGCCTCGGTGAGCGGCCCGGCGTAGTCCAGGGCGGCACGGGCGGCGTACGAGGTGAAGGTGCCGAAGAGCTGCGGCACCAGCAGGCCGAGCAGCAGACCGAGCCAGGTCGCGTGCAGCACCTTGCGGGAGGAGTGGCGGGCGGGGGAGATGTAGCGGGTGTAGTCGCCGAGCAGGGTGATGAAGGCGACCGGCCCCGACAGACCCGCGGCCACCGTCGCCAGCAGCCACGTCGGCCAGAACCCGCCGAGCAGATAGCCGCCCGCATCCGGCAGCGCGGACGTCGTGAAGTCCGGGGCGTAGGCGACCAGGCCGAGGACCAGCAGGGCCGTCATGCCGACCGCGAGGACGCGGGACATCGTCAGCAGCACCCGGTAGCCGTACACCGCGCCCGCGACCGTCGCCGCGGCGAGCAGCCCGTAGACCACGGCGTACGACACTCCGCTCGCCTCAAGCCCGAACATCCGGCCGAGCACGCCCACCGTCACATCGCCGCCGATCCACACGGTCAGCGCGGTGTAGCCGAGGGCGAGCAGCAGGCCGACCACCGAGCCGACCAGCCTGCCGCGCACCCCGAACTGGGCGCCGGAGGACGTGGACAGGTTGGTCGCCGTGCGCAGCGAGATCAACGCGAGGGGGGCAGTGAGGGCCGTGCCGACCACCGTTCCGACCACGATCGACGACACCGACGCCCACCAGTCCAGTCCGAAGGACGGGGGCAGCCAGCCGAAGACGATCACTCCGAGGCAGAGGTTCGAGCCCAGCAGGATCGAGACGAGGTCGCGGGGCCCGCTGGTGCGTTCCTCGTCGGGGATGGTGTCGACTCCGCGCTGTTCCATCGGCATGGCAGGTCTCCCTTGATCGGCCGCCTTGAAAGTTAGAGCGACGTTCAATGTGACGTTGTCGAAGCTGACCCGTCAATGTTTCCGTCGAATGAATCTGGTGTTTAGAGTGTTGCTCTAACGTGTGGAAGGCAAGGAGGTGCCCGCGTCATGAGACTGACCCCCACGGAACGTGACCGGCTGCTGCTCTTCGGAGCCGCCGAGCTGGCCAGGGCGAGAAGGGCCCGGGGCCTCAGGCTGAACGTCCCCGAGGCGACCGCGCTCATCGCGGACACCGTGTGCGAGGCGGCCCGGGACGGCCTCAGGCTCGCCGAGGCGATCGAGCGGGCCCGTTCGGTCCTCGGCCCCGACGACGTCCTGCCGGGCGTCGCCGACGTCGTCACCGAGGTGCATGTCGAGGCCGTCTTCGACGACGGTTCACGGCTCGCGGTGGTGAGCGACCCGATCGGCGGAGGGCTCGGGCCGCAGGCCCCCGGCGCGCTGCTGCCGGGACCCGAGCACGCCGAGCCCGAGGCCGCCGTCCGGCTCACGGTCACCAACACCGCCGGGGTGCCGGTCTCCGTCACCTCCCACTTCCACTTCTTCGAGGCCAACCCGCGCCTGGACTTCGACCGGGCGGCGGCCTACGGCATGCGTCTCGCCGTACCCGCCGGATCGTCCGTGCGCTTCGGGCCCGGCGAGAGCGCCGAGGTGGGCCTGCTGCCGATCGGCGGCGCCCGGATCGCGATCGGTTTCGCCGGCCTCGTCGACGGGCCGCTGGACGCACCCGGCGCCCGCGAGGAGGCGCTGCGCCGCGCCGCCGCCTGCGGCTACCTGGGAATCCACGACGAGGAGGCCGAGCGATGAGCCGCCCCGGAGGCCACCCGGCCGAAGCCCGCCGTCTCACCCCCCACGAGTACGCCGCCACCCACGGCCCCCGCGCCGGGGACCGCGTCCGCCTCGGTGACTCCGGGCTGACCATCCAGGTCGAGTCCGACGCGCAGAAGTACGGCGACGAGTTCCTCGCCGGCTTCGGCAAGACCGCCCGTGACGGGCTGCATCTCAAGGCCGCCGCCGTCCGCGAGACCTGCGACGTCGTCATCAGCAATGTCGTGGTGATCGACGCGGCGCTGGGGATCAGGAAGGTCTCCATCGGCATCCGCGAAGGGCGGATCTGCTCGATCGGGCGGGCCGGGAACCCCGACACGCTCGACGGCGTCGACGTCGTGGTCGGCACGGGCACGTCCATCGTCTCCGGCGAGGGGCTCATCGCCACCGCCGGTGCCGTGGACACGCACGTCCATCTGCTGTCGCCGCGGATCATGGAGGCCTCGCTGGCCTCCGGCGTGACCACGATCATCGGGCAGGAGTTCGGGCCCGTGTGGGGCGTCGGCGTCAACTCGCCCTGGGCGCTCAAGCACGCGTTCAGCGCCTTCGACGCCTGGCCGGTCAACATCGGCTTCCTCGGGCGGGGTTCGTCCTCCGGGGAGGCCCCGCTGATCGAGGCCCTCGCCGAGGGCGGCGCCTCCGGCTTCAAGGTGCACGAGGACATGGGCGCCCACACCCGGGCGTTGGACACCGCCCTGCGCGTCGCCGAGGAGCACGACGTCCAAGTCGCCCTGCACAGCGACGGGTTGAACGAGTGCCTGTCCGTCGAGGACACCCTGCGGGTGCTGGCGGGCCGCACCATCCACGCCTTCCACATCGAGGGCTGCGGCGGCGGACACGTGCCCAACGTCCTGAAGATGGCCGGAGTCCCGAACGTCATCGGCTCCTCGACCAATCCGACGCTGCCCTTCGGCCGGGACGCGGTCGCCGAGCACTACGGCATGATCGTCTCCGTCCACGACCTGAAGACCGACCTGCCCGGCGACGCCGCCATGGCCCGCGACCGCATCCGCGCCGGGACCATGGGCGCCGAGGACGTGCTGCACGACCTGGGCGCGATCGGCATCACCTCCTCCGACGCGCAGGGCATGGGCCGGGCCGGCGAGACCGTCCGCCGCACCTTCGCCATGGCCGGAAAGATGAAGGCCGAGTTCGGCGCGCCCGAGGAGCACGACAACGAGCGCGTCCTGCGCTACATGGCCAAGCTGACCATCAACCCGGCCATCGCCCACGGGCTTTCGCACGAGGTGGGGTCGCTGGAGGTCGGCAAGCTCGCCGACATCGTGCTGTGGCGCCCGGAGTACTTCGGCGCCAAACCGCAGCTCGTCCTCAAGTCCGGCTTTCCGGCCTACGGCGTCGTCGGCGACC
Organism: Streptomyces sp. NPDC079141; assembly: GCF_040686775.1. Lineage (NCBI taxonomy): Bacteria > Bacillati > Actinomycetota > Actinomycetes > Kitasatosporales > Streptomycetaceae > Streptomyces > Streptomyces sp. NPDC079141. The sequence continues at coordinate 140,763 of NZ_JBFBLP010000017.1, read as the reverse complement.
CGGGCGCGGCCACCGACACCTGCGAACCCCTCGTCCTGGGCCCGCAGTTCGGCGCGTACGGCGCCACCCCGGCCGACATCTCGGTCGCGTTCGTCGCGCAGGCCGCGCTGGACCAGGGCGGCGACACGATGCCCACCCGGCGGCGCCGGGTCGCCGTGCGCGGCACCCGCGGCATCGGACCGGCCGACCTGCGCCTCAACTCCCGTACCGGAGCCGTCGACGTCGACCGGCGCACGGGCCTCGTGACGCTGGACGGAGAGCCGCTGCGCTCCGAACCGGCCGACTCGGTCTCCCTGAACCGCCTCTACTTCCTCTAGGACCTGTGATGACCTACCGCATGCCCCCCGAATGGGCCCCGCACGAGCGCACCTGGATGGCCTGGCCCGGACCCAATCCGACCTTCACCAACGAGCGGGAGCTGGCCGAGGCCCGCGCGGCCTGGGCCGCCGTGGCCCGCGCGGTGCGCCGCTTCGAGCCGGTGACCATGGTGCACGGTCCGGGGCAGGGCCAGTCGGCGCGCGAACTGCTCGGCCCTGACGTCGAGTTGGTCGAGCGGGAGCTCGACGACGCGTGGATGCGGGACATCGGCCCCACGTTTGTCACCGACGGTCGTGAACTGGCCGCCGTGGACTGGGTGTTCAACGGCTGGGGCGGCCAGGACTGGGCCCGCTGGGAACACGACTCCAAGATCGCCCGCCATGTCGCCGACCTGGCGCAGGTGCCGGTGCTGTCGTCGACGCTGGTCAACGAGGGCGGCGCGATCCACGTCGACGGCGAGGGCACGGTCCTGCTCACCGACACCGTCCAGCTCGGCTCCGGCCGCAACCCCGACTGGACCCGCGAGCAGGTCGAGGCGGAGATCCACGCCAAGCTGGGCACCACCAAGGCGATCTGGCTGCCGCACGGCCTCGCCGGCGACTACGGCAGGTACGGCACCCAGGGCCATGTCGACATCGTCGCGGCCTTCGCACGGCCCGGCACCGTGCTGGTGCACAGCCAGCGCGACCCGGCCCACCCGGATTACGCCCGCTCCCGGGCGTACCTGGAGATCCTGCGCGGCCGGACCGACGCCAAGGGCCGCCGCCTGGAGGTCGTGGAGGTCCCCGCGCCCACGGTCCTCAAGGACGAGGAGGGCGACTGGGTCGACTACTCCTACATCAACCACTACCTCTGCAACGGCGGAGTCGTCCTGTGCGGCTTCGACGACCCGCGCGACGAGATCGCGGCCGGGATCTTCCGCCGGCTCTTCCCGGAACGGACGGTCACCCTGGTGGACGCCCGTACCATTTTCGCGGGTGGTGGAGGCATCCACTGCATCACGCAACAGCAGCCGAAGATCTAGGAGCCGAGGGATGGCCGGTGCGGCCCGAGCGCGGAAGAACGCGCCGCCGCGTGAGGACGTACTCACCGCCGCCATGGAGATGATCGCCGAGCGCGGTCTGGAGAAGCTCACCATGGCGGCGCTCGGCCGCGAGGTCGGCATGAGCAGCGGCCATCTCCTGTACTACTTCCACTCCAAGGACGAGCTGCTGCTGCAGACCCTGGAGTGGAGCGAGGGCCGGCTGGGCGCCGAGCGCGGCCGGCTGCTGACCCGCACCGCGCCCGCCCGGGAACGGCTGGATGCGTACGTCGACCTGTACGTCCCCGACGGCCACCGCGACCCCCACTGGACGCTGTGGCTGGAGGTCTGGAACCGCTCGCAGAACGCCGACGACGGCGCGCGTGAGCGGCAGGCCGCGATCGAGGGCGCCTGGCACCGCGACCTGGTGGCCCTGCTGGCGGAGGGGGTGTCGAGGGGGGAGTTCCGAACGGTCGACCCGGACCGTTTCGCGGCCCGCCTGCGGGCGCTCCTCGACGGCTTCTCCATCCATGTCGCGATCGGGCTGCGGGGGACGGACCGGGCGCAAGTTCTCGGCCACGTAAGGGAGTTCCTGGAGGAGGGCCTCCTCGCGGACGCCTGAGGGCGTGCCCGGGTTGTACTCAATTCGGGCGATTGACGCGGTGACGCGTGGTGCGTTTGCCTCGGGGGGAGCCCTCGGCGCGGGGCCGGGGGTGGAGCGTCAAACGGGGGTACCTGTGTTGAGAACCATGCGTGGGGTGTCCGTCGCCGTGCTCGCGGGGGCGATGGTGGTGCTGTCGACGACCGCCGCGACGTCGGCACCGAAGCCGGAAACCCAGCGGGTCAGCGTCTCGGCGTCCGGCGCGCAGGTGTCGGCCGACTCGCGGGGCGGGTCGATCAGCGGCGACGGGCGCTTCGTCGTCTTCGAGTCGGACGCGGCCGACCTGGTGCCGGGGGACACCAACGGACTCACCGACGTCTTCCTGCGTGATACGCGCCGGGGCACCGTCGAGCGGGTCAGCGTGCGGGACGACGGCGGCGAGTACGTGCTCGCCTTCAACGCACGGATCAGCGCCGACGGGCGGTATGTGATCTTCCAGGGCGGCACGGGATCGCCCGAGGACGGCACGTACTTCTCGGGCGTCTTCCTCTGGGACCGGGTCAAGGACCGCACCGAGGTCGTGAGCCTGACCGACGACGAGAAGCCGGTCTCCGGAGGTGACGCCGTGATCAGCCGCGACGGCCGGTACGTGGCGTACGTCTCCTGGCTCGGCGACCACGGCGACACCGGCACCCGCATGTCCGCCGGCGTCTACCTGCGCGACCGCGAGACTGGCACGACCCGTCTCGTCAGCGTCACCGAACCGCCGCCCACCGGCGACCGGTACGGCTGGATCGTCGGCTACCCCAGCATGAGCGCCGACGGCAGCCGCATCGCGTACTCCATGAACCAGGCCAGGCCCGGCCTCCACGGCGCCGTGTACACGTACGACCGCCACACCGGCCGCAAGGAGCGCTTCGACAGCGACGAGCGGCGCACCAGCGTCCCCAGGTTCAGCGGCGACGGCCGGTACGCGGCCTTCTCCTCGGGCGCGGCCGACCTGGTTCCCGGGGACACCAACGGCAAGGAGGACATCTTCGTGCGCGACCTGCGCACGGGAGGCAGCGAGCTCGTCTCCCTCGCCGCGGACGGCGGTCAGCTCGACACCCACTCCCGCTGGCCGGTGATCACCGAGGACGGCCGCCGTGTCGTCTTCAACACCGGGTCCACCACCCTGGTGCCGGGCGACATCCACCGCGGACCGCTCTTCGAGCGGGACCTGCGCACCGGTGACACCCGGCGGGTGTCCGTCGCCCACGACGGCGGGCAGGGCGACTACCAGGGCTCGTCGGCCTTCTCGGTGAGCCGTGACGGCCGGTTCGTGGCCTTCGAGTCCTGGGCCACGAACCTGGTGCCGGACGACACCAACGACACCCGCGACGTCTTCGTCCGCCGGCTCAGGTGACCGACCGCATTCTGAGACAACGGTGAGTGAGGCACGGGGGTTGTGCCAGACTGCCCCCGTGCTCTCGTTCGCCATGATTATTGGCAGCAGGCGCGCCGGTCCGCAGTGACCGCCACGTACGACCAGGTACGGGCGGACACCGTCGTCCTCGACCCGCGCGCAGACCTCTCGCACCCGCGAGAGGTTTTTCGCATTTCTGGCCCACCTTCAGCCGGGAGCGCAGCGCGAGGGATCATTGGAGGACGGTGGAGCCGGTCATTCCGGTAAAGACCGAGATCCATACATCAGGAGCCTTCAGACCATGACGGAAACCAGCGAGCTCGACGACTCGTTCCACGTCTTCGACACCACCCTGCGCGACGGCGCCCAGCGTGAGGGCATCAACCTCACCGTCGCGGACAAGCTGGCCATCGCACGGCACCTGGACGACTTCGGCGTGGGCTTCATCGAGGGCGGCTGGCCCGGCGCCAACCCGCGGGACACCGAGTTCTTCGCCCGCGCCCAGCAGGAGATCGACTTCAAGCACGCCCAGCTGGTGGCCTTCGGCGCCACCCGCCGGGCCGGCGCCAAGGCCGCGGAGGACCCCCAGGTCAGGGCCCTTTTGGAGTCGGGCGCCCCGGTCGTCACCCTCGTCGCGAAGTCGCACGACCGTCATGTGGAACTGGCGCTGCGCACCACGCTCGACGAGAACCTGGAGATGGTCCGCGACACGGTGTCCTTCCTCAAGGACCAGGGCCGCCGCGTCTTCGTCGACTGCGAGCACTTCTTCGACGGCTACCGCGCCAACCCGGAGTACGCGAAGGCGGTCGTACGGGCCGCCTCGGAGGCCGGGGCCGATGTCGTGATCCTCTGCGACACCAACGGCGGCATGCTCCCGGCGCAGGTCCAGGCCGTGGTCTCGACCGTGCTGGCGGACACCGGCGCCCGGCTCGGCATCCACGCCCAGGACGACACCGGGTGCGCGGTGGCGAACACGCTGGCCGCGGTGGACGCGGGCGCGACCCACGTCCAGTGCACGGCGAACGGCTACGGCGAGCGGGTCGGCAACGCCAACCTGTTCCCGGTGGTCGCGGCCCTGGAGCTGAAGTACGGCAAGAAGGTGCTGCCGGAGGGCAAGCTGCGCGAGATGACGCGCATCAGCCACGCCATCGCGGAGGTCGTGAACCTCACCCCCTCCACGCACCAGCCGTACGTCGGTGTCTCGGCCTTCGCGCACAAGGCCGGCCTGCACGCCTCCGCGATCAAGGTCGACCCGGACCTGTACCAGCACATCGACCCCGAGCAGGTCGGCAACACCATGCGGATGCTGGTGTCGGACATGGCGGGCCGCGCGTCCGTGGAGCTCAAGGGCAAGGAACTCGGCGTCGATCTCGGCGGCGACCGCGAGCTGGTCGGCCGGGTCGTCGAGCGGGTCAAGGAGCGCGAGCTCGCGGGCTACACCTACGAGGCGGCCGACGCCAGCTTCGAACTGCTGCTGCGCGGCGAGGTGGAGGGAAAGCCCCTGAGCTACTTCGAGGTCGAGTCCTGGCGGGCCATCGTCGAGGACCGCCCCGACGGCAGCCACGCCAACGAGGCCACCGTCAAGCTGTGGGCCAAGGGCGAGCGCATCGTCGCCACCGCGGAGGGCAACGGCCCGGTCAACGCCCTGGACCGCGCCCTGCGCGTGGCCCTGGAGAAGATCTACCCCCAGCTCGCCAAGCTGGACCTCGTCGACTACAAGGTCCGCATCCTGGAGGGCGTCCACGGCACCCAGTCCACGACCCGAGTCCTCATCTCCACGTCCGACGGCACGGGCGAGTGGTCCACGGTGGGCGTCGCGGACAACGTCATCGCGGCCTCGTGGCAGGCCCTGGAGGACGCTTACACGTACGGACTGCTGCGGGCGGGCGTGGCACCGGCGGAGTAGCAGTCAAACGCCGGACGAGCTGGCCCGGCCCGTCCGGCGTTTGTTCACTTCCCGAAGCGACAACGACCCTCATCCAGACGTCAGTTACCCCTGTACCAGTCCTGACGTGAAGTCTTGACGGCATCCTGGCGCGCCAGTTAACTCACGGCGTGATCTAAGTCGTATGTGGACTATGAGAGTCGAGGGATGTTCCATGCGAAGAACCGCCCTGCTCGCCTGTGCCGCCCTGCTCACCGGACTGCTCCCGCTCGCCACCGCTCAGGTCGCGGCCGCGGCCGATCCCGCCCCCGTGCCCGTCGACCGCTTCGAGGGCGAGGTGCCCTTCGCGAACCCGCCGGCCGAGGGGCTGTTCACGTGGGGGAGTGACAACGACGATCCGCCCACCCTGACGCTGGCCGCCCGGGACGACGCCCCCGAGGGCGGCCACGTTCTCTCCGGCACCTATGACATCAGCGGCTGGGGCGGCTTCACGCACGACTTCGCCTTTGCCGAGCCCGCCCACGACTGGTCCGCCCACAAGGGCATCCGGTTCTGGTGGGAGGGGCGGAACAACGGCAAGCGGATCGCCTTCGAGATCAAGGACGGCGGCGCCAACGGCGAGGCCTCCGAGCTGTGGACGACCTCCTTCACCGACGACTTCAGCGGCTGGAAGCAGATCGAGATTCCGTTCACCGACTTCACCTATCGCACGGACTACCAACCGGTCGGCGGCATCGACCAGATCCTCGGCCTCACCGAGATGTGGGGCTACGCCCTCACCCTCCCCACCGGCGCACCGGGCGAGTTCGCCATGGACGGCGTCGAGCTCTACGGCGCCGCCGACCAGTCCCTGCGCGCCGGTATCACCACCGACGCCGCCGTCTACCCGGTGGACGAGGGCGGGACGGCCACCGTCGAGGTCACCCTCGGCACCACCGGCTCCGCCCCCGTCGAGGAGCCCGTGACCGTCGCCTACGAGACGACCACCGGCGGAACCGCCTCCGACGGCGACTACACCCCCGTCACCGGCGAGTTCACCTTCCCCGCGGGCACCCCCTCCGGCACCACCCGCACGATCCAGGTCCGCACCCTCAAGGACAGGTCCGCCGAGTCCGCCGAGACGATCCCGCTCAAGTTGACCGTCACCGGCGCCAAACCCCCGTCCGAGACTCCGCAGATCGTCGTCGACGCGCACGGACTGCCGTATCTCGACGCCGAGTTGCCCGTGAAGAAGCGCGTCGCCGATCTGCTCGGCCGCATGTCCCTGGCGGAGAAGGCCGGCCAGATGACCCAGGCCGAGCGTGGCGCCGTGGGCGGCGGGGCCGACGTCGCCGGCTACGGCCTCGGCTCGCTGCTGTCCGGCGGCGGTTCCACGCCGACGCCCAACACCCCCGAGGCCTGGGCGAAGATGATCGACGCCTTCCAGCTGCGCGCCCAGGCGACCCGCTTCCAGATCCCGTTGATCTACGGCGTCGACGCCGTCCACGGCCACAACAACCTGGTCGGTGCGACCGTCATGCCGCACAACATCGGCATCGGCGCGAGCCGTGATCCCCAAGTCGCCTACAAGGCGGGCGCGGTGACCGCCGCCGAGGTCCGCGCCACCGGCATCCCCTGGGACTTCGCCCCCTGTCTGTGCGTGACCCGCGACGAACGCTGGGGCCGTTCCTACGAGGCCTTCGGTGAGGACCCCGGCCTCGTCGAGTCCATGGAGACGGTGATCCAGGGCCTGCAAGGGCACGCGAGCGGCAGGGACCTGGACCGGGGCGACAAGGTCCTCGCCACCGCCAAGCACTTCGTCGGCGACGGGGGCACCGAGTACGGCTCCTCCACCACCGGCAGCTACACCATCGACCAGGGCGTCACCGAGGTCACCCGGCAGCAGCTCGAAGCCGTGCACCTGGCGCCGTACGAGGACGCCGTGGACCGGGGCGTCGGCACGGTCATGCCGTCGTACTCCTCCCTCGACCTGATCGGCGACGGGCAGGGCCCGGTGAAGATGCACGCACGCGGCGACATGATCAACGGCGTGCTGAAGGGCCGTATGGACTTCGACGGCTTCGTCATCAGCGACTGGAACGGCATCGACCAGATCCCCGGCGACTACCCGAGCGACGTGCGTACGTCGGTCAACGCCGGGGTCGACATGGTCATGGCCCCCTACTCCTACAAGGAGTTCCACTCCGCGCTCGTTGCCGAGGCCGAGGGCGGGCGGGTGAGCGCGGAGCGGATCGACGACGCCGTCTCCCGCATCCTCACGCAGAAGTTCCGGCTGGGGCTCTTCGAGAAGCCGTACGCCGACACCGGCGGCGCGGACCGGATCGGTTCCGCCGGACACCGGGCCGTGGCGCGCGAGGCGGCGGCGAAGTCGCAGGTGCTGCTGAAGAACGCGGGCGGTGTGCTGCCGCTGAAGCCCACGCAGAAGGTGTACGTCGCCGGGTCCAACGCCGACGACATCGGCAACCAGAGCGGCGGCTGGACCATCACCTGGCAGGGGTCGTCGGGGGACATCACGCCGGGCACGACGATCCTGGAGGGCATGCGCAAGGCCGGTGACGTCACCTACTCCAAGGACGCGTCCGAGCCGTTGGGCGGCCATGACGTCGGCGTGGTCGTCGTCGGCGAGACCCCGTACGCCGAGGGCATCGGCGACGTCGGCAACGGCCACGACCTGGAGCTGTCCGCCGCCGACCAGGCAGCCGTCGACAAGGTGTGCGCCGCCATGAAGTGCGCGGTGCTGATCGTCTCCGGCCGGCCGCAGCTGATCGGCGACCGCCTCGCCGACATCGACGCCCTGGTCGCCTCCTGGCTGCCCGGCACCGAGGGCGACGGCGTGGCGGACGTGCTCTACGGCGAGCGGCCGTTCACCGGACAGCTCCCGGTGACCTGGCCGAAGTCCGAGGCACAGTTGCCGATCAACGTGGGCGACACCTCGTACGACCCGCAGTTCCCGTACGGCTGGGGCCTGACCACGCTGACCAAGGTCCCGCAGGGCGGCGCCACGACGCTCAAGGCGCTCGGCGTCGCGGCCGCGGCGGCCGAACGGGCCGGCGCCCATGAGACGGGACGCACGCTGGTCACCAAGGCGCGGCTGATCGTCCAGCAGAAGACGATCACCCCGGCCCTCGCCAAGCCCTTCGCCGAGGCGGACCGCCTGCTGACGGCCGGCCGCTACGGGGCCGCCGTGGAGAAGCTGACCGCGGCCTACCGGGCGGCCTGAGCCGCCGTACACACACCGATTCCGGCGGGGATTGCCCCGCCGGAATCGATGACGGGCGGATTCGGGCCGGGCGACGGCCATGGAACCGGCGTGTCGCCGACCCGAATCCGCCCGTTGCTCCCGCCTGGCGGGCCGAGGCAACCGCGTCGATTGTGCCGACGGAGGCGGTCCGTTTGCCCGTTTCGTCAGGTAGCGTCGAAGTATGAGGACTCAGCTGTCGCGCCTTGCGCGCTGGGCCTTGGTGCCGGTTGCCGCCGGGCTGCTGGTGCTCACGGCCGGTGCGCCCGGCGCACTCGCGGCCAGCGACCTTTCCACGGTCGCCGAGGCGCTGCGCGAGGATCCCGTCTATGTCGATCCCGCCGCCTCCGACCAGCTGTCGTCGGCCGACGCGGAGGCGCTCGCCGACAAGATCAGAGACGCCGACAAGCCCATCTTCGTCGCCGTTCTTCCCGCCGATCAGCCCGAGCAGGACCTGTTCGTGAACCTGCGTACCGAGACCGGCATCACCGGCCTGTACGCCGTGCGCAGCGGCGACCGCTTCGGAGCGCAGGCCGATTCGTCCGTGCTGAGCAACCAGGCGGTGGACAACCTGGTCACCGCCGTGCGGGGCACCGACGACGTCAAGGCGCAGCTGAACGACTTCGTCGACAGCGCGCTGCTCAACGTCGGCGGCTCGGCCCCCGCGTCCTGGGACTCCTCCACGTCCGACGGTGTGCCCGTCGCCGGTCTGATCACCACCGGCGTGGTGCTGGCCGCGGGCGGAGCGGGCGCGTACGCACTGGTGCGGCGCCGGCGCCTCATGCACGAGCAGGAGCAGCGGGCGGCGCTGGAGAAGCTGCGGGTGGTGGTCGACGAGGACATCACCGCGTTCGGCGAGGAACTGGAACGCCTGGACTTCCACCCCGGCGAGCCGGGCGCCGACGACGCCATGCGCGAGGACTACGAACACGCCCTGGACGCCTACGAACAGGCGAAGTCGCTGATGGCGGCGACAACGAGGCCGGAGGAGGTGCGGGGCGTCACCCAGGCCCTGGAGGACGGCCGCTTCTCGCTCGCCCGGCTCGCCGCCCGCCGCGAGGGCCGGCCGCTGCCCGAGCGCCGGCCGCCCTGCTTCTTCGACCCCCGGCACGGCCCGTCCGTCGCCGACGTGACCTGGACGCCGGCGGGCGCCGCGACCCGCGAGGTCCCGGTCTGCGCGGCCGACCGGGTCCGCCTGGCCGACGGCCGGGACCCGATGATCCGCGAGGTCACCACCGACTCCGGCGCCCGCCGCCCGTACTGGGACGCGGGCCCCGCCTACGGCCCCTGGGCAGGCGGCTACTTCGGCGGCGGCATCCTGCCCGGCCTGCTCATCGGCACGATGCTCGGCAGCATGATGGCCAGCCCCGCCTACGCCGCCGACTACGGCGCCGGTTACGGCTACGGCGCCACCGGCGGCGGCTACGAGGGCGGCGACGTCTCCGGAGCCGACTTCGACTCCGGAGACTTCGGCGGCGGGTTCGGGGACTTCGGGGGCGGCGGGGACTTCGGCGGAGGCTTCTGACCGCCGCCCTCTGACGGCTTAGAGCGACGCCGCCGCGGAGGCGATGGCCGAGGCGAAGGTGGAGACCTCGGTGTAGACACCGGGGGCGTTGGGGCGGGCGCAGCCTATGCCCCAGCTGACGATGCCGACCTGGATCCATGCGTTCGAGGCGTCCCGGCGGAACATCGGGCCACCGGAGTCGCCCTGACAGGTGTCGACGCCGCCCGCGGTGTACCCGGCGCAGATCTCCTCGCTCGGGATGAGCCCGCTGTAGCCGCTGTACGACCGGCAGGTCGCGTCACTCACGAACGGCACGGTCGCCTTGAGCAGGTAGCGCTGCTGGGCGCCGCCCTCGGTGGCCGCGCCCCAGCCGGCGACGGTGAAGGTGCCGGTGTTGTACTGCGTGGTCGTGGCGATCTTCAGGGTGGGCAGGTTGATCGGCTGGGCGAGCTTGATGAGCGCCCAGTCCTTGCCGTCGCCGTTGTAGCCGGGGGCGCGGTAGACGTAGGTGGAGCGGACCTGGATGCGGCTGCTGGACTGGAGGTCCACGACGCCGGCGGTGGCGGTGATGCTGGTGTTGGCGCCGGTGCGGCCCACGCAGTGCGCAGCGGTGAGCACGATCTGCTGGGTGTAGAGCGCGCCGCCGCAGCCCATCGAGAGCCGGACCATGAACGGGAACTCGCCCTGCGCGGCGCGGGTGCCGCCGACGACGGGCGCCGGGGCCGCCTGTGCGGCGGACACGGGCTGAAGGCTGAGGACGGCGAGGGCGGCCGTGGCGGCGACCGCGCATCTCTTCAGGTTCTTGAGGAGAGTCTTCAACGGGATGCCTTCCGTGGGGGGTTGGTGGAGGCATGCGTGGTCGCGGCTGGTGAGCGCCGCGCTGCGTTGTCGCGAGCATGCCAACCTTGTGCTGGGATTATGAGAACCCTGTGAGTGCGCGCACAAGAGGGGTAATCCGGCCAGTCGGGCCGCGCTCAGGAACCGTGGTGCGCCACCGCGTACCGCTCACCGGCGGCATGCCACCACCCGGGCGGGGAAGGCGAGTTCGGCCCGACCGTCGGCTGCTCGGGATGGAGCCCGAGCAGCCGCAGGGCACCGGCGTCGACATGGACCGTGATCCACGCACGCCAGTGCCCGTCGGCACCCGGACCGCACACGCGGTCCCAGCGGACCTCGTCCCCGCCGAACGGCATCCAGTCGATGCCGCGCTCACGCAGTCAAGCGCGAACGGCGGCCAGGGGACGGGGACTTCCCTTTCCGAGCTCGTAGGACGCGATGGTCACCCACGTCATGCCGACCAGGATGCCGCAGTACGCCGCCGGCGTGCAGCCTTCGCACTTACGGCCACCAGAGACAGGGCGACCAGCCCGGCACTGACCCACACCGGCGACCGGTACCCGAGGCCCGCCCCGATCGCCGTACCGCCGAGCCAAGGTCCCAGCGCGGCCCCGACGTTGAACGCGGCCGTGGCGAAGCCGCCGCCCAGGGTGGGGGCACCAGGAGCTGCGTACAGCGCCTGCGCGATGAGTGTGGACCCGACGCCGAAGGAGAGGGCGCCCTGCACGAGGACGAGCCCGAGGGCCAGGGCGGGCTGTCCGGCGCCGAGGCCGAGGACGATCCACCCGAGACAGAGGGCGCCACCGCCCGCGCCCAGCACCACCTCCGGCCGCCGGTCGGCGAACCGCCCCCCGACGCTCACCCCCACGAACGCCCCTGCCCCGAACAGCGCAAGGACGACGGGTACGTACACCTCGCCCAGTCCGGTCACGCGCGTGACGAGGGACGCGAGGTAGGTGAACGTGCAGAAGGTCGCCCCGTTCACGAGGGCGCCCAGCAGCAGCGTGACCCGGAGCCGCCGGTCGCGCAGCGCCCGCACCTCGCCGCGCAGCGCGGGACGCGCGGAGCCGTCGGCACCGCGCGGAACCGACACCGCCACCGCGACCAGCGCGGGCGCGGACACCAGCGCCACCGCCCAGAACGCGGCCCGCCAGCCCCAGAGTTGACCGAGCACCGCGCCCGCGGGCACCCCCACCACACAGGCCAGCGTCACCCCGCCGAGCAGCGTGGACGTGGCCCGCCCCTTGGCGTCCGGCCCGACCATGCCGACGGCCGCGACAAGAGCGACGGCCAGAAACCCGGCGTTGGCAAGCGCACCGAGGACACGAGTGACGAGCAGTACGGCGAAACTCTCGGTCAGGGCGCCGACGACATGAACCCCGAGAAAGACAACGAGAAACCCGAGCAACGCCCCCCGACGCGACCACCGCCGGGCAACCCCGGCCATCAGCGGCGCCCCGACGACCATCCCCCCGGCAAAGGCCGAGGTCAGCGCACCGGCGGCCGGCACGGAGACCCCGAGGTCCCGCGCGATGTCCGGCACCAGCCCGGACAGCATGAACTCGGACGTCCCCTGAGCGAAGACAGCAAGGCCCAGCAGATGTAGAGCAAACGGCATGAAGAAACTCCGCAACCCGAAGTCGAGATCGAAAACGGCACGTCGGAACGGCCGCCGGTGGCGGAGCGAGCGAGCCCTGATCAGGTCAGCGCGGCATCACGAGCAGCCACCGGAGAGCCGGTGGCCGGAGTCTGGATGCTTCGGGGCTGGACATGGGGGCAGGGTAGGCGGGCCTGGTGGAGTGGGGCCAACCGTTTTTGGGGAAGTGCGTTTCCGGGAAACGCACTTCCCCAACCATGCCGACCTAGGACACTTTCTGACCTATATCCCTCCTACGGTCGTCCCATGACGCCCCCCGCCGAGCTCGAAACCCACCCCTTCCCCTCCGCCGCCGCCCTCGACACCTGGCTGGCCGCCCACCCCGCGCCCCACCCCGGCCTCTGGGTCAAGGTCGCCAAGAAGGGCTCGGGTGTCGTCTCCGTCACCGCTGCCGAGGTGAACGATGTGGCCCTCTGCCACGGCTGGATCACCGGGCAGCGCAAGGGACTTGACGCCTCGTACTTCCTGCAGAAGATCACCCCGCGCCGGCCCGGCAGTGTCTGGTCCATGGTCAACGTGCGGCGGGTGGCGGAGCTGAGTGCGGAAGGGCGTATGCGGCCCGCCGGGATCGCGGAGGTCGACGCGGCGAAGGCCGACGGGCGGTGGGCGGCGGCGTACAAGTCGCAGAGCGAGGCCGGTGTGCCCGAGGATCTGGTGCGGGAGCTGGAGCGGCATCCGCAGGCCAAGGCCGCGCTCGAGCGGCTCGGGAAGACGGACCGGTACCTCGTCATGCTGGGCCTGCTCCAGGCACGTACCCCGGACCGGCGCAAGGTCCAACTGGCCGCGGCCATCGCGAAATTGCAGGCGAAGTGAGCCGAACCCGCGGCTAGCGTGTGCGCATGCCGTACACCCCCGCCCTCCTCGTGATCGACATGCAGAACGCCCTGATGCCCCTCGCGCACCGGGCCGCCGAGACCACCGAAGTGATTGCCGGGCTGCGCCGGCGGGCCCTCGCGGCCGGCGTGCCGGTGGTGACCGTCCAGCACCGGGGCGCGGAACTGGTCCCCGGCACCGACGGCTGGCGCACGGTGCCCGCGCTCGCGCCCGCCGCCGGCGAGCCGGTCGTCCACAAGACCAGTGCCGACAGCTTCCTCGCCACCGACCTGGACCGGACCCTGAAGGCGCTGGGTGTCACCGAGGTGATCGTCACCGGGTTCGCCACCGAGATCTGCGTGGACACCACGGCACGACAGGCGCTGAGCCACGGCTACGACCTGCTGCTGGTCGCCGACGGACATACGACGTCCGAGCGGGACGGGGAGGGTGACTACGTAGCTCCGGCACGGTCGATCGCCCACCACAACGAGATCTTCCGCCACCTCGACTTCCCCGGGCGCGGCATCCGCGTACGGCCCGCGGCCGGCGTGGACTTCGGTGCCGACACGCCCCGCCGCACCCGACCGGACCGGGCACGGAATGTCGGGTCCAGCAGGGTGGGTCCTTCCTAACGTGAGTGATCGAAAGGGAAGGAGTCCGCAGTGCTGGAGGGGCTCAACCAGGCCATGGCGCACATCGAGGGCCACCTCGACGGGCGCATCGAGGCGACCGACCTCGCACGGATCGCGACGACCTCGGAGTACCACTTCCGGCGGCTGTTCTCCGCGCTCGCGGGGATGCCGCTGTCGGAGTACGTCCGGCGCCGGCGGCTGACGGTCGCGGGTGCGGAGGTGCTGGCCGGTGAGCGGACGCTGCTGGAGATCGCGGTGCGGTACGGCTACACCTCGGGGGAGGCGTTCGCGCGGGCGTTCCGCGCGATGCACGGCGTCGGCCCCGGCGAGGCCAGGCGGACCGGCGCGAGTCTGCAGTCCCAGCCGCGGATGTCCTTCCGTCTGGTCATCGAAGGGAGCAGCAGCATGCGATACCGGGTCGTGGAGAAGGACGAGTTCCGGGTGGTCGGCAGGAAGGCACGGGTCCCGCTCGTGCACGAGGGGATGAACCCCGCCATCGCCGACTTCATCCGGAGCATCGACAAGGAGACGCTGGAGCGCGTCAAGGGCCTCTCCGACCAGGAGCCGGAGGGTGTGGTCGGGGTGAGCGCCGATCTGGCCGAGAGCCGTGCCGAGGGAACCGAACTGGACTACTACCACGGCGTGGTGACGGGTGCCCCGGCGCCCGAGGACCTGGACGCGCTCACCGTCCCGGCCGGGACATGGGCGGTCTTCGAGAGCTCCGGGGAGTTCCCGCAGGCGCTCCAGTACCTGTGGCGGGACGTGTTCACCCAGTGGTTCCCGGCCAACCCGTACCGCAGCCGTCCGGGACCGGAGATCCTGCGCACCCGGCTCTCCGAGGACGCCTCACACGCGGACGCGGAGCTGTGGATCCCCGTGGAGCACACCACGGACTGAGCCGGCCGGACAGCCGAGCGCCCGCCCTCCCGTACGGGGGAGTGGAGGGCGGGCGCGCTCGGGGGATGCGGCGGGGAGCGGTCGTAGGGCCGTCACGCGTTCTTGATCGCCGAGATGTCGAAGTTCAGCTTGATCTTGTCGGAGACCAGGACGCCGCCGGTCTCCAGCGCCGCGTTCCAGGTCAGGCCCCACTCGGAGCGCAGGATCTCGGCCTTGCCCTCGAAGCCGACGCGCTCGTTGCCGAAGGGGTCCTTCGCGGCGCCGTTGAACTCCAGGTCGATGGTGAGCGGCTTGGTGGTGCCGAGGATCGTCAGCTCGCCGGTGATGCGGTAGTCGTCGCCACCGAGGGCTTCGGCCTTGGTGGAGCGGAACGTCATCGTCGGGAACTCGTCCGCCTTGAAGAAGTCCGCGCTCTTGAGGTGACCGTCGCGGTCCGCGCTGCCGGTGTCGATGCTGTCCATCTTCACGTCGATCGAGGCGGTCGACTTCGACGGGTCGGTGCCGTCCAGCCGCAGCGAGCCGCTGAAGTCGAGGAACTTGCCCTTGACGTTCGTGACCATGGCGTGCCGGGCGACGAAGCCGAGCGTGGAGTGGGCCGGGTCGATGGAGTAGTCGCCGGTCAGCGCGGCGAGCTCGGGGTTCACCGCGGCGGGGGTCTCGGTGGCGGTGTCGGTGGCGGGCTTGCGGCCGAAGATGCCCATGATGTGCTCCTGGGGAGATGATGTTGAATGTTCAACGAGGTGAACACGGACGACGATAGACCTATTCCGTTCAAGTTTCAACATCATCCGCTGCGTGTTTTCGGAATTACTCCGTGTAATCGCAGTAATCGCGCCGACCGGGCCAACCCCCGCTTCCGCTGCGGCAGTTGAGGGGAGTAGAGCGTATGGACATGACACGCCGGGCCCTGCTCCTCGCCACCGCCCTGAGCCTCACCACGGCCACCGGGACCGCCCGCGCCGCCGACGACGACGCCTACGACGTCCTGCGCCGCCGCTGGCTCGACATCGCCCTCGGCACCGGCTACGACCCCACGGCCGAGCCCTACGCCGCCCGCCTCGCCGAGACCGGCACCCTGGCCCGCGGCTTCCGGGCCGGCATGGCGCCCACGGCCACGTCCCTGTGGCCGACGCACCCGTACACCCCGCCCTCCGGCATCACCCAGAGCTACAGCCGTCTGTGGACCATGGCCCAGGCGTACCTCCAGCAGGGCACCGGATCCACCGGCGACGAGACCCTCCTCGCCGACGTCCTGCGCGGCCTCGACCACCTCTCCGCCACGGTCTACAACCCGTCCACCACCCGCTACGGCAACTGGTGGGAATGGCAGATCGGCAGCCCACGCCTGCTCATGGACATCGTGGCGGCCCTCCACGACCACCTCGGCGAAGCACGGATCGGCGCCGCCTGCGCCGCCGTCGACCACTTCGTCCCCGACACGATGCTCACCGACTACTCCGGCACCTCCACCGGCGCCAACCGCGTCGACCTGTGCCGCTCCGTCGCCCTGCGCGGCATCCTCGGCCGGGCCCCGGCGAAGATCGCACTTGCCCGCGACGCGCTCTCGCCGGTCTTCCCGTACGTCACGAAGGGCGACGGGCTCTACGCCGACGGCTCCTTCGTCCAGCACACCTGGGTCGCCTACTCGGGCACCTACGGACAGGTCCTCCTCGACGGCCTCGGCCGTCTCTTCGCCCTGCTCGCCGGTTCGGAATGGGAGGTGACCGACCCCAACCGGCAGATCGTTCTGGACAGCGTCGAGCACGCCTACGCCCCGCTCATTCACGACGGCCTGGTCATGGACAGCGTCAACGGCCGCGCCATCAGCCGGGGTTACCTCAAGAGCGACGAGCGCGGCGTGCTGCGCGGCGACCACTTCCACGGCCAGGGCATCATCGCCGCGACGGCCCTGCTCGCGGGCGGCGCGAGCCCGGCGGAACGGGACCGCTGGTACGGCCGTATCAAGGGCTGGATCGCACGCGACACGGTCAGCCCGATCCTCACGGCACGGCAGTTCGGCGTGGCCGATCTCGCCCGGCTGCACGCGGTCGCCGCGGCGCCGGTCGAGGCCGCCCAGGACCCCGTCGGCCACCGGCTCTTCGCCGCCATGGACCGGGCCGTGCACCGCCGCCCCGGCTTCGTCGCGAACATCGCCATGGCGAGCGATCGCATCGCGTACTACGAGTGCGGCAACGGCGAGAACCCGCGCGGCTGGCACACCGGCGCCGGAATGCTGTCCTGGTGGGCGGACGGCAACGGCGGCCAGTACACGGACTGGTACTGGCCCACCGTCGACTGGTACCGCCTCCCCGGTACGACGGTCTCCAGCAGACGCCTGCCCGACCGGGCCGGCGGCGAGTGGGGCGAGCCCAAGCCCGACGTGCGCTGGGTCGGCGGCGCCACCGACGGCGAGTACGCGGCGATCGGCCAGCACCTGAAGGGCCTCGGCTCGACGCTTGAGGCCCGCAAGTCGTGGTTCTGCGCCGCCGACGCCGTGATCTGCCTCGGCGCCGGGATCACCTGCACCGACGGCGTCCCGGTCGAGACGGTCGTCGACAACCGCAATCTGGGGGAGGACGGCACCCGGACCTTCGTACGCGGGGAGGGCTGGGCCCACCTGGAGGGGCACGGCGGCTGGCTGGTCCCGGACGGAGACCTGAAGACCCTCCGGGAGGACCGCACCGGCGCCTGGTCCGACATCAACACCACCAGTACGACCGAACGGCGCACCCGCCGCTGGCAGACCCTCTGGCTGGACCACGGCACCGACCCGACGGACGCCGGGTACCTGTACGTCCTCCTGCCCGGCGCCTCCCGCACCGCGGTCGCGGCCCGCGCGGCCGACCGCGCCTGGCTGTCGGTCCTCGCCAACGACCCCGGCTGCCAGGCGGTCCGGATCTCCTCCCTCGGACTGACGGCCGCCAACTTCTGGCAGGCCGGTACGGCGGGCCCGCTCACCTCCTCGGCGGGCGCGAGCGTGCTGCTCCGCCGCCGGGGCCGTACCGCTACCCTCTGCGTGAGCGAGCCACCGCGCACGGGCGCCCCGCTGGAGATCGTCTGGGACCACCCGGTGCGCTCGGTGATCCGGGCCGACGACACGGTCGAGGTCATCGCCACGGGCCGCCGACTGCACCTCCGCGTCACTCCGGGGAGGGCATGTGCGAGCCACGAATGTGAGGTGGCTCTCAGCTGACGGCTTTGTGTGACCCCTACAAGCCCCAAGCCCCCTGAGCAGTCGGAACGGCTGCATGCCGTCGCGGTTCTGTTCAGGGGTACCAGGAAAACGGGTCGGAGACTGTACGGAGTCGACGGCCCGCTTTCCTTGGCGGGCTTCGTAAGGTCGCTACATGACCGTTTTGGAAGAGACGACGGGTGAGCCCACGGACGCACGCGGCCGGGTCGCCGAGCTGCACGAGATCCGTGCGGCGGCACTGGCCGGTCCCAGCGAGAAGGCGACCGCGGCGCAGCACGCCAAGGGCAAGCTGACCGCCCGGGAGCGGATCGAGCTGCTGCTCGACCCGGGCACCTTCCAGGAGGTCGAGCAGCTGCGCCGGCACCGGGCCCAGGGCTTCGGCCTGGAGTCCAAGAAGCCGTACACCGACGGTGTCATCACCGGCTGGGGCACGGTGGAGGGCCGCACGGTCTTCGTCTACGCCCATGACTTCCGCATTTTCGGCGGCGCGCTGGGCGAGGCCCACGCCACCAAGATCCACAAGATCATGGACATGGCCATCGCGGCCGGTGCCCCGCTGGTCTCCCTGAACGACGGCGCCGGCGCCCGTATCCAGGAGGGCGTCTCCGCCCTCGCCGGCTACGGCGGCATCTTCCAGCGCAACACCAAGGCGTCCGGTGTCATCCCGCAGATCTCGGTGATGCTCGGCCCGTGCGCGGGCGGCGCGGCGTACTCGCCCGCCCTGACGGACTTCGTCTTCATGGTCCGTGAGACCTCGCAGATGTTCATCACGGGCCCGGACGTCGTGAAGGCCGTGACGGGCGAGGAGATCACCCAGAACGGCCTCGGCGGCGCCGACGTGCACGCAGAGACCTCCGGTGTCTGCCACTTCGCCTACGACGACGAGGAGACGTGCATCGCCGAGGTGCGCTACCTCCTCTCCATGCTCCCGCAGAACAACCGCGAGAACCCGCCGCGGGTGGAGTCCACCGACGAGGCGGACCGCCGCAGCGACGTCCTGCTCGACCTGGTCCCGGCCGACGGCAACCGCCCGTACGACATGGCCAAGGTCATCGAGGAGATCGTTGACGACGGCGACTACCTGGAGGTCCACGAGCGCTGGGCGCGGAACATCATCTGCGCGCTGGCCCGCCTGGACGGCCAGGTCGTCGGCATCGTCGCCAACCAGCCGCAGTCCCTGGCCGGCGTCCTGGACATCGAGGCCTCGGAAAAAGCTGCGCGCTTTGTCCAGATGTGTGACGCTTTTAACATCCCGATCATCACTTTCCTCGATGTCCCGGGCTTCCTTCCCGGCGTCGACCAGGAGCACGGCGGAATCATCCGCCACGGCGCGAAGCTGCTGTACGCCTACTGCAACGCGACCGTGCCGCGGATCTCCCTCATCCTGCGCAAGGCCTACGGAGGTGCCTACATCGTCATGGACAGCCAGTCCATCGGTGCGGACCTCACCTACGCGTGGCCGACGAACGAGATCGCCGTGATGGGCGCCGAAGGTGCCGCCAACGTCATCTTCCGCCGCCAGATCGCGGAGGCAGAGGACCCCGAGGCCATGCGGGCCCGCATGGTCAAGGAGTACAAGTCCGAGCTGATGCACCCGTACTACGCGGCAGAGCGCGGCCTGGTGGACGACGTCATCGACCCCGCCGAGACGCGCGAGGTCCTCGTCCGCTCCCTGGCGATGCTCCAGTCGAAGCACGCCGACCTGCCGTCCCGCAAGCACGGCAACCCCCCGCAGTAACCCACCGGTACCGCTGCGGAAACCTCTCTCACGGAGACTGACACCCATGAACCTCCCTGACATTCGCGTCGAGAAGGGCCACGCCGAGCCCGAGGAAGTCGCCGCCATCACGGCCGTCCTGCTGGCCCGCGCGGCCGCCCAGCCGACGCCTCCGGCCCACCGCGGCCGCGCCAAGGCCGGCTGGCGCCGCCTGGAGCGCGAGCCCGGCTTCCGGGCACCGCACAGCTGGCGCTAAAGACCACGAAGAAGGGCCCCTCTCGAAGGAGAGGGGCCCTTCTTCGTGCCCCAAAGGGGCGCGGGGCTGTATCGACATGCGGCTCCGCCGCGTGGGCGCGACAAGCCAATGGGCTGCCGCAGACGGCAAACAACCGTCCGAGGCAGCCCAGTAGCCGCAAGAACCGATACCTACCGCAGTCGAGCCATCAACGCATGCTCGACCAGCGTGATCAGCGTCGACTTGGCGTCCGCACGATGCCGGGCGTCCGTCGTGATGATCGGGGTGTCCGGACCGATCTGCAGCGCCTCGCGCACCTCGTCCGGCTGGTACGGCTGGTTGCCGTCGAAGCCGTTGAGGGCGATGACGAACGGCAGACCCGAGTTCTCGAAGTAGTCGACCGCGGGGAAGCAGTCGGCAAGGCGCCTGGTGTCGACCAGGACGACCGCGCCGATCGCGCCGCGCACCAGGTCGTCCCACATGAACCAGAAGCGGTCCTGGCCGGGCGTACCGAAGAGGTACAGGATCAGGTCCTGGTCCAGGGTGATACGGCCGAAGTCCATGGCGACCGTCGTGGTCGTCTTGTCTCCGGTGTGGGTGAGGTCGTCGATGCCCGCCGAAGCAGACGTCATGACGGCCTCTGTGCGCAGCGGGTTGATCTCCGAGACGGCGCCGACGAACGTGGTCTTGCCCACGCCGAAGCCGCCCGCCACCACGATCTTCGCGGAGGTGGTGGAGCGGGAAGGACCGCCGCTAGAGCTTGCGAAGTCCACTGAGCACCCTTTCGAGCAGTGTCACGTCTGGCTGGCCGCCGGCGTTCTCGTCGCCGCCGGGCTGATGGATGGCGACCAGGCCCGCCTCCGCCAAGTCGGCGACGAGGATCCTGGCCACGCCGAGAGGGATCGTGAGCAGGGCCGAGATCTCGGCCACCGACTTGATCTCCCGGCAGAGGTTGCAGATCCGCTGATGCTCGGGCAGCTGGCCCTGCATCTGGTGCGGAGCCGCGGTGGTGTGCACCAGCGCCTCGATGGCGAGCTGGTACCGCGGCCTGGTGCGGCCGCCCGTCATGGCGTACGGGCGCACCAGGGGGTTGTTCGACGCCCCGGCGGGCGTCGGCTCAGGGGCGCGTCGCTGCGGCTGCACGGGCTGGATGCGCGGCGCCTGCGGCTGGTCGTACGGACCGGGACCCTGCGGGCCCTGCGGTGCGTACGGCTGCTGACGCCGGTGGCTCGGCGTGGAGGGGAAGTTGTACCGGTTCTGGGAACCGTCGTTCTGGCCCTGGGCAGGGTTGTACGACCAGTTGCCCGACGACGAACCGTCTGGGGGTGTTGCCACTTTCTCTCCTCCTCCGACTGTGCCTGGCACCCATCATGTGGAGCCGCGTCCCGAAACCTTACGGCCCCGGGACGCCAAAACGCACCGTCTGTCTGTTAGTTGAGAAGGCTCCCTTGGAGCTCGGCGCGCAGATCCGGCGTCAGAACCGTGCCCGCACGGTCCACCAGAAGGGCCATCTCGTACCCAATGAGGCCGATGTCCGCCTCGGGGTGGGCGAGAACCGCGAGCGAGGAACCGTCGGAGATGGACATGATGAAGAGGAATCCCCTCTCCATCTCCACAACCGTCTGGTTCACACTGCCGCCCTCGAAAATGCGCGAGGCGCCGGCAGTCAGCGAGGTCAGACCGGAGGCGACAGCCGCAAGCTGGTCGGCGCGGTCGCGCGGGAAGCCTTCGGACATCGCCAGAAGGAGTCCGTCGGCGGAGACCACCACCGTGTGCGACACCCCGGGGGTGTTGTCCACGAAATTGGTGATCAACCAGTTCAGGTTCTGTGCCGCCTGGCTCATCGGGCTCACACTAACGCTCCTGGTTGTAGGTGCTGTCAGGACCGAAGCCCTGGCCGTTCGTTTCACTTCCCGCGCTGCGGCCCCGCTGGACACCGCGGCGCAGGTTGCTCAGCCTGCCCCGGACGTCCTCGGGCGCGCGGGAGACCTGTGGGCCCCCCTGGGGGGTGGACTCGGCGGCTCCCTCGACCAGGTTGGCCTTGGGTACCCGCCGCGGCAGACCGGAGGAGGTGACCCCGCCTGCCTTGGGCTTGCGGAGCTGCGCCGCCTGCTGCCAGCGATCGTCGTTCGCCGAACGCCAGCCGTTGTCAGCGGGGCTCTCCGCGGGGGCCGGCGCTTCCTGCTGCACGGGCCGGGTGCCGTTCGTGCCGCTCGCGGTGGATCCGCGGCGGGGGAGCCCGGCGTCGGTCAGCTCGTGGGCGGCGGAGGGGGCCGGTCCCGGACGCTCGAAGCCTACGCGGTCGCGCTCACTTGCGTCAGCGGCCTGCACAGGTTCCGGTTCCGGAGAGTACTGGTCCGAGTGGCCGTTCCGGTAGTCGTCCTGCTGCGGCCAGTCGTCCTGGTAACGCCGCTCCTCGAAGGCCGGGAAGGATTCCGGTACGGCCGCCGTACCGCCCTCCTGAGCCGGCTCCGCATACGCGGGGTCGGGGTAGCCGCCGTTGGACGAGTAGCCACCGTTCTGCGGCAGACCGCCGTTCGGTGCGTAGTACTGCTCCTCGTACGCCGGCTGCTGCGGCTCGGCGTACGCCGTCTGGGGGTCGTACGCCCCCGGCTGCTCGGCGTAGCCGCCCTGGCCGTCCTGGCCCTGGCCGTAGGCCTGCTGTCCGGTGAACTCGTCGTACGCGGGCGCCTCGGGGCCGTCCTGGACGTCCTCCGGGCCGCCGGACTGGGCCTCCAGGGCCGCGCGGCGCTCCTCGCGCATCAGGGAGCGGCCCACGGGGTCCAGCTCACGGATGTCGTCGGGGACCTCGGTGTAGCGGCTGTCGTCGAAGCCGAGTTCGGCCGCCGTGCGCATTGGCTGGTGCTGGGGGCTGAAGTTCTCGCCCTGGAACTGCTGCTCCGGGATAATCTGCGAGACCGTGAACTCGTCGCGGTCGAGCTGCTGCTCGCCGCCACCGCCGTGGGTGATCGCGTCGGGCAGCATGACCAGCGAGGTGGTGCCGGCCTGCTCGCCCGAGGGGCGCAGCTGGACCCGGATGCCGTGCCGGTCGGACAGCCGGCCGACCACGAACAGGCCCATGCGCTGCGAGATCGCGGCGTCCACGGTCGGCGGGTTGGCCAGCTTGTGGTTGATGTCCGCGAAGTCCTCGGCGGTCAGGCCGATGCCCTTGTCGTGGATCTCGACCATGACGCGGCCGTCGGGCAGCCGGGTCGCGGTGACGCGGACCTTGGTCTGCGGCGAGGAGAACGTCGTCGCGTTCTCCAGCAGCTCCGCGAGCAGGTGCACGAGGTCGGTGACCGCGCGGCCGTGGATGTCGGCCTCCGGCACGCCGGACAGCTCGATGCGCTCGTACTGCTCCACCTCGGAGGAGGCGGCGCGCAGCACGTCGACCAGCGGGACCGGCTGGTCCCAGCGGCGGCCGGGCTCCTCGCCGGCGAGGACCAGGAGGTTCTCGCCGTTGCGGCGCATACGGGTCGCGAGGTGGTCCAGGCGGAAGAGGTTCTCCAGCTGGTCCGGGTCGGCCTCGTTGTTCTCCAGGTCGGTGATCAGGGTCAGCTGGCCCTCGATCAGCGACTGGTTGCGGCGCGACAGGTTGGTGAAGATCGCGTTGATGTTGCCCCGCAGCAGGGCCTGCTCGGCGGCGAGCCGGACGGCCTCGCGGTGGACCTGGTCGAAGGCGCGGGCGACTTCGCCGATCTCGTCGCGGGTGTTGATCGGGATGGGCTGCACCCGGGTGTCGACGCGGCCGGGGTCGGTGCGCGAGAGCTGGTCGACCAGCATCGGCAGCCGCTGCTCGGCGATGCCGAAGGCGGCGTTGCGCAGCTGGCGCATCGAGCGGCTCATCTGGCGGGCCACCATGCCGGCCAGGATGAACGCGGCGAGCAGGGCGACCACGACGGCGGCACCCACGACGAAGGCGTCACGCTTGGCTTCGTCGGCGATCGACGCGGCCTCGTTCACCGCGGTGTCGGCCATGTCCGACTCGATCTGGCGGTAGGCGTCGTACTTGAGCGTGTTGACCGCCCACCAGTTCTCGGCGGTGACGCCCTTCTGGGCGAGCCCGAGACGCTCGGAGGGGTCGGTGGTCTTCAGGCCGGCGACGGCCTTGACCATGTCGGTCGGGTTCTCCGGCGGCGCCACGTACTCAGGGTTCTTCGCCTCGGCCTGCTTGGCCATGGCCGCGCCCTTGGCCTTGATGTCGGTCTCGGCGTCCTTGAGCTTCTGCGCGTCCGCCTCGGTGCCACCGCCGATGTACTCCTGGACGGCGATGCCCTCCAGGTAGGCGTACGAGGACAGGGCGACCTTCTGGCTGGTGAGGCTGCCGGTGCCGGGGCCGGGCTGGACCAGCAGGTGCATACCGATGGAGCGCTGCAGCGACAGGGCCGCCTTGGTCAGCTCCATTGCGTAGACGGTGCGACCGTAGGAGGTGATGTTGCCGGTGCCCAGGCCGAGCTCGTTGGCGAACTCGGTCAGCGGGTGCGCGACCTGGACGTAGCCCTCTTCGGTCTCCACGCCGGGACGCTTGGTCGTGTACGCCTCGTCGCGCAGCGTCTCCAGCTGGGGCTCGACCTCGCGGAACAGCGACAGACGGCGCTCCAGGCCGGGCTTCGCGGGCATGCTCTGGGCTGCCTGGTCGAAGGCCTCGGCGGCGGCGTCCGTCTTCTTGCGGGCGTCGGTGACGACCGACTTGTCCCGGTTCAGCAGCAGCGGGGCCGCGGTGATGTCACGCTCGTTGTACAGGGCGTCCGCGTAGTTGAGGGAGGCCCGCACCAGGCGCGCGGTGTTCTCCGCGTCCTCGGCCTCCTGCCACGTGTCGATCGAGCTCTTCACCTGGAAGCCGCCCATGACGAGGCCGACCAGCACGGGTATGAGCAGGATCGCGTTCAGCCGGGTCGGCACCCGCCAGTTGCGCGGGGAGAGACGGCCGCCGCTGGGAGCGGGTGCGGCCGTCGGTTCCGAACCGGGCACAGGGGCGGGCGCCGCTCCGCGCGGCGGCGGGGTGAAGTTGCCCCGGGCCGACGGCTCGGGACCGTTCTTGCTTCGCCTCACTCGACCAACAACCTTCCGGCGGTCGGCACCTACGTTGTGCCGCAGTGTCTCAGAGCCCAGTACGCCATCGACTGTTGAGTACGTCATTGACTATTGGGCAGTTCAGGCATTCCAGCACGTGGACCTGCGCACTTCCAAACAGTGGAAAGCGTGGATTCCACGTGATGTAAGCCCCAGATAAAACGGTCATAAAGAGCGAGCCCCGCCAAAAGGCGGGGCTTTCGTGCGCGCAGCGAGACCGGTTGACCGCGACGCGTGGCGGTACCACCCGATTCCTCTGCCGAAACGTTATGAACACCGGGGCCGGCCGTGTCAAAGGCCACAGCCGGCTCCGGGACATCTACGACAACTGCCGTATGCGACCAGCGACTTGATCGTTACCGCAGTCGTGCCATGAGGGCATGCTCGACCAGTGTGATCAGCGCACTCTTGGCATCGGAGCGGTGCCGGGCGTCCGTCGTGATGATCGGGGTGTCGGGTCCGATCTGGAGCGCCTCGCGCACCTCCTCGGGCGCGTAGGGCTGGTGCCCGTCGAAGCCGTTGAGCGCCACGACGAACGGCAGTCCGCTGTTCTCGAAGTAGTCGACCGCCGGGAAGCAGTCGGCCAGGCGCCGGGTGTCGACGAGGACGACGGCACCGATCGCGCCGCGCACCAGGTCGTCCCACATGAACCAGAAACGGTCCTGACCGGGCGTACCGAACAGGTACAGGATCAGGTCCTGGTCGAGCGTGATGCGGCCGAAGTCCATGGCCACCGTGGTGGTGGTCTTGTCCCCGGTGTGCGTGAGGTCGTCGATGCCCGCGCTCGCGGACGTCATCACGGCCTCCGTGCGCAGCGGGTTGATCTCGGAGACGGCGCCGACGAACGTCGTCTTGCCGACGCCGAAGCCACCCGCCACCACGATCTTGGCGGAGGTGGTCGCCCGACCTCCGTCAGAGCTTGCGAAGTCCACTGAGCACCCTTTCGAGCAGCGTCACGTCCGGTGCGCCACCGTTGTTCTCGTCGCCACCCGGCTGGTGAATGGCGACCAGGCCGGCCTCCGCCAGGTCGGCGACGAGGATCCGGGCCACGCCCAGCGGCATGGACAGGAGCGCCGACACCTCGGCGACCGACTTCACCTCACGGCACAGGTGGCAGATGCGCTGGTGCTCCGGGAGCAGCCCCATGAGCGCTGCCGGGTCGGCCGTGGTGCTGATCAGGGCCTCGATGGCCAGCTGGTAGCGCGGCCGGGTCCGGCCGCCGGTCATCGCGTAAGGACGTACCAGCGGCTGGTCGCCCTCATCCTCGTACGGCTCCGCGTACGGATCATGAGAGGCGTTGGGCGGGGTCATGAATCCTCCGGGCGGGACAGCATGTTGTCAGTCGTGCCGTCTGACGGGGCCGGTGGGGGGACTGTGGCGGCCTGACGGTGATTTGGTGAGGCGGGTGGATCCGAGGTGGGTCAGTGGAGCAGACTGCCTTGCAGCTCGGCACGCAGATCGGGCGTGAGCACCGCGCCCGCGCGGTCGACCAGCAGCGCCATCTCGTAGCCGACGAGGCCGATGTCGCACTCCGGGTGGGCGAGGACGGCGAGGGACGAGCCGTCGGAGACGGACATGAGGAAAAGGAACCCTCTCTCCATCTCCACGACCGTCTGAGCGACGTCGCCGCCCTCGAAGATCCGGGAGGCTCCTGCGGTCAGCGAGGTCAGCCCGGAGGCGACGGCCGCGAGCTGGTCGGCGCGGTCGCGCGGAAAGCCCTCCGACAGCGCCAGCAGGAGACCGTCGGCGGACACGACGACGGTGTGGGACACCCCGGGGGTGTTGTCCACGAAGTTGGTGATCAACCAGTTGAGGTTCTGTGCCGCCTGGCTCATCTGGCTCAACTAACGCTCCTGCTGGTGAGTGGGGCTCGGGAAGCTGCCGGTCTGGCCGTTGCCGGCCTGGCGACCCTGCGCGATACCCCGACGGAGATTGGTCAGCCGGCCGCGTACGTCATCAGGCGCACGCGAGACCTGCGGACCGGCTTGGTGCTGTTGCTGCTGAGCCGTGCCCGGGACAAGGTTCGCCCGGGGCACCCGGCGCGGCAGGCCGGAGGTGGTGACACCGCCCGCGGCCGGCTGCCGGACGCGTTCTGCCTGCCGGACGAGATCGTCGTTCGGCGAGCTGCGCCAGGAAGAGGCGGCGGGGGCACGCTGGGGAGCCGGGGGCACCGACGGCTGCTGCGGAGCCGGAGCCGGCCCGCCCGACTGCGGTCGCTGCTCCTGCTGGCTGCCGTGGAACCAGTTGGTCTCCAGCGTGTCGTACAGCGGCGTACGACCGTCCCCGGCACCGGCCGGCGGCAGCGCCTCCGGCTCGGGACGCGGGGCACGCTGCTGCGGATGCGGCGGGACCGGCGGCTGTGGGGTGCCGTAGCCGGAGCCGCCGTTTGCCTGCGGGCGCTCGAACTGGCCGGTGGAGCCGTTGTCGTACGCCTGCGGAGCCGGGAACTGACCGGTGGTACCGGGGTTGTTCTGCCCGGAGCCGTAGTAGTCCGGACGAGCGAACTGGCCCGTGTCCTGGCCCTGGTTCTGCGGACCGTTCGCACCGGGGCGGGCGAACTGGCCGGTGTTCTGCGGGTCGTTCGCACCGGGGCGGGCGAACTGGCCCGTGTTCTGCGGGTCGTACGCACCCGGTGCCTGGGCGGCGAAGTCCGGGCGAGCGAACTCGCCGGTGCTGCCGGGGCCCTGGCGGACGTCGTTGCGCGGGATCGCCGGCATCTCCGTGGTCGCGCCCGGGCCCTGCCGGTCGTCGATCCGCGGCATCCGCGAGGTCTGGGAGGGGTCCTGCTCGTCGTGCCCGCGCGGGGTGTCGAGCGAGGCGCGCGGCACCGGCGGCTGCGCGTTCTCGTCGCTCCAGCTGGGCGTGCGGGGCTGCGGGTTGCCGCCCGGCAGCTCGGCCCGCGGACCGCCGCGGCCCGGCAGCTGCGGCCGCCGCCCACGACGACCGCCGCCACCCTGCTCGGCGTTGCTCTTCGAGGACTGAGGGGGCTGCGGAGCCTGAGGCGCCTGCGGCGCCACGGGACGGCTGCCGCCGAACATGTCCGAGGCGTGCGGCGTACCACCGGCACCCGCGGCCTGCAGACCCTGCGGCGCACCCGGCCCCTGGCCGAAGCCGGCGGCGGACGGAGCCGGCCTGCCCGCGGCGGGCCCGGCCGGAGCCTGCGGACCGCGCGGGGCACCCGGGCGTCCGTCACCGTCGCGTCCGGGCAGCGCGGCCCGCGGTCCCTGACCGGCACCGAGCCGGCCACCGGAGGGCGCACCGGCGCCGAGGGCACCGGCACCGGGAGCACCGCCGAGGGCACCGCCCTGGGCCGAGCGCCGTGCGGCGGCCGCACCGGCGGCGGCCTGCGCGGCGGCGGGGCCACCGGCGGACGGGGCACCCTGGCCCGGCTTGCCGGGAGCGGGCTTCTTGCCGCCCTGGGCGACATCGACGGGCAGCATGACCAGCGCGGTCGTGCCACCGGAGTCGGACGGACGCAGCTGGATGCGGATGCCGTGCCGCTGCGACAGACGACCGACCACGAAGAGGCCCATGCGGCGGGAGACGGAGACGTCCACGGTGGGCGGCGAGGCAAGCCGCTCGTTGATCGCCGCGAGGTCCTCGGGGGACAGGCCGATACCGGTGTCGTGGATCTCGATCAGCACGCGGCCGTCGGGCAGCGCGTGACCGGTGACCTTGACCTTGGTCTGCGGGGAGGAGAACGAGGTGGCGTTCTCCAGCAGCTCGGCGAGCAGGTGCACGAGGTCGTTGACCACACGGCCGGCCACTTCGGTGGTCGGTACGGCGGCCAGCTCGATGCGCTCGTACTGCTCCACCTCGGACGCGGCGGCGCGGAGCACGTCGACCAGCGGGACCGGACGGGTCCAGCGGCGGCCGGGCTCTTCACCCGCGAGAACGAGGAGGTTCTCACCGTTACGGCGCATACGCGTCGCGAGGTGGTCGAGCTTGAAGAGGGAGGACAGCTGGTCCGGGTCGGCCTCGCGGGACTCCAGCTCGGAGATCAGCGAGAGCTGGCGCTGGATAAGACCCTGGGAGCGGCGCGAGAGGTTGGTGAACATCGCGTTGACGTTGCCCCGGAGAAGGGCCTGCTCGGCGGCGAGGCGGACCGCCTCGCGGTGCACGTCGTCGAAGGCCGCGGCCACCCGGCCGATCTCGTCCCGGGAGTGCACACCGACCGACTCCACGGACGTGTCGACGTCCTGCGGGTCGGACTCGGACAGCTGCTTGACCAGCTCGGGCAGACGGTCGGAGGCGACCTTGGTGGCGGTCTCCTCAAGGCGGCGCAGCGAGCGGATCATGGACCGGGCCACGACGAAGGCGCCGACCAGCGACACACCGAGCACGAGCAGGATGATCGCACCGGAGATGATCGCGTCGCGCTCCGACTCGTTGCGCAGCTCGCGGGCCTTCTGCTCCATCTTTTCGAGCAGCGTGTGCTCGATGTTGCCCATCTGCTCGATCTTGATCGAGCTGTCGTCCACCCAGTCCTTGTACGAGCGCTTGTCCACCGAGGCCAGACCGCTGGTGATGGCGCGGTCGCCGTAGGTGTCGGTGGCCTGGATCGTGGAGTTGTTCTCCTCGACGGGCTTGAGGAGCTCGGCGGCCTCGTCACCGCCGTAGATGGCCTTGAAGCTGGCCAGCTCGGAGGTCTGGCTCGCCAGCGCCGACTGGGCGTACAGGCGGTCGTTGTCCGAGAGGTTGCCGGTCTGCTTGGTGTTCACCGGCAGGGCGGCGGCGAGCACGGCGCGCTGGATGGAGGCGTACTCCTTGGCGGAGGAGAAGGCCGCCAGGGAGCGCGTGCGCTCGATCATCTCCGGGTTGCTGGTCGCCTCGGCCATGTCACGGGAGAGGTCCAGCAGACGCTCGACCAGCCGGTGGTAGGCCTCGATCGTCTGCGTGGAGTTGTCCTCGGCCTGGTAGGCGTCCCGGCGGATGCTGCTCAGCGTGCGCAGGTCACGGACGACACCGACGAGGGTGTCGTGGACGCCCTGGAGGCTGCCGTCGGCGCTGGAGGTGTCGACCTCTTCGGCGGACTCGATGAAGTTCTCGCGCAGCCGGTCCGTCTTGGCCCGGTAGCCCTTGACCGTGTAGTCGGTCGTCGCGTTCGCGCCGTGCGCCAGCGGGCCGGCGGACTGGTCGCGCTCCTCCTGGAGCGCGGCGGCCAGCTCGGTGGCCTGCTTGGTCATCTCCGTCAGCAGCTTCATGTTGTCGAGCTGCTGCATGTCGTCCATGGAGTCGCTGATTCGCAGCGCGCCGAGCGAGGTGGCCGCGACCACCGGGAGCGCGAGCAGCGACACCAGGCGCGTGGAGATACGCCAGTTGCGCAGGGCTATTCGCGGGCCCGGGTTGACGGGGCCCTTCGGGGGCTTGACCGTCGGGGCCGTGGGGTTCGCGGGGCCCGAAGAGGCCGTACCGCCGGGCCGCCCGGCACCGTCGCCGACCGGAATCTGGCCCGGGTTCTGGGCGTGCTGGGGCGAGGAGCTGCCGGCCATCGGGCCAGTCCCGCCGTGCGGCTCCGGCTCCGCCGAAGCGCTGCCATCCCTCTTGAAACGTCCCTGCACTAGCGTCGCAACCTCTGGACCAGGCGCCCCTCCGCGTGAACGGAAGGACGGTGTCGGCGTAATAGAGGACGTCCTGAATTACGTCCTCTGATGGTCGTGAGTGACCGGCGCTGGTTTCCCCCTTCCGCCGCCGCTCGGCGCTGCGTTGCGCCCCCTGCGCGCCGGCTCGATCCTGCGGCGGTCCGTGGAATTCCAGCACAGTGCCGGATCTCCAACAAGGGCCGTGTGCCAGGCCGTGACCTAGGTGACACCAAGTGAGCATCGAGTCACCGGTCGTAGAAAGGGAACTATCAGAAACCGGACTGATTTGGGCGAACCGGCAAGGTGCGGAGGGTGTCCCAGTCGCCATGATCAGGAGCGGAATGGTGGGTTCAGGGGGTCAATGTCCGTTTCGTTGGGGTGGGTTGCAGGCCTGATTTGACCGGTTTGACCTCGCGGTCGTGAGGAAACTCACACGGAGATCATGGGGTCTTCACGTCTTCCCGGGGGAATCGCATGTTTAGCCTGACGCTTTACAAGAGGGCGCTTACTGCCCACTCCCGGCCACCCCACACGAACAGGGCTACGTACAACCGTGAAGACGACGACGATGTTCCGCAACATAGCCAACCCGCGGCGCACGACGCTGGCGCACCTCGAAGACGCCGACGACCTGCAGACCCCGGAGCTCCCGGAGCACTCCGTCGACCTCCCGGCCCAGACCGCCAACCCGCGGCGTACGGTCCTCATGGAGATGCCGGTGGCGGCCACCGTCGCGGAGTAATCACGCGAGGCGCCGACCCCTGACCACGTTAGCCTGGAGCGTCAGACTCCAGCCAGCTCAGTGAGGGGCGCAGCATCCCGTGCGCATCGCCAGGTTCTCCATCGACGGGAACGTCGCCTTCGGCGCGGTCGAGGGCGACAAGCCGGACGAGCTCGTCCTCGACATCATCAAGGGCATCCCGTTCGCGGACTTCGAGCTCTCCGGCACCAAGGTGCCGCTGAGCAAGGTCCGGCTGCTGCCCCCGGTGCTTCCCAACAAGGTCGTGGCCTTCGGGCGCAACTACGCCGAGCACGCGAAGGAACTGGGCAACGAGGTCCCGGACGCCCCCTTCGCCTTCTTCAAGCCGTCCACCTCCGTGATCGGCCCCGGCGACGCCATCCAGTACCCCTCCTTCTCGGAGGAACTGCACCACGAGGCCGAGCTCGCCGTCGTGATCGGCCGCATGTGCCGCGAGGTCCCGCGCGAGCGCGTCAAGGACGTGATCCTCGGCTACACCTGCGCCAACGACATCACCGCCCGTGACGTCCAGCGGCGCGAGAAGCAGTGGGCCCGGGCCAAGGGCTTCGACACCTCCTGTCCGCTGGGCCCCTGGATCGAGACGGAGCTGGACCCCTCCGACCTGACCGTCCAGCTCACGGTCAACGGCCAGCAGCGCCAGCTCGGCCGCACCAGCGAGATGATCCACCCGATCGAGGATCTGATCGCCAACATCTCCGAGGCCATGACGCTGCTCCCCGGCGACGTGATCCTCACGGGCACCCCCGCTGGGGTCGGCCCCCTCGCTGTCGGCGACGAGGTCTCCGTCAGCATCGAAGGCATCGGCACTCTCACCAACAAGGTTGTCAAGCGTGGCTAGCGCACCCGGTTCTCCCGTACGCGTCCGTTTCTGCCCGTCGCCCACCGGTAACCCGCACGTGGGCCTGGTCCGCACCGCCCTGTTCAACTGGGCGTTCGCGCGTCACCACGGCGGCAGCGGCGCCAAATTCGTATTCCGCATCGAGGACACCGACGCCGCCCGCGACTCCGAGGAGTCGTACAACCAGCTGCTGGACTCGATGCGCTGGCTGGGCTTCGACTGGGACGAGGGCCCCGAGGTCGGCGGCCCGCACGCGCCGTACCGCCAGTCGCAGCGCATGGACCTGTACAAGGACGTCGCGGCCAAGCTCCTGGAGGCCGGCCACGCCTACCACTGCTACTGCTCCCAGGAGGAGCTGGACAGCCGCCGCGAGGCCGCCCGCGCCGCCGGCAAGCCGTCCGGCTACGACGGCCACTGCCGCGACCTGAGCGCGGCGCAGGTCGCCGAGTACCAGGCCCAGGGCCGCACCCCGATCGTCCGCTTCCGCATGCCGGACGAGACGATCACCTTCACCGACCTGGTCCGCGGCGAACTGACCTTCACCCCGGAGAACGTCCCGGACTACGGCATCGTCCGCGCCAACGGCGCCCCGCTGTACACGCTGGTGAACCCCGTCGACGACGCCCTGATGGAGATCACCCACGTCCTGCGCGGCGAGGACCTCCTGTCCTCGACGCCCCGTCAGATCGCCCTGTACAAGGCGCTGATCGAGCTCGGCATCGCCAAGGAGACCCCCTCCTTCGGCCACCTGCCGTACGTCATGGGCGAGGGCAACAAGAAGCTGTCCAAGCGCGACCCGCAGTCCTCGCTCAACCTCTACCGCGAGCGCGGCTTCCTGCCCGAGGGCCTCCTCAACTACCTCTCCCTCCTTGGCTGGTCGCTCTCGGCCGACCAGGACATCTTCACGATGGACGAGATGGTCGCGGCCTTCGACGTCACGGACGTGAACCCCAACCCGGCCCGCTTCGACCTGAAGAAGTGCGAGTCGATCAACGGCGACCACATCCGCATGCTCGACGTGAAGGACTTCACCGAGCGCTGCGCCCCGTGGCTGAAGGCCCCGTTCGCCCCCTGGGCCCCCGAGGACTTCGACGACGCCAAGTGGCAGGCCGTCGCCCCGCACGCGCAGACCCGCCTCAAGGTCCTGTCCGAGATCACCGACAACGTCGACTTCCTCTTCCTCCCGGAGCCGGTCTTCGACGAGGCCTCGTGGACCAAGGCGATGAAGGAGGGCTCGGACGCCCTGCTGGTCACCGCCCGCGAGAAGCTGGACGCCGCCGACTGGACCTCGGCCGAGTCCCTGAAGGAGGCCGTCCTGGCCGCCGGCGAGGCCCACGGCCTCAAGCTCGGCAAGGCCCAGGCCCCGGTCCGCGTGGCCGTCACCGGCCGCACGGTCGGCCTGCCGCTCTTCGAGTCCCTGGAAATCCTGGGCAAGGAGACGACGCTGTCCCGCATCGACGCGGCGCTGGCGAAGCTGGCCGCGTAACGCACGCACACGCACAGGGGCGGCACCCGGAAATCCGGGTGCCGCCCCTGTGTGTTGCGGTCACTGCGCGTCGGCTTCGTCGATCAGGTAGGCGCTCTCGTCGAAGATCTCCAGTACGACGACGACCATGATCGCGCCGGCCACCATGTACTCCAGCATCACGCCGGGGGCGACATACGCCTTGCGCAGATGCTCGTCGGGGCCCAGCTGAGCGGTCGAGTGCTTCCGGAACGGATCACGCGCCAGTATCCGCACGGCCCTGTCCAAGTGGTCCTGGCGCGAGGGGGGCAGAGCGTCGTAGGCCGCACGGGCCTCGACGGTGAACCGGACGCGGCGTTCGCTCATGGCCCCAGTGTGCCAGCGGGCCTCTTCGCCGTTCCCGGGACGGGCTCCCCGGTGCGGAGTTACCGTCGGATCATGAGGATTCGGGCGGTGGTCTGGGACGTTGACGACACGATCTTCGACTACACCAGCGCCGACCGCACCGGCATGCGCGAACACCTCACGGCCGAGGGCCTCCTGGAGAGCTTCGGGAGCGCCGAGGAGGCCCTCGTCCGCTGGCGCGAGTGCACCGACGCCCACTGGGCCCGGTTCGCGGCCGGGGAGGCGAGCTTCGAGGGTCAGCGCCGGGACCGCGTACGGGCGTTCCTGGACGAGCCGCTGAGCGACGTCGAGGCCGACGACTGGTTCCGCCGGTACATGGGCCACTACGAGGCCGCCTGGGCCCTCTTCCCGGACGTCCTGCCCGTGCTGGACAGCCTCGCCGACAGTCACCGGCACGCGGTGCTGTCCAACTCCAGCCTGGCCGTCCAGGACCACAAGCTGCGGGTCCTCGGGGTGCGGGACCGCTTCGAGACCGTCCTGTGCGCCGCGGAGCTCGGCGTCTCCAAGCCCGAGGCAGAGGCCTTCCTGGCCGCCTGCGACGCCCTGGCGCTCGCGCCGCACGAGGTGGCGTACGTCGGGGACCATCCGCAGATCGACGGACGGGGCGCCGCCGACGCAGGTCTGCTGTCGGTGTGGATCGACCGCCCCGGCGCGGTCACCGGCGCCGACGCACCGGCCGGTCCGCTCCGGATCGCCACCCTCGCCGAACTCCCCGCGATCCTTGGCGCGGATACCCGTTTTGGAGCCCCGTCCACCTTCGGGTAATGTTCTTCCTGCGCCGCCGGGGAGCGGGCCGAAAGGCCGGGAACCGGAGGAGCAAACTAGAACAAAATCCCCTCAAGGGCTTGCGTTCCAGTGGCCTATGGTGTAATTGGCAGCACGACTGATTCTGGTTCAGTTAGTCTTGGTTCGAGTCCAGGTAGGCCAGCTCGCAGAGCTTATCTGCAAAGCCCCCGTTGTGTAGCGGCCTAGCACGCTGCCCTCTCAAGGCAGTAGCGCCGGTTCGAATCCGGTCGGGGGTACGGTGATCTCTCGCAAGATGATCGCTAGGGCCCCCGTTGTGTAGCGGCCTAGCACGCCGCCCTCTCAAGGCGGTAGCGCCGGTTCGAATCCGGTCGGGGGTACTGACTGGTCTAAACCACTTTGGTCTATGGTGTAATTGGCAGCACGACTGATTCTGGTTCAGTTAGTCTTGGTTCGAGTCCAGGTAGACCAGCTCGGACCTGCGGAAACGCAGTGTCCAGGCCCCCGTTGTGTAGCGGCCTAGCACGCCGCCCTCTCAAGGCGGTAGCGCCGGTTCGAATCCGGTCGGGGGTACGTAGAGGAAGGCCCTCCACTTCGGTGTGGGGCCTTCGTCGTTCCCGCGGGCCTACTCGAAGCCGTACCTGCGCGTCGACTCCTCCTCCTGGGCCAGCCGGTGCAGCGCCTGCAGCATCGGCTCGACGAGCACCACGCCCAGCACCGCCACCTCCACCTTCTCGGTCTCGGACACATACGACTCCATGAAGTCCATGTCCAGCTCGGCCGCTTGGCGCATCAATCGGGCGTAGGGCACGAGCGTTTCGGTACTCCAGTCGTAGCCGATACGGCGCAGCGCGGCCGCCGCCACGACCAGGGAACGGAAGGACGGGGAGGCCGGCGCCAGGGACAGTGCGTTGGACCACCCCAGCGTCCTGAGCAACTCCTCCATCGCGACCCGCGCGCCCTGCACGAACTCGTCGTCCGCGTCCGGCTCCGGCACCTGGGGCATCGCCCAGACCGAGGCGCCCAGGCGGAGCGCGCGGGGCAGCGAGTCGTCGTCGACATGCCCCAGCACCTCCCTGACCGTGGCCACCGGCACCTTGCCGACCTGGATCATCGCGCGGACCAGCCGCAGTCGGCGCAGATGCTCCTCGTCGTACTCGGCGGTGGTCGCGTTGATCTGGCGGCCGGGCGCCAACAGCCCTTCGCGCAGGTAGTACTTGATCGTCGCGGTGGACACCCCGCTGCGCTCGCTCAGTTCGGCCAGCCGCATCTCTTGCGCCTTTCTTTGGGGAGTGCCACTATCCAAGCACTGCCCAGAAGGATAGCGCCGCTATCCGAGGACGGATCCGTTGGGGGAGACATGTTCGCGAAGCCGGTGCTGGGGCGTACGACCGCCGACACCGAGGGTGATGTGGTCGTCCTGCTGATCGGGATGCGGATCAACCACTTCTGGGCGGTGCACCAGTGGGGTCTGGTGATGGTGTCGATGTTCCGCATGCTGGCGGCGCTGGCGAAGGACCCGAGCCGGGGGCTCCTGGGCAAGGTGATGCTGACGGCGTCGCCGCGGACGTACTACATCGTCCAGTACTGGGAGTCCAAGGAGAAGCTCTACGCCTACGCCCACGCGCCCGAGATGCTCCACCACCGGATGTGGGCCCTGCTCAACCGCAAGGAGCGGGAGGGCAAGGCGAACGGGCACGTGGGGATCTGGCACGAGGCCTATGTGGTGCCCGAGGGGTCCTACGAGGCGATCTACGGCGACATGCCGGCGTTCGGACTCGCGGCGGCACACGGGCAGGTGCCGCTGGAGCGGCGGGGGCGCTATGCCAAGGACCGGTTCGCGTACCGCTCGAAGGCGGAGCAGCCCGAGGCGGCCGAAGAAGCCGGGTGACGGGGGAATCGGGGGAGCGAGGAGGGCCTGCCGCGGCGTTGAGGCAGGCCCTCCTCGGCGTTTCCGTCGGTCAGCCGGTGCGGCGCAGGGCCTCCGAGAGGCGGGCGGCCGCGTCGATGACCGCCTGGGCGTGCATACGGCCCGGGTGGCGCGTCAGGCGCTCGATGGGGCCGGAGACCGAGACGGCGGCCACCACGCGGTTGGAGGGGCCGCGCACGGGCGCGGAGACGGACGCGACGCCCGGCTCCCGCTCGCCGATCGACTGGGCCCAGCCACGGCGCCGTACGCCCGACAGGGCCGTCGCCGTGAAGCGGGCGCCCTGCAGGCCCCGGTGCAGGCGCTCCGGCTCCTCCCAGGCCATCAGGATCTGGGCCGAGGAACCGGCCTTCATCGTGAGCGTCGAGCCGACCGGGACCGTGTCCCGCAGGCCGGACAGACGCTCCGCCGCGGCGACGCAGATGCGCATGTCGCCCTGGCGGCGGTAGAGCTGGGCGCTCTCGCCCGTGACATCCCGGAGATGGGTGAGCACCGGGCCGGCCGTGGCGAGGAGACGATCCTCACCGGCCGCCGCGGCCAGTTCCGCGAGGCGGGGGCCGAGAATGAAACGGCCCTGCATGTCGCGCGCCACCATGCGGTGGTGTTCCAGAGCCACGGCCAGACGGTGAGCCGTGGGTCGTGCCAGTCCGGTCGCCGCGACCAAGCCCGCGAGGGTGGCCGGACCGGACTCCAGGGCGCTCAGGACAAGGGCTGCCTTGTCCAGAACGCCGACGCCGCTACTGTTGTCCATGCAACGATACTTGCGTCTCACTCTGTGAAACGCAAGTTCAATTTTCCGTGGAACACGCCACTCTGGAATCACGAAGGCAGAGCGGCCCGTGAACCGAAGCGGGCCTGGCGGCGGGCGCCCGGACAGGGGCGCGGGCGGCAGTCGCCTCCTCAAGATCTCTAGTTGGGCCGGTGGACCGTATGCCGGCCGGAGGGAAAGCGATGGGTAGGACACTCGCGGAGAAGGTCTGGGACGACCATGTCGTCCGGCGCGCCGAGGGCGAGCCCGACCTCCTCTTCATCGATCTGCACCTGCTGCACGAAGTGACCAGCCCGCAGGCCTTCGACGGTCTGCGCAAGAGCGGTCGCCAGGTGCGCCGCCTCGACCTCACCATCGCCACCGAGGATCACAACACCCCGACCCTCGACATCGACAAGCCCATCGCCGACCCGGTCTCCCGGGTCCAGCTGGAGACGCTGCGCAAGAACGCCGCCGAGTTCGGCGTGCGCCTGCACCCGCTGGGCGACGTCGAGCAGGGCGTCGTCCACGTCGTGGGCCCTCAGCTGGGTCTGACCCAGCCCGGCATGACGGTCGTCTGCGGCGACTCCCACACCTCCACGCACGGCGCCTTCGGCGGTCTGGCGTTCGGCATCGGCACCTCCCAGGTGGAGCACGTGCTGGCCACCCAGACGCTGCCGCTGGTCCGCCCCAAGACCATGGCCATCACGGTCAACGGCGAACTGCCCGACGGCGTCACCGCCAAGGACCTGATCCTGGCGATCATCGCCAAGATCGGTACGGGCGGCGGCCAGGGCTACGTCCTGGAGTACCGCGGCTCCGCCATCGAGAAGCTCTCGATGGAGGCCCGGATGACCATCTGCAACATGTCGATCGAGGCCGGCGCCCGCGCGGGCATGATCGCCCCCGACCAGACCACCTTCGACTACCTCGAAGGCCGTCCGCACGCCCCCAAGGGCGAGGACTGGGACGCGGCCGTCGCGTACTGGAAGACGCTGAAGACGGACGAGGACGCCGAGTTCGACGCCGAGGTCGTCATCGAGGCCGCCGAGCTGTCGCCGTTCGTCACCTGGGGCACCAACCCCGGGCAGGGCGCTCCGCTTTCGGCGTCCGTCCCCGACCCTGCTTCGTACGAAGACGCTTCGGAGCGCCTCGCCGCCGAAAAGGCCCTGGAATACATGGGGTTGGAGGCCGGCCAGCCGCTGCGCTCCATCAAGGTGGACACCGTCTTCGTAGGCTCGTGCACCAACGGCCGCATCGAGGACCTGCGCGCCGCCGCCGAGCTCGTCAAGGGCCGCAAAGTCGCCGACGGCGTACGGATGCTGGTCGTCCCGGGCTCCGCGCGGGTCGGTCTGCAGGCCGTCTCCGAGGGCCTGGACGTCGTCTTCAAGGAGGCCGGCGCCGAATGGCGGCACGCGGGCTGCTCGATGTGTCTGGGCATGAACCCCGACCAGCTGGCCCCGGGTGAACGCTCCGCGTCCACCTCCAACCGCAACTTCGAGGGCAGGCAGGGCAAGGGCGGCCGTACCCACCTGGTGTCGCCGCAGGTCGCCGCCGCGACCGCGGTGCTGGGCCACCTGGCCTCGCCCGCCGACCTGTCCGACGCCCCCGTGCCCGCTGGAGTCTGAGAAGTCATGGAAGCATTCACCAAGCACACCGGCCGGGCCGTCCCGCTGCGCCGCTCCAACGTCGACACCGACCAGATCATCCCTGCTCACTGGCTCAAGAAGGTGACCCGGGACGGGTTCGAGGACGGGCTGTTCGAGGCCTGGCGCAAGGACGAGACGTTCATCCTCAACCAGCCCGAGCGCAAGGGCGCCACGGTTCTGGTCGCCGGCCCCGACTTCGGCACCGGCTCCTCCCGTGAGCACGCCGTCTGGGCGCTGCAGAACTACGGCTTCAAGGCCGTCATCTCCTCTCGCTTCGCCGACATCTTCCGCGGCAACTCGCTCAAGAACGGCCTGCTCACGGTGGTTCTGGAGCAGAAGATCGTGGACGCGCTGCAGGAGCTCACCGAGAACGACCCGCAGGCCGAGATCACGGTCGACCTGGAGGCCCGCGAGGTGCGCGCCGAGGGCATCACCGCCTCCTTCGAGCTGGACGAGAACTCCCGCTGGCGGCTGCTGAACGGGCTGGACGACATCTCCATCACCCTCCAGAACGAGGCCGACATCGCCGCCTACGAGGCCAAGCGGCCGTCGTACAAGCCGCAGACGCTCCAGGCGTGACGCCGGGAGCCCTCCGGAGCAACTGAACAGGTCGAGTTTCGGCCACCGCAACACCCCCGCCGTACCCCCGATCAGCCCGATCGGGGGTACAGCCTTGTCAGCACCCGAACGGCCCCGAGCGGCGCGCTAGCTGTCCTCAACTTCCCACGTTACAAAGGTTGTTGTTGGGGTACGCGAGCCTGGAAGCCGCGGCTCCCGCCGGTGCCCGGAAGGCCGTTTGAGGCGGCAGTTGCACCCTGAGCAGGCGACAACTCGCCCCAGATGGCACAATCTGTGCATGGAACACGACGGCCAACTCGAGCTCTATGCGGCAGTCGCGAACCAACTCAAGGAAGCGCACACAACAGTGCGCGCACTGCAAGTCCCGGAGGGCGTACGGATGGCGCTGACCCGGAAGCTGCTGGTCATTACGGCCGCGGCCAAGCACGATCTCGCCGATGCGGCAAGGCGTCTGGAGGCGTTCAGGGCGGACCTCGACGCGGGTCGATTCCCCGAAGAGGAACGCTGAGCACTCCAGAGACGGCCGAGTCCGTTGCGGCACAAGGGTGATAAGCCCGTTTCGTGTTTGATTTGCGGTATATATCTGCCTAACGTGCGAAAAAGCTTGAACACTTTCGTTCTGGCAATGTCTCCGAAGGGGAAGACGTGAACAAGGCGCAGCTCGTAGAAGCGATTGCCGACAAGCTCGGTGGCCGTCAGCAGGCCGCCGACGCAGTCGACGCGGTCCTGGACGCCATCGTCCGCGCGACGGTTGCGGGCGACCGGGTCTCGGTCACCGGCTTCGGTTCGTTCGAGAAGGTCGACCGTCCGGCCCGTTACGCCCGCAACCCCCAGACGGGCGAGCGGGTTCGGGTCAAGAAGACCTCCGTTCCGCGCTTCCGTGCGGGTCAGGGCTTCAAGGACCTGGTGAGCGGCACGAAGAAGCTCCCGCGCGGCGGCGAGGTCGCCGTCAAGAAGGCGCCCAAGGGCAGCCTGACCGGTGGGGCTGCCGCAACGGTCAAGAAGGCCGCCGCGAAGAAGGCGACCACGAAGGCCGCCGCCGCGAAGAAGGCCACGGCGAAGAAGACCACGGCCAAGAAGGTCACGGCCGCGGCGAAGAAGACCACGGCGAAGAAGGCTCCCGCCAAGAAGGCCACCACCAAGACGGCCGCGGCGAAGAAGGCGACCACGAAGACGGCCGCCGCGAAGAAGACCGCGGCCAAGAAGGCGCCGGCGAAGAAGGCGACCGCCAAGAAGGCCCCGGCCAAGAAGTCGACGGCCCGCAAGACCACCGCCAAGAAGGCCACCGCCCGCAAGAGGTAAGAGCGCAGGGGCACTCACGCGCCGGGCCGGACTCCGTCGGGAGTCCGGCCCGCGGCGTGTTTACAGGGTCTGGAGCGTGACGAGGGTGATCCGGGGGGTGTCCTTCGGCCCCTCCACCTCGATGCGGACGCGCTGGCCGGGGCGCAGCAGCCGCAGCCCGCCCTGGTCGAAGGCCGCCGCGTCGAAGGGCATGGGCGTGCCGTCGTCCAGGAGGACCTGGCCGCTGCGGGTTTCGGGGTCGTACGTGTATGCGGTCGCCTGCATGACGCTCAGCGTAGTGCGTACGGGGCGACACGGCCCCGCGGCCCTAGGGGGTGATCAGCAACCTCGCCGACACCTCCGCCGTATGACGCCCCACTCCCAGCAGCAGCGCCGCCCGCAGATCGTCGCCGGTGTCCACGTCCTGGCGTACGGAATCCACCGCGTCGAGGGGCAGTTCCATGGCACCCGAGGCGCGGTGGCGGGCGCGGGAATCGGTGCCGAATGCGGGCAGCAATTCCATGCCCGGAGTCGCGGCCAACAGTGTCGTGCCGATTGCCGCCGCGTCCGGAAGAAAAGCGCGGGGGAATTCAGCTGCGGCTTCCAGTACCAAGGTCAATTCCGCGGGCC
The DNA here is from genome assembly GCF_040686775.1 of Streptomyces sp. NPDC079141. NCBI lineage: Bacteria > Bacillati > Actinomycetota > Actinomycetes > Kitasatosporales > Streptomycetaceae > Streptomyces > Streptomyces sp. NPDC079141. Next base: position 99,126 of record NZ_JBFBLP010000017.1, on the reverse strand, counting down.
GCAGGGCCGGAAGATCGGCGTTCAGCGCCGCGACGGGGGTTTGGGGTCGCGAAGCGCGTACCGCCGTCGCTCCGTGCGCCAGCGCGGCGTTCAGGCCCGCGCGCGGCTCGTCGGGGACGATCCGGGCGCCCAGGGCGGCCAGCCGCCGGCCGGCCAGGGCGTCGTCCGTGACGACCGCCACATCCCGCACCGCCGGGCTGGCCAGCGCGGCTGTCACGGTGTCCTCGGCGAAGGCGAGGGCGAGGGCCGGCCGCAGCTCGTCGGCGGCGGCGTCGGAGAGCCTGCTCTTGGCCAGGGCCAGAGGTTTCAGGGGTATGACCAAGGTCCACTGCACCAGCGTTCCGTCCCTCTCTTGTCGCGGCCATTGTCACCCGGCTTTCACACCGGGCATCTGGCGGCCCGGCCGTCGGGGCGTACGGTGTTCTCGACAGACGGTCGGCCCGGGGCGACACTTGTGCGGCCCCCCAGGCCCTAGAGGAAGGTGTCCGCGTGCCCCGCCGCAGAATCGGCTTCTGGTACCGCTTCGCAGCGGTGATCGCCAAACCGCCGCTGGTGGTTCTGATCAAGCGGGACTGGCGAGGAACGGAGAACATTCCGGCCGACGGCGGATTTATCACCGTGGTGAACCACAATTCGCATGTCGACCCCTTCGCCTACGCGCACTTTCAGTACAACACCGGACGTGTTCCGCGATTCCTCGCGAAGAGCGGGCTTTTCAAGAAGGGATTCATCGGCGCCTTCATGCGGGGCACCGGGCAGATCCCCGTCTACCGCGAGACCACGGACGCGCTGAGCGCCTTCCGCGCCGCGATCGACGCCGTGGAGCGCGGCGAGTGCGTCGCCTTCTACCCCGAGGGCACCATCACCCGCGACCCCGACCAGTGGCCCATGACCGGCAAGACCGGTGCCGCGCGCGTGGCCCTGCAGACCAAGTGCCCGGTGATCCCGGTCGCGCAGTGGGGCGCCAACGAACTGCTGCCGCCGTACGCCAAGAAGCTCAACCTTCGTCCGCGCAAGACCTCGCGCGTCCTCGCCGGCCCGCCCGTGGACCTGTCGCGCTTCTACGACAAGGAGATGACACCGGAACTCCTCAAGGAGGCCACCGAGGTCATCATGGCCGCCATCACCCGCCTGCTGGAGGAGATCCGCGGCGAGAAGGCGCCCACCACGGCCTACGACCCGCGTCAGGAACGGATCGAGCAGCGGCGCCGGAGCCAGGCGCAGACCGGTCACGAAGAGGAGAGCGCCAAGTGAGCAAGCCCGTCAAGGCGGCCGTCTTCGGCACCGGATCGTGGGGTACCGCCTTCGGCATGGTGCTCGCCGACGCCGGCTGCGAGGTCACCCTGTGGGGACGGCGCCCCGAACTCGCCGAAGCGGTCAACTACACGCGTACGAACCCCGACTACCTCCCCGGCGTCGAGCTCCCGGAGAACCTGCGGGCCACCACCGACCCCGCCGAGGCGGCCTACGGCGCCGACTTCACCGTCCTCGCCATCCCCTCGCAGACGTTGCGCGGCAACCTCGCCGAGTGGACCCCGCTGCTCGCCCCGGACACGGTCCTCGTCTCGCTGATGAAGGGCGTCGAACTCGGTTCCGCGATGCGGATGAGCGAGGTCGTCGAGGACGTCGCCAAGGTCGGCCCGAACCGCGTCGCCGTGGTCACCGGGCCCAACCTCGCCCGTGAGATCGCCGCGCGGATGCCGGCCGCCGCCGTGGTCGCCTGCACCGACGAGGCCGTCGCCCAACGGCTCCAGGCCGCCTGCCACACGCCGTACTTCCGGCCGTACACGGAGACGGACGTGGTCGGTTGCGAGCTGGGCGGTGCGGTGAAGAACGTCATCGGGCTCGCCGTCGGCATCGCGGACGGCATGGGGCTCGGCGACAACGCCAAGGGCTCGCTCATCACCCGCGGCCTTGCGGAGACCGCGCGGCTCGGAGTCGCGCTGGGCGCCGACCCGATGACGTTCGCCGGACTCGCGGGCCTGGGCGACCTGGTGGCCACCTGCTCCTCGCCGCTGTCCCGCAACCACACCTTCGGCACCAACCTCGGCAAGGGCATGACCCTGGAGGAGACCATCGCGGTCACCAAGCAGACCGCCGAGGGCGTCAAGTCCTGCGAATCGGTGCTGGATCTGGCCCGCCGGCACGGAGTCGACATGCCGATCACGGAGACGGTCGTCGCCATCGTGCACGACGGCAAGCCTCCGGTGGTCGCTCTCAAGGAGCTGATGTCGCGCAGCGCGAAGCCGGAACGACGCTGAGCGAACCCCCGGGGCGGACGCTGTCTCAGGCCACTACCAACGGGTACTCTCAACGCGATATGAGCACCGAGAACCTCCCCCAGAGCCCCCAGCAGCCGCCTCGCAAGCCGCGTGTGGCCGTCGTGTTCGGCGGTCGCAGCTCAGAGCACGGGATCTCCGTGGTCACCGCCGGCGCCGTACTGAAGGCCATCGACCGGACCCGGTACGACGTCCTGCCGATCGGCATCACCCAGGACGGCCGCTGGGCGCTCACCGCCGACGAACCGGAGCGCATGGCGATCACCGAGCGCCGTACGCCCAACGTCGAGGAGCTCGCCGAGTCGAGCGAGGGCGGCGTGGTGCTCCCCGTCGACCCCGCGAACCGCGAAGTCGTCTACAGCGAGCCCGGATCGGTGCCCAAGGCGCTCGGCGAGGTCGACGTCGTCTTCCCCGTCCTGCACGGCCCCTACGGCGAGGACGGCACCCTCCAGGGTCTGCTGGAGCTCTCCGGTGTGCCGTATGTGGGTTCGGGTGTGCTCGCCTCGGCCGTCGGCCAGGACAAGGAGTACATGAAGCGGGTGTTCACCTCCTTCGGACTGAAGGTGGGCCCGTACGTCGTCGTCCGGCCGCGCGAGTGGGCGCAGGACGAGTCGGCCGCCCGCAAGAAGATCGTCGACTTCGCCGGCGAGCACGGCTGGCCGTTGTTCGTGAAGCCCGCGCGCGCGGGTTCCTCGATCGGCATCACCAAGGTCGACGACCTGTCCGGTCTCGACGAGGCGATCGCCGAGGCCCAGCGGCACGACCCGAAGATCCTCGTCGAGGCGGCGCTGCGCGGCCGTGAGATCGAGTGCGGCGTCCTGGAGTTCGAGGACGGCCCGCGCGCGTCCGTCCCCGCGGAGATCCCGCCGCCGCAGGCGCACGCGTACTACGACTTCGAGGCGAAGTACATCGACTCGACCCCGGGCATCGTCCCCGCCCCGCTGACGGACGAGGAGAGCGCCGAGGTCCGCAGGCTCGCGGTGGACGCCTTCGAGGCGGCCTCCTGCGAGGGGCTGGTGCGGGCGGACTTCTTCCTCACCGAGGACGGCGAGTTCGTGATCAACGAGATCAACACCATGCCCGGCTTCACGCCCATCTCGATGTACCCGCAGATGTGGCAGGCGACCGGGGTCGGCTACCCGGAACTGGTCGACAGGCTGATCCAGGCGGCGCTGCGCAGGTCGACCGGCCTGCGGTGAGCTAGAGGGCGATCCCTTCGGGGATCGCCTTCTTGACGGCCGACGCCAGGTCGACGAGCGTGGCCGAGCTGTCCACGCCCTCCGGTACGGTCACCTCGACGTACGCCTTGCGATTGGCGCAGGTGAAGCGGTACCCCCCGTCGTCCTGCCGCTCCATCAGCCAGTCGACCCCGTTCACTCCACCGGCCACCGCGTCGGCGTCACCGCCCTCCGCCACCTTCGGGTCGATCATCTTCGGCGGCCGGGTCACACCGCAGCGCAGTATGATCTCGGGGCTTCCCCAGCCCGCCGTCAGTGCGGAGGCGGGCTCGGGATCACGGCGGCTCTCACCGGCCACCTTCGACGGCAGTACCTTGTCCAGGTTCTGACACAGCTTGGTGGTCTGCGCCCCCGGGGAGGGAACCGCCGTCGACGCGTCGTCGTCTGCTGAGGAGCAGCCCGCGACAGTGATCGACAGGACGAGCGCGGGCAGACCGATGAGCCGGTGACGCAAGAAGTTCACCGGCCAAGGGTAGACGGGGGCTAGAGATGGACGACGGGGCAGGTCAGTGTGCGGGTGATTCCGTCCACTTGCTGGACTTTGGCGACCACCAGGCGGCCGAGGTCGTCCACGGTGTCGGCCTGGGCACGCACGATCACGTCATACGGTCCTGTCACGTCCTCGGCCTGGATGACTCCAGGGATCTTGCTGATCGTCTCGGCGACGGTCGACGCTTTGCCGACCTCCGTCTGGATCAGGATGTACGCCTGTACCACGGAACCTCCAGGGCGGCCACGAGGATCATGTGGGGAAAAGGAACGCCACGGTATCGCGTCGCCGCTCGCCGCGGGGAGACCTGCGGGGACCGGGGCTTCCGCGCCGGGGTGCAGGCACGACAGAAGTTGACGGTCTCTTCGACCGTATCGGGGACAGTAGACACACGCGACCGGGAACGGACAGGGACAGAAGGGGCGTAAGGGCAATGAAGGGCACTGTTGGTGAGCTCGGGGAGTTCGGGCTCATCAGGGAGCTCACCTCCCGTCTCACCACCACCCCGGCGGTCCGGGTCGGACCCGGCGACGATGCCGCCGTGGTGGCCGCGCCCGACCGCAGGGTCGTGGCCAGCACCGACATCCTCCTGGAGGGGCGGCACTTCCGCCGCGACTGGTCCACCGCCTACGACGTGGGCCGCAAGGCCGCCGCGCAGAACCTCGCCGACATCGCCGCCATGGGCGCCGTACCGACGGCCCTGCTGCTCGGTCTGGTCGTCCCCGCCGAGCTTCCGGTGACCTGGCCGACCGAGCTGATGGACGGACTGCGCGACGAGTGCCAGGTAGCGGGCGCGTCCGTGGTCGGCGGGGACGTCGTACGCGGCGACTCGATCATGGTGTCGATCACCGCGCTCGGCGATCTGCGCAACCAGGAGCCCGTGACGCGGGCCGGCGCACAGCCCGGCGACCTCGTCGCGGTCACCGGCTGGCTGGGCTGGTCGGCGGCCGGGTACGCCGTCCTCTCGCGCGGGTTCCGCTCGCCGCGCGCCTTCGTGGAGGCGCACCGGCGCCCGGAACCGCCGTACCACGCGGGACCGGCCGCGGCCGGGCTCGGGGCGACCGCGATGTGCGACGTCAGCGACGGGCTGATCGCCGACCTCGGGCACATCGCCGAGGCCAGCAAGGTGCGGATCGACATCCGTTCCGGCGCGATCGACATCCCGTCCCAGATGAACGACATCGGGCAGGCCGTCGGCGTGGATCCCATGCAGTGGGTGCTCACCGGGGGAGAGGACCACGCGATCGTGGCGACCTTCCCGCCCGACGTGAAGCTCCCCGCCCGCTGGAAGGTCATCGGCGAGGTGCTCAACCCCTCGGCGCTGCCCCAGGTGACGGTCGACGGGGCGCCGTGGACCAGCAAGGGCGGCTGGGACCACTTCGGCGGGGACATCGAGTCATGAGCCTGCCGCGCGTCCTGACCGTGGCCGGCTCCGACTCCGGCGGCGGCGCGGGCATCCAGGCCGACCTGAAGACGATGCTCGCGCTCGGTGTGCACGGCATGAGCGTGATCACGGCCGTCACCGCGCAGAACTCGCTGGGCGTGCAAGGGGCTTGGGAACTTCCGGTGGAGGCGGTGCGGGCCCAGTACCGCAGCGTCGTCGACGACATCGGCGTCCAGGCCGTGAAGACCGGGATGCTCGCCTCGGCCGAACTCGTCGAGGCGGTGGCCGAGTTGATCGGCGGCACCGACGCCCCGGCGGTCGTCGACCCGGTGGGCGTGTCCAAGCACGGGGACGCCCTGCTGGCCGCGTCCGCGCTGGACTCCGTACGGACGAAGCTGCTGCCCGTCGCCACCGTCGCGACCCCGAATCTCGACGAGGTGGCCCAACTCACGGGCGTGCGCGTCGAGTCGGAGGACGATCTGCGGCGGGCGGCGGCGGCCGTGCTGGCGTACGGGCCGAGCTGGGTCGTGATCAAGGGCGGTCATCTCGCCGGGGACGCCGTGGATCTGCTCACCGACGGCGCCGAGGAGCACTGGCTGCGCGCGCCCCGGCACGACAACCGGCACACGCACGGCACGGGCTGCACCCTCGCCTCCGCGATCGCGTCGCAGCTGGCGAAGGGGCAGCCCGTGCCCGAGGCGGTGGCGGCGGCCAAGGAGTACGTCACCGGGGCGATCGCCGCCGGGTTCGCGCTCGGCGGGGGGATCGGGCCCGTGGACCACGGCTGGGCCCTCAGGCGGGGTACGCCGGGAGCTTGATGTTGGTCGCCGATTTCTCGGTGATCTTCTTGAAGAAGGCCGCCAGCGGGCGGGAGGCGAGCAGCCGGTACATCCGGTCCCGGCCACGGATCCGTCGCTCGGTGGCCGGCGCGAAGAACGGACCCGCGTTGCCCGAGGTCTTCTGGCAGCCCTTGGCGAAGCCCGTGATCCGCTCCTCGTACGCGGCGAACGCCCTGCGGTGGTCCCCGCCCGCCAGCGCCAGCTCACCGGCCAGGACGTACGAGGCGACGACCGCCACGCCCGTGCCCATGCCGCCCATGGTGGCGCCGTAGCCGGCGTCCCCGAGCAGCGCCACCCGCCCCTGGGCGAGGCGGTCGACATGGATCTGGGCGATCGCGTCGAAGTACAGGTCGTCGGCCGTCTCCAGGGCCTTCAGGACGCTCGGCGCCTGCCAGCCCATCCCCGCGAACCGCTCCGCGAGGATCCGCTTCTGCGCCTCGACGTCCCGGCGGTCGTACGACAGCTGCTCCGAGCGGAAGACCAGCAGCGCGTGCGCGCGGTCCGGGTCGCCGTCGTAGTTGCCGATGTCGATGGCGCGGCCGGGCTCGCTGTAGAGGCGGCCGGTGCGGCTCAGGCCGAGCTCGTTGGGGACGGTGAAGCCGGCCACGTAGTGGTCCAGGAAGCGGAGGTGGCGGTTCTCGTCGCCGAAGACCAGGCGGCGGGTGTGCGAGTGCAGTCCGTCGGCGCCGACGACGAGGTCGAAGCGGCGGGGCGCGCCCTTCTCGAAGGTGACGTCGACGCCGTCGGCGTGGTCGGTGAGGGTGGCGATCGAGTCGCCGAAGACGTACTCGACACGGTCCCGGCTGCGCTCGTACAGGATCTTCGACAGCTCGCCGCGGAAGATCTCGACGTCGCCGCTCATCATCTCGGACGGCAGGTCCACGCGCGGGGTGTCGTCGGCGTCGACGACGGTCTGCCGGCCCATGTGGGTCTGGCGGGCGTGGATCTCGTCCCAGATGCCCATGTCCTTGAGCACCTTGCGGTGGACGTGCCCGCGGAAGTCGACCGCGAAGCCGCCGCCGCGCAGGGCCGGGGCCTTCTCGACGACGGTGACGCGGGCGCCGTGGCGGGCGAGGTTCAGGGCGAGGGCGGGGCCGGCGACGCTGGCGCCGGAGATCAGGACGTTCAGGTGGCCGAGGCGGTGTGTGTTCGTCATGGCCATGAGCTTCGGGGGAGCCGCTGACCGTCTGCCTACCGTTCGCTGACCGCCGCTGACCGCAGGCTCCGGCCGTGCTCGTAGGCCTTCTCGTACGCCTCGGGGGACATCCGCGCGCGTACGTCCCGCTCGGTGCGTACGACGTCGGGGTCGCCCTGGGCCGGGGCGCCGCGCAGGCCTGTTGCGGCGCCGAGGAGTTCGGCCGCGCGTTCGGGGTGCGGGGCTACGACGGCCAGGGCGTCGGCGACGGCCGCCAGGGTGAAGGTGTCGGGCGCGTCCAGGGAGTGCGCGCGGGCCTGGGCGAACCACTCGCGGGCCCGGCCGAGGTCGCCTTCGGCAGCCGCCGTGCGGCCAAGACCGATGAGGGTCAGAACCGTCTCGCCGACACTGAACCAGTTCGCCGCGCAGGCCTCCAGAGCACTCTCGTAGTGCACGCGCGCGTGGGCGGTGTTTCCGCTGAGCCGTTCTGTGTCGCCGAGTCCGCGTCGGGCGGCCGCTACCTTGTCCGGGGCGCCCGCCGTGCGGGCCAGGGCGGCGGCGCGCGTGAAGTGCGCCACCGCCTCCTCGGTGTCGCCGCGGTGCAGCAGCACGGTGGCCCGGGAGCGCACCAGGTCCGCGGTCTCCTCGGGTGCGTCCAGTTCCCGGACGTGCACCAGCCCCTCGTCGAGCAGGTCCAGGGCGCGGGCGTACTCGCCGCGCCGGGCCGCGTAGGCCGCCAGCGGGTCCAGGCAGTTGGCCATGCCCCAGCGGTCACCGGTCGAGCGGAAACCCGTCAGCGAGCGCGCGAACGCCGCCTCGGAGGCCACGGGGTCGCCCGCGAACTGCGCCCGGTAGGCCACCCCCAGATCCAGCAGCGCACGGCCCCACGGCGATTCGCCGACCTGTACGGCGAGCAGCCCGTCCTCCACCGCGTGCAGCGGGCCGCTGACCAGCGACCACAGGACCATGGTGAACGGCAGCCGCAGGGGCCCGTCCAGGGCGTGCATGAGCGCGGCCACGCGCGCGATGCGGTCGCCCTCGCCGGGGTCGTCGCCGTGGCCGGTGACCGTGTTCATCAGGCACAGGGCGTACTCCTCGGCCAGCCCCGGGGGCGGTGCGTCGCCGACCGCTTCCAGCAGGGCGTGTGCCAGGGGCGCCTGTTCGCCGTGCGGGGAGCGCAGCCAGCGGAACCAGGACACGTGGGCCATGAGCCGCAGGGCGTCCTCGGGGGCCGTCGACACGAGATGCCGCAGGGCCGCGTCCAGGTTGTCCCGCTCGGCGTCCAGGCGGGCCAGCCAGACGAGTTGGTCGCCGCCCCGGAGAAACGGTTCGGCCCGCTCCGCGAGCCGCAGGAAGTGCCGGGCGTGGGCATCCGCGAGCCCGCGCCGGTCCGTCACACCCTCGGCGGCGAAAGCGCGGATCGTCTCCAGCATGCGGTAGCGGCCTTCGGATGTCTGCGGGGACCCGGCGGGCTTGGCGGGCCTGACGGGCTCGGTGAACTCTGCGGAGCGCGCGGGCTCTGTGGGCTCGGTGAACTCCGTGGACTCCATGAACTCCATGAACTCCAGGAACGACTTCTCCACCAGCGAGGCCAGCAGGTCCTCCGGGTACGCCGTCCCGCACACGGCCTCGACCGCGTCCAGGGTCGCCCCGCCGGAGAACACCGTCAGCCGCCGCGCCAGCTCCCGCTCCTCCTCGTCCAGCAGCTCCCAACTCCACTCCACGACGGCCCGCAGCGTGCGGTGCCGGGGCGCCTTGGAGCGGTCGCCGCGGGACAGCAGCCGGAACCGGTCGTCCAGGCGGTCCGCCAGCTCGTCCGGGGTGAGGGTGCGCAGCCGGGCGGCCGCCAGCTCGATGGCGAGGGGGAGTCCGTCGAGGGCGGCACAGACGGCGGGCACGCGCGCGTGGTCCTCGAACTGCGGACGCACCGCCCGCGCGCGGTCGCGGAACAGCTCGACGGCCGGTTCCGGCGCCAGCGGCGGCACCGGGACCAGCACCTCGCCGGTGATGCCCAGCGCCTCCCGGCTGGTGGCCAGCACCCGGACGCCGGGGCAGGAGCCGAGCAGCAGGGCGGCCACCCGGGCGGTCTCCTCGACGAGGTGCTCGCAGTTGTCCAGCACCAGCAGCAGCTCGCGGTCCTCCAGGGCGGACAGCAGCCGCTCGGTGGTGTCCGCGGCGGGAGTGCGGAAACCTTCCCGCACACCCAGGGCGGCGAGAACGGCGTACGGGATCCGGGTGCCGTCCGTGAGGGGTGCCAGCTCGACGAAACAGACGCCCGGCCACGTGCCCGCCGCCTCCACCGCGAGCCGGGTCTTGCCCGTGCCGCCGGGGCCGGTGAGCGTGACCAGCCGCGAGCCGTCCGTGAGGAGCGCGCCGATCCGGGCCAGCTCGGTCTCCCGGCCGACGAAACGCGTGAGCTGCGCGGGCAGCCGCTGGGACCGGGCGGCCGGCTCCGCCCGCCCCTGGAGCAGCTCCAGATGGAGCGCGGACAGCTCGGCCGACGGATCCGTGCCCAGCTCCTCGGCGAGTCTGTGCCGGGCCTCCTCGTACACCGTGAGCGCCTCGGCGGGCCGTCCTGCCGCGTGCAGGCCCCGCATCAGCTGCCCGTAGAGCCGTTCGCTCAGCGGATGCGCCGCCAGCAGCGCCCGCAGCTCCGGCACGAGCTCGGACCCACCGCCCAGCGCCAGATCCGCCTCGATCCGGTCCTGTACGGCGGCCAGCCTGAGTTCGTCCAGGGCGGCGGTCTCGGCATGCGCGTCCGGCAGGTCGGGCAGCGCGGGGCCGCGCCACAGGCCGAGCGCCTCACGCAACACGGCCGCCGCCCGGGCGTGGTCACCGGTGGCGAGAGCGGCACGGCCCTCCTGGGACAGGCGCTCGAAACGGTGGGCGTCCACGGCCTCGGCCGGGACGGCGATGCGGTAACCGGCGGGCGAGGCCTCGATCTCCGTGTGCGGGGCCAGGCGTCGGCGCAGCCGGGAGATCTGTGACTGGAGCGCGTTGGCCGCCCCGGCGGGCGGCTCGGCGCCGTACAGGCCGTCGGTCAGCCGGTCCGTGGACACGGTGCGGCCCGCGTCGAGGAGCAGTAGCGTCAGCAGGGCGCGGGGGCGGGGGCCGCCCGGGTCGACGGGGGTGCCGTCGGGGTCGCGTATGTCGAGGGGGCCCAGGATGCCGAAGCGCATTCCCGGAATTCTGGCAGGTGGACGCCTTTCGGGCATGCAAAAAGCCGATCCACACGAGGTGGATCGGCTCGATGCAGCGAACCAGCAGTGGCCGCGCGCTTAGCTGTGCGTCAGCGCGAGACCTTGCCGGCCTTGATGCACGAGGTGCAAGCGTTCACGCGCTTCGGCGTCCCGCCGACCACGGTACGGACGCGCTGGATGTTCGGGTTCCAGCGACGGGACGTACGGCGGTGCGAGTGCGAGATGTTGTTGCCGAAGCCCGGCCCCTTGCCGCAGACGTCGCAGTTGGCAGCCACGGGTCACTCCAAAGACTTCAGATGCACTTACGGATAATCCCGGCATGCCGGGATCGAGATCTAAGATCTGAGTGGCGCTGCCAGGGGACGGCCCGATCTGGATCGGGCAACCGGAGCAGCATACAACGGCTGCGCCAGTAGAACGAAACTACCATGGCTGCTCAGGGGCCCGCTCCCGGCCCTCTTCCGGTGGGCACCACCCCTGGGTCTACGCTGCGTCCCACGTCCAGCAGCTCAAGGAGGCGCAGGTGGCGCAGGTGCCGCAGACATTCTTCGATGCTCTCGCGGTACGCACCTGGTGCGGTCTCGCGCTGGAGGCGCTCGGCCGCGCGCGCGAGGAGATCGACGCGATCAATGTCTACCCCGTGGCCGACGGGGACACCGGCACCAACCTGTATCTGACGGTGGAATCAGCGGCGGCGGCCGTCGACGCGGTGTTCATCGGGCACGAGGCGGGTACCGACGGCGCCGTGCCGTCCCTGGCCGACGCCGTGCGGGCGATGGCGCACGGGGCGCTCATAGGGGCGCGCGGGAACTCCGGGACGATCCTGGCGCAGCTGCTGCGCGGCATGGCCCAGGTGCTCGCCGCCGACGGTGACCCGGCGCACGCCGACGCCACCGGACTCCGGCTGGCCCTGCGGCACGCCGCCGACTCCGCCCGCCAGGCCGTGGCCCACCCCGTCGAGGGCACGGTCCTGACCGTCGCCTCCGCGGCGGCCGACGCGGCCGGCGGGGCCGAGGGCGACTGCGGGGCCGTCGCACGGGCCGCCTACGAAGGGGCACGCGCCGCTCTCGCCGTCACCCCGCACCAGCTCGCCGTCCTGGAACGCGCCGGGGTGGTGGACGCCGGCGGGCGCGGGCTGGTCACGGTGCTCGCCGCCCTGGTGGAGACGTTCACGGGCGAGACGCCGGCGGTCACGGTCGCCCACGCGCGCGTGGTGCTCGACAGCCCCGGTGACTGTGCGCCCGCGCAGGACGGTGGGCCGGCCTTCGAGGTGATCTACCTCCTGGACGCCGAGGACGCCGCCGTCGCACGGCTGCGCGAGCGGCTCGACGTCCTCGGCGACTCGCTGGTCGTGGTCGGCGGCGACGGCCTGTGGAACGTCCATGTGCACGTCGACGACGCCGGCGCCGCCGTGGAGGCGGGCGTCGAGGCCGGACGGCCGCACCGGATCCGCATCACGCACTTCGGCGCCGGCGACGTGCACACCACCGGCGGCGAACGGCCGCCCCGGGAGCGGATCCAGCGCGCCGTCGTGGCCGTCGTACCCGGGCCGGGGCTGGCCGGGCTGTACACCGAGGCCGGTGCGACCACCGTGCTCGCGCGCCCCGGGGAGCCGCCCGCGAGCGGGGAGCTCGTCGAGGCGGTACGGCGGGCCCACGCGCGCGAGGTCGTGCTGCTGCCCAACGACGCCGACCTGCGCCACACCGCGGCCGCCGCCGCCGAACAGGCCCGCGCCGAGGGCATCCGCGTGGCCCTGATCCCCACACGCTCCGCGGTCCAGGGGATCGCGGCGCTCGCCGTGCACGAGCCGGAGCGCCGCTTCGACGAGGACGTTGTGTCCATGACCTCGGCGGCGGGAGCGACCCGCTACGCCGAGGTCGCCGTCGCCGAACGCCAGTCCTGGACCATGGCCGGCATCTGCCAGGCCGGTGACGTCCTCGGCCTCATCGACGGCGACGTGGCCGTGATCGGCGCGGACGTCACGGCCACCGCCGAGACGGTCCTGGACCGCATGCTCGCCGCGGGCGGCGAACTGGTCACCCTCGTCCTCGGCGACGACGCGCCCGAGGGCATCGCCGGACACCTCGAAGCGCGGGTGCGCGAGGCGTACCTCGCCGTCGACACGGTGGTGTACCGGGGCGGACGGCAAGGGGCGCTGCTGCTCATCGGCGTGGAGTGACGGCGAGGGGCCCTGGCCCTGCTGTACGGCTCAGTCCTCCTCGACCACCTCAAGCAGCTGCTCCGCCTCCGCCCGCCGCTCCCGCGCCGCGCCCTCCTCCTCGGCCACGCCCTCGTACGCCGTCAGCACCGCACGCGCGCGTGTGGCCGCCTCCGCGGGCCGGCCCAGGTCCGCCGCCAGCCAGCCCGCGGCGAGCTCGGCGCCGGTGCGGGCGTCCCGGGCCTCGTCCCCGAGACCGGCGAACACCGCGACCGCCTCCGCCATCCGGGACAGGGCCTCGTCCAGGGCGGCCTGGATCGAGTCGTCCTCGTCGTCCTCGGCCGCGGACCGGGCGAGCAGATCACCGAACTGCCGGTGCGTGTGCCCGAGCTCGGCGGTGAGCCGGGCGCGCGCCTCCTCGTCGGGCGCCGCGTCCAGCGCCGCCGCGCACTCCTGGACGGCGTCCGCCATGAACTCCCGCGCCTTGTTCGCGCCTTCGCCCTCCACGCGCAACGCCAGCCACGCGCGGGCGCGCAGGGAGCGGACGAGGCCGTGGACGTTGCCGAGCGCGAGCCACAGGTCGCCCGCGCGCGCGTAAGCCCGGTCCGCCTCCGCGTGCAGCCCCGCGTGCCCGAGGGACTCGGCGGCGAGATGGGCGAGGGTGGCGTGGTCGTGCTGCTCCGGCCAGTGCCGGGCGATCTCGGCCGCCCGGAGCCGGTGTTCGGCGGCCTCCTGGTGCTCGCCGAGCTCGCTCAGGCAGTCGCCGAGCCACCACTGCGTCTGGACGACGGCGCCGTCGCCGTGCGTCTCGGCGGTCAGCTCGGTGAGCGCCGACTCCAGCACCTCCGCCGCCTCGGCCCAGCGCCCCTGACGCACCAGGAGCCCGCCGAGCTGATGCCGCGCCCAGGCGCCGAGCGTCGGGCCCTCGCCCGCCTCGTCGGCCCAGTGCGCCGCCTCCAGGGCGTGTTCGGCGGCCTCCTCCGACAGGCCCCGGCCGCCGAGCACCTCGGCGAGCTGGAGATGCAGCTGGGCCCGCCCCGGCGGCTCCAGGTGCGGTCCGCCGTGCTCCAGCGCCGCCCGCAGGGCACGCTCGGCCTCCGCGATGTCCCCGAGGTGGTGCGCGAGCCCGGCCACCCGGGCCTCGTACTCCACCGCGAACCACGGCAGCCCCGACCCTACGAACGCGGCCGCCGCGCGCGCGAACAGCTCCGCCGCCGTCTCCACGTCCCCCGCGAGGGCGGCCAGCTCCGCGTGCATTGCCTGTGCCTCGGCGGCCCGTGCGGCGAGCCGCACGTCGTCACCGGTGTGCCCCTCGACGAGCGCGAGCACCTCCCGGGCGGCCGCCTCGGCGGCGGCCACGACCGCCGGATCCATCGGCTCGTCCGCCTCGTGCACCCGCCGCATCAGCACCCGGGCCCGCCCCATCAGCACGGCCGCCGTCTGCCGCAGGCCGGTGGCGTCCTCGGCGTACAGCGCGAGGATCTCGTCGTAGGGACCGGCGACGGTGGCGAGCGCCTCCTGCACATGACCGGTGAGCGCGCGGACGTACGCCGCACGCGTGCGTGCCGCCAGCGACTCGCCCGGGTCGCCCGCCTGCGCGTACAACTCGGCGGCCTGCTCGAACAGTTCGACGCCCTCGGGGCCGAGTTCCATCGCCCGGTGATCGGCGATCTCCGCGCGGTCACGGACGTCCAGCTCGATGCCCTCGGCGGCGCGCGCCACGGCAGCCCATGCCTCGACAGCGTCCGGCTGCAGGGTGTCCGACAGCCGCCGGGCCGTGGCCAGCAGCGTGGGCAGATCGTCCTCCACGGGCTCATCGTGCGCCGGAACCGCCGCCACGGGAACAGCGGCCGTCGTGGGACGCGCCGCACGCACCCCGAGCGGCAGCCGCTCCACCAGTGGCTCCTGCGTCATACGCGCGCGTGCCCGGTCGCTGATGTGCGAGGTGCCGTTGCGCCGGTCGAAGCGCTCGGCCAGCCCCAGGGCCTCCTTGCGCGCGTGTGCGGCGAGTTCGCGCGCGGTCCACGCGCGGCCCGCCGGTCCCGGCACCCGTTGCCCGCCGAGTCCGAGCCCGGTCAGCCGCTCCATGAGGAGCACCACGACGGACAGGAACTCCAGCCCGCTGCGCGGATGCCCGGTGTCCGTGAAGTACGCCGGCCGCTCCGCGAGCAGCTCCAGGCCGCGTGCCTCGTTGCCGGTCAGCGCGCAGAACTCGACGTGGTCCGCGTAGGCGCCGCGCATGCTCTCCATGGCCCGTACGAGCCGGAAACCGCGCAGATGGTGGGCGCGCGCCTCGTCCACGCGGCCCAGCCGCAACAGGGGCGTGAGCGAGGAGGCGAGGGTCGTGTGCGGCTCGTGGGCGCAGCTGAACTCGGCCTCCAGGACCGGCCGCCACAGCTCAAGCGCCCGCTCGTCCCGCCCCTGCTCCGCCTGCCACCAGCCCTGCGCCTGCAACTCGCACGCGTGGCAGTCGGCCATGCTGTCCCGGTCGGCGGCCAGCCAGGCGGCGTACGCGCGCTCGGCCCGCTCGACGTCCCCGATGTGGGCGGCCACGCTGAACTCCGCCCCGCGCACCGCCCGTTCGGAGTGCCCCGCGAGCCGGTAGCGGTGCTCCATCTCGCCGAGCCACTTCTCCACGGAGGCCAGCGGAATGTGCGGCTGGTCGAGCATGCCGGACGACATCCACTTGAACACCCAGTGCAGCGAGTGCGTCTCGTACGCGTCGAAGTCCTCGGGCCGCTCGTCCCACATGCGCAGCAGGCGCGCGAAGGGGACGAACATCCGGTCCTTCTCGGAGCTGTAGTTGTAGACCTTCAGCTGGTGTCCGAGCGCCTCGATCACGGCGAGCGGCACGTTCAGCCGCTCGGCCTCGGCGAGCAGCCGCTCCGCGCGCGCGTTGCGGGCCGGGCCCTCCGGCTGCTCGGCGTTCTCCGCCATCGCCCGGCGCAGTGCGTCGAAGTCGGTGATCTCGCTCATCGGCGACCCTCCTCGCCCTTCGTGGCCCACTCCAGGAGGCCGATGAACGCCCGGTTCAGCAGGGCCGAGTCCGCGGGCCGCAGCGGACGCTGGGCCATCAGCAGCGCCTGCCCGTACAGCGACTCCGTGGCCGTGCCGATCAGCTCCGCGTCGCCCAGCGAACTGATCCGCCGGACCAGCGGGTTGAGATGGTTGAGCACCAGCCGCGCGCGGGGCGCGCTGCCGCGCAGCGAGCCCAGGATGCCCGCCCACAGGTCGTCCGCCTGCTCCTCGGCCTCGGACCGGGCCTGCTCGTGCCGGGCGGACCGGTCGTCCAGGTGCAGCGCGGGCACGGACAGCGGATGGAAGGCCCTGAGGACCACATCGCAGCCCAGGGCGTCGAGTTTGGCCCGCGCGGCCGCCAGGAAACCGGACAGCGCCAGCTCCTCGGCCGGGTCGACCGCGTCCAGATGCGCGGTCACGGTGTCCGCGTCCAGCTCGGCGACCACCGTTCCCGGGCGCACCGACGGCAGCGCCTCGACCAGCTCGCTGTCGTACGTGTAACCGCCGTTGATCACCCCGACGCCCTGCGCGGAGGCGATCGGCGCGACCTGCCGGTACTCCTCGACGGTCCGCGTGAAGTGCACCACCGGATGCCGCTGCGCGAACTCCTCCAGGGACAGCCGTCCGTCGGTCGTCTCGAAGGGCAGCCACGGCAGCATCGTGCGCAGCATCTCCCGGTCGTGCCGCGCCAGGGACTTCACCCCCAGGTGGTGCACGGACAGGAACGCCGCCAGCCGCTCCGGATCACCGGCCGCGAGCCCCGTCAGCCAGGACCGGATCCGCTCGCCCAGCGCCTCCCGTACGGCGGCCAGCGTCTCGTCCTCGTACAGCGACTCGCGCGAGGCCGTGGGCCGCAGGCTGTCGGTGTCCAGCACACAGCGCACGAAGAACGCCCAGTCCGGCAGCAGCTGTTCGCCCCGCTCGGTCAGCAGCATGCCCTTGAGGTGCACCCGGTGACCGGCCCGCTGCGCCGGGCTCACCGCGGACGGCAGCACGTACGCCACGCCACGGATCCCCGCCAGCGGCACGTTCAGCTCGATCGAGTCCAGCGGGGTGAACCCGAACAGGTCGTGACAGTGCCGTGCCAGGGCCACCCGCCGGTTGGCGGGGGAGAGGTACGGGCGGTCCCAGGGCGCCGGCAGATCGGTGACCTCCTCCTCGCCCACGCGCACGTCGTACGGCAGCAGCGAACCGAAGTCCCGGGCCAGCGCGAGGACCCGCTCCTCGGTGAGCCACTCCCCGGCGCCGGCCCGCGCCACCAGATGCACGGTGGTGCCCGGCTCGGGCCGCTCGGCGTCCGGCAGCGTCCGCACGGTGTACGAACCGTCGTCGGTCGCCGTCCACTCCACGGGCGGCGCCTCGGGCGTACGGGCGCTGCGGCTGACGACCCGGATCCGCTCGGCGACCACGAAGCAGGCCAGCAGACCGATGCCGAACTGGCCCAGGAAGTCGGAGCGGGCCGTCTCCAGGCCGTCCGCCCGCTTGGAGCTGCGGCCGATCGTCGCCAGCAGGCTGTGCACATCGGACTCGGTCAGCCCGATGCCGGAGTCCTCCACCCGCAGCCCGCCGCCGGCGGCGTCGACGTACAGCCGCACCCGCGCCGGGGCAGCGGGCTGCTCCGCGCGCCGGGCGGTGATGGCGTCGACCGCGTTCTGCAGCAGTTCGCGCAGGTAGACCTTCGGGCTGGAGTAGAGGTGATGGGAGAGCAGGTCCACCAGACCACGCAGGTCGACCTGGAACGTATGAGGTGACTGGGATGCCTGGGATGACTGTGAGGTCTGGGAGTCCATCGTCGCTGCGCCGTTGGGGGAGGGTGACGGCGCGGGGTCGGGCGGTCCCTGTGGGGCGGTGACCGCGAAGGATGGCCGGAGCGCGCCATCCTAAAGCCCGAACGGCCGTCTGACCAGGGGTTTCCTCGGACGTTTACGGCGCCGACGGCCTGGGCCGTTACGGATTGTCAGTGCCGTGGTGTGCAATGGATCTCGTGCCCGCACTGGAAGAACCACTGAAGTCCGTGCTCGGCCCCGCCACCGCGAAGGTGATGGCCGAGCACCTCGGCCTGCACACCGTCGGTGACCTCCTGCACCACTACCCGCGCAGATACGAGGAGCGCGGCCAGCTCACCCACCTGGCCGACCTCCCGATGGACGAGCACGTCACGGTGGTCGCCCAGGTCGCCGACGCCCGACTGCACACCTTCGCCTCGGCCAAGGCCCCCCGAGGCAAGGGCCAGCGCCTGGAAGTGACCATCACCGACGGCAGCGGCCGGCTCCAACTGGTCTTCTTCGGCAACGGCGTTCACAAGCCCCACAAGGAGCTCCTGCCGGGCACGCGCGCGATGTTCGCGGGCAAGGTCTCCGTCTTCAACCGCCGCCTCCAGCTCGCCCACCCGGCCTACGAGCTGCTGCGCGGCGACGGCGACGAGACGGTCGAGACCTGGGCCGGCGCCCTGATCCCCATCTACCCCGCCACCGCCAAGCTGGAGTCCTGGAAGATCGGCAAGGCGGTCCAGACGGCACTGCCGAGCGCCCAGGAAGCCGTCGACCCCCTCCCGGACACTCTCCGTGAGGGCCGCGGCCTGGTCCCGCTGCCCGAGGCACTCCTGAAGATCCACCGCCCGCACACCAAGGCCGACATCGACGACGCCCGCTCCCGCCTGAAGTGGGACGAGGCCTTCGTCCTCCAGGTCGCCCTGGCGCGCCGCCGGCACACCGACGCCCAACTCCCCGCGGTCGCCCGCAAACCCCGGCCCGACGGCCTCCTCACGGCCTTCGACGACCGACTGCCCTTCACCCTCACCGAGGGTCAGCAGCGGGTCTCCAAGGAGATCTTCGACGACCTGGCCACGGAGCATCCGATGCACCGGCTGCTCCAGGGGGAGGTGGGTTCGGGCAAGGCGCAGCCTCTCGACTCGCTCGTGCTCACGCCCGCCGGTTTCCGCCGCATGGGTGACCTGAAAGTGCGGGACGAGGTCGTCGTCCCGGACGGAGGGATCGCGCTGATCGACGGCGTCTTTCCGCAAGGGGAGCGTGATGTCTGGCGGCTGGTCCTGTCGGACGGGAGCTCTGTCGAGTGCGACGACGAGCATCTGTGGATCGTCGGCACGAGTGGCGGATGGCAGCGTGGCCGGGCTCCCCAGGTCATGACGACCCGGGAGATCCGCCTGGACGCGTCCGAGGCCGACGGGTCCGCGAAGTGGTACCTCCCGGCAGCCACCCCGGTCGATCTCGGGAACGACTCGGCACTTCCGCTCGACCCGTATCAGCTGGGCCTCCGCCTCGCGGACGGATCGGCCGGTCCCGACCCGCGTCCGTCCACGGCCGGCGACGACATCGCATGCGTTCCCGAGGAATTCAAGAACACCTCGATCAAGAACCGGCTCGCTCTGCTGCAAGGCCTGCTGGACGCCGAAGGCACCATCCACCAGGACGGCTTGAGCATCTCGCTCCGTCCGGCCTCGCGCGGGCTAGCGGACGACATCGCCTGGCTGGTGCGTTCGCTCGGCGGCCGGGCGCATGTCCTGCCGGAGCAAGCCGCCTACAGCGTCTCGGTGGCCCTGCCCGACGAGCACACCCCCTTCAGGCTCACCCACAAGGCAGAAGGCCTACGACCGCGGCCGGAGCACAACACCTTCCGGCGCGGAATCACGGCGGTCGAGTACGTGGGGCGAAAGCCCGTCCAGTGCATCAGCGTCGCCCACCCGAGCCATGCCTACGTCACCGACAACTTCACCGTCACCCACAACACCATGGTCGCCCTGCGCGCCATGCTCGCCACCGTCGACGCCGGCGGCCAGGCCGCCATGCTCGCGCCCACCGAGGTCCTCGCCCAGCAGCACCACCGCTCCGTCGTCGAGATGATGGGTGAACTGGCCGAGGGCGGCATGCTGGGCGGCGCGGAGCACGCCACCAAGGTCGTGCTGCTCACCGGCTCCATGGGCGCCGCCCCCCGCCGCCAGGCGCTGCTCGACCTCGTCACCGGCGAGGCCGGCATCGTGATCGGCACCCACGCGCTGATCGAGGACAAGGTCCAGTTCCACGACCTCGGTCTGGTCGTCGTCGACGAACAGCACCGCTTCGGCGTCGAACAGCGCGACGCCCTGCGCGGCAAGGGCAAACAGCCCCCGCACCTGCTGGTCATGACGGCCACCCCCATCCCGCGCACGGTCGCCATGACCGTCTTCGGCGACCTGGAGACCTCCGTCCTCGACCAACTCCCGGCCGGCCGCTCGCCGATCGCCAGCCATGTCGTCCCGGCCGCCGACAAGCCCCACTTCCTCACGCGCGCGTGGGAGCGCGTGCGCGAGGAGGTCGAGAACGGCCACCAGGCCTACGTCGTCTGTCCGCGCATCGGCGACGAGGAAGTGGACCCCAAGAAGAAGTCCGCCGAGGACGAGGCCGAGAAGCGCCCGCCGCTCGCCGTCCTCGACGTGGCCGACCAGCTGGCCAAGGGCCCCCTCCAGGGACTCAAGGTCGAGGTCCTGCACGGCCGTATGCACCCCGACGACAAGGACGCGGTCATGCGCCGCTTCGCCGCCGGGGAGACGCACGTCCTGGTCGCCACGACCGTCATCGAGGTCGGCGTCAACGTCCCCAACGCCACCGCAATGGTGATCATGGACGCCGACCGCTTCGGCGTCTCCCAGCTGCACCAGCTGCGCGGCCGGGTGGGCCGTGGCTCGGCAGCCGGCCTCTGCCTCCTGGTCACCGAGATGCCGGAGGCCAGCGCCGCCCGCCAGCGCCTGAACGCGGTCGCCGCCACCCTCGACGGCTTCGAGCTCTCCCGCATCGACCTGGAACAGCGCCGCGAGGGCGACGTCCTCGGCCAGGCCCAGTCCGGCGCCCGCACCAGCCTGCGGATGCTCGCGGTCATTGAGGACGAGGAGATCATCGCGGAGGCGAGGGAGGAAGCGACGGCAGTGGTGGCGGCAGATCCGGAACTCAAGAACCTCCCTGGCCTGAGAACGGCCCTGGACGCCCTCTTGGACGAGGAAAGGGAGCAGTACCTGGACAAGGGGTGAAGTGGACCCCCAGGGGCGCGGGGCTGTACTCCATATGCGGCTACCGCCGCGCGGGCGCGACCAGCCACACTGAACGTAAAGCCGACCACGACCAAGGACCGAACATGACCCGCGTGATCGCCGGCGCAGCCGGCGGCCGTCGCCTCGCCGTGCCGCCCGGCAATGGCACCCGCCCCACCTCCGACCGCGCACGCGAGGGCCTCTTCTCCACCTGGCAGTCCCTCCTCGGCGGCCCCCTGGCCGGCGAACGGGTCCTCGACCTGTACGCGGGATCGGGCGCGGTCGGCCTGGAGGCCCTGTCCCGGGGCGCGAGCCACACCCTCCTCGTCGAGGCAGACGCCCGCGCGGCCCGTGTCATCCGCGAGAACGTCAAGAACCTCGGCCTGCCCGGCGCCGAGGTGAGGGCGGGCAAGGCCGAACAGATCATCCGGACTCCGGCGCCGGCCCAGCCGTACGACCTCGTTTTCCTCGACCCCCCGTACGCCGTCTCGGACGACGATCTTCGCGAGATTCTCCTCACACTCCGCACAGAAGGCTGGCTCGCGCCGGACGCGCTCGTCACCGTGGAGCGCAGCACCAGAGGCGGCGAATTCCGCTGGCCGGACGGTTTCGAAGCGATCAGGGCCCGTCGCTACGGCGAGGGAACGTTTTGGTACGGTCGCGCCGCCTCAACGTGCGAAGACGCACGATGACCGGACCGGAGAGCGAGGGACCTCAAGTGCGCCGTGCCGTCTGTCCCGGGTCGTTCGACCCGATCACCAACGGACACCTCGACATCATTGCCCGTGCCTCCAGGCTGTACGACGAGGTCTACGTCGCGGTGATGATCAACCAGTCCAAGAAGGGCCTGTTCGAGGTCGAGGAGCGACTCGACCTGATCCGCCGGGTCACCGCCGAGTACGGGAACGTACGCGTCGAGGCCTTCCACGGCCTCCTCGTCGACTTCTGCAAGCAGCGCGACATCCCCGCCATCGTCAAGGGCCTGCGCGCGGTCAGCGACTTCGACTACGAGCTCCAGATGGCCCAGATGAACAACGGCCTCTCGGGCGTCGAGACGCTCTTCGTGCCCACCAACCCGACCTACAGCTTCCTGTCCTCCTCGCTCGTCAAGGAGGTCGCGACCTGGGGCGGCGACGTTTCCCACCTGGTCCCGCCGGCGGTCCTGGAAGCCCTGAACAAGCGCCTCCACAAGGACTGATGGGGCTACAGTCGTCCCGTCCGTCTCCAACACAGCTGTAGAGAGTGGCGAGCACACGGTGGACGTGCAGAAGAAGCTCGACGAGATCGTCGCGGCGGTCTCCAGCGCCCGGTCGATGCCGATGTCGGCCTCGTGCGTGGTCAACCGCGCCGAACTGCTCTCGATGCTGGAAGAGGTGCGCCAGGCCCTGCCCGGCTCCCTCGCGCAGGCGCAGGAGCTGATCGGCGACCGTGAGCAGATGGTCGAGCAGGCCCGCCAGGAGGCCGAGCGGATCATCCGCTCCGCGCACGCCGAGCGCGGCTCCCTGATCTCCGACACGGAGGTCGCCCGCCGCTCCCAGGCCGAGGGCGACCGCATCCTCTCCGAGGCCCGCCAGGAGGCCGAGGAGATCCGCGCGGAGGCCGACGACTACGTCGACTCCAAGCTCGCCAACTTCGAGGTCGTCCTCACCAAGACCCTCGGCTCCGTCGGCCGCGGCCGCGAGAAGCTGCTCGGCACCGGTCCGGGCGTCGACGAGCAGGGCTACGAGGACGAGGACGCCCCCGAGCGCAGCCACGACCCGGAGACCCTGCGCCGCAGCGCCGACGAATACGTGGACGTAAAGCTGGGCGCCTTCGAGGCCGTCCTCGCCAAGACCCTGGAGGCCGTCGGCAAGGGCCGCCAGAAGCTGCACGGCCGTATCGCCACCGACGACCTCGGCGCCCTCGCCGACGACATGAGCACCGTCCAGCACTCCAGCGACGCCGACTACCTGGCCGACCTGGCCGCCCTCGCGGAGCAGGACGCCCCGGCCGCGCAGCAGCAGCCCGCGCAGCCGGACTACGCCCCGCAGCAGCCGGCGTACGACACCTACGGCGGCTACCAGCAGCCCGCCTACGCCCAGCAGGACCCGTACGGCTACCAGCAGGCCGACCCCTACGCCTACCAGGGCTACGACGCCCAGCAGCCGGCGTACGACCCGCAGCAGGTGCCCCAGCAGGCCCAGCAGGCCCAGCAGGGCTACGCCCTCGACGAGACCAGCCTCTTCGACACCGGCATGATCAGCGCGGAGCAGCTGCGCGCCTACGAACAGGGCCGGGGCCAGTAAGGCACCACCGGATTGGGCCGTGAGCGAAAGGTCCAGTATCCTGGCTCTTCGGTCGCGCGTACGTCCGCGATCAGCGCTGCCCGGGAACACCGAAGGGCAGCGTCCCCCTGAGCTCAGAAGATCGAAAGCAGGAATGGCTCTGAACGCCCGCCTCGACCACCGCAACCCTCTCGTGTTCGACACACACGAGCTGGGGCGGCGTCCTGGCGCGCTGCAGCGCCTGACCCGCTCGATCGACGCTCCCCGGGACCTCGGTATCGAGGGGGTCATCGGAGTGCCGGTAGGCGCACCGATGGAGCTCGACCTCCGGCTTGAGTCGGTCATGGAAGGGGTGCTTGTCACAGGCACCGCCCGTGCACAGGCCAAGGGGGAGTGCGTAAGGTGTCTGGAGCCGCTTCAGCTCGACGTCGAAGCGGACTTCCAGGAGATGTTCTCGTACCCTGACGCCGACGATCGAGGCCGCCCCAAGGCGGAACCGACCGACGACGCCGAGGAAGACGAGGACAGGCTCTTCATCGAGGACGGCCTGTTCGACCTCGAACCCGTGCTGCGTGATGCGGTGGTGCTCGCACTGCCGATGCAGCCGGTGTGCCAGGAAGACTGCCCAGGTCTGTGCGCCGAGTGCGGCGCGCGCCTTGCGGACGACCCGGACCACCACCATGACGCCGTCGACATCCGTTGGGCGGCACTGCAGGGACTCGCCGGTTCACTCGGAGACGGCGAGAAGGACGAGATGAGCGGCGCCGAAGCGGAAGCGGGCGTCGACGAGAAGCAGGAGAAGTAGCCGTGGCTGTTCCGAAGCGGAAGATGTCGCGCAGCAACACGCGCCACCGCCGGTCGCAGTGGAAGGCTGCGGTCCCCACCCTGGTTGCGTGCGAGCGCTGCCACGAGCCCAAGCAGCAGCACATCGCGTGCCCGTCTTGCGGCACCTACAACAAGCGCCAGGTCATCGAGGTCTGAGCGGCTGGTGAGAGGCACTGTGTCCACGCCTAAGAAGAACAGTTCCCGCGCGAGCGGGAATGGCCCGGCGGACAACACGGCCTCGTCCCACACGCTGTTGGAAGGGCGGCTCGGCTACAAGGTCGAGTCCGCCCTTCTGGTGCGTGCGCTGACCCACCGTTCGTACGCCTACGAGAACGGCGGTCTGCCGACGAACGAGCGTCTGGAGTTCCTCGGGGACTCCGTGCTCGGCCTCGTCGTCACGGACACGCTGTATCGCACCCACCCCGACCTGCCCGAAGGCCAACTGGCCAAGTTGCGGGCCGCGGTGGTCAATTCGCGTGCGTTGGCGGAGGTCGGCCGCGGGCTCGACCTGGGCTCCTTCATCCGGCTCGGCCGTGGTGAAGAGGGCACGGGCGGCCGGGACAAGGCGTCCATCCTTGCCGACACCCTGGAAGCGGTGATCGGCGCGGTCTATCTCGACCAGGGACTGGACTCGGCGGCGGAGCTGGTGCACCGCCTGTTCGATCCCCTGATCGAGAAGTCCTCGAACCTCGGAGCCGGCCTGGACTGGAAGACCAGTCTCCAGGAGCTCACCGCGACCGAGGGGCTCGGCGTGCCCGAGTACCTGGTCACGGAGACCGGACCCGACCACGAGAAGACCTTCACTGCTGCCGCCCGCGTCGGAGGCGTCTCGTACGGCACCGGCACCGGCCGCAGCAAGAAGGAGGCGGAGCAGCAGGCCGCCGAGTCCGCATGGCGGTCCATCCGGACCGCGGCGGACGAGCGCGCCAAGGCGGCCGAGACGGCCGCCGACACCGAGTCGGACACCGACGAGGCGTCCGCCTCCGCCTGACCGAACAGCACAGATCCGAGCGCCCGTCCCTTCACCGGGGCGGGCGCACCGGCTTGACGGGGGATCCCATGCCCGAGCTGCCCGAAGTCGAAGTCGTACGACGCGGTCTGGAGCGGTGGGTCGCCCATCGCACCGTCGCCGACGCCGAGGTGCTGCACCCGCGCGCGGTGCGCCGTCACCTCGCCGGCGCCGACGACTTCGTGCACCGTCTGAAGGGCCACCGCATCGGAGTCCCCAGCCGCCGCGGCAAGTACCTGTGGCTGCCCCTGGAGGACACCGATCAGTCGGTCCTGGCCCACCTCGGCATGAGCGGTCAGCTCCTGGTCCAGCCGCACGAGGCCCCGGCCGAGAAGCACCTCAGGATCCGGGTGCGCTTCGCCGACGCCCTCGGCACCGAGCTCCGCTTCGTCGACCAACGCACCTTCGGCGGCCTGTCGTTGCACGACAACACCCCCGACGGCCTGCCCGACGTCATCGCGCACATCGCCCGCGACCCGCTGGACCCGCTCTTCGACGACGAGGCCTTCCACCAGGCACTGCGCCGCAAGCGCACCACCATCAAACGGGCCCTGCTCGACCAGTCGTTGATCAGCGGCGTCGGCAACATCTACGCGGACGAGGCCCTTTGGCGCGCCCGCCTGCACTACGAGCGCCCGACCGCGACCTTCACCCGCCCGCGCACGCTCGAACTCCTGGGCCACGTACGGGACGTGATGAACGCCGCCCTCGCCGTCGGCGGCACCAGCTTCGACAGCCTGTACGTCAACGTCAACGGCGAGTCGGGCTACTTCGACCGCTCGCTCGACGCGTACGGCCGTGAAGGCCTGCCGTGCAAGCGGTGCGGTACGCCGATGCGTCGGCGCCCCTGGATGAACCGGTCCAGCTACTTCTGCCCCAAGTGTCAGCGGGCGCCACGGGTGTCGTCGTAGCGCTCCCGTGCTTCGAGCACGTCGTCCATGCGGCCCTCCAGGAAGTGGATGAGGCCGAGCAGCCGGGTGGCCACTTCGTGGCCCAGCGGCGTCAGTTCGTAATCCACGCGGGGCGGGTTGGTCGGCTGGGCCTCGCGGTGCACCAGGCCGTCGCGCTCCAGCGCGTGCAAGGTCTGGGACAGCATCTTCTCGCTCACGCCGTCGACGCGGCGGCGCAGCTCGTTGAAGCGCAGCGTTCCCTCGTGCAGCGCGCCGAGCGTGAGCGCGCCCCAGCGGCCCGTGACGTGCTCCAGCGTGCCCCGCGAGGGACAGGCCTTGGCGAACACGTTGTACGGGAGCTCCTGCTCCGCCGAGCGCTCCTGCGTGATGTCCATGACTGAAGCGTACTCGAAGGCAGCGCTAACCGATGGGTTGCACTAACGAAAAGTAAGTGCTTTCATTTCTTCATCGTCAATGACCTGCCCATTCCAGGAGTCCCCATCGTGACCACCCCCACCGTCTCCATCGCCTACCACTCCGGCTACGGCCACACCGCCGTCCTCGCCGAGGCCGTCCGCGCCGGTGCCGTCGAGGCCGGAGCCGAGGTGCACCTGATCAACGTCGCCGAGATCACCGACGAGCAGTGGGCGGCGCTCGACGGTTCGGACGCGATCGTCTTCGGTTCGCCGACCTATATGGGCACGGCGTCCGGCCCGTTCCACGTCTTCGCCGAGGCGACCTCGAAGCGCTGGTTCGGCCAGGACTGGAAGGACAAGCTGGCCGCCGGCTTCACCAACTCCGGCTCCAAGAGCGGCGACAAGCTGCACACCCTGCAGTTCTTCCAGATCCTCGCCGCGCAGCACGGCATGCACTGGATCAACCTCGGCCTGCACCCGGGCTGGAACAACAGCGAGGGCTCCGAGCACGACCTCAACCGCCTCGGCGTCTTCGCGGGCGCCGCCGCCCAGACCAACGTCGACCAGGGCCCGGACGCCGTCCACAAGGCCGACGTCGCAACGGCCGAACACCTGGGCCGCCGAATCGCCGAGACGGCGAAGGTCTTCGCACAGGGGCGCGCCGCGACCGCCGCGTAACCGATTGCGCAAACGCTTACGCGCCGACCGGCACAACCGGCGCACATGCGTGAGGGGCTCCCACCGGTGACCGGTGGGAGCCCCTCACGCATGCGGTCCTAGTAGCCGAAATTCTGCGTCCACCAGGGCCCGCCGGACCCGTAGTGGACACCCACACCCAGCGTCTTGAAGTCGCAGTTCAGGATGTTGGCCTTGTGGCCCGGGCTGTGCATCCAGGCGTCCATCACCGCGGCCGCGTCGGCCTGGCCCCGGGCTATGTTCTCGCCGCCGAGGTTGGTGATGCCGGCCTTGGCGGCCCGGTCCCACGGGCTTGCACCGTCCGGGTCGGTGTGGTCGAAGAAGTCGCGGGCGGCCATGTCCTCGCTGAAGGCCGTGGCCAGCTCGGTCAGCGCGCTGTTGGCGGCGACGGCGGAGCAGCCGACCTTCGCCCGCTCCTCGTTGACGAGCTTGAGGACCTCGGCCGCGGCGGCGGCCTCCGCGGAGACGGTCGCGGGCTCGGTGGTCTTCTCCGGGGCCTTGGTGGCGGCCTTCGACGGTGTGGTCTCCGGCGCCTTGGTGGGGGTGGCCGTCGGCTTCTCGGTCGGCTTCTTCGTCGGCGCGGCCGACGAGGTCGATGGCGAGGGAGAGGCCGTCCGCTCCTGGTCGCGGCTGGCCGGCGAGCTGTCGTCGCGGCTCTCGGCACTGCCCGACGTGCCGCCCTGCTCACTGGGCGAGCCGGTCGGGGAGTCGGCGGCCTGTACCTTGTCGCCGCTTCCTCCGCCGAGCTTGTAGTTGTCCCCGCCGGGCAGCACGCCCGTGGCGACCGCGACGGTGCCGATGGCCACGGCCGCCGAGACCCCGAGCAGACCGGTGCGCACCGGCCTGACGGCCTTCTTCTTCCGCCGGCGGTGCGAGCCCGCGTGCCGGGAGCCGTCGTCGGGGGTGAAGCCGTCGCTCGCGAAGACAGCGGTGTCCGTGGCCCGGGCGTAGTCCTCGGCGCGGCCGTCGCCGCGGCCGCCGTCGGCCGCGAAGAGGTAGGCCTCGGTCTGCGCGTAGGCACCGGCGTAGGCGTCCGGGTTCAGGTAGGGCGCGATGCCCACCGTGTCGCCCGCGTTCGAGTCCAGCGGGTCATGGCTCCCCGGAAAGGAACCGTCTGTCTGTGTGACCCCCGTGGCGCGGCCCGTGGCGGCGCGGCCGGCGGCGTGGCGTCGGTGGCGTCCCATGTCCTGGCCTTCCTCGTCCGTGCGGTCGACTCGTCCTCTGCGATCAACCCAACTCACTCGATCGAGTGAGTTTCATATGAGATTCATTGGGTGGGGACGGTACCGCATGCCGCTAGGTGAGGAAGTGCCCAGAGAGACATTGGCCGGTTAGGTTGCAGCTATGAGCGAGGATGTACGGCTGGTCGCCTGGGTGCGTGGACGTGTCCAAGGTGTGGGTTTCCGCTGGTTCACGCGTGCCAAGGCACTGGAGATCGGCGGCCTGAGTGGTTTTGCTCTCAATTTGGAGGACGGACGGGTCCAAGTGGTCGCCGAAGGCGCACGCACGGGCTGTCAGGGACTCCTCGACTGGCTCCAGGGCGACGACACGCCCGGCCGCGTGGAGGGCGTAACCGAGATCTGGGACACACCTCGCGGCGGCTACGACGGCTTCGCCATCCGGTGATCGCGTTCCGCGCGGCGGCCCCCGCGAAGCGGAGGGGAATGCCACCGGCACCTGCCCGGAGCAGAAAGGGGCAGGTGGTTGCCAAGAAGCGCTTGCGATGGCAGGCTCCGCACGTAAGGATGATCGCCACGCCCTGAGGGCCCCGCAGCAGTCGCAGCGCCGCCGTTTCCGGCCGCGCGCACCCGGGTTGCCCCCAATACGGGGCGTGATCGTGTTGACCGTCAAACTTTTTGGTGAGACGCTGAAAGCCCCGCGCACCTTAGCTGTTTGGCATGTAAGAACGGCAGCGAGAACTCAAGAGTGCCAAGCACCGTGGGTGCGAATCCCTCACGACCCACACCGCTTCGGTCGGTCACTCATTGTGGAGGACCATCCATCATGGCAAAGGCGCTTCTCGGTTACGTCGGCGGCTCCGACCCTCGACTCCTCGCCGAGATGCGACGGCTCCAGCAGCGTGTACAGGACCTGGAATCCGAGCTCGTACGGATCCAGGCGGAGAACGACGCGCTCGCGGCTGCCGCTTCTCACGACAGGATCATGGAGAGCATCGACGCACACCAGGCGGAGCCTGCGCTCACCTGATCACTGCATCGCTCCACGACAGCTCATGCAGTGGTTGGGCAGCCCACATCAACCGCTAAGTTGTCAGAGTTGCAAGGGACGCTTCGGCGTCCCTTCTTTCTTTCCCCCGTGCATCCTTTCACCGTCTTTAACGTCTGGTCTGCCCTGCACATTCATGGGTGAAACCGCGCGTTCATGGAGTGAGACACCCCCGGAAGGTAGAGTCCAGCGGCGTGCACCTCAAGGCCCTGACCCTCCGCGGGTTCAAGTCGTTCGCATCGGCGACCACACTCCGGTTCGAGCCGGGGATCACGTGCGTCGTCGGACCGAACGGCTCGGGCAAGTCCAATGTCGTGGACGCGCTCAGCTGGGTCATGGGCGAGCAGGGCGCCAAGTCGCTGCGCGGCGGCAAGATGGAGGACGTCATCTTCGCCGGCACCACCGGGCGCCCGCCGCTCGGCCGCGCCGAGGTGTCGCTGACCATCGACAACTCCGACGGGGCCCTCCCGATCGAGTACGCCGAGGTCACCATCACGCGGATCATGTTCCGCAACGGCGGCAGCGAGTACCAGATCAACGGCGACACCTGCCGGCTTCTCGACATCCAGGAACTCCTCTCCGACTCCGGCATCGGCCGCGAGATGCACGTCATCGTCGGCCAGGGCCAGCTCGACTCCGTGCTGCACGCCGACCCCATGGGCCGCCGCGCCTTCATCGAGGAGGCCGCCGGCGTCCTCAAGCACCGCAAGCGCAAGGAGAAGGCCCTCAGGAAACTGGACGCCATGCAGGCCAACCTCGCGCGCGTGCAGGACCTGACCGACGAGCTCCGCAGGCAGCTCAAGCCCCTCGGCCGGCAGGCCGCGGTCGCACGCCGGGCCGCCGTGATCCAGGCCGACCTGCGCGACGCACGCCTGAGGCTCCTCGCCGACGACCTCGTACGACTGCGCGAGGCGCTCCAGACGGAGATCGCCGACGAGGCCGCCCTGAAGGAGCGCAAGGAGGCGGCCGAGGAGGAGCTGAAGAAGGCGCTCCAGCGCGAGGCGCTCCTGGAGGACGAGGTACGGCAGCTCACGCCGCGCCTCCAGCGCGCCCAGCAGACCTGGTACGAGCTCTCGCAGCTGGCCGAGCGGGTGCGCGGCACGATCTCGCTCGCCGACGCGCGCGTGAAGAGCGCGACGTCCGCGCCGCCGGAGGAGCGCCGCGGGCGCGACCCCGAGGACATGGAGCGCGAGGCCGCGCGGATCCGCGAGCAGGAGGCCGAACTCGAAGCGGCCCTGGAGGCGGCCGAGCGGGCGCTGGAGGACACCGTCGCCCACCGCGCCGAGCTGGAACGCGAACTGGCCCAGGAGGAACGGCGTCTGAAGGACGTCGCCCGCGCCATCGCCGACCGCCGCGAGGGCCTGGCCCGGCTGAACGGCCAGGTGAACGCCGCCCGTTCGCGGGCCGCCGCCGCCCAGTCCGAGATCGACCGGCTGGCCACCGCCCGCGACGAGGCCCAGGAACGCGCCGTCGCCGCGCAGGAGGAGTACGAGGCCCTCAAGGCCGAGGTCGACGGTCTCGACGCGGGCGACGCGGAGTTGGCCGAGCGGCACGACGCGGCGAAGGAACGGCTCACCGAGGCGGAGGCCGCGCTGACGGCGGCCCGGGAAGCGGTCACCGCGGAGGAACGCAGGCGCGCGGCGACCCAGGCCCGGCACGAGGCACTGGCGCTGGGGCTGAGGCGAAAGGACGGCACGGGAGCGCTGCTCGGCGCGCAGGACCGGCTGACGGGGCTGCTGGGCCCGGCGGCGGAGCTGCTGACGGTGACACCGGGGTACGAGGTCCCGCTGGCGGCGGCTTTCGGCGCGGCGGCGGATGCCCTCGCGGTGACCTCGCCGTCGTCGGCGGCGGAGGCGATCCGGCTGCTGCGGAAGCAGGACGGGGGGAGGGCCTCCCTGTTGCTGGCAGGTGCTCCGGACGAAGCGCCCCACAGGGACGCGCGGCACGGCGCGACCAGCCACAACGAACCCGCGGACGCCCAACGGCCGCACGCCGCGGACTTCGTCCGCGGCCCCGCCGACCTCATGCCCGCCGTACGCCGCCTGCTTCGCGGAATCGTCGTCGTAGGCACCCTCGAAGACGCCGAGGACCTCGTCTACGGCCACCCCGACCTGACCGCCGTCACCGCCGAAGGCGACCTGCTGGGAGCGCACTTCGCGCACGGCGGGTCCGCAGGCGCGCCCAGCCTGCTCGAAGTGCAGGCCTCCGTGGACGAGGCCGCCGCCGAGCTCGAAGAGCTCGCCGTGCGCTGCGAGCAGCTCACCGAGGCTCAGCACACGGCGGCCCAGAACCGCACGGAGTGCTCCGCGCTCGTCGAGGAGCTGGGTGAACGGCGCCGGGCCGCCGAGCGGGAGAAGTCGGCCGTCGCGCAGCAGCTCGGCCGACTGGCCGGGCAGGCGCGCGGTGCCGCCGGTGAGGCCGAGCGCAGTGTCGCCGCGGCGGCGCGGGCGCAGGAGGCTCTCGACAAGGCGCTGGCGGAGGCCGAGGAGCTCGCCGAGCGGCTCGCCGTCGCGGAGGAGATGCCGGTCGAGGAGGAGCCCGACACGTCCGCACGGGATCGGCTCGCCGCCGACGGGGCCAACGCCCGGCAGACCGAGATGGAGGCCCGCCTCCAGGTCCGTACCCACGAAGAGCGCGTCAAGGGGCTCGCCGGCCGCGCCGACTCCCTGGACCGGGCCGCCCGCGCGGAACGCGAGGCACGCGCGCGTGCCGAACAGCGGCGGGCCCGGATGCGGCACGAGGCCGCCGTGGCCGAGGCCGTCGCCTCCGGTGCCCGGCAGCTGCTCGCGCATGTGGAGGTGTCGCTCGGGCGGGCCGACGAGGAGCGCACCGCCGCCGAGGCCGCCAAGGCGCGGCGCGAGCAGGAACTGACCGTTGCCCGGGGCCGGGGCCGCGACCTCAAGGCCGAGCTCGACAAGCTGACGGACTCGGTCCACCGGGGAGAGGTGCTCGGCGCCGAGAAGCGGCTGCGGATCGAGCAGCTGGAGACGAAGGCGCTGGAGGAGCTCGGCGTCGAACCGGCGGGACTGGTGTCGGAGTACGGCCCCCAGCAGCCCGTACCGCCCTCGCCCCCGGCCGAGGGCGAGGAGCTGCCGGAGGATCCCGGGCATCCCCGCAACCAGCCGAGGCCGTTCGTGCGGGCCGAGCAGGAGAAGCGGCTCAAGGCGGCCGAACGGGCGTATCAGCAGCTCGGCAAGGTGAATCCGCTGGCCCTGGAGGAGTTCGCCGCGCTGGAGGAACGCCACAAGTTCCTCAGCGAGCAGCTGGAAGACCTGAAGAAGACCCGCGCCGACCTGCTCCAGGTCGTCAAGGAGGTCGACGAGCGCGTCGAGCAGGTCTTCACCGAGGCGTACCGGGACACGGCCCGGGAGTTCGAAGGGGTCTTCAGCAGGCTGTTCCCGGGTGGCGAGGGGCGGCTGATCCTGACCGACCCCGACAACATGCTGACCACGGGCGTGGACGTCGAGGCGCGTCCGCCGGGCAAGAAGGTCAAGCGGCTGTCGCTGCTGTCGGGCGGCGAGCGCTCACTGACCGCCGTCGCCCTCCTGGTGTCGATCTTCAAGGCCCGGCCCAGCCCGTTCTATGTCATGGACGAGGTCGAGGCGGCCCTCGACGACACCAACCTCCAGCGGCTGATCCGCATCATGCAGGAGCTGCAGGAGGCCTCGCAGCTCATCGTGATCACGCACCAGAAGCGGACCATGGAGGTCGCCGACGCGCTGTACGGCGTCTCCATGCAGGGCGACGGTGTGTCGAAGGTCATCAGCCAGCGGCTTCGTTGACCGCCGACTGACTCCCGACCTCGATCTCTTTAACTCTTGAACACAAGCCGACGCGCCGTGCCTCAAAATTCACAGCAAAGGAACTCTTGACTTCGAAACTTGAAGACATAGGGTCTGCAACGTTGCTTTTACCTTCAGGTGGTGGCGGGCGTGGAGCTATGCCCCACTGGAAGGGCTCACCCCCCACCCGGCAGCGTTGCCGGGGGCCCGAGGAGTTTCACGTGACCAGCACATCGCAGGCACCCAAGTCAGGAGCCAGGACGGCGCCGCCCGAGCACCTCGGGCACGTCGTCTTCATCACGGCCGCAGCCGCCCTCGGCGGTTTTCTCTTCGGCTACGACAGCTCTGTCATCAACGGCGCCAACGGTGGCATCCAGGACCGGTTCAACCTCAGTTCCGGAGCCACCGGTACGGTCGCCGCCTGCGCCCTGCTGGGCAGTGCCGTGGGTGCCGCGATCGCCGGCCGCATCGCCGACCGCATCGGCCGTATCCGCGTCATGCAGATCGCGGCGGTGCTGTTCGCCGTGAGTGCCGTCGGTTCCGGTCTTCCCTTCGCCGCATGGGACCTCGCCGCCTGGCGCGTCCTCGGCGGCATAGCGATCGGCATGGCCTCGGTCATCGGCCCGGCCTACATCGCCGAGGTCGCCCCGCCCGCGTACCGCGGCCGGCTCGCCTCCTTCCAGCAGGCCGCCATCGTCATCGGCATCGCCATCTCGCAGCTCGTGAACTGGGCCATCCTCAACATGGCCGACGGCGAGGAGCGCGGGACGGTCGCGGGCCTTGAGGCCTGGCAGTGGATGCTCGGCGTGATGGTCGTTCCCGCGCTCATCTACGGCCTGATGTCCTTCGCGATCCCCGAGTCGCCCCGCTTCCTGATCAGCGTCGGCCGGGTCGACGAGGCCAAGAAGGTACTCGCCGACGTCGAGGGCGACATCGACCTGGACGCGCGCGTCGCCGAGATCGACGACGCCATGCGCAGTGACCACAAGTCGACGTTCAGGGACCTGCTCGGCGGCCGCTTCGGCCTGCTGCCGATCGTCTGGATCGGCATCGGCCTCTCCGTCTTCCAGCAGCTGGTCGGCATCAACGTCATCTTCTACTACTCGAACCTGCTGTGGCAGTCCGTCGGCGTCGACCCGTCGAGCTCGTTCTTCTACTCGTTCGAGACCTCGATCATCAACATCATCGGCACCGTGATCGCGATGATCTTCGTCGACCGCATCGGCCGCAAGCCGCTCGCCCTCATCGGCTCGGTCGGCATGGGCATCTCGCTGGCGCTGGCCGCCTGGGCGTTCTCCTTCCAGAACGGCAACGACCCGCTGCCGACCGCGCAGGGCTACGTCGCACTGATCGCCGCCAACGCCTTCGTGCTCTTCTTCGCCCTGTCGTGGGGTGTGGTCGTCTGGGTCATGCTGGGCGAGGTCTTCCCCAACAAGATCCGTGCCGCAGCGCTCGGCGTGGCCGCCTCGGCCCAGTGGCTCGCCAACTGGGTGATCACCATCACCTTCCCGGACCTCGCGGACTGGAACCTGTCGCTCACCTACGTCATGTACGCGGTGTTCGCCTTCCTCTCCATCCCGTTCATCCTCAAGTTCGTGCCCGAGACCAAGGGCAAAAAGCTGGAGGAGATGGGCTGAGCCCGTCACAGGCCCGAGGAGAAGGGGCCAAATCCCCGCTGCCCCCTCTCCTCGTACTCGTAGGAGACGTACTGCCCCGGCTCACTCACCGAGCCGGGGCAGTACGGCTTCGCAGAACAACCGCAGACTCCGCCATCCCTCCGCCACCGGCATCCCGCCCGCCAGCGGATGCAGGACGAGGTTGTCCAGCCCCTGCGCCACGCACTGCTCCGGCGTGAGGATGCGGTACACGCCCTCGGCGCGCAGTTCGGCCACGGTCGTGGCCGCCGACTTCACGGCGGACCGTATGTCCCCCGACTGCCAGGAGGCGTAGGTGCGGGCCTCGTGCAGGAAGTGGCCGCCGTACTCGGCCCACGTCCGGTCGGGGTCCTCGGCGAGGTGCAGGAGCGGTGTCTCGGCCGCCGGCATCATGGTCCAGCCCTCGGTGCCGTACTCGACGAGCCGTTCCTTGTAGTACGCCTCCAGCTCGGGCAGGTGCGCGCTGGGAAAAAAGGGCAGGCCCAGGCGGGCGGCCCGGCGGGCGGCGGCCTTCGAGGAGCCGCCGACCAGCAGCAGGGGGTGCGGGTCGGTGCACGGGCGCGGGGTGACCCGTACCGTGCGGCCCCGGTAGGTGAACTCCTCGCCGGTCCATGCCTTCAGAACGGTCTCCAGCACCTCGTCCTGGAGCCGGCCGCGCCGGTGGAAGTCCACGCCGAACAGCGCGTACTCCTCGGGGCGGTACCCGATCCCCGCGACCGTCACCAGCCGGCCGCCGCTGAGCAGGTCCAGTACGGCGATGTCCTCGGCCAGCCGCAACGGGTCGTGCAACGGTCCGATCACCGCCGAGACCGTCACCGCCAGGCGGCGGGTCGCGCCGAACACCGCGCCCGCGAAGGTGAACGGCGACGGCAGCCAGTTGTTGTCGACGCCGTGGTGCTCCTCCGTCTGCACGGTGGTGATCCCGTGCTCGTCGGCGTACGCGGCCATCTCCAGGGCAGTGCGGTAGCGGGCGGCGAGCGAGGCGGCGGTGGCGCCGGGCTCGACGAGGTTGAAACGTAGGACCGTGACGGGCATGGCGAATCCCCCTTCACACGAGTGGAGGGGGAGGACGGTAGCTGACGGTTCGTCAGATCGCCATGCTTCGGCAGCGCCGCGTACCGGGGCCCGTGTCCTGTCGCGGCCCACTGCGGGCCGGCCCGGCCCGGCGGGGTCCGCGGCCCCGTATACGCAGCGAACGGCCGAGCGGTAGGTCACGCATACTGGCCTTGTTATGGAAATCGTCATCCTTGCTGTAGTCATCGCCGTGGTCGTGCTCGGTGCGCTCGGCGGGCTCGTCGTCGGCAGCCGGCGCAAGAAGCAGCTGCCCCCGCCGCCCCCCGCAACGCCCGACATCACCGCCCCTCCGGCCGAGCCGCACGTCGGCGACGAGGCCGAGACGCCGCGCGACGAACCGCGCCGGACGATAGAGGAGGTGGACCTTCCCGACGGCTCGGCCCCGGTCGCCGTCGAGGAACCGCCCGTCGTCGAAGAGCTCCCGCCGACCGAGATCGAGGTCCCGGAGCCCACCGCCGGCCGCCTCGTCCGGCTGCGCGCCCGCCTCTCCCGCTCCCAGAACGCCCTCGGCAAGGGCCTGCTCACGCTGCTCTCGCGCGAGCACCTCGACGAGGACACCTGGGAGGAGATCGAGGACATCCTGCTCACCGCCGACGTCGGCGTGCAGCCCACCCAGGAGCTGGTCGAGGGCCTGCGCGAGCGCGTGAAGGTGCTCGGCACCCGTACGCCCGCCGAGCTGCGCGGCCTGCTGCGGGAGGAGCTGCTCAAGCTCATCGGCACCGACATGGACCGCACGGTCCGTACCGAGCCCGAGGACCGCAAGCCCGGCATCGTGATGGTCGTCGGCGTCAACGGCACCGGCAAGACCACCACCACCGGCAAGCTGGCCCGGGTCCTCGTCGCCGACGGCAACACCGTCGTGCTCGGCGCCGCCGACACCTTCCGTGCCGCCGCCGCCGACCAGCTCCAGACCTGGGGCGAGCGCGTCGGCGCGCACACCGTGCGCGGGCCGGAGGCCGGCGACCCCGCCTCCGTCGCCTTCGACGCGGTGAAGGAGGGCAAGGAGCTGGGCTCCGACGTCGTCCTCATCGACACCGCGGGCCGTCTGCACACCAAGACCGGTCTGATGGACGAGCTCGGCAAGGTCAAGCGCGTCGTGGAGAAGCACGCGCCGCTGGACGAAGTGCTGCTCGTGCTGGACGCGACCACCGGGCAGAACGGTCTCGTGCAGGCCCGGGTGTTCGCCGAGGTCGTCGACATCACCGGCATCGTGCTCACCAAGCTCGACGGCACGGCGAAGGGTGGCATCGTGGTCGCCGTGCAGCGCGAGCTGGGTGTGCCGGTCAAGCTGGTCGGTCTGGGCGAGGGCGCGGACGATCTGGCGCCGTTCGAGCCGGAAGCCTTTGTGGATGCGCTTATCGGAGAGTGACTCCGCGGCTTGCCGGAGAGTGACTCCCACGCCGATTGCGAGAAGCGCCCGCCCCCAAGGTGCAGTTGGGGACGGGCGCTTCGCTATGCGCGCGACCGATGGGCGACGTACGCCAGCGTCCCCAGCAGCAACCGCGCCGCCGGCGGCTTCGTCGCCGAGTCCAGGGCGGGGGAGCGCAGCCAGCGGACCGGGCCCTGGCCGCCGCGGTCGGAGGGCGGGGCCGTGATGTACGTACCCGGGCCCAGGCCGCGCAGGTCGAGGGAGGTCGGGTCGTCCCAGCCCATGCGGTAGAGCAGCTCGGGCAGCTCGGCGGCGGCGCCGGGGGCGACGAAGAAGTGGGCGCGGCCGTCGGGGGTGGCGGTCACCGGCCCCAGGGGGAGGCCCATCCGCTCCAGCCGGGCCAGTGCGCGGCGCCCGGCCGGCTCCGCCACCTCGATCACGTCGAACGCCCGCCCGACCGGCAGCATCACCGAGGCGCCGGGGAACTCCGCCCAGGTCTTGGTCACCTCGTCGAGCGTCGCCCCGGCCGGGACGTGGGGCGCGAAGTCCAGGGGGTGGGCGCCCGGCTCGGGGCAGTCCGGGCGGCCGCAGGAGCAGACACCGGCCGCCGCCCGCGCGCCCGGCACGACGTCCCAGCCCCACAGGCCGGTGAACTCGGCGACGGCGGTGCACTCCGACGAGCGACCGCGTCGGCGCGTGCCGGAACGGATCTCGCGGATGCCGGCGATCGTGAAACCCATGCCCCCTCCAACGGGTCCGACGCGCCGGTGGTTACGACGCGGATGCGGATCGTGACCCTGTGTGTTCACCCTGTGCGTTCTCGGCCCCGGTCCCACACGGTCCGGGTGGCGCTCGGAAGCGCCCGGGGTGGTGCGCTCGGCGGCGTGCGCCCCGAAGTGCACCGCTCCGCCCACTTCCGGTCGTCCTATGTCAAGTGAATCGTGTGGAGGCGACCGTGAGTTCATTCGAAGGGGTGGCGAATGGTGGCGTTTCCGGGATCGCCATGGCTGGAGGGGTGATCGTAGGATTACTTTGAGTGCACGAGTCCTGGGGGCACATGCACTTGTGGGTATGCCGGAGGCAACTCGGCTTTCCGTTCGAAGGGTGAGAAGTACCGGACGGGCAGCCGTATTTACCGGCATTCTGATAGGGGTTGGCGCACTCGGTGACAAGTGGTCCAAGGGATGGGGGCGTTCCAGTGAGCGGCAACGGCGGAAGCGGCACGAACGCTACGAACGCTGACAAGCGCCCGAACGAGCTGCTCACCTCCTGGTTTGTGCGCAGCGGCTGGTCGAAGGGCGAACTCGCCCGCCAAGTGAACCGCCGGGCCCGCCAGTTGGGCGCCAATCACATCTCCACGGACACCTCGCGGGTGCGCCGCTGGCTGGACGGCGAGAATCCCCGCGAACCGATCCCGCGCATCCTGTCCGAGCTGTTCTCCGAGCGGTTCGGCTGTGTCGTCTCCGTCGAGGACCTGGGCCTGCGCGCCGTACGCCAGTCACCGTCGGTGTCCGGCGTCGACCTGCCCTGGACCGGCCCGCAGACCGTCGCTCTGCTCAGCGAGTTCTCGCGCAGCGACCTGATGCTGGCGCGGCGCGGCTTCCTCGGGACCTCGCTGTGCCTGTCCGCGGGCCCGTCCCTCATCGAGCCCATGCAGCGCTGGCTGGTCCCCGTCCCGCCGGCCCCGCACACCGAGCCCGAGCCCGTCGGACGCCGCGGCGGCCGGCTCTCCAAGCCCGAGCTGGAACTCCTTGAGTCGACCACCGTGATGTTCCGCCAGTGGGACGCCCAGTGCGGCGGCGGCCTGCGCCGCAAGGCGGTGGTCGGCCAGCTGCACGAGGTGACGGACCTCCTTCAGGAACCCCAGGTCGAGGCCACCACCAAGAAGCTGTTCAAGGTCGCCGCCGAGCTCGCCGAACTGGCCGGCTGGATGTCGTACGACGTCGGGCTCCAGCCGACCGCGCAGAAGTACTTCGTCCTCGCCCTGCACGCCGCCAAGGAGGCCGGCGACCGGCCGCTCGGCAGTTACGTCCTGTCCAGCATGAGCCGCCAGATGATCCACCTGGGCCGGCCCGAGGACGCCCTGGAACTGGTCCACCTCGCCCAGTACGGCAGCCGGGACTGCGCGAGCCCGCGCACCCAGTCGATGCTGTATGCGATGGAGGCCCGCGCGTACGCCAACATGGGCCAGCCCGGCAAGTGCAAGCGGGCCGTGCGGATGGCCGAGGACACCTTCGCCGAGGCCGAGGAGTGGGACGAGCCGGACCCCGACTGGATCCGCTTCTTCTCCGAGGCCGAACTCCACGGCGAGAACTCCCACTCCTTTCGGGACCTCGCCTATGTGGCCGGCCGCAGCCCGACGTACGCCTCCCTCGCCGAGCCCCTCATGGAGCGGGCCGTGGACCTCTTCGCCAAGGACGTCGAGCACCAGCGGTCGTATGCGCTGAACCTGGTCGGCATGGCCACCGTGCACCTGCTCCAGCGCGAGCCCGAGCGCAGCGCCGGCTATGTCACCGAGGCCATGAAGATCGCCAAGAAGGTCCGCTCCGAGCGCGTCAACACTCGTATCCGAAAGACGGTCGACACGGCCGTACGCGATTTCGGTGATCGGCACGAGGTCGTGGACCTCACCGACCGGCTCGCCGTGGAGCTGCCCGAGACCGCAGAGGCGGTCTGACACACCGCTTTGAACCCTTGAGCCCCGGCCGCGGCCGGCCCTCCCGAACTGCCCGACTCGGCTCCCCCATGCCAGTCATTCGGAAGGCCGCCCGCGGCCGGTTCTGTTCCTTCAATGAAGGTTGCGCCACGATAACGATCCGAGTGCCGCACATCAGGCAGTTCACCGATGCGTAACACCCATGGCGCCTTCGTCACGGCGGCGAAACAACGAGGGGCTTCCACCGAAACCGCGCTGCGCCAATCTCATGGCGCATAACCGGCCCACCCCTCAATCCGCTCAGGCTTCGCCCGCACGGGGCCGTACCAACGACGAGGAGACGCCGATGGCACCAGCCATCACGCTTGCCGCAGAGACGGAGCTCTCTGCCGCCAACACAGGCTTTATGCTCATCTGCTCCGCCCTGGTGATGCTCATGACCCCGGGACTGGCCTTCTTCTACGGAGGCATGGTCCGCGTCAAGAGCACCCTGAACATGCTGATGATGAGCTTCATCAGCCTGGGGATCGTCACCATCCTGTGGGTGCTGTACGGCTTCTCCATGGCGTTCGGCACGGATTCCGGCAGCATCATCGGATGGAACTCCGACTGGGTGGGCCTCAGTGACATCGGCCTGACGGAACTCTGGGACGGTTACACGATCCCGATCTTCGTCTTCATGGTCTTCCAGCTGATGTTCGCGATCATCACGCCCGCCCTGATAAGCGGTGCCCTGGCCGACCGTGTGAAGTTCTCCGCCTGGGCGCTGTTCGTCGCCCTGTGGGCCACGGTCGTCTACTTCCCGGTCGCGCACTGGGTCTGGGGCGCCGGCGGCTGGGCCTTCGAGCTCGGTGTGATCGACTTCGCCGGTGGTACCGCCGTCCACATCAACGCCGGTGCCGCGGCGCTCGGCGTCATCCTGGTCATCGGCAAGCGCGTCGGCTTCAAGAAGGACCCGATGCGCCCGCACAGCCTGCCGCTGGTCATGCTCGGCGCCGGTCTGCTGTGGTTCGGCTGGTTCGGCTTCAACGCCGGTTCGTGGCTCGGCAACGACGACGGCGTCGGCGCGCTGATGTTCGTCAACACGCAGGTCGCCACCGCCGCCGCCATGCTGGCCTGGCTGCTCTACGAGAAGATCCGCCACGGCGCGTTCACCACGCTGGGCGCCGCCTCCGGCGCGGTCGCCGGTCTGGTCGCCATCACCCCGTCCGGTGGTGCGGTCTCCCCGCTCGGCGCGATCGCCGTCGGTGCCATCGCCGGTCTGCTCTGCGCCATGGCCGTCGGCCTGAAGTACAAGCTCGGCTACGACGACTCGCTCGACGTCGTCGGCGTCCACCTGGTCGGCGGTGTCGTCGGCTCCCTGCTCATCGGCTTCTTCGCCACCGGCAAGGGCCAGTCCGACGTCGAAGGCCTCTTCTACGGCGGCGGCCTGGACCAGTTCTGGAAGCAGTGCGCCGGCGTCTTCGCGGTCCTCGGCTACTCGCTGGTCGCCTCCGCGATCCTCGCCTTCCTCCTCGACAAGACCATCGGCATGCGGGTCCCCGAGGACGACGAGGTGGCCGGCATCGACCAGGCCGAGCACGCCGAGACCGCATACGACTTCAGCGGGGCCGGCGGTGGTGCCGCCCGCACGACCGCCGTCCCGGCCCCGGCCGCTGACGCCGCGAGCAAGAAGGTGGACGCATGAAGCTCATCACCGCAGTCGTCAAGCCCCACCGGCTCGACGAGATCAAGGAAGCCCTCCAGGCCTTCGGCGTCCACGGTCTGACGGTCACCGAGGCCAGCGGCTACGGTCGTCAGCGGGGCCACACCGAGGTCTACCGCGGTGCCGAGTACACCGTCGACCTGGTCCCGAAGATCCGCATCGAGGTCCTGGCCGAGGACGACGACGCCGAGCAGCTGATCGACGTCATCGTCAAGGCCGCCCGCACCGGCAAGATCGGTGACGGCAAGGTCTGGTCCCTCCCGGTCGAGACGGCCGTACGGGTCCGCACCGGCGAGCGCGGCCCGGACGCGCTCTAACAGAAAAGAAGGACAGGAGTCGCTGGGTGACGAGTACGGACGTGCGGAAAGAAGCAGTTGACTCGGGACCCAGCGGCTATGCGGCGGCCCGGCTGCGCCTCCTCACCGAGGGGGCGCGGTCCGGGCCGCCGCGCCGTGCAGCCCTCGCGGAACTGACCGACGACTGGCTCACCGGCCTGTTCGCCGCCGGGGCCGAGGGCGCGCGCGGGGTCTCCCTGGTCGCCGTCGGCGGCTACGGCCGCGGCGAGCTGTCCCCGCGCAGCGATCTCGACCTGCTGCTCCTGCACGACGGCGGTGACACCGGCGCCGTCGCCGCGCTGGCCGACCGGATCTGGTACCCCGTATGGGATCTCGGCCTCGCCCTCGACCACTCCGTGCGCACGCCCGCGGAGGCCCGCAAGACCGCCGCGGAGGATTTGAAAGTCCAACTCGGTCTCCTGGATGCCCGCCACATCGCGGGCGACCTCGGTCTGACCGCCGGACTGCGCACGGCCGTCCTCGCCGACTGGCGCAACCAGGCGCCCAAGCGCCTGCCCGAACTCCAGGAACTGTCCCTGGAGCGCGCCGAGCGCCAGGGCGAGCTCCAGTACCTCCTGGAACCCGACCTCAAGGAGGCCCGCGGTGGCCTCCGCGACGCCACCATCCTGCGCGCCGTCGCCGCCTCCTGGCTGGCCGACGCCCCGCGCGAGGGCCTCGACGACGCCCGGCGCCGGCTGCTCGACGTACGCGACGCGCTGCACCTGGCGACGGGGCGCGCGACCGACCGGCTCGCGCTCCAGGAGCAGGACCAGGTCGCCGCCGAACTCGGCCTGCTCGACGCCGACACGCTGCTGCGGCAGGTGTACGAGGCGGCGCGGGTCATCTCGTACGCCAGCGATGTCACGTGGCGTGAAGTGGGGCGCGTGCTGCGGTCGCGCGCCGTGCGGCCCCGGCTGCGCGCCATGCTGGGCGGCGCCAAGCCCACCGCCGAGCGCTCCCCGCTGGCCGAGGGGGTCGTGGAGCAGGACGGCGAGGTGGTGCTCGCCCGCGCCGCGCGCCCCGAACGCGACCCCGTGCTCCCCCTGCGTGCCGCGGCAGCCGCGGCGCAGGCCGGACTCCCGCTCTCCCTGCACGCCGTACGGCGCCTGGCGGCCACCACGCGCCCCCTGCCCACGCCCTGGCCCGCCGAGGCCCGTGAGCAGCTGGTCACCCTGCTCGGCTCCGGCCACCCGACCGTGGAGGTCTGGGAGGCACTGGAGGCCGAGGGCCTGATCACCCGGCTGCTGCCCGACTGGGAGCGGGTGCGCTGCCGGCCGCAGCGCAACGCCGTCCACATCTGGACCGTCGACCGGCACCTGATCGAGACGGCCGTCCGGGCCTCCGAGTTCACCCGGCGCGTCCACCGCCCCGACCTCCTCCTGGTCGCCGCGCTGCTGCACGACATCGGCAAGGGCTGGCCCGGCGACCACTCGGTGGCCGGCGAGATCATCGCCAAGGACGTCGCCGCCCGCATCGGCTTCGACCGCGAGGACGTCGCCGTACTCGCCGCTCTCGTCCGGCACCATCTGCTGCTCGTCGACACCGCCACCCGGCGCGACCTGGAGGACCCGGCCACGGTGCGCTCGGTCGCGGAGGCGGTCGGCACCCAGTCCACCCTGGAGCTCCTGCACGCCCTGACCGAGGCGGACGCGCTGGCCACCGGGCCCGCCGCCTGGTCGTCCTGGCGCGGCTCCCTCGTCGCCGACCTGGTCAAACGCGTCTCGGCCGTGCTCGCTGGGGATGTCCCCGAGGAGCCCGAGGCCGCCGCGCCCACCGCCGAGCAGGAGCGGCTCGCCATCGAGGCGGTCGCGACCGGCAGCCCGGTGCTGTCGCTGCGCGCGCAGACCGAGCCGCCGACCCCCACGGACGATCAGCCCTCCGTCTCGGGCGACCCCGAGCCGCTCGGCGTGGAGCTGCTGATCGCCGTACCCGACCAGCCGGGCGTGCTGCCCGCGGTGTCCGGGGTACTGGCGATGCACCGGCTGACCGTCCGCACGGCGGAACTGCGCGCCCTGGACCTCCCGGACGGCGTCGAGGGCTCCGTCCTGCTGCTGAACTGGCGGGTCGCCGCGGAGTACGGCTCCCTGCCCCAGGCCGCCCGCTTGCGCGCGGACCTCGTCCGGGCGCTGGACGGCTCCCTGGACATCGCGGGGAGGCTGGCGGAGCGCGACGCGGCCTATCCGCGGCGGCGGGGCGTTGTCGCGCCCCCCGCGCGCGTGTCCGTCCACCCGACCGCCTCCCGCCTGGCCACGGTCATCGAGGTACGCGCCCAGGACGCCCCGGGCCTGCTGTTCCGGATCGGCCGGGCTCTGGAGGACGCGAGCGTGCGGGTGCGGAGCGCGCATGTGAGCACGCTGGGTGCGAATGCCGTGGACGCCTTTTACGTGACCGGGCCGGAGGGGGCCCCTCTGCCGGGCGGCGAGGCGGCTTCCGTGGCGCGGAAGCTGGAGGAGACGTTGCGGGGGTGACCGGGGGATCCCGGCTACTTGTGCCGCCGGGATACCCTGGAGGGCGATTCCCAGCACCCACCGACCCCGAGGACCGCGAGCGCCGTGTTCGATACTCTCTCCGATCGCCTCTCAGCGACTTTCAAGAACCTGCGCGGCAAGGGACGGCTCTCCGAGGCGGACATCGACGCCACCGCGCGCGAGATCCGCATCGCGCTCCTCGAAGCCGACGTCGCCCTGCCGGTCGTCCGGACGTTCATCAAGAGCGTCAAGGAGCGTTCGCTCGGTGCCGAGGTCTCGCGGGCGCTGAACCCGGCCCAGCAGGTCCTGAAGATCGTGAACGAGGAGCTCGTCACGATCCTCGGCGGCGAGACCCGTCGTCTCCGCTTCGCCAAGCAGCCGCCGACCGTGATCATGCTGGCCGGTCTGCAGGGTGCCGGTAAGACCACCCTCGCGGGCAAGCTCGCCCACTGGCTGAAGGAGCAGGGCCACTCGCCGCTGCTGGTCGCCGCCGACCTCCAGCGCCCGAACGCCGTGAACCAGCTCAGCGTCGTCGCCGAGCGCGCCGGTGTCGCGGTGTACGCGCCGGAGCCGGGCAACGGCGTCGGTGACCCGGTCAAGGTCGCCAAGGACTCCATCGACTTCGCGAAGTCCCGGGTCCACGACATCGTGATCGTCGACACCGCCGGCCGCCTGGGCATCGACCAGGAGATGATGCAGCAGGCCGCGGACATCCGGGACGCGGTCAGCCCCGACGAGATCCTCTTCGTCGTCGACGCGATGATCGGTCAGGACGCGGTCAACACCGCCGAGGCCTTCCGCGACGGCGTCGGCTTCGACGGCGTGGTGCTCTCC
This sequence comes from Streptomyces sp. NPDC079141, assembly GCF_040686775.1. Taxonomy (NCBI): domain Bacteria; kingdom Bacillati; phylum Actinomycetota; class Actinomycetes; order Kitasatosporales; family Streptomycetaceae; genus Streptomyces; species Streptomyces sp. NPDC079141. The sequence goes on along the minus strand of NZ_JBFBLP010000017.1, from coordinate 54,161 downwards.
AAGCTCGACGGTGACGCCCGTGGTGGTGCGGCCCTGTCGATCCGGCAGATCACCGGCAAGCCGATCATGTTCGCGTCGAACGGCGAGAAGCTCGACGACTTCGACGCGTTCCACCCTGACCGGATGGCCTCCCGCATCCTCGACATGGGTGACCTGCTCACCCTGATCGAGCAGGCGGAGAAGACGTTCAGCCAGGAAGAGGCCGAGAAGATGGCCTCCAAGCTGGCGTCCAAGAAGGGCCAGGACTTCACCCTGGACGACTTCCTGGCCCAGATGGAGCAGGTCAGGAAGATGGGCAGCATCTCCAAGCTGCTCGGCATGCTTCCCGGCATGGGCCAGATCAAGGACCAGATCAACAACCTCGACGAGCGGGACGTCGACCGCACGGCCGCGATCATCAAGTCGATGACCCCGGCCGAGCGCCAGGAACCGACGATCATCAACGGCTCGCGCCGCGCCCGTATCGCCAAGGGCTCCGGTGTCGAGGTCAGCGCGGTCAAGAACCTGGTCGAGCGGTTCTTCGAGGCTCGCAAGATGATGTCCCGCATGGCTCAGGGCGGCGGCATGCCCGGTATGCCGGGGATGCCGGGCATGGGCGGCGGTCCCGGCCGCAGCAAGAAGCAGCCGAAGAAGGCCAAGGGCAAGCAGCGCTCCGGCAACCCGATGAAGCGCAAGCAGCAGGAGCAGGAGGAGGCCGCCCGGCGCGCGGCCGCGGCCCAGGGCGGCGCCTTCGGTGTGCCGGGCCAGCAGGCTCCGCAGGACTTCGAGCTGCCGGACGAGTTCAAGAAGTTCATGGGCTGATCGGGCCCCGCTCCACGTCGCCGGGGGCGCCCCTTGTCACAGGGGGCGCCCCCGGCGTCGTATGCGCACATGCTTGCGTGGCTTTCGTGTCGTAACGTCCCGATATGACCAACCCTGCGCCGCCGCGTAAGTCGCCGGACCAGCCCTGGCGTACCGAGGGGACCCCGGAGGAGCCGCCGAAGCCGTCGAAGGGCGGGCGCAGGCCGCGGGGCGGTTGGTGGGGGCTGATCGCCACCGCGCTGATCGTGTTTGTGATCGCCAATGTCGTGCTGTCCTTCATCGACGACGGCAACGAGCCGACGATCTCGTACACGGAGTTCAGCAAGCAGGTCGACGACGGCAACGTCAGCAAGATCTACGCCAAGGGCGACGCGATCCAGGGCCAGCTGAAGAAGGAGCAGGACAACCCCGGGGGCGACGGGAAGTACACCAAGTTCAAGACGGAGCGGCCGACCTTCGCGGACGACCAGCTCTGGGAGGACCTGACCAAGAACGACGTCACCGTCACCGCGGAACCGGTCGTGCAGCAGCGCAGTTTCCTGTCGAACCTGCTGATCTCGCTGGCGCCGATGCTGCTGCTGATCGTGCTGTGGATCTTCATCGCGCGGCGGATGAGCGCGGGCATGGGCGGCGCGGGCGGGATGCTCGGCCGCAAGGCGCCGCCCAAGCCGGTGGAGCTGGAGCCGGGGCAGAAGCGCACGACGTTCGCGGACGTGGCCGGTATCGACGAGGTCGCGGGTGAGCTCAATGACGTCGTTGACTTCCTGAAGAACCCCGACGCCTATCGCAGGATGGGCGCCAAGATGCCCCGGGGCGTGCTGCTGGCGGGCCCGCCCGGCACCGGGAAGACGCTGCTGGCGCGGGCGGTGGCGGGGGAGGCGGGGGTGCCGTTCTTCTCGGCGTCCGCCTCGGAGTTCATCGAGATGATCGTGGGTGTCGGTGCCTCGCGCGTGCGTGAACTGTTCGCCGAGGCGCGCAAGGTGGCGCCGTCGATCATCTTCATCGACGAGATCGACACCATCGGGCGGGCCCGGGGCGCCGGTGCCGGGATGGGCGGGCACGACGAGCGCGAGCAGACGCTGAACCAGATCCTGACGGAGATGGACGGCTTCTCGGGCTCGGAGGGTGTGGTCGTGGTCGCGGCCACCAACCGTGCGGACGTCCTCGACCCGGCGCTGACCCGGCCGGGCCGCTTCGACCGGGTGGTCAATGTCTCGCCCCCGGACCGCGGCGGCCGGAAGGCGATCCTGGAGATCCACACCCGTGAGATCCCGCTCTCCGAGGACGTCGATCTCGGCCAGGTGGCGCGTACGACACCGGGCATGACCGGTGCGGAACTGGCCAACCTCGCCAACGAGGCCGCCCTGCTCGCGGTCAAGCGCAAGCAGGAACGGGTGACCCAGGGCGATCTGTCGGAGGCGCTGGAGAAGGTGCAGCTGGGCGCCGAACGGCCGCTGGTGATGCCCGAGGAGGAGCGGCGCAGAACGGCGTACCACGAGAGCGGGCACGCCCTGCTGGGCATGCTCCAGCCGGGCGCCGACCCGGTCCGCAAGATCACCATCGTGCCGCGCGGCCGGGCCCTGGGGGTGACCCTGTCGACGCCGGAGTCGGACAAGTACGCGTACACCGAGGAGTACCTGCGCGGCCGGATCATCGGCGCCCTTGGCGGGATGGCGGCCGAGCAGGTCGTCTACGGCGTGATCACCACGGGCGCGGAGAGCGACCTGGAGCAGGTCACCAACATCGCCCGCGGCATGGTCGCGCGCTGGGGCATGAGTGAGCGGGTGGGCAGGCTGTCGGCGCTGCCGAACGACGCCCAGCAGGCCTACGGGCTCGCGGCGGCCCCGCAGACGCTGGATGTGATCGAGGGCGAGATGCGGCGGATCGTCGACGACTGCTACGAGGAGGCCTGCCGCAAGCTGCGCGACCACCGCGGCCAACTGGACGCGCTGGCAGAGGCGTTGCTGGAGAGCGAGACCCTGGAGGAGGCGGACGCGTACCGGGTCGCCGGGATCACCCGCCTGACGAAGGAGACGGACGGCTAGGCCGGCCCGGCGCGCCGGGACCCGCTTCTAGGGCACGCGGGCGATCAGATACCGGAACACGTTCGGCATCCACACCGTCCCGTCCCGCCGCTGGTACGGGTGGAGCGCCTCCGTCAGTTCCTTGTCCACCTGCGCCCGGTCCGTCGCGGAGATTGCCGCGTCGAAGAGGCCGGTCGACAGCAGTCCGCGTACGGCGTTGTCCATGTCGGCGTACCCGAAGGGGCAGGCCACCCGGCCGGAGCCGTCGGGCCTGAGGCCGGCCCGTCCGGCGACCTCCTCCAGGTCGTCGCGAAGGGCGGGGCGCCAACTGCCCGTGCTGCGCAGTGGATCGGCCAGTTTCGTGGCCACGCGCAGTACGGACGACGTGGTGCATCGTTCCGGCGGACCCCAGCCGGCCAGCACCACGGGCGCCCCGCGCTCGGCGAGCGGCTTCGCCCCTACGAGCAGCCCGCCGAGTCCCTCCGAGTCGCCCGCGAGGCACCCGATGGGCTCGAAAGCGGTCACCAGGCTGTACGCGGGCGTCTCCGCGTCGGCCGCGTCCATGGGTGAGCCGTAGACCAGCCGGGTGTCGGCACGCGCGCGTGTACCCCACGCCTCGGGCAGCAGTCGCTGCCGGGCGAGTTCCAGTCGTTCGCGGGAGCGGGGTTCGACACCGGTGACCGCGGCCCCGCGCGCCGCCGCCATCAGCAGGGCGAGCCCCGATCCGCAGCCGAGGCCCAACAGGCGTGTGCCGGGGCCCACTTCCAGCCGCTCGTAGACGGCTTCGTAGAGCGGTACCAGCATCCGCTCCTGGATCTCGGACCAGTCACGCGCGCGTGCCCACAGGTCCACACGGGGTGTCGGTCCCGTATGAGACAGGTGTTGCCGCACGAGCGTAGGTGTCATCGAAAGCGCCCCAATCCGCCGAGAGTTGCCGCTGTACCCGATTCCGTAGCCCCCGTGACGTGCGCTCGTTCTTCCCCCGTATGCCAGGAAACTCCGCGCTCGACCCGGCGTCCAGGGGTTGTCGGGCGCGGCTTGTGGCTTGCCCGTGCGTGTGACGAGAATTCACATCCCGGCAACGTCGGCCCGTACGATCGCGCCATGGCGAAAGCACCCGTTCTCACGCCGCGGGCAGAAGACTTCCCGCGCTGGTACCAGGATCTGATCAACAAGGCCGAGCTGGCCGACAACGGCCCGGTGCGCGGCACCATGGTGATCCGACCGTACGGGTACGGGCTGTGGGAGCGGATGCAGGCCGAGATGGACGCCCGCATCAAGGAGACGGGCACCCAGAACGCGTACTTCCCGCTGCTGATCCCGCAGTCGTACCTCACGCGCGAGGCCGACCACGTCGAGGGGTTCGCCCCCGAGCTGGCGGTGGTCACGCACGGCGGCGGCAAGGAGCTGGAGGAGCCGGCGGTCGTGCGGCCCACCTCCGAGATGATCATCAACGACTACTTCTCGAAGTGGGTGCAGAGCTACCGGGACCTGCCCCTGCTGATCAACCAGTGGGCGAACGTGGTGCGTTGGGAGCTCAGGCCCCGGCTGTTCCTGCGCACGACGGAGTTCCTGTGGCAGGAGGGCCACACCGCGCACGCCACGTACGAGGACGCCCGTGACTTCGCGGCGCACATCCACCGCAAGGTCTACGAGGACTTCATGGTGAACGTCCTCGCCATGGACGTGGTCCCCGGCCGCAAGACGGTCAAGGAGCGGTTCGCGGGGGCCGTCAACACCCTCACGCTCGAAGGCATGATGGGCGACGGCAAGGCGCTGCAGATGGCCACCAGCCATGAGCTGGGCCAGAACTTCGCCAGGGCCTTCAACACCCAGTACCTGTCGAAGGACGGCACGCAGGAGCTGGTGTGGCAGACCTCCTGGGGCTCGACCACCCGCATGATCGGCGCCCTGGTGATGATGCACGGCGACGACAACGGCCTGCGGGTCCCGCCGCGCCTGGCGCAGACCCAGGTCGTCGTTCTCGCGATCAAGGGTGACGAGGCGGTTCTGGCCAAGGTCCGCGAGATCGGTGATCGACTGAAGGCGGCGGGCGTCCGCGTCCAGGTCGACGAGCGCACGGACACTCCCTTCGGGCGCCGCGCGGTCGACTGGGAGCTCAAGGGTGTGCCGGTCCGGATCGAGATCGGGCCCCGCGACCTGGAGAACGGCACCGCGATGCTGGCCCGGCGCATCCCGGGCGGCAAGGAGCCGGTGGCCGTCGACTCCCTCGTCCAGTTGCTCCCCGGCGTCCTGGAGGAGGACCAGGCGCTGCTGCTGGAGCAGGCCCGAGAGCGCCGCGAGTCCCGTACGAGCGAGGTGTCGACGATCGAGGAGGCGGTCGAGGCGGCCGCCACCGGCTGGGCGCGCATCCCCTGGGCCGATCTCGGCGCGGAGGGCGAGGCCAAGCTGGCCGAGCACTCGGTGACCGTACGGTGTCTGGTCGCCGAGGACGGGTCGGTGCCGGAGGACGAGGACGCCCCCGGTAACGTCGCGATCGTCGCGCGCGCTTACTGAGTACAAGGGGTGGGGCGTGAGAGCGACCGAAAGGCCTCTTGCGCCCCTGCCGGACACTGTCACCCCGGCGTGCGGATACGGCGTACGCGCCGGTGCGTACGTCAGACTACGCACCGGCTTGGTATGAGCTGCGAGGCTTCTCCGCAGATCGGCGCACCCGCCCTCGTCGGGACGCATCAGCGGCAACTGACGGGTACGTGCAAATTATTTGGGATGGCCCGGAATCGGAACACACGGGCACTCCGGCTCGTTGTCATTACGTGAGCACGACACAGACACCACCTGTTCTCGCCGCAGAGCTGGCGCAGGCGTGGGCCGATATTCAGCGGCACCACCCCGAGCTGCCGGATCTTGCCGCGCCTGAGTCCCTGATCGGGGAGTCGTCGTCCGCGTGCGGACACGAGCTCTCCTTCGAGCGCCTGCTCCACGAGGCGGTGCACGGCATCGCCGCCGCCCGCGGAGTGCGCGACACCTCCCGTGCCGGCCGCTACCACAACCGCAGATTCCTGGCCATCGCCGAGGAGCTGGGCCTGGACCATCCCGAGGAGCCGCACCCGAGCAGCGGTTTCTCCCTGGTCACGCTCAACCCCGAGGCCAAGCGCCGCTACCGACCGACCATCGAACGCCTCCAGCGGGCCCTGAAGGCCCACACCGCGGCCACCTCCGCGGACACGGCCCGCACCTTCCGCGGCCCGGCCGCCCGCCACGGCTCCTCCGGCGGCGGCGTCCGCGTCAAGGCCGTGTGCGACTGCGGTCGCAACGTCCGCGTCGTCCCGTCCGTCCTGGCCCAGGCGCCGATCGTGTGCGGCGGGTGCGGAAAGCCGTTCCGGATCCCCGAGGTGGTGGGAGCGGCGGCGAGCTGAGGCTGCGGCTGCTCGTGGCAGTCGCAGCAGCGGGCCGCGCACCCGACGTACGGTCACCTCCACGCCGGGTGCGCCTCAGCCCTGCCCGCTCGCCCGACCCTCGGTCCGACGAGACCCGCAGGGTGTGGCACAATGGCTAGCTGTACTCGACAGCCGCACAGGACCCCTCTCTCCTCCGGCTGACGCGTCCATCGGGCACTCGGGTACCGCAACCCCACGCGGCAATCTCGCCGTGCCCAACCACGTCAAAACCAGGAGAACCCACTCCCGTGGCAGTCAAGATCAAGCTGAAGCGTCTGGGCAAGATCCGTTCGCCTCACTACCGCATCGTCGTCGCCGACTCCCGCACCCGTCGTGACGGTCGTGCGATCGAGGAGATCGGTCTGTACCACCCGGTGCAGAACCCCTCGCGCATGGAGGTCGACGCCGAGCGCGTGGCGTACTGGCTCTCCGTCGGCGCCCAGCCGACCGAGCCCGTGCTCGCCATCCTCAAGAAGACCGGCGACTGGCAGAAGTTCAAGGGCGAGCCCGCCCCGGCGCCGCTGCTCCAGCCGGTCGAGAAGGCCGCGCGCCCCTCGTTCGAGGCCCTGAGCGGCGACGACGAGGGCAAGGGTGAGGCCATCACCCAGAAGAAGAAGGCCGAGAAGAAGGACGAGGCGGCCGCCGAGTCCGAGTCGACCGAGGCCTGAGCAGCATGCTCGAAGAGGCGCTTGAGCACCTCGTGAAGGGCATCGTCGACAACCCTGACGATGTGCAGGTCGCCTCGCGCAACCTGCGCCGCGGGCAAGTGCTTGAGGTCCGGGTCCACCCCGACGACCTCGGCAAGGTGATCGGTCGCAACGGCCGCACCGCGCGCGCCCTGCGTACCGTCGTGGGCGCCATCGGCGGCCGCGGTGTCCGCGTCGACCTCGTCGACGTCGACCACGTCCGCTGACGCCAAACGCAGCACCGGCTCGGGCCGGGGAGGGCCACTGGGCCGTCCCCGGCCCGTAGTCGTTACGACAGGAGATCTTCGAAAGTGCAGCTCGTAGTCGCACGGATCGGCCGCGCCCACGGGATCAAGGGCGAGGTCACCGTGGAGGTACGTACCGACGAGCCGGAACTCAGGCTCGCCCCCGGCGCCGTACTGGCCACCGATCCCGCAGCCGTCGGCCCGCTCACCATCGAGACCGGCCGGGTACACAGCGGGCGGCTGCTGCTGCGCTTCGAGGGCGTGCGCGACCGCACCGCCGCCGAGGCCCTGCGCAACACCATCCTGATCGCCGAGGTCGATCCGGAGGAGCTGCCGGAGGACGAGGACGAGTACTACGACCATCAGCTCATGGACCTGGACGTGGTGACCAAGGACGGCGTCGAGGTCGGCCGGATCACCGAGATCTCGCACCTGCCCTCGCAGGACCTGTTCATCGTCGAGCGGGCCGACGGCAGCGAGGTGATGATCCCGTTCGTGGAGGAGATCGTCACCGAGATCGACCTCCAGGAGCAGAAGGCCGTCATCGACCCCCCGCCGGGGCTGATCGACGACCGGGCCGAGATCGACTCCACGCGGGAAGAGTCGTAATGCGCCTCGACGTCGTCACGATCTTCCCCGAGTACCTGGAACCCCTGAACGTCTCCCTGGTCGGCAAGGCACGCGCGCGCGGGCAGCTGAACGTCCAGGTGCACGACCTGCGCACCTGGACCTACGACCGCCACAACACGGTCGACGACACGCCCTACGGCGGCGGCCCCGGCATGGTCATGAAGACCGACCCCTGGGGCGAGGCGCTGGACTCCGTCCTGGCGGACGGCTACGAGACGGGCTCCCACGGGCCCGCGATCGTCGTCCCGACGCCCAGTGGCCGGCCCTTCACCCAGGAACTCGCCGTCGAGCTCTCCGAACGCCCCTGGCTGATCTTCACGCCGGCCCGCTACGAGGGCATCGACCGGCGGGTCATCGACGAGTACGCGACCCGGCTGCCGGTCTACGAGGTGTCCATCGGCGACTACGTCCTCGCCGGCGGTGAGGCCGCCGTACTCGTCGTCACGGAGGCCGTGGCGCGGCTGCTGCCCGGTGTCCTCGGCAACGCCGAGTCCCACCGCGACGACTCCTTCGCGCCCGGCGCCATGGCCAACCTCCTGGAGGGGCCCGTCTACACCAAGCCGCCCGAGTGGCGCGGCCGCGGTATCCCGGACGTGCTGCTCAGCGGTCACCACGGCAGGATCGCCCGCTGGCGGCGCGACGAGGCCCTCAGGCGTACGACGGCCAACCGGCCCGACCTGATCGAGCGCTGCGACCCCAAGGCCTTCGACAAGAAGGACCGCGAGATGCTCTCCATCCTCGGCTGGGCGCCGGATCCGGAGGGTGAGCAGCACGGTCGATTTTGGCAGCGGCCGGAGGCCGTGGAAGAATAGGTCGCTGTTGTGCGCCGTCCGGCGTGCGCCCCTGCCACAGGGGGACACGACGCCCGTCCCGACGCGAACAGCATCCTCTTGAAAAACTAGCTCCCGCCTATGACCTGTGGCATGGGCGAAGAAAGCAGACGAAATGTCTCACCTGCTCGACTCCGTCGACGCCGCGTCGCTGCGCAGCGACGTCCCGGCCTTCCGCCCGGGTGACACCGTCAACGTCCACGTCCGCGTCATCGAGGGCAACCGCTCCCGTGTGCAGCAGTTCAAGGGCGTTGTGATCCGCCGCCAGGGCGCCGGTGTCCGCGAGACCTTCACGGTCCGCAAGGTCTCCTTCTCCGTCGGCGTCGAGCGCACCTTCCCGGTGCACACCCCGATCGTGGAGAAGATCGAGCTCGTCACCCGTGGTGACGTGCGTCGCGCCAAGCTGTACTACCTCCGTGACCTGCGCGGCAAGGCCGCGAAGATCAAGGAGAAGCGCGACAGCTGAGCGCTTTCCGGACGTCACAGCGGGGCCGGATAGCATCTGGCTCCGATGGACACCGAAGCACAGCCGACGAAACGCGACCGCTCCTCCCGCCCCGAACCAGGGGCTGCGGAGGAACGGTCGCGTTTCGCGTTGGTGTCGCGGATCACCGAGTACCTGCCGGGCGGGCGGATCACTCTGACCCTGCTGATCTGCCTGCTGTTCCTGCTGCTGCTCAGCACCTTTGTGGTCCAGCCGTTCCAGATCCCCAGCGGATCCATGGAGCGGGGATTGAGGATCGGGGACCGCGTTCTCGTAAATAAGTTGGCGTACCGTTTCGGTGCCCAGCCGCAGCGCGGCGACGTCGTGGTGTTCGACGGAACCGGGTACTTCGGGGACGCCGACTACATCAAGCGCGTTGTGGGTGTGGGGGGAGACCACGTGGTCTGCTGCGACAAGGAGGGGAGGATCCAGGTGAACGGCCGGTCGGTCGACGAGTCGACCTTCCTGTACCCCGGTGACCGCCCGTCCAGCGTGTCCTTCGACGTCGTGGTGCCCGACGGCACCCTGTTCGTCCTCGGCGACCACCGCAGCGCCTCCAGCGACTCCCGCGACCACCTGGGCTCCCCGGGCGGCGGCATGATTCCGGTCGACGACGTCGTCGGCCGCGCCGACTGGATCGTCTGGCCCTCCGACCACTGGACCCGGCTGGAACGCCCCGACGCCTACGCGCGCGTACCCGCCGCGGACGGTGCCCATGGGTAACCGCGGCAAACCGCGCGGGGCCGCCAGCAGCGCCGCCGAGGAGCTGCTGCCCACCGGCTCCCGGCGTGCCTCCGGTTCGGGCGCCGGCCGTACACGCGCGGAGCGGCGCAAGCTCCAGCGCAAGGTCAAGCGCCGGCGCAGGCGCAGCGCGATCAAGGAGATACCGCTCCTCGTCGGCGTGGCCGTCCTCATCGCCCTCGTGCTGAAGACCTTCCTCGTCCAGGCCTTCGTGATCCCGTCCGGCTCCATGGAGCAGACGATCCAGATCGGCGACCGGGTCCTGGTCGACAAGCTCACCCCGTGGTTCGGCTCCAAGCCGCAGCGCGGGGACGTCGTCGTCTTCAAGGACCCCGGCGGCTGGCTGAAGGGCGAGCAGACGACCACGAAGAAGGAGGACCCCGTCGTCGTCAAGCAGATCAAGGAAGGGCTCACCTTCATAGGTCTGCTGCCGTCCGACGACGAGAAGGACCTCATCAAACGGGTCGTCGGCGTGGGCGGCGACCGGGTCAAGTGCTGTGACGCGCAGGGACGGGTGACCGTCAACGGCGTCCCCCTCGAAGAGGGGGACTACCTGTATCCCGGCAACGCCCCCTCCCAGACGGAGTTCGACATCACCGTCCCGCAGGGGCGGCTGTGGGTGATGGGTGACCACCGGGCCAACTCCGCGGACTCCCGCTCGCACCAGAACCAGTACGGCGGCACGGTCTCCGAGGACGAGGTGGTCGGGCGGGCCATGGTCATCGCCTGGCCCTTCGGCCACTGGGGCACTTTGGACGAGCCGAAAACCTACGCTTCCGTGTCCGACTCGGCCACCGGGTCGGCCGCGGCTCCCCAGCTGTCGCATAGGGTTGCTCCCGACGAATCGAACGGACCGATCCGACTCCCGACCCCTGCGGAACTCCCGCTCGTTATGGGAGTGGTGGGCCTGCGCCGCGCATGGGGCAGGCAGCGGCGCAGAGTAAGGAGTTGGCGTGGGGGATGTGGCGGTTGGCGCACGGTCCGGACACGACGGCGAGGACCGCGGACGCCCCGTGGAAGCGGCCGACCCGGCCGCGGACGGCGCCGTGACATCGGACAACGAGGTCACGGCGGGCGGTGAGGGCCCGCCGTCGGACGAGCCCCCGCGGACCGAGGAGGGCAAGGGCGAGCCGGCCCCGAAGCCGAAGAAGCCGCGCTCCTTCTGGAAGGAGCTGCCCATCCTGATCGGTATCGCGCTGGTGCTGGCGCTGCTGATCAAGACCTTCCTGGTGCAGGCGTTCTCGATCCCGTCCGACTCGATGCAGAACACCCTCCAGCGGGGTGACCGGGTCCTGGTCGACAAGCTCACCCCGTGGTTCGGCTCCGAGCCCGAGCGCGGCGAGGTGGTCGTCTTCCACGATCCGGGCAACTGGCTCCAGGGCGAGCCGGCGCCGGACCCGAACGCGCTGCAGACGTTCCTCAGCTGGATCGGCCTGATGCCGTCGGCCGAGGAGAAGGACCTCATCAAGCGGGTCATCGGCGTCGGCGGCGACACGGTCGAGTGCAAGGGCACCGGCCCGGTGAAGGTCAACGGCAAGGCCCTGAACGAGGCGTCGTACGTCTACCCCGGCAACACGCCCTGCACCAACGACACCGACGGCGGCCAGTTCAAGGTCAAGGTCCCCGAGGGCCACATCTGGGTCATGGGCGACCACCGGCAGAACTCCCGGGACTCGCGCTACAACCGCGCGGACGGCCACAACGGCATGGTGCCGGTGGACGAGGTCGTCGGGCGCGCCATCGTGGTCGCCTGGCCGATCAACCGCTGGGACAACCTGCCGGTTCCCGACACCTTCGACCAGAACCTCAGCGCGAAGGCCCTGGCCGTGGCACCGGAGGGCCTCGCCCTCGCCGGTGTCGTACCCCTCGCCCTGTGGCGCCGCAAGCGGTCCCGCCAGGGCGCCGAGTGATCCAGAGCAAGGGCTGACCGGAGGGCGTACCCCCGGGTAGGGTGCGCCCCATGGGTGGCGAGAGCACGACGCGTACGGCCCCGCACAGCGGTGGCGCAGACAGGGGCCCGGCGGGCAGCCGGACCGGACAGCGACTGTCCGGGCTGGCCGTGGCGCTGGGCCTTGTGCTGTTCCTCGGCGGGTTCGCCTGGGCGGCGGTGGTCTACCGGCCGTACACCGTGCCCACCAGCTCGATGACTCCGACGATCGACGCGGGCGAGCGGGTGCTGGCCGAGCGGGTCGACGGCGACGAGATACGCCGTGGCGACGTCGTCGTCTTCAAGGACGCGAACTGGGCCAACGCTCCAGTGGTCAAGCGGGTCGTGGCCATCGGCGGCGACACGGTCGCCTGTTGCACGGACGGCAAGCTGACGGTCGACGGCAAGGAGATCGACGAACCGTATCTGCCCGCGGACAGCCTGGCCGAGATCACCGACTTCCCGACGGTGAAGGTGCCCGAGGGGCGGCTGTTCCTGCTCGGTGACGAGCGGCACGGCTCGCTGGACTCCACGGCCCATCTGGCGGACGCCGCGAGCGGCACGGTGTCGCGGGACGCGGTGACGGGCCGGGTGGACGCGGTGGTCTGGCCGATGGACGGCATGCTGGAGCGCCCGACGGGCTTCGAGGAACTGGGCGCGCTGTCCTCCCCGGGCCCGCTGCGCACGATGGGCGCCCTGATCGTCCTCGGCGCGGTGCTCGTGCTCGGCGGCGGCGCCTACGGCCCGGTCGCCAAGCGGCTGGGCGGCCGCTCCCGCACCCGGACGGAGCCCGCGGGTGCCCGCTGAGGACTCCGGCAGCGGCGGACTGTACGACGGTGTGTCGCCCGCCGTGGCGCCGGACTCGTACGAGGGCGGACTGCGGAAGGTCGCCCGGGTCGTGCTGCTGGACCCCGAGGACCGGATTCTGCTGCTGCACGGCCATGAGCCGGACGATGTGAGCGACGACTGGTGGTTCACGCCGGGCGGGGGAGTCGAGGGTGACGAGACCCGTGAGGAGGCCGCTCTGCGGGAACTCGCGGAGGAGACCGGCATCACGGAGGTCGAGCTCGGCCCGGTGCTCTGGCGGCGGATGTGTTCCTTCCCGTTCGCGGGGCGCCGCTGGGACCAGGACGAGTGGTACTACCTGGCGCGCACGACGCAGACGGTCACCGAGGCCCTCGGCCTGACCGAGCTGGAGCGGCGCAGTGTCGCCGGAGCGCGCTGGTGGACGTGTCAGGAACTGACCCGGGCACATGAGACGGTGTATCCGACCAGACTCGCCGAGCTGCTGCGCCGGCTGCTCGACGAAGGTCCCCCGGCCGGACCCGTGACCCTTGACACCGAAATCGTCTAGGGGCTCGCGGGACTGGCGCACAATGGTGGGATCGCACGGCTGAAGGGGAACATGCCATGAGCGCCGAGGACCTCGAAAAGTACGAGACCGAGATGGAGCTGAAGCTCTACCGGGAGTACCGCGATGTCGTCGGTCTGTTCAAATACGTGATCGAGACCGAGCGCCGCTTCTACCTGACCAACGACTACGAGATGCAGGTGCACTCGGTCCAGGGCGAGGTGTTCTTCGAGGTGTCCATGGCGGATGCCTGGGTCTGGGACATGTACCGGCCGGCGCGCTTTGTGAAGCAGGTTCGCGTACTGACGTTCAAGGACGTGAACATCGAGGAGCTGAACAAGAGCGACCTGGAGCTTCCGGGCGGGTGACGCGGATGCCGCGTCGCGGGTGACGGAGTTTTCCACAACTGGTGAGTAGCCCACCAAGATCCTTTTCATGGGGGCGGATGCGTGATCGTCGGTGCCGGAGGTGGTGCCGACATGAACGCACGCAGTGCACTGGGCAAGTACGGCGAAGGGCTGGCCGCGCGGCGGCTGGCCGAGGCCGGGATGACCGTTCTGGAGCGCAACTGGCGCTGTGGCCGGACGGGTGAGATCGACATCGTCGCCCGGCAGGGCGACATGCTCGTCGTCTGCGAGGTGAAGACCCGCCGGGGCGACGGCTTCGAACATCCGATGGCCTCGGTGACGCCCGAGAAGGCGGAGCGGCTGCGCTCGCTCGCCGAGTGCTGGATCCACGCCCACGGAGGCGCACCGCCCGGCGGTGTCCGTATCGACCTGGTGGGCGTTCTGCTGCCCCGGCGCGGGGCGCCCGTCGTCGAGCATGTGCGGGGGGTGGCCTGACATGGGTTTCGCACGTACGTGCTCGGTGGCGCTCGTGGGCGTCGAGGGCGTGGTGGTGGAGGTCCAGGCCGACCTGGAACCAGGGGTCGCGGCGTTCACGCTGGTGGGGCTGCCGGACAAGAGCCTGACGGAGAGCCGGGACCGGGTGCGGGCGGCGGTGGTGAACTCCGGGGCGGACTGGCCGCAGAAGAAGCTGACGGTGGGGCTCAGCCCCGCGTCGGTGCCGAAGGCGGGCAGCGGCTTCGACCTGGCCGTGGCCTGCGCGGTCCTCGGGGCCGCCGAACGGATCGACCCGCGCGTGCTCGCCGACATCGTGATGATCGGGGAGCTGGGCCTGGACGGCCGGGTGCGGCCCGTCCGCGGCATCCTGCCGGCGGTACTGGCCGCGGCCGACGCCGGCTACGAACAGGTCGTCGTACCGGAGTGCGCCGCCGCCGAGGCCTCCCTGGTGCCCGGGGTGTCCGTGCTGGGCGTCCGCAGCCTGCGCCAGCTGATCGCCGTCCTCGCGGACGAGCCCGTGCCCGACGAGGACCCCGACGAGCCGGGCCGGCCCGATCCGCTGCTCGCCGGTCTGCGAGTACCGGGCACGGGCGCGGCCACCGGGATGCACAGCGCCGGAGCGACACAGCACGACCACGGCCATGACCTCGCCGACGTCGTGGGCCAGCTCTCGGCCCGCACCGCCGTGGAGGTCGCCGCCGCGGGCGGACACCACCTCTTCCTGGAGGGCCCGCCCGGTGCCGGGAAGACGATGCTCGCCGAACGGCTGCCCGCCATCGTGCCCCCGCTGGAGCGGGCGGAGTCGCTGGAGGTCACGGCCGTGCACTCGGTGGCCGGTCTGCTGCCACCGGGCAAGCCCCTGATCGACGTCGCGCCCTACTGCGCCCCGCATCACTCGGCGACGATGCAGGCGCTCGTCGGCGGCGGGCCGGGCATCGCGCGGCCCGGCGCGGTGTCGCTGTCCCACCGGGGTGTTCTGTTTCTGGACGAGGCGCCGGAGTTCAGCAGCCACGCCCTCGACGCCCTGCGCCAGCCGCTGGAGTCCGGGCATGTCGTGATCGCACGTAGTGCGGGGGTCGTACGGTTCCCCGCCCGGTTCCTGATGGTGCTCGCTTATGCGGGTGCGGACATGTTCAACGAGGGGTGAAGGTGTTGTCCGCTGGGCTGAGGGGTCCGTGCTCGATCCACAACAGCAGGTCGTGCAACCTGGCTCTCGGTAACGTTCTGTAACTGGCGCGGGGGTACGTGCGCTGAAGAATTTCTGTAAACGGCGAAGATCACAAGCAAGGGCCGGCAGGGCAAGGAGTACCCGCCGGGGGGCTGGAGCGATGAGCGGCGGGCAGCGTGCGTGGCCGGGCCGGTTGCAGCTGGCGGGCCGAGTCCCAGGGCCTGCAAAGACGTTGCTATCCGTTAGGCTTATGGGCCGGGCCTTCACGGATCACGTCCAGGGGGATTCTTGATCAGCGACGCTCAGCTCATCTTGGGTTTTTCTCGGCACCTGACCGCTTACTCGGTGTCGCCTGTGCACGCTGAACTAGAGACGTTGCGGTTTGCTGGGCAGGTCTACGAGATGGCCTGGCGGCTGCGTAACGCCCAAGTTTCCTCGGTCGAGCGAGTACGGGCCATCGGCATCGAAGCCAAGATCGGACCGTTGGATCTTGACCGGTTTGTGCTGCCTACGATGGAACAGCTGGGCTGGGTTCAGTGCGACCGGCGACCCGACGGGGTGCTGGTCAGCGTGGCGGCCTTTGTTCCGCCGAATGCCGAGCTGTTGGGTGCGACGGATCGGCTGCTGGGCATTCTGCTTGCCACGCCGACGCAGCGCGCCGCGCTGGAGATCATGCGGGCGACCTCAATCCAGCCGCTAGAGCGCCGTGCGGCCCTGCAGGCAGGCTCTGGGCACGGGGATGAGTCTGCCGAGCGGGCGTTGAGCTGCTTGATCACCGTCAACCTCGTGCGCGAGGTACAGAGTGAGGACGGCCGCGCGGTGGTCTTCAATCCCAACATCTGGGTCGGTGACGCCGAGGTGGTGACGGCCGCGCTACGCACTGAGGACGCGCGCGTGCAGCGAGAGGTCGGTGCGCTGATCGAGGAGGTCATGGCCTCGCCCGGTATTCCGGAGGAGCACGTCAAAAGCACCGAACAGCGGTGGATCGATTTCGCCGTCAGTGCCGGGTTGGTCGAGCGGTCCCAGGTCGTCGCCACCAGCGACAAGAAACTCCTCTTTACACCACACCTGCATCGAGACCCGTTCGGTACCGACCCTCGCGACCCATCCGGCCACATCCGTCAGCTCGTCGGCAGCATGATCTACGCATCGACGTTCGCGTCCTGGAAGCTCAATAGCCCAGGCGCGTTCCTGCACGTCCTCATCCGCGATGGCGAAGCCGGCAACCACGAGCGCATCGCGGAGGACTACGCGATGCTCGAAACCGCTGGAACCATCGAAGTCGTAGGCGACGGCCGCCATGCTCGGATGCGCCTGCTTCAGACCGAGGTCGCGGAGCAAGCCCTCGCGATCATCGACGCGCGCGGGAATACCGCTGGCGGCGAGAACACGACTTTTGCCGGGATCGGCGAGCAACGCTCGTACAACCACCTGGAACGTGAGCGCGCCCAGGTCGCCACCGCGGTCGTATTGGACGACGCCGACTCGCGGCGGTTCATGTCAGCACTGCGCGACACGACGGCCCGGAGGAACTTCTAGTGGCGGCCCTCCAGACGAACCGCACCCGTCCCGAGGACCCAGGCGCGGACCTGGAGCGGCGTGTGGGACGCCTCGAGTTCGCTGAGGGCGCCCTAGCTCGCCTGCGGGTCCCGTTGCGGGTAGCCGCCGACCGGGGGCGCGAAATCCTGACCGACCTTGACGTGCTCGCGGTCGACATCGACGGCCGACTGCGGACGAGCCTGTCGGTTTTGGAGTGCAAGACCACCAAGGGACAGGCTGGCGAGCCGGATCGGCTGTTGTGGCTCTCCGGGCTGCAGCGCCTGACTGGCACCCAACGAGCCGTCCTCGTTCGCCAAACCATCACCCGCCGGGGCCGGGCCATCGCCCAGGCGCTGGATCTGCAGATTATGGACATGCAGACCCTCGCCTCCAGGGAGGAGGGTCACGCCTGGGTACCCGAACGATTCGCCCATATCCAGGGCATGGGCTGTGAACAGGCGGAACGTCGCACTGACACCCAGCTCAAGGGACTCAAAAACATCCCAGGTGGACTCGTGGCGTTTCTGCGTGCCGATAGCCTGCTGGCCGACTCGCCCGAATGTCTTAACGCGCTGGTCGCGCTGAACTCCTCCACACGCCAGGGCGTCATCCCGAATCCGACCTCACAGATCCTGGCCAGCCACGCCCTGATCACGCTGCTGCTAGCCGCGATCCGCGACGCCTCCCGCCTGGATGTCGTCCCCGCCAGCGACCTGAAGGAACGCGCCGCCCGCGCAGTCACCCTCGGCGATCCCGACAACAGCCAGATCCTGGCAATCCTCAGTCAGGCAGACGAACTCGTCCAACACCAAGTCCGGCGTATCCACGACACCTACACCAGGGGCGGCGCCACCCGGCAGGACATCGCCGTCGCCAGCCTCAAATCCATTGTCGCCGAACCACCCGAGTGGCTTGACCGCTACATCGACCTGGTCAGCAAGCTGCGAGCAAACCCCGCGATCGCGCGGGACCTCATTCAGACCGCCGAACTGGCTTGCTTCGACGCACACTGCGGCGACCACGCATACGCCGAGGCCGCCTTCGACCATCTGTTCACCCCTGAACACAGATACCTCTTGGTGACGGCCATCAAGGTGCTGCGCGACATCGTCGGCGACCAGCTCGCCGACACAATCGGAGAATTCGACGACCTGGACTTCCGCCGGGCCGCGCCGACCATCCCCGACCGGTCCGCCCTGCAGGCTGAGCACTCCACCCCCAAGCTTGCGCACGAGGCGCGCCCCGCCGAGTAGCGTCGTACCGGCAAGAGTTGCTTGGACTATCCCCGACCTTGGCATCGGTGCCCGGCCTGGCCGAAGCCGCAGCGTCATCAAGGACTCGGCAGGCCAAGGCCCTTCTGCGGACTACTGAACGTGACAGCGCATGCTCAGAGCGGAACCGCGTCTCGGGCCTGCGCTCGTGTTGCTGGAGGGCGGCGGCGTCGGAAACCCAAGGCGCACCAGCGGGCCGCGCTGGCAGGATCACCGCATGCTCATCACACCACGCCCTGGCGCAGACCGAAAGAACATCCGTCAGGCGCTCAGCGGCGTCCACACCACGGCGATGAACCTGCAGCGGCCGTACGGTAGCGCCTTCGAAGGGCTGCTGACGTATCTGGAGTGGGCCACGGAGTCCGCGCGGATGCTGCGCCCCCAGATCAGCGACCGAGACCTCGACCAGCTCCTGTTCACCGACCGTTACCGGGCCCTGCTGGGCAGCTGCGGCACGCTCGCCGGGACTGCCCAACAGCGCCTCGTGAACGGCCTAGTCCAACTGGAGGTCGCCGAGCGGATCGAGGCGTTCGAAGCAGCCGCGGCTGCGCTGGACACGCGGATCGGCCGGTGGAACCAGCGGGAGGTGTTCGTCGTGGGCGACTCCAGCTTCTACATTCAGAACGAGGTGAAGCTGGCCGACGTCGACCTGCACGCGGTGCTCGACGTGCCGCGCTGGCAGTTCGTGCGCCTGTTGTTCCCGATCGTGGTAGTCGACGAGTTGGACGACCTCAAGGACGCCAGCAAGCAACGGGCCCGCTGGCGTGCCGCCCACACGCTCGGTCTCCTCGACGGGGTCCTCGACGGCCACACCCACGGGATCCTGCGTGAGGGGGAGCACACCGTTCAGGACGGCGAGACCCGCGGCAGGGTCAACGTGGAGATTGTCCTCGATTCCCCCGGCCACGTGCGCCTGGACCGTCCCGATGTCGAGATCATCGACCGGACGGTGGCGATCCAGGGCCTGGCCGGCCGCGACGTACGGTTGCTGACGTGCGATACGAGCCAGCACACCCGGGGCCGGGCGGCCGGGCTGCAGGTGACCAAGGTGGCGACGAAGGACCCCGGAGACGAGCCGGACTGGTCCGCCCCGGACAGGTCTGGCACTGGCGTACGCGCGCAGCGGCGCGCCCGGCAGGCCGAAGCCGAAGCTCCGAAAGCCAGTTGAGAATTCAAGGCCGAGATGGTGGGGCTTCGGCGGTTCACTCGGCCTTGTCTCTTCGCAGGTCAGGATGTCGCCCGGCGGCAAGATCGAATGAGACGGGGACAGCGGGTGGCGACAGGCGAGGGCGTCTCGTCTGCGGGGGACTGACTGGGTGACGTCGCGACGAACACCAGTACGTGGTCCGTCATGTCTCGCGACTCGCCGGGAGGCGCCGTCGAAACCTCATGTTGCTGAGGTTGGATGCTAGATGACTGCCTGAAGTGGGTGACATGCTTCGCGTATGCGGATTCCTGTGGAAGTGCGCCCCGACTTCATCGAGAAGGTTGCCCGTCGCACGGACCCTCTGGGAGCCGTAGAGGAGCTGGTCTGGAACAGTCTGGACGCTGACGCCACCGAGGTATTTGTCGAGCTGGAACTCGATGACTTCGGCGGCGTTCAGGCGGTTGTCGTTAGTGACAACGGCCATGGCATTCCGTCAGCGACCGTGGAATCGGCGTTCAAGGGAATGGGTGGATCATGGAAGCGGACCGCGCCCGGCACCGAGAGCGGCCGGCAGTTGCACGGCCGCCACGGCTACGGGCGCTTCCGGGTTCTCGCGCTCGGCTCTAGTGCCACCTGGACGTCTGTCTCCGAGGGCCCCGGTGGGATGACCGAGGTCGTCATTCGCTTCCAGGACGGGGACAGTGACTTCGATGTCGACGAACGCACGCCGACATCGTCGCAAAGACCCGGCACCATGGTGCGTGTCACTGGTGAAGCTCAGCGCAAGCAACGTCTTACTGCCGAGAGGGCCCGAGAAGAGCTGACCACTCGGTTGGCGATGTACCTGAGCAAGTACCCTGCCGCGACTGTGCGGTGGTGCGGCACTGCTCTGGATCCCGGCGAAGCGATCGAGGGACAGCCCTTCGAGGAAGTGCTGGACATTGGGATCGACACCGGAGGCCCAGGGCCACTTCTGCGCATCGTCGAGTGGAAGACAAAACCTCCTCGGCGGGAGTTGCTCATCTGCGATGGCGTTGGCGTTCACCGCGTGACGTTGCTAGCGCAGATCCAGGCGCCCGACTTCGACTTCACCGCCTATGTGCTGTGGGACAAGTTCGCCAACCTGACTGACCATGATCTGCTGGAAGGAGAGTTCGAGCACTCGGACTCGTTGCTCGGCAGCACGGTGAAGGCCGCGCGGAATCGACTGCGCGTCTACTTCCGTGAGCAGGAGCGAGAGCGCACGCGAAAGCTGGTGCAGCAATGGATTGAGGAAGGCGTTTACCCCTACAGCGGGCAGCCGAGCGGTTCGGTGGAGGTGGCCGAGCGGGACACGTTCAACGAGGTGGCCAGCCTCGTCAGCCGCCAAATAAAGGGACCGAAGTCGGCCCGCCGCACGCAGCTGGTGTTGCTGCGGGAAGCGCTGCGGCGACAGCCCACGGCGATGCCGAAGGTCCTCGATGAGCTTTTCGCGCTGTCGGGAGCGCAGAAGGAGCGGTTGGAGGATCTCGTCGACCGCACTCCGCTGGCGAACCTGATCGCTGCCAACGCTGAGACCGTCGACCGGATCGATGCCCTGAACACCTTGCGCACGCTCTTGTTCGAGTTCGACTCCCGGTACGCCATGCGGGAGAAGGACCAGCTGCACCGCATGCTGGAGAAAGAGCTGTGGATTTTCGGAGACGAGTACACCCACGGCGTCTCCGAGATCGGACTGACGACGGCGCTCAACCGGCACCTTCCCCGCCTGGAGGGGAGGACCGTGCCCCAGCAGAGAGTCCAACTGCACAACGGAACGAGCGGCCGCCTCGATCTCCTGCTCTCCTGTGTGTCTGGTGCTGGCCGTACGAAGCAGCACCTGGTCGTCGAACTCAAGCGCCCCCGCACAGTGCTGTCTGAGACGGAAGTCGCTCAGATCAACAGCTATGCCTACGCCGTCACCACAGACGAGCGCTACCGTCATGATGATCAAACTCGTTGGGAGTTCTGGCTGGTCGGCAACTCCATCGAAGACGTGGTGCAGTGGCAGCACCCCACCGGCTATGTGAAGAACGACGACCGGGTGACCATCCGCATCATCACCTGGGGCGCAATCATCGATGCCTGCGAGGAACGGCTGCGTAAGCAGCGTGAGCGACTGGAGTACGCCTCCGACCAGACACACACGGTCGAGTACGCCCAACGCGTTCACTTGGACGCCGATGTTGTTCCTCTTCTCGCGCCCCGCGCAGACGACAGCGCCTGACTCCCTGGGCCACTGCACGTGGTCGGTGTCCAGTTGATCTTTTCGTTCGGGCCAGCCTGATGACAGCAGAGGCCCCTGTGGGGGAGTCTCGTTGGAGTGACCTTTTCAAGAGCCACGAACTGCTTCCTGATGGACGGTGTCTCCTCAACTGACCGCGTTGCCGACTGTGCGAGGAGTTCCGATGACCGCCGCTGACCCCTGGGCCGCTCTTCGAGAGGACGGAGTGGCTCACCTCATGATCACTGCTGCGGACGAGAAGACGACCCGTGCCATCGTTACCAGCCTCAGCCAGCACCACACTGTGCAGGAGCCCGAGGTACGGCCAACCAGCGATGGTGTCGTCGAATCGCAGCTCTACTTGCGCGTGGGGAATCAGACTGGCGGTTCTGGGGCGCCCTGACGCCGGACGACCGGCTGACTGTCGTTGATCCGGACAACGCGGAGGCGCCGCCCAACACTTGGGCGGCGCCTCCGCGTTGTCCGGATTTGAACTCGGGGTCAGTGTCGACGGCTGCGGTGGGCCGCGAGGTCAGTTACGTGGGCAGAATCCTGGACCTGGCTGCGTACTTCCTGGTAGTCGAGGGTGAGCTGGCGCAGGGCCTCGGCGTAGATCGTGAGGGTCCGTCGGAGCTTGGTGTTTTCGCGGCGGAGGTCGGCGATGACGTCTTCCTGGGGCTTCGGGCGCTCGGCGTCGTGTTCTGGCTTGGCGACGTTGCGCTGGGCATCCACCTGTTCTTGGAACCAGGTGATGAGGTGGGGGAAGTTCCGGTAGAAGGTGGCGTGCTTGACGTCCAGCCGACGCTCTACGGCCGTGATGGTGGCGCGACGGCCGGTCTCCTGGGCTTCGCGGAGCACGAGGTTCATGGCGAGCTGTACTTCGTCGTCGGTGAGGGTCGGCCGGGTCACCGAACGGTCTCCTTGGTCGTCGTGTTCATGCTGGTCGGGATGCTGTTGGCTTCGAGGAACTCGGTGAGCTCGGCGCGACGCTGTTCCATGCGGTCACGCACGTAGGGGGCGAGGATGACGCCGTTGGCGAGGGCGCGTTCGAGCCGCTGGAGCCAGGCGAGGAAGGCGTCGGTGTTCTCGGCGGTCAGTGCGACGTTGCGGCACTTGAGCGGCTGGCAGTCGGGCAGGGACGGACCGTTGCCTTCTCGTCGGCACAGGGCCCGGTCTGGGTTGTAGACGCAGGTGACGAACTGGCCGGGGTGGATGTGAGGGTCGTGGCGTTGCATGAAGCGCTCCAGGCGTTTGCGGTCGGTGATGACTTTCCCGGTGAACTGGACTTCGTTTTCGAGGGAGGCGAGACGGGCTTCTGCCTCTTCGGCGGCGGGGCCGGTCAGTCGCTGTGGGGCGGGGTTGAGGATGATGTCGCCCAGCTGTTCTCCGCGGGCGATGGCCTGCTCGGCCTCGACCTCGTGCCGGAACCCCGATGCCGAGGTGCCGGCGTATCCCTCGAACATTTGAATGGAGTGGTGGCGGTACTGGATGGCTCCGGCGATGGTGCCGCCGGGCTGGCGGGCGATGGTCCACGCCAGGGTGCGGCGGAACTGCTTGGTCACAAGGTGCCAGTCCTTGCCGTTGACCTGCGGAATAGCGTCGTCCCGTCCGTGTTCGGCGCAGTATTCGTTGATCCACTTCATGAGCCTGGCGATGCCGTCGATGGTGGCGTTGACGCCCATGACGGAGTTACTGCTGGAGCCCAAGTCGCTGCTGCGCGTGGCTGGAGGCTGGGCGAACAGGAGGTCCTGGCTGGGCGGTTGCAGTCGCTCCAGTACGCGGACGGCGGTGGCCACGGAGGTACCGACGACCCAGGTGGCCTCGGTGCCGGCCGGGGTGTCCTCGCCCTTGAATGCCTGGCTGGTGACCTTGTATCGCACGGGGCGGCCGTCCTCGTCGCGCATGACGGACAGGCAGCCGCGCTTCATGTGCTTGATCTCTGCCTCGCGCATGCCGGACAGGTAGGCGATCACGATGTAGCAGGCGATCTGGAGGCGGTTGGTGAAGCGGGTGACGTCGTCGTAGCGGATGCCGCGCAGCCAGGCGCGGTCGTCGAGCTGGCCGCGGATCTCGGTGGTCATGTAGGTGGAGTCGTCCAGGCCGAGTTCGTCGATCGCCTTGGCGATCATCGACCAGAACGGTTCGCGGCTGAGTGTGGTGGTGTCGACGTTCGCCTGGCGGCACAGGTGGATGACGTTGACCGGGGGCCGCTGGTGCTTGTAGCCGCCGCGCGGCTTGCCGCGTGGCAGGGGTCGGCCGGTGGCCCTGTATTGCTGCAGGAGGAGGGTGATCCGCTCGTGCGGGGTGGTGCCGTCGACGATCCCCATGTAGCCGGTTTTCTGGTTCCGCAGGGCCAGCCAGTCGTCCTGGGCGCGGATGACGTCGTCGGCGAACTCCTCGACCCAGCGCAGGGACCACATCAGGAGCGGGGCCAGGACCTGTTCGGGGATGCGGTCGGTGGTGTTCTCGGGTCCGGCTGCGGGGCGGCGGCGGGGGCCCTTGATTTCGGGCCAGACGGCCATAGGGTCGGTGCTGAGTGCGTCGGAGATCAGCTTGCGCCGGAAGTACCACAGGTTGCACACGGCGCGGCGCTTGCGGCCGACCGTGTTCGCTGTGTGACGCCGGGCCTCCACGCGCAGGCGGTAGGCGTCGATGTCGTCCGTGGTGATCCCGTGTAGGGTCCGGATGCCGCGCTCATCGGCCCAGTCCAGGAACTCCTTCAGGTCGGAGACCATGCCGCGGATCGTGCTGGCACTCATCTCCTTTTCCCCTTCGGGGAGGTCGTAGCGCAGCATCGCGAAGCACAGTTCCTTGGCGGCCTGCTGGAACTGGACGGGCAGGGTGAGGAAGTTGATGGTCAACGCGTGCTGGTGTGCCTGGTGCCGGCACGGGGACAGGTCCCATTTGTCGTCGCCGAAACGTGAGGTGGCGGCGAGGTCGATGTACGGCGCCAGGTGTCGGTTGGCCAGTACCAGGGCGTCGTCGGGGATGCCGCCGAGAGTGGCGGGTACGGCGGTGGTCATCAGCTTTCCTTCGGGCCGTCGAGGAGGTCCAGGACGAGTTCGGCGGGCTTGGACGTGGCGGCCTCGGCGCGCTGGGCGTCGGTGAATTTGGGCAGGATCAGGCGGGTGAGCGCGAGCCAGGTCCGGCCGTGCTCGGTGACCCATGCGTCCAGGGGCATCTGCTGGCGGGCGTGCTCCAGTTCGTCGACCAGCGCCAGCAGGGCGGGCAGGTGCTGGCGGGTGATCAGCGCGTTCGGACAGCGCAGGCAGGTCAGGAACGACACGCCGCATCGGCCTTCGTCGAACGGGCCGTGCTCGATGTCCAGGCAGGAGTTGGCGAGGGTGTCGCGCTTGCCGTCCAGGGCCTCGGTGAGGGCCTGGGGAGTGATGCCGAGGGTGTCGGCGGTGCGGCTGCCGTCGCGCAGTGCCTGCTCGGTGGCGGTGTCCAGGACGCGGGGCTTGAACTGGCGGGCGGTGCTCTCGGCCTCTTCCAGGGCCGTGGTCATGATCTCCTCGGCCCAGGCCCGCACGACGGGATCGCCCTGCAGGTAGTGCTGGAAGGACACGTCCAGGGTGTTCGTACGAGAAGCGGAGGGCAGGTGCCCGCCCATGGCCTTGGTGGTCCGGACTTCGACCGTGGTCTTGATCCGGTTGACGGTGACCTTCAGGGGTTTGCCGTCGTCGCTGGTCAGGCCGTGGCGTGTGCTCCACTCGCTGAGGTTGAGCACGCGGGCCAGGGTGGAGGCGAAGGGGTCGACGTGGCCGAAGTTGACGTCCTTGGAGTCCCAGTTGTAGCCGCGGGCGCCGGACAGGCCGGCCCAGATGCTCCAGATCCGGCTGCTGCCGGAGAAGCGCCGGCCGCGGTCGGTGAGTTGGTGCAGCAGGAGGTAGAAGCCGCCGGGGGTGTGCAGTTGGCGGCTGTCGCTGTTGCCGGTCTCCCAGTACACGGTCTCCCGGGTGTCGCTCTTGCCCCGGCGGCGCTTGGTCAGGGTGATGGCCACGGCTCGGTCTTCCACCAGCCGGTGAGTGGGCGGCAGTTCTTTGACTGTTTCTCCGTTGCGGCCGGTCAGGCACGTGCCGAGAACGAGGAGCGGGGTGATGTCGGGGTCGGTGAGGAACAGGCGCCGGGCCATGGTGAGGCGGCCCTTCATCACGTTCTGCCACAGCTGGTCGGTGGACCGGGCCAGGGGGACGCGGCCGGTGCGGTCCATCTCGTCCAGATGCATGCCCAGTACCTGGTCGTCCGCGTCGAGGCTGTCCGGGGCGTTGCGGTAGGTGGCCAGGAGTTTCTCGCCTGCGCGGATGCGGTCGCGGATGGCGACGACGTCGCTGCGGGCGGCTGCAAGGATGGCCTTGAACTCGCGGTCGGAGTAGCCCGGGACGGGGGCCGTCTTGAGCTTGCTGACCAGGTTGCGGCGTCCCAGGTACTCGCGCAGGTCCTCCGATAGCACGTCGCTGGGCGTGATCGCCCGCAGGATGGCGTGGATCAGCACCATCTGGGTGCGCACGCCAGCCTCGGTGGTGGTCCGCAGCTTCTCGAACCGGAAGCGGTCCAGATGGCGCGGCGACAGCTCGCCGATGCTCTTGGGCGGGTTGGGCAGAGCGCCGATGAAGCCGAGGAACTGCCGCATGGCGGTGAAGTCGCCTTCCGCGCTGGCTCGGGTGCGCAAGCTGCCGGTCGGACCGGTGCGGTGGGCGAACGCGGACGCGAAGTAGGGGTGGAAAGGCGGGTGGCGCAGCTTGGAGAGGTCGTACTCCCAGGTGCGGCCGTCCTCGCCGGTGAAGTGCACCTTCAGCGTCCGGGCCGCGTCCTCGCGCGGTGCGGGCGCCTCGTACGGTCCGTCGGGCATGACGGAGGTGCGTCCGGTGCCCGGCCGCGCCGGCCGGGATGTGGCCACGGGCCCTTCCGGCTGGTAGGTGATCTGCTCCAGCCGGTGCCGCAGCTCGGTGGACAGTTGTTCGTAGGGCGAGATGTGCATCAGCAGCCGCCGCAGGCTGGTGAAATGGATCGGCGGGGCCCCGGGAGCGAGCTCGGCCCGTATCAGCTGGTGGAAGTCCTCCAGGTGCTCCACCGTCAGCTCGCCGAGCGAGGCCGGGGACTGGGGGAGAGCTTCCAGCCCGGTCAGAAAGCGCCGCAGGGCGTCGAACGGCCGCTGTGCGGTCCGGCGCGAGGTGCCCTGGGCGGCCTGAAGCATGGCGGTGAACGCGTCGGCGAGTGTCGCCTGCCAGGCCGGAAACGGCAGCGTGGCGAAGTCGAAGTCGAACATGACGCCGTCGTGGTCGGTGAACTGCACCGCCAGCGGGTTGCCGGGCATCGCCGCTTGCACGGGGATCTTCGGTGTCTGGCGGGCCTTGGCGAGGTAGGCCCGCATGCCGATGGACAGCATGGTGGCGGGCTCGACGTGCCGTAGCAGTCGGCCGATCTGCCACATCTGCGTGCGCGCCGCCTTCTGCGTGGTGTAGAGCGACTCGTGCCGGTAGTAGCCGTCCAGGTGCTCGGGCGTCAGCTCGGCCAGGTCGCGGGGGCTCTGCACCAGTGACTCCAGATGCGAGAGGAAACGGCCGATGGGCCAGAACGCGGCATCGGCGCTCTTGAACGTTCGGATCGCGCCGAGGTTGAGCACGGCGGTGAACGCACGGGCCAGGACGCCATGCCAGTGCGGCATCGGCAGTGCGGCGAGGTCGTAAGTGCGGATCACCCCGGACCGCTCTTCGGTGAAGGACACGACCGCACCGTCGGCTACGGCGGCACGGCGGCTGAGTGAATTGTCGGAGGCCTCTGCGGTGGCCATGGAGTCGGTCATCGGGAGAGAACCTCCAGGTCGTGGTCGGCCCCGGGCTCCGACTCGTCGGAGCCGACGCCGGTGGGCTCCCAGTCGTTCGGGATCAGGGCGAGGCGGGTCTCCAGCTCCAGCTCCTGCAGCGCATGCAGGTACCGGAGCGTGGTGGTGACACTGCGGTGTCCGAGCCGAAGGCGAACCCAGTTGAGCGGATCGCCGAAGACCATCTGATGGGTGCGCCGCTGGGCCGGGTTCATCTCGGCCAGGTCCTGGATGTGGCCCCGCCACAGCTGTTCGAGGGTGATGACGGCGTAGGAGTGGCGCAGGGCATGCGGATGGGCCCGCACCCCCAGGCGGAGCCGCCCAGTGCGCTTGTTGGCCGTCTTGAACGCCTCCTGCCAGCACGAGCCCTTGCTAGGCAGGCCGTTCTCGT
The DNA here is from genome assembly GCF_040686775.1 of Streptomyces sp. NPDC079141. Lineage (NCBI taxonomy): Bacteria > Bacillati > Actinomycetota > Actinomycetes > Kitasatosporales > Streptomycetaceae > Streptomyces > Streptomyces sp. NPDC079141. The sequence goes on along the minus strand of NZ_JBFBLP010000017.1, from coordinate 26,617 downwards.
TGATCCACAGCGCGGCGGGCTCCAGCCCCTCCGGGGTGTCGATCAGCAGCCGTCGCCGCTCGGCATGCCCAAGCTGGTCCACAGTCAGCCGCTCACCGTCGACCATGACGAACGGCTTGGCGCGGTCGGTGATGATGAGCGGGTCCCGGATGCGGTCGTACACGCCGGCGTCGCGGGCGTCCTCGATCGCCTCGGCCCGCTCCATCTCGACGTAGTCCCACACCGCCTTCAGCGAGGAGGCGGACAGATAAACCCACCGGGCGGAACCCCACTTCGCGATCCGCCACGGCAGCCAGGTCCGCACGTTCCGCTTGCCCGGCACCGGGTGGGGCAGTTCGAAGACGGACAGCGAGGTCTGCTCACACAACCGCAGACCAGTACGGATCATCAGATCGGAATAGGTGCCGTTGCGGGCCGCGAACCGGCCGCGGAACGAGGGGTCGGCCAGCCCTTCGCAGGTCAGGCCGAGCAGGCCCACGTCCCGCCACGTGCGGTACATGTGCGGGGTGAGCCAGACGACATCCTTGCGCGGCCCGGTGTGGGAGGCCTCCGCCGGGGTCATGCCCTTGCCACGGCGGCCATGGGCATCGCGGGCGCGGCTCTCGCGCTGCAGGATCGGATTCTCCGCCGCGTACTTCCGGCGCGGGTTGACGGCCCACCTGTAGAAGGAGTTGACGGAGGCCACCTCCCGGTCCCAGGTGGTCCAGTCGACGTGCGGGCCGCGCGGGTCCGCTGTGCGCCACTGCTTGTACGCGGCGCGGTCCTGCGGCGTGGCGTGACGCCAGTCCTTGCGATCCCGGCTGCGCCACAGGAAGTTCAGCCACAGTTTCAGGTCGCAGGCGTGGGCGCGCTGGGTGTCCTCCGGGGAGCCGGCCAGCTCCGTCGTGAAGTACTCGTTCAGCTCGGTGTCGTAGCGGCCGTCGGGGCTGATCAGGTACGGGGTGGCGTCGAGGATCTTGTGGTCGTCCAGCCACTCGTCCAGATGCCACAGGGTGCTGATCAGCGGGTCAGCCGTTTGCGGTCGGGGTAGGTCGCGGCGGGTGTAGAACACCCGCCAGTCAGGGTTGGTCATGGTTCCTGTCGTCGTCTGTGATCGGGAGGCGGAGCCGGGCGGCTCCGCGAGGACAGCGCGCCGGTCAGCCCCGGGTGGCGAGGGCCTTGGCGGTGGCTCGCAGGCGGGGCATCTGGACGGTGAGGGGGCGGCCGTCGTCGGCGGTCAGGTGGTGCCGGTGTGCCCAGGTGTTCAGCAGCGGCGCGGCGGCGTGGTGGGAGAGCGGGGAGTGGCCGCTGAGGTTGGCGCTGCGGCCGGTCCAGAGGTTCCACAGCTGCGGTGTGGCGGAGAAGCGGCGGCTGCGCTCGGTGAGCCGGTGCAGCAGGAGGTAGAGGTCGCCGGCGCTTTGAAGCGGGTCGTGGCCCTCGCCCCGGATCTCCCACCGGCACGGAATGGGGCCTGCCTTGCGCTGGGTGATGCGGAAGACGACGTCGCCGCTGTTCACCACGTGCTCGGCGGGCAGGTCGGTGGTCTCGGTGACCCGCAGCCGGCCGAGGGCCAGGGCCAGGACGAACAGCGGGGCCACGTCGGCCAGGCTGAGGAAGAGCAGCCGGGCGGTGTCCTGCGTGCGCCGGCCGTCAACGTGCGGGATGCGACCGGTCCGGTCCATCACGTCCAGCAACCGGGCCGCGGCCTGGTCCTCCTCGCTGAGCGTGTCCGGGGCGGCGCGGAAGGCGGCCAGCAGCTCCTCGGAGGTGGCGAGGCGGGCGATGATCTCGGCCGCGTCGGTGTGCGCCGCTTGGAGCAGCGCGGTGTACTCGCGGTACGAGTACAGCTGCACCGCGGTGCGGGGCGGCTGCGGTCCAGTGATCTTCCGGGGTGCCTTGGTCATGTCCCAGACACTGGAGTGGAGCGAGCCGTAGGGGGCGTCCCGCAGCAGGCGGCACAGCTGGGCGAGTTCACGCCCGATGCCCGCCCTACTGCGGGTGGCCCCCTCGACCTCCAGGTAGGTGTACAGGTGGCCGGGGCGCACCTCGTCCAGGCCGGCGGGCGGCTGGTCCTGCATGCTGAGGAAGGCCAGGAAGCGGCGGATGGTGCCGAAGTAGGTGTCCGCGGCGGCGAGCGTGAGGATGCTGCCGGTGTCCGGTGTGAGGCGGGCCGTGAGGGCGGCGGCCAGCGGTGCGTGCAGCGCTGGGCAGGGCAGCGGGGCGAAGTCGTAGGCGCGTTCGCGGCCGGTCAGCGGGGTGAAGCGGACGACGGGTCCGGTGCTGTTCTCGGACATGATGGACCTTTCCGGTAGGCGGCAAATGCCGTGGTTGAGGTGGTTGGTTGACCCGGTCAAGGTCGCCGGGCGGTCTGTGTGATGGCCGTGAGTGACCTGTGGGTCATGGGGTTGGTGTGGGGTCGGCGGGGACGATGACCGACAGGTAGGCGCGGGTGCCGTTGCTGTCGCGCATGGGTTTGTAGGTGGCCGGGCCGCAGACGGCGGACTGCTGGAGGGCGGCGACCAGGGCGCGGACGGCGCGGTCGTCGCCCATGAGCCGGACGTCGACCGGCTGGGCGCTGCCGGGGTCCGAAGTGGCGGCGGGGGTGCGGGAGTTCACGGTGTTCTCCGTCTGGGGTCAGTGGTCGGGGATGAGGTCGAGGACGGCCTGGTACTCGGCGGCGGTCAGGCCGAGGCGGTGTCCGGCGACCGGTTCGGCCTGGTAGAGGCGGTGCTGGCCGTCGGCCCAGTCGCGCAGCAGCTGCTGGGCGGCGTGCATGTCGGTGTCGAGTGCATCGGCGATCTGCTGCCAGCTGGCGCCGCGGCGCCGGGCGTCGTGGGTCAGCGAGCCGCGGTAGTAGCCGAGCTCGGTGCGGATGGCCTCGCCGAGGGCGAGGCAGGCCAGGGCGTCGGTGGGGCCGTGCCGGTCGGGGGCGCTGTCGCTGAGCAGGAGCGCCAGACAGTGGTCACCCCGGCGGTTCTCCACCCACGCGATGGGCGTGCGCATCGGTACGTCGCCGGGGCGGGTGATGGGCTGGAGCGACGTCCACGTCGCGTACGCGGTGTCGGTGGAGGCGTGGTCGGTCACGGGTTCCTCGCAGCAGGGACGGGGGCTCGGTCGAGCCGGGAAGGGGGCCGGCGGGGCCGGGAGGTCACGGCGGGCCCGGACGCGGGTCCGGGGCCGCCGAAACCGGCCGGAGACGGGGGTGGGGCCAATCGGCCTGCGGAACCTGTCGCCGCAGGTCAGGACCTGTACGGCGGCCTGCCGCCGGCCTGCCGGTGGTGTGCCGGGGCGGCAGGCCGCGGGCAGGTCACGAGAACGCCTGCAGAGCCGCCTTGACGTCGGCCAGGAGGTAGCCGGTGGGCTCGCCGGGCAGGTGCCGCAGCCGGGTGGAGGACAGCTCTGCGCCGGCGTCCGTGAGGGCCTTGCGGAGGTGGCGGCCGATCATGGCGAGCCGGTCGGCGCGGTCGTCCCACCGGCTCCACCAGTCCGCGTCGTCGGCGATCAGGTGCTCGGCGAGCTGGGCGACGGTCAGCGCCTCGGGGTCCTGCTCGGCGCGGAAGGCCTCGCGCAGAGTGAGCAGGACGGCAGGCGGAGCGGGCGGTGGCGTGCTGTCGGCGCGGCAGCGGGCGAGCAGGTCCTGGTAGGGCTGCCACAGCCCGGCCTCGGCGAGGGTGTGAGTCAGGTCGGGCAGCCCGGCGGCGGCACGTTCGGCGCCGAGCTGGGCGGCCTGGGCGTCGCTGACCTCGCGGACCTGGTAGCGGATAGGCCGGTTGGGCATGCCGGGCAGGCCCTGGGCGTAGATCTGGCCGGCGTCGTTGACCTGGGTGTGGGTGGCGGCCTGGAGGAGATCGGCACGGTAGCCCTCGGCGACGGCTCCGCCGCCGAGGAGTTCGGTGACATCCACACGGCGGCAGGCGCCCAGCAGGCGGGAGGAGAGCTTGGGGCCGATGGCCTGGCCGAGGTAGTCACGGGTGCCGAACTGGCTGCCGGACTCGAACCAGACGGCCTCCTTGCGGCCGAGCAGCAGGGCACGCACCAGCTTCGCCTTGGCCTCCTCGCTCAGCTGCGGCCACTCGTCGGTGAACACCACGACGGCCGGGTGCTCTTCACTGACGCGCCACTTGTTGCCCCAGCCGTAGCGGGCACGCTGGCGGGCGCGGGCCGAGCACAGGACCAGCAGGAAGTCCAGGACGTCCTGGATCAGCTCGTCGTCCATGCACGCCGACAGCGTGATCGCCTCGCCCAGGGCGCCGACGCCGGTGCCGACCGGGTCGAGGTTGAACGCCACGGCGTCCCGGCAGGCGGTGACGGCTTCGGCGAGCGCGAGCATCACGCCGGACTTGCCGCCGCCGGAGTCGGCGACCATCAGCAGCATCAGCCCGGCCAGGGAGAAGACGAGCGGGGTGCCGTCCATAGCCACGCCGAAGTCGGCCGTGTCCACGATCGACATCGACAGCGGCGGCCGGTACGGCAGCGGGCCGACCACGTCCGGGGCGAACGGGTCGCGCAGCAGCGCACGGACGAACGCGCTGTCCCCGGCCTCCGGGTCGCCTTCGATCAGCAGACCGCCTCGGCGCAGCCGCAGCCGGGTGATCAGAGCCTTGTAGATGTCGTCCTTGTTCAGCTCGTCCGGGCTGCCGGTCGCGAACCGCAGGTAGAACGACCAGCCCCACGGCTCCTCGACCGCCTTGGCGACCTCCGCGAGATTCCGGCCCTCGGCGCGGACAGCCGCAGCGAGCACGGCGGCGGCCTCCTCCCCGGTGCGCGCGTCGGCGAGTGAGCCGGGAACCTGCTCATCGGAGGCAGCACCATCAGCGGCGTCGGCCGGGCGCTGTCCGGCGGGCGCGTCCGGGCCGTCGGCGGTGGAACGGGGTTCGTCGAGCTGGTAGCCGGCAGGGGCGTCGAGTTCGGGAATGAGCAGCTCGGCGGGGACCGGCCGGGCGGTGAGCGGGATCGGGTGGCGGCTCAGCCACCAGCCGCCGCCGAGCAGAGCCGGACCGGCGATCAGCGCGGACACGGGTGCCGTGACGGTGACGGTGACCAGGGCGCCGAGGGCGGGCACCACGACGCAGGTGAACCGCACGGCGCCGCGTGTCCCGCGCCACCGGCTGATCTGCTCGGCGGTGGGCTGGTCAGGGGCGAACGGCATGGCGTTGAGGACGGCCAGGCCGTTGCGGCGGCGGTCGGCCTCGGTCCCGAGGTCACGCAGCCGGTTCTTCTCCGGGCCGCTGAGGCCGTCCTCGGCCGCCTTGTCCACCAGCTTGGACATCTGCTTGAGCGTGGTGTTCCGGGCGGTCACGGCGTCGTCGCGGCGCTCGGTGAAGTGGTCGAACTGCTTCTTGACGATGCGGCGGCGGATCTCGTCGCCGGTCATGTAGCGCAGCGCGGCCCAGTGCACGGTCAAGGCCCAGGCGTTGCGCAGCCCCGGCAGGGTGCGGGCGGCGGTGAAGCGGGCGGCGGTGGCCGCCGCGTGGGCGATGCGCCGGGCCGCACGGCGTCCGGCTGCCGCCGGGGCCGGTCCGGCGTCCGGCTGCCGTTCATCGTCGCCGACGAACTCGCCTTCATGGACGATGACTTCGGGCAGGAGGCCACTGTCGTCGTGGCTGGTCATAGCGGGGTACTCCAGAAAAGGCGCGGGGAACGAGAAGGAGGAAAAGGGGCCGCAGGTTCCCGCGGCAGGGGGCGCTGTAAGAGAGCCGACAGATCAGCCGCCGAAGACGTACAGGCCGATGTTGTTGCCGGTCAGCGTGGTGGCGCTGACGATCCACCCCATGAAGCCGAGGCTGGTGCCGTAGCAGACGGCCACGAGCGTGCCGCCGACCATTTCCTTCCAGTCCTTGGGCTTGCCGCGGGCCGCGATGAGCTTGATGACGTACCAGGTGATCCCGGTCAGGCCGATGGCCGCACCGCCTGCGGAGACCGGGGTGACCGCGGTGCGGGGCGGGTTGGCGGTCACCGTCGCTCCGGCGGTCTTGTCCACGGCCTGCTGCCCGGCGACGTTCATGCCGTGGCGCAGGGCACCGGCGATCTCGCCGAGGAAGCCGCCGGAGTTCACGGTGATCAGCAGCATGAAGAAGCCGACGAAGATCAGCGTCTTCTTGTTGCGCAGCAGCTTGTACTTGAACCCGGCGATGATCGCGACGGTGGCGACGGCGCCGAAGACCAGGGCGCCGAAACCGGCGTTGGCGGGGGAGTTGGCGAACATGGTCAGGAAGCTCCAGTCAGGAAGTGGGTGGCAGCGCGCCAGGAGACGATCAGGACGCCGATTCCGGCGGCCCACAGCGCGGGGCGGGTGATGATCCAGCCGCGGGGCGAACGCACCAGGCGCACCAGGCCTCGGCCGGTGAAGGCCAGCGCCTTCCAGGCCAGTTCGCACACGAAGCCGGGCAAGCCCGGGACGAGCTGGCCGAGGAAGACGGCGCCGGTACCGGCGAGGACGAAGCCGAGCGGGGTGAGGACGGGGGCGGTGATGCCGCCGCTGGCGATGCTGTCCGCGACCCAGCGGGCGGCGGTGGTGCCGCCGACGGGCAGGAAACTGACCACCGCGATGGACAGCAGGTTGCGGACGGGCTGCAGCCGCCCCCAGTCCGGGTCATTGCCCTCCCTGCCACGGCTGGGGGACCGTTCGGCGACGGCCGCGGTGACGTCCGCCCAGCTCACCGTCTCGGCCATGGCCACCGTCGGTTCGTAGCCGACGGCCTCGGCCAGGTCCGGGGTGATGACGGGCGGCGGCGGGGGCGGCTGGTCGCCGGTCACCGCGCACCGCACCGCGCTCAGCGAGCGCAGCGGGCAGCCGGAGGCCACCGGGCAGACGGAGCAGCAGCCCACCCGGGTCGGCTCCGCCCTCTGCCCGTCGGCCCACCACGGCTCGCCAGCGTTGTTCTTGTTCATCGGGGCCATCGCACGGCCTCCCCAAGCAGGGCCAGCAGCCGCTCACGCACCTTGATCTCGTCCGCGTCCGGCTCGGCGCCGGCCAGCGGCTCGGGCTGCCAGCCCTCGGGCAGCGGCGGCACCGGAGGCAGCGGGCGGCGGGACCGGAGGCGGGGAAGGACCAGCCGAACGGCGGGCCGGTGGGAACGCCGGAAGAACATCAGGCCCCCTCGTCCGTTGCCGCGACCGCGGCCGGCTGGTCCGCGAGGGTCTTCTTCACCGCACGGATCTGGTTGCGCACCCACTCCGCGTCCGCCTTGAACTCGCGGCCGAGCTCGGTGGGCGACGGCGTCTGACCGTCGGCGAGCAGAGCGGTGATCCGTTCACGCACCGCATCGCGCAGTTCCTCGCGCCCGGCCGCGCGCGCCCCGCCGACATCGGCCGTCCGCGTCGCCCGGCGGTCGGTACGGCGCTGGCGGTTGCCGCCCGCCGCACCGGGCCTGCCGGACGGGCCGCCACCGGTAGCGGAGGCCGGGTTACCGGCGGCGGACCCGGCGGCATTACCGCTGCCGTTACCGTTCGAGCCACCGGTAACCGGTGCGGAGTTACCGCCACTGGTTGCCGGGGTTTCACCGCCCGGGTTACCGGCACCGGTAGTCGTGCTGTCACCGCCTGGATTACCGGTGCCGGTACCGGGTGGCAGGGCGGGCGGTACGGCGGCGGGCGCGACCGGTTGTGCCTGCACGTCCGGGGCAGGGGGCGCGGCCGGTTCGGCAGCGGTGGCGGGGTGCTCGCGCAGCGCGTGGACCCGCCACAGCACGAACGGTCCGATGGAGACGACGAGGGCGACCAGCCACCAGGTGGGCTTCACGTCGTCACCGGTGCCGGTGACGCCGAACAGTCCGGCCTCGGCGAGGTGGACCAGCACGTTCGCGATCACCATCAGGCTGATGGCGGTGAACGTGTCGCGGTGACGCCGGAAGGCGGCGACCACGTACACGTCGATCGCGATCGGCAGCAGCGGTGCCACCAGGAGCGGGAAGCCGACCAGCACGGCCAGGGACCATTCGCCCGACGCGGTCAGCCCGATGGCGGCGAACAGGGCGAACGTCGGCAGCTTCTTCGTCAGCTTCTCGCCGCGTTCCTGACGCTGCTCGGCCTCGGCGTGGGCCTGCTCCAGCAGTTCGTCCGCCTCGTCCTTGCCGAGGCGGGCCTTGGCCAGGACGGCGTCCGCCTTCCGGCCGGTGTCCTCGGCCTGCCTTCGGGCGTCGTCCACCAGGGTCTCGGCCCGGCGCCGGGCGTCCTCCAGCAGCCGGGTGGCCTCCTCCTCCGTGGCCTGGCGGAAGGATTCAGCGTCCTGCTCACGACGGCGGGCCCGGGCATCGGCCTGCCCCCGCAGCGTCTCGGCCTCGTCCTCGATACGGCGCAGCTCCTGCTGGCCGGCCTCCCGCACCCGCGCGGCCGTCGTGCGGGCGTCGGCCAGGATCTCCTCGGCCGCCTCGCGGGCCTGGGCCAGGACCGTCCGGGCGACGGTGATCTGCTTCTCGGCCGCCTGGTGGGACTGCTCGGCGTGCAGGTCGGCGATGAGTTTGCGCTGCTGGGCGCCCTCGGCGTCGGCCTCGGCCTGAGCCGCTGCGGTGGCCGCTTCCCGCCGCAGCGTCTGGGCCTCACGGCGGGAGGCGGCCAGCAGATCGCTCGCCTCGGCGTGGGCCGCCTCCAGGACGTCGGCGGCCGTCGGCTCTCCCGCCGGGGTGTCGATGAGAAGGTGGGCGCGGTGGGCGCCCGGGATGTTCGGTACGCGGTCGTGCTCGATCACCGGGGGTCTTCTTCCTGCTGTGTCCAGGTGGCGGCCAGACGGTCGGCGGCCCGGGCCGCATCCGACCTGCTCAGGGCCTGCTTCATACGTGCGGTGGCCTGCTCTGCGGCGGTGGCGTCCTGCCGGGCCTGCTCGGCCCGGCCGATGGCCGCCTGCCAGGTGCGCATGCGGGTCATCGGCCCTCCTGCCTCTGGCGCTCCTTGTCGGCCCACTTCCAGCCGGTGCGGTCGGCCTGGGTGGCGCTGCGGTGGTGGCGCTCACGGCGCCGCGCCGAACGCTGGGCCTCCACGCGCTGCCGCTTCTGGGTGGCGGACTCCTTGCCCACGTACGTGGTGGCGGCCATCTGCCGGTCGTTTCCGAACAGCCCGAAGAACGCCATCACGCACCCCCGCTGGTCAGCGCGGTGATGTGAATGGTGGAGCTGCCGCAGATACCGCGGGCCTCCAGGTAGTCGCCACTCGTCCGCAGCCCGGGCGCATGGATCGCCTGGGCGAGGGTGTCGATGAGCTGGGCGGGCAGCGGCCGGCCGACATGGACGGCCACGTCGGCGTCCAGCGGGGCGGCGTCGCTGATCAGATCGAGCAGATGGGCGACCATGTCGGCGTCGTCCAGCACGGTGCCGGCGGACGGCGCGGGCGGGACGGCGGCCGGGATGGTGGCGGCCAGCAGACGGGCCAGACCGGCCCGCAGCTGCAGGATCGCCATCACCAGCGCGTCGGCGTCCATCTCCTTCAGCGGCAACGTGATGGCCTCGGACAGCAGGGTGCGGGCACTCTCCGCGGCCTCGACCCGGCGCGCGGCCGGGGACGCGGCGGACAGGCCGTTCCACGCCATCCGCATGTACTCGACCAGCTCCGGGAACACCGGCTCCAGCAACTCCCGCGAGCGCGGGTCCAGCTCGGGCATCTGCGCGTTCACGCCGCACCCCCGTTCCCGGTGGCCTGGCGGGCCCGGAACATCTGGCGCCGCTCCTCCTGGCGCAACCCGCCGAAGACCCCGTTGATCCGCGTGAGCTCCGACTGGGCCAGATCCCGCTCCAGGCACACCGCGCGGACGGCCGCCGGGCACACGGCGCACACCGCCAGCGCCGACCGTTCGCCCTTGTTGGGCTGCTGGTCCAGCTCGGACGGACGGGCGAAGAAGATCTGCGTGTCGAGCCCCGTGCACGCGGCCCGGGTACGGCCCTCCTCGTCCACGGGCACAGCGCCGAACGGCAGTCGCAGTAACGAACCGGGCGAACGCCGTACCGCGGCGGCAGGCACACTCGTAGGCTTGGGCATGCGGAAGTCACTCCTCGAATCGGGTGGGCTTTCCGCGCGAGGACCCCTGAGATCGGTCGAAGGAGATCAGGGGTCCTTTTGCGCGTTCCGGGCAAGGCAGAGCTACGGACGCAGGGCAAAACAGCCCCAACATCCCGCCGACTTCACTAGCGAAGTTGGTGAGATCGACCGTAGGCGGAGATCGGCAACCTCGTCAAGAGTTCACTAGTGAAGTTGTCGTGACTTGCCTAGTGAAGGTGCTCTACGCTGAGCGCATGACGGCACAGGACCCGAGGCCGCGCGGAGCGCAGCGGATCGCCGACGATCTCAGAGCGGAGATCGAATCCGGCGCCATCGAGCCGGGGGAAAAGCTCCCGACCACGCGTGAGCTGGTGGCGAAGTACGAGGTGACAGGCGAGACCGTGCGCCAGGCGATCCTCCGGCTGAAGAACGCCGGACTGGTCACCAGCAGGCAGGGCGGCGGCGTCTACGCCCGCGACCGCCCGCCGCTCAAACGCCTCGGGATCCAGCGCTACGACAAGGCGAAATGGCGTGACAACGACGAGGTGGCGTTCATTGCCGATCGGGTTGCCTCGGGCCGCGAGTACAACCGCAGCGACCAGACCCAGACCGTCAGCCGGGTGCCGGCCACCCGCGAGATCGCCGCCGCCCTGGGCATCCCGGAGGGCTCGGAGGTCTACGCACGCGCCCGCCTAGTGAAGGAGAAGGGCCAGCCCACCCACACCCTGACCAGCTTCTACCGGCCCAGCCACGTCGAGGGCACCCGGCTCGTCGACCCCACCCCCGGCCCGGCCGGGAAGGGCGGGGGCTTCCGCGTGTTCTACGAACTCGGCCTGGAACCCGACCACATGACCGAGGAACTGCGGGCCCGCATGCCCACCCCCGCCGAGACAGAGCAGCTGGAGCTGCCGCCCGGCGAACCGGTCGTAATCCTCAAACGCACCACCTACACCGCCGACGAGACCGTGATCGAGTACGCCCTCGGCGTCCATGCCGCCAGCCGCTTCAGCTGGAGCTACAGCTTCCAGATGCCCGACTCCGCCCGTGACCAGGCCGAAAGGCAGCAACCATGACCAGTGAAGGAAAACCCCGCGCGCTCGACGTGGCCGAACTGACCGCACCCGGCGACGTGCCGTCCGCCGACGTGACCGAGATGGCCCACCGCCGCCAGCGGCACCAGGACCGCCTCGCGGGCACCGTCCGCGGCCTGCCGCCGCAGGAGGCCGTCACCGCGGACGGCTCCGACGCGATCGCCGCCCTGGTCCTGGGCACCGCGATCACCGTGCAGCTCGAAGACGAACAGCCGCCCCTGATGCGCCGGGCCCTGCAGCACGGCCGTACCTGGAGCGAGATCGCCACAGCCACAGGGCTCAGCGCCGACCAAGCCCGCACCGCCTACACCACCTGGGCGGACACCCTCGACAACAGCGCCCGCGCGGAGGCCCTCGGCCTGGCGGAGTGAGACGTCCCCGCCCGCGCCAGTACAAGGACAATCCGGAGGAACAGTGGGAAGGAACAAGGACGCGGTGCGCCTTGCTGAACTGCGCGGTATCGCCTACGCAGATGCCCTGCGGAAACTGCGGCAGGAGAACGACCGCCATGGCGACGAAACCCTCCATGCCACGGGCCTTCGGATGATCGCCAAAGCCGAGGCTGCGACGGGCAGCCCGCCGGAAGCAGGAGATGGTCCGACCCGGTGACAGCCGTCCGCGTACGCCGGTGCCCCGTGAAGCGCGTCGTCTTCACGGGGCACCGGCGTACGCGGACAGGTCAGCGGGGCAGGAGACGGCTGTCGAAGCCGGCATCGGCCAGCCGCTTGAAGGCCGAGGTCACGTCCTCCGGGACGTCCTGGGGGATGGTGAAGCCCTGCTCGGGATACACCATCACCCGCTGCAGCGCGCCTGTCAGCATGTCGATGACCAGCTTCGCGTCCCCGATCCCCTCGGCGTATGCGGCCAGTCCCACCGGCTCCGACGCGCACACCACGTCCACGTCGGGCCACACCTTCCGAAACGTCGCGTACGAGCGGCGCTCCTCGTACGGCTTGCACACCACCAGCACCGACTCCGGCACGATCCCGGCCTCGGCCAGCACCTGGCGGGAGAAGACGGCGTTCTGCCCGGTGTTCGCCGCCTTCGGCTCCACCAGCACCGCCTCCTTGGGCACGCCGAGTTCCAGCGCGTGCTCGCGGTAGTGCACCGCCTCGCCCCGGGGGAAGCGCACCTTCGTCGTCGGGCTGTTGCCACCGGTGAACACGATCACGGGGAACAGGCCCTCTCGGTAGAGGTCCACGGTGTGTGAGGCGACCCCGAGATCGTGGCTGCCCAAGCCGATCCCGGCCGAGCACGGCCGCAGCTCGTGGTGCATCTGGTGGTAGTCCCAGATCAGCTCCGCATCCCGCCACTCCTCGGCGGTGATCACGCGCTGCTGTCCTTCGGCGTCTGCCACGGTGGCCACTCCCTGAACGATCCTGTTTCCGGCGCACGGCGCATCGTGCCGCAGCGTCGTGATCGCCGGTTCTCTGGCCTATCTGGACTATGCCAGATAGGCCAGATGGTCCGTGAACTCGCTCAGATCGGCGACGGCACCGGCCTGAAGCTCTTCGGCGGACACATGAGTAATGTCACTCAGGGGATGTGTCGGAGACCTGGTTCGCTTCCTGCCCGCCAACTTCGCCGGTCTGGCTATACGGGCAGGTCAAAGGCGGCAGACTGGGGTCTCCGCCCGCCGTGATCTGGAGGAACGAGCCGGTGCCGTACGACCCCAGCCCGCTGTCACGGGATGCCGCGAAGACCCTGCGGGAGATCGCCCAGGACCTCGAAAGCGGTAAGGCCGAGTTCGACAGTCCCCGCAGTGCGGCCCGCCTTCTGCGCGATTTCCACGAGCTCGCCGAGCACCTGCCCCAGGTCCTGCTGCAGGCTTCCGCCGCTGTGGAGCGGACGGCCCGCGACCGGGATGACGCCACTGCCGTGGCCCGCGTCATCGGCGAGGCCGCCACCACCGCCACGAACCTCACCGACCAGCTCCGCCGCGCGCACGAGGCCGCCCAGGACGTCCGCGGGCGCTGAAGCCTCCAGGGCATGCCTGTGCTGCGTGCGCCGCCCAGGCAAGTGGGGGCTATTGCGTGCGGTTGTGGCGTGGGCAGTTCACGGGTGGCGGCGGGGCGGGGCTGTTGGTGTTCGGCCCCAGCGGCAGGGACCAGGCTTTGCGGACGGTGTCGATCATGGGACGGGCGCTGTAGGGCGAGATGCCGAGTTCCCGGCGTGCGTCGGCAAGCCGCTCCGGGTCGCCGTCCGGGCCCTGCTCAGCTGCCAGTTGAGTGCGGTGTTCGAGCCTGTCGGTGCTGAAGACGTCGAGCAGCGTGAGCGAGAAGTACGCGTACGTGGATGCTTCGTCGATGAGCTCACGGGCGTCGCCGGTGAGCTCCTGTCTGGCTGCCGTGCTCGGTTCGCCGTCGGCGGCCGGCGTGTCCGGCCGGGTGCCGTGAGAGTAGAAGGCGAACTGCTCCAGCGTGTGCAGCACCTCGGCCTGTGTGCACGGGCAGGGGTCGCGCAGATAGTCGCTCAGAGTGCGGAAAGAAGCGAGCACATCGCTGGTCTCGCGGGTCCAGCGCTGCTTGCTCAGCAGAGTCCGGAAGCCGGCGAACGTCTCCGCCAGCTCCTCCAGGACGAGGTGGCGGGAGATGTGGGTGAGCTCGAACGACTGGGCCTTGTCCTGCATTTCCCGCATCTGCAGGCCGTAACGGAGCAGGTCACGCAGGATGCCGCCCGACAAGGCGTGGGCAAGCATGATGTGAGGGTCATTCAGCGTCTGGGAGCGCTTGGCGAGGATGGTCCGTGACTCCTTCAGGGTGCTGGGCTGGACGTGGAGGATGTCATCGAGCGAGCTGTCGGTGACGTCCCGGTGCGGCAGCCCCCGCCGAACGAACGCGGCCCCCACGTCGTCGGCCACCGATATCAGGTAGTGGACCAGGGGCACACCCAGGATCGCCTTGATCTCCCGGAGGAACGCCAGGGCCTGGCTGTCCGTGCCGAGGCGGTCCACCTCGTCGATGGCGATCACGACGGTCTTGCCTTGCCCGACTTTCTCATCGGCGATGCGCCTGAGCAGGCCCCGGAACTCTTCCACCAGTTCCGGGTAGTTCGGCGGGATGGTGGAGACAGACGTGGCGTGGTTGCTGCCCAGGCTGAGGAACTGGGCAGCGCCGCCGGTGGTCAGTCCGTGCGTGGACTGCTGGATCGTCTGGAGACGGTAGAGGTGGTTGCGGCACTGGATTACCAGTTCCGGTTCCTCCGGCCGCGGACTCCAGCTTCCCGCTTTGGACAGCAGGACTCCTGTGATGACGCCGGCGAGCCTCAGCGGGTTCTCGGGGTCCGACAGGAGGGCGTGCGTCTGCGGGTTGTCGATGAGGTACACCAGCAGGGATGCCCCGGCTCCGGCGGCCAGGAGGCGGAACCACGTCTCCAAGGAGACATGCCACCTGCCCAGCGGGAACTCGATGTCGGCGTCGCGGGCCAGGCGAAGGAGCCACCACAGGAGCGCCAGCCCTGCGGTGCAGGCGGCGGTTCGGATCAGCGCCTCGTGCTGGGTGCGGTACAGGTGCAGGATCTGCCGACGGATCTGACCGTCCAGCAACACCGTCGCGATCGACACCACGGGCAGGAGACCGCCGAGAATTTCGCTGCCGCGCACCCACAGCCGTCCCAGCAGACGTGGCAGCCAGTCCTCATGCCGCATCTTCCACCAGGCGATTCCGGCGATGGCGACGGCGATACTGGCGATGACTGCGTGGCCCTGCCAGATGTCCATCGCGTCATCGCGGATCGAGGCGGCATGCACGCGTACGAAGCCGGCGACGGATGCGGCGTACTGCGCATACAGGGAGCGCACCGAGGCGGACAGGCCCAGCACCAGCAGGGCGGCGGCGGGCACCGCGAACGAACTCCACCGTCCCAGTCGCTTGGCCTGGGACTTCACTCCCCGCAACAGCTTGCGTGCCGGAGACAGCCGTGTGAGATCGGGCGGCGCGTAGCCCTTGTCCCGCATGTACTTCTCGCACAGCCGCACTGACAGCGACAGCAGGAAGTCGTGCGGGGTGTAGGTGGCCGGAGCCTGGACGATCACACCGAAGCCGGCCTTCTTCACGACCTGCTCCAGCAGCGTCGTCTTGCCCGCACCCCGCGGACCGCAGACGGCGATCGTGCCGTCCTCGATGTGCGACAGCTTGCGCTCCAGCTGCCGCCGGGCCCCGTTCTCGACGACAAAGCCCGGCGCCCGCGGCGCACGCAGGCCCCAGTCGTAATCGTCCGGAATGAACAAGGAATCGGAATCGTCACCCAGCATGTGCTGGACCAACTCGGGCACTACCCGGCCGGTGCCTTCATCCTCCAGGTCTTCGCCCCAGCGGACGGCACACACTCCCACCTTGAAGCGTTGCACCAGCCACGCGATGCCCAACACCCCGGCCGCCAGGCACGCTGTCAGGTGGACCCAGGCCTCCGTATCGCGCCGGAACAAGGTGAACATCACCGCTGCCGCGACCACAACCGCCACGAGGAAGGCGAGCAAGCCACCGAAGACGAGTACGGCCAAGCTCCCGAACACGATCAGGGAACAGACCACCCGCCAGTCCCACGCTGTCGCGTCCGCCGCTCGTTCCAACTCGTCGTGGATCTCATCCAGCTTCTCCTCCGCCTCGTCCAAGGCGGTGGACGGGCACCCGATGGTGGCGTAGCGGCGATACGGGTCCGTCCCCATCCGCTCGAAAACGGTGTCCCAGGTCACGCCGTCCCGTTTTCCCAGCAGCCGTGCTGTCTCCGGTTCCTGGAGCGCGGCCTGCACACACCGGTCGTATATCTCGTCTTTGTAGGCCCCGCTCCGGAAGTCCTCTGCCTTTGCCCTCCAGCGGTCCAGCCTGTTCCGTAACGGCAGCATCCGCCCGCCCTTCCCCCGAGTGTCAGAACCTGCGGATGCTAACGCTGTGACCCGGAGCGACGGGCGGCGTTCTCGTGAAGGTGGCGTGGTTCGTGCGCACCTCGTAGCCGCAATTAGCGATACGGAGACCGCCTCCAGCCGTCCGTCAGATCCTGCAGCAATTCGTAGGAACCAACAGGGACTTCCAGTTTCCCGCCTGGTGCTGAGCGGGGCGGGCGGGGAGTCGGGGTTGCTCCGCCGCCCGCCCCTTGTGTCCGCCGTATCCCGCTGCCCTTCTTCGCAAAGACCGGGAGTCGGCGGAGCGCGTCCCGCCGGGCGCGGGGAGGCCGGCGCCCGGCGGGGGATCGTGGTTACTCGCTGAGCAACTGGTGGAGGAAGGCGGCGTTGGCCGCCAGGTCGTGACCGAGGACCACGGTGTGGTGGGGCAGCTTGTCGAGGTGGTGGGCGACGCTCTGGCGGGCGTCACTGCTACCGCTGCCGCCGGCCTGGGCGAGGCCGAGGATGTCGGGGTAGCGGTCCTCGGTCGCGCCGTGCATGAAGTCGGCGTCGCTGAGCGTGCGGCGGCAGCCTTCGACGGACGGGGCGGCGTCCCGCCGGATCTGCGGGAACAGCACGGCCTGGGCGAGGCCGCTGGTGGCCAGCTTGAGGCCGAACCAGTCGGCGAACTGGTCGGGGTAGACCTGCACCTTGCGCTCCCGCTTGCCGCCGGGCTCCCACAGCGGTTCGCGCCGCCCGGCCAGAACAGCGTCGGTGACGTCCGGGTGTTGCGTGGGGTGGAGGGCGTCGCCGGCCTCAAGGCGCTTGCGGGCGACGTCGTACCAGCCCAGCGCGTCCAGCAGGCCGAGGCCGATCGCGGCAGCTGAGGGCCAGGGCAGGACCTGCAGCTGGCCCTTGGCGTCCGGCCGGACGAAGATCCGGTCGTTGGCCAGCAGCTGCCAGCCCATATTCGCCAGGGCGAGCGCGGTCGTGGTCTTGCCCGCGCCCTTGTCGCCGAAGGTCAGTACGGTGCGGCAGTTGTCGGTCACGGCGGAGGCGTGCAGCAGCGTCCAGCCGTCCCGCAGCAGCAGACCCCGCATCGCATCCCGGGCGATCCGGGCTCCGGCCAGCGCCACAGGCTCACTCTCGGCGCCGATCACGGACAGGCGGCCGGTGGCAGGTTCGTGCCGGTAGGCCAGCTGCTGCGTGGGGCTGACCGCGGTGATCGTGCCCTCGGCGTCGCGGGCCACGAGGGTGGCAGCCTTGGCGTAGGTGGTCTCCTCGTGCGGGCATGTCTCCATCAGGGCCTGGAGCGTGGCGTACTGGCCGGCATCGACGTCGGCGAAGACCACTGGGCCGGCGCACACCGCGGCGGGTAGCACCTCGAAGGCGTTCCACCACGAGCCGAAGTAGCGACGCGCGTAGTCGGTGACCGCTTGGGTGTTGCTGACCATCGTGATGTTGACGTCCGCGGCGTGCAGCCGCGTCGCGGTGAGGGTGTTCATGAGGCCCTTTCGCTGTCAGGAGATTCCAGTTCGGGCAGGGACCGCACGGCCTGGTAGGCGGTGCGGAGCTTGGTGTCGGCCGCCGCGAACTGCCGCTGCTCGGCCGCGTCGAGAGAGGGCAGGCACGCTACGGGCTCGCCCCGGGTGAACCGCAACGGAATTCCCAGCCAGCCGCTCCCGTACGGGGCGGACAGCTCCTCGACCCCGTCGTCCACCGCGAGCGTTCTGCGCAGGGCGGAGAGCACGGCGCCGGCAGGCCCGGATCGGGTGCGGCCGATGCCCGCGCTGATGCGTGCGGCCCGCCCGGCGAGTTCGTCCCGGAGCTGCTGGAGCGGCAGGGGGACCCGCTGGTCGTTGACCGTGGTGGCGGACGCGCACACCACGGCGGCGTCCCCGTGTTCGCCGATCACGTGCCCGGCCACCGCGGCGGCCGGGACGTGCAGGTGGCGGGCGAGGGCGGCGCGGTAGCGGGCGCTGTCCAGGTTCGAGCCGATGCCGAACACCCGCTCACAGCCGGAGAGTTCAGCGAACAGCCTGCTCATCACGTCGACCGGGTTGGTCACCACCAGCACGGTCCCGGTGTAGCCGTACAGCGCGGCGGCCAGCTGGCCGATGGCGGGCGCGTTGGCGACCGCGCCGCCCATGCGGACGTCGGTGCTGCGGGTATTGGTGAAGGACGCCCGCACGGCGATGACCACCGCCTGGCAGTCGCCCAGGCCAGCCACCCGGCCCGCGCGGGGGTGCACGGGTGACGCGGTGGCCTGCCGCATGTCGTCGATGTCCGCGGCCAGAGCGCTGGCCTGTTCCGGTGTGCGACTGACGATCACCAGGCGGCGGCTGAAGCCGGCCGTGCACAGCGCGGCGGCCACGGACTGGCCGACCGCACCCGCTCCGACGACGCCGACGGTGTCCACGGCGGGTGTCCGGCTCATTCGGCCACCGCCTTCGCCTGGGCCAGCGCGGTGTCCCACATGCGGTGAACGTCCAGTTCGCTGCCCAGCGCGGTGCTGATGCGGTCGGCCATGGTGCACACCGCCACGGCCCGCTCCAACAGCCGGCCCCCGTGCGGCGGCAGCGGCAGCACCGCCGGCGCCGACAGAACGGTGGTGAGGATGTTGACGGTGTCCATCAGCCAAACGATCAGCAGCTCACGCAGCCACGAGCGGGCCGCCTTGGGCGCCATCGGCCGCATCCTCTGCTCGGCGAACGCCCCTAGCCCGTCCGCGATCTCCTCGGTCACCGTGGCGCCGGGGCGGGCGGAAGCGAGCAGGAGAACGGTGCGGCTGGTCAGCTTGGCGGCGTCCACCGAGGACCTCGCCCGCAACAGACCGGGATCGATGAGGACCGGCCGCTCGCCGGGCCCGTCGGGAAACACCAGGTGCTCGGGCTTGAGATCGCCGTACGTCAGCACGGCCTGGCCCGGTGCGAGCGTGGTCGGCCGCATCCGGTGCAGCCGGGCGACCACCGCCCGCAGCAGGGCCGCCACCTCGGCCCGGTCGGCCTCGGCGCACCGCTCGGCACCCAGGCGGCTGAGGTAGGTCTGGCCGCTGATGCCGTTGAACTTCCGCTGGAACGTCGCCGCCACGCTCCGCTCACAGATCGCCCCGGCCGGAGCCAGCCGCTGAGCCGTACGCGAGTGGTGCAGCCGGTGCAGGTCGGCGAAGACGGACTCGAACAACGCGGCCGTGCTCGCCGGGTCATGTAAGAGCAGCGCGGCCAGCGTCGGGCCGGGCACCGGCACGGTGAACAGCACCCCGTGCGCAAGGCCGGCGACCTCGCACACCCGGGGCCGTCCCAGGTCGGCCAGCAGCCGAAGCTGCGCGGCCTCCCGCATCAGCAGCGCATCCGGCCGCTGGATGTAGACGGCCTGGTCGCGCTGCACCTCGGCCCAGTCACCGGCGACACCGCGCAGGATCGACACCAGCGACATCCCCAGGAAGGAGTGCTTGGCGTACAACTCCCGGCCGCCCACCCGGATGTGGTGCACGTAGCCGGTGACGCTCGGGATGTGGGAGGAGAACTCCACGCGGGCGCCAGGCCACAGTTCTGCGGTGGCCGAGCGGATCTCGTTCTGGGCGAAGGCGAAGACCTCGGCCACTTCCGGCACCGGCCCTGGGGAGATATGTGCAGCGGCTGTGCTCACGAATGACTCCTTCGCACTCGGCAGCCCGCATCAGCGGCGCGCGGGCACATGGGGGTTCTGCGAAACCGTCAGGGCCGCCCGCAGCGCTGCGGGCTGGGCCCACTCCAGCGCGCACGGCGGCAGCGCACGGCCGACGCGGTGAGCCAGCGGCAGGAAGGACACGGGCCGCGCACTCCAGGCCAGCTGCACCTGCTCGTGCCGCAGCCCGATGGTGAACGGCTCGCCGCGCTCCAGCACGGCAGCGGTGGGCTTCGAACCGAACAGCAGCCACTCGTGGACCGGCTCGGCCTCGGCCGCATCGACTACGGAGACCAACATGCGCACGGCGATGCGGATCCAGCGCACCGCATCGCCAGCGGTGTAGGCGTCGAAAGCGCCGACCAGCACCGTGTTGTCCGACTCCGTGGAGGTCAGCAGGCACTCGCACCAGAATCCCGGCTGCGTGACCACGGCGCTCAGCGGCCCGTTGCCGCAGGGAGGTGTCGTCATGCCGCACACCCCGCGGATACGGGAAGCGACGCCCACACCGTTTTGCCGCCGCCCTCGCGATAACGCCAGCCCCACTCGGAGGCCAAGGCCTTCACCAAGAGCAGGCCGCGGCCCTCCTCGGCCTCCGCGCCGACCCGGCGCGGCACCGGCCGATACTTGGAGCTGTCATCGACCTCCAGCAGCGCCTGGCCCTTCTCCAGCCGCAGCCGCAGCCGCACCGTGGCCTCACCGCCGGCGTGCTTGAGCGCGTTGGACGTCAGCTCGGACGCCACCACCGCCATGTCGTCGGCGATAGCACCTGCGTCCCAGGACGCGAGCGCCGCCCGCACCGTGTGCCGCACCTCGGCGACCAGCGCCCTGTCCGCGGCGATGCTTATCTCCATGGCTCGGACCGTGGCGGAGGGGGAACCGGCCGGTGTGAGGCCAGGATCGGTATGGGTAGTCAGTCGCATGACGCTGCATCACCCCGAGGCACGTCGGCAGGAACGGGCGACACCGCGAACCAAGTTCGCTAGTGAAGCGGAGCCCCAACTGTTGCGCCGTCGCAGTACGCAGGGCCATCCCGTCCAGCCGCCAACATGCGGCCGCGATCTCCCGGTTCAACCGGGAAAGAACACACGCGTGTTGACGCGCCCCGCGCCGCGCTACCGTGCTGAATAAGGTGCGATCCACACACGGCCGAGAGGGGGCTGGGTGGCAGCAAGACCCCGGAGCCGCAGGCAGGAACAGGTGCAGTTCGCCACCGAGCTGCGAGCGGCCGGAAAGACCTGGCCCGAGGCAGCCGCCGCCGTCCGGCACCGCTACCGGGTCAACGCCCGTGTGGCGCCCCGGCTGGCCCGCGGCCTGAGCCAACGCCAGGTCGCCGAGCTGTGGAACCAGCGCTGGCCGGACGATCCCAAGACCTTCAAGAACATCTCCACCTGGGAGCTCTGGCCCGCCAGCACCGGACACGCCCCCTCGCTCGACACCCTCGACCGGCTCGCCCAGCTCTACGAATGCTCCGTGGCCGACCTGCTCGCCGACCTCCCCCACCACGGCCACCCGCCGCCGCACCCGCCACCGGCCCCAGCAAGCCCCGCTCCCGCAGTCGGCGCCGACCTCCTCGACGGCCTGGCCGCCGAACCGCTCTTACTCACCCCGCAGCTTGCCGGCACCCTGGTCCACCGGCTGCACGACGTACGCTTCGAGGAACTGGCACAGGCACTGATCATGTGGGTACAGCAGGCCAATCCTGGGCTCAACCGCCGCGAACTGCTCCTGAAGATCAGCACTGCGCTCACCGTGGCCGCCGCGGCGCCCCTGCTGGACATCGCCGACGCCGACGAACGCGACCGCGTCGCCGCCGTCCTCGACGACCCCAGCCGCCTTGACCTGGCCACCGTCACCCACGCCGAACGCGTGCTGCAGCACTACCGCCGCCAGGGCGACGTCCTCGGCCCGCAGATCGCCCTGCAGACCGCCCTCGCCCAACGCCACGTCATCGCCGACCTTGTCGCCACCGCCCCTGAAGACCTCCGCCCCCGGGTGCTGACCGTGTACGCCGAGCTCAGCCAGATGGTCGGCTGGCAGCTGTACAACCTCGGTGACTACCGGGCCGCCCAGTACTACTACGACGACGCCCGCACCGCCGCCCACGACGCGGAGAACACCGAACTCGTCACCTACGTCCTGTGCACCATGAGCCAGCTGGCCACCTGGCAGAACAAACCCCGCGTCGGCATCGACCACGCCATCGCCGCCCAGGCCTGGGCCGCCCAGACCGAAAGCCCGGCCGCCCTCGGCTACGCCGCCGACGTCGCCGCCCGCGCCTTCGCTGCCGCCCAGCAGCACGACAAGGCCCAGCGCGCCCTCGAACAAGAACTCGGCGCCGTGCGCGACATGGTCGCCGGCACCCCGCTCGCCTCCTGGTGGTACTTCTACGACGAGTCCTTCTACTGGGGCACCAGCGCCGAATGCGCCCTCGTCCTCGACACCCCGGAGAAGGCCCTGGCCGCAGCCCGCACGTCACTGCCCATGATCGACCCCACCAACGTGCACAACTACGCCCACACCCTCGCCCTGCAGAGCCAGGCCCACCTCCAGCAGGGTGACATCGCCGAGGCCAGCACCATCGTCGGCGCCATCGCCACCATCTCCGGCGTCAACCGCTCCCCGCGCATCACCCAGCGAATCGCCGACCTCCGCACCTCCCTCACCCCCTGGCAGCGCAGCCGGGCCGTCCGCACACTCGACGACCTCCTGGCCCACTACCGGCTGACTGGCAACTCCAGCACGAACAAGTCGTAGGCCGAGTAGTAGTCCCCTTCGTCCCCGGGAATCCGGCCCACCCGCCGCCACCCCCAGGACTCATACACCCGCTGCGCCGCAGCATCCGGACCCGTCGCCAGCGTCGACCGTCCCTCGCCCCGCCCGCCCAGCGCCGCGTCATGCAGCGCCCGGCCCACACCCTTGGCCTGCCAGGCCCGCCGCACCTCGATCTCCGACAGCACCCACGTCCGCGACCCGGTCTCCTCCAAGAACTCCGCCGTGGGCTCCGGCTGCACACCGCCCCACCAGTGGGTATCCCCGGCCGGGAGCGTGTAGCCGAAAACGAACCCGACCAGATGGCCTTCCTCCCGCGCCGTCACCAGCGCGAAGCCGGGCCGCGTGAACTGCCTCTCCGCCCGCCGACGGAACGCGGCCGTCTTCTCCTCACCCGGCTTCACCCCGTACGCGTCCGCGTACACGTCACACAACTCATCCAGCAGCAGGGCGGCTTCCGCACCATCGTGATGCATCAGAGACACGTCTTTGATCGTCATGCCGGTCAGGCTAAGAGCTTCCATTGCACGGGGACAGGGCCGGTTTCCCACCGAGGGGAGCGGGCCCACTGGGCCTTCGGCGAAGACAACATCACGCGCTCGGCCATACATAGCGATCCCCAAGCGGGCACCGTCAGGGTGTTGACCAACGGAGAGGGAGATCCATGTCGATCCAGATCACTTTTCCTGTGTCTGCCTGACGCCGAGCACCCCAATACCACTGCGACGTCGCAGGACGCAGTTTTGCCAGGGCGCTTTCCAGGTCATCGTCCTGCAATTTGTTGCCCTTCCGCCGGGGCATCGTGTCGCTGGCGTCCTCAACTTGGATGATCAGGTGCCGTCTGGTGAGGCGTAGATAGACGTGCACCGGCACCAGGCCCTGCTCTACGGCATGCTTCACGAGGTACCGAACGGCCGGCCCGATGCGCGTGCTGTCCTCGTCGCTTATGCCCCATCTCCTCAACGTCTCGACCGTGAACTCTTCCGCGTCTTCGAGTGAACCGTCATGGGGGCCACCTCCCATGGTGCCCCTGTGCGACAACGTGTGCGCCGCGCTGCGCGGCGCATCCTTGTCCAAGGCCGACGGAGATTGGAACGTGAGCATGACGAGGTCATCGTCGCGTTCTTCAGAAGCCCCCAGCGTGTCTAGAACCTGCTCGTGGATGGCCTGGCACGATCCCGACGCCCGCTCAAAACTGTGCATCAGCTTTTCGAGGCCCTCCCCGATGTCACCTGCTCTGCGGCCGGCGGCATTGATCGCGTAGTCCAAAAGACCGTTTGTGTAGAGCATGCCGGTGGCACCCGGGACGAGGGGCACTGAGAACGTCTCGTACGGCAACTTGTCCACTCCCAGAGGGGGCGAGGCCTTCTCTTGGCTGCACATGACCTCGCCGTCCGGCATGCGGATCAAGAGCGGGAGGTGTCCTGCCGATGCGTAGCGGAGTTGTTCATGCTGAGCATCGAAGACGGCATAGAAGCAAGTAGCGATCATGAAGTCGGCGTCGATCTCGTCGGCGAGTCCGTTCAGGAGAGCGAGGACATCCCCCGGCGGGAGGTCGAGGCGGGCATACGCACGCACGGCGGAGCGGAACTGTCCCATGATCGCCGCCGCGCGCATGCCGGTGCCCATCACATCGCCGACTGTGAGGGCGACCTGGCCGCCGCCGGTGGGAATGACGTCGTACCAGTCACCCCCGGCCGAGTTTTCCTCTGCCCCCGACCGGTAATAGGCGAAGACATCCAGATGGTCGATCTGCGGGATCTGGCGCGGAAGCAGACTGCGTTGCAAGGCGATCGTGTCCGAGCGATGCCGCTCATCGCCTGCCCTTCTGAGGCGCAGCTCGGCCCGTTGCTCCTCCGGACTGAGGCGCTCGAACCATTCGTCCCACCTGGCGCCCGGCGGCGGGCCCCCGGCCTCGGCCGGCATGGCCCGTGAGTTGTCCGCGTTGTCCGCGGCCAACGCACGGACAACCACGCTGTCACCCGGCTCCGCCAGCGCTACCGGATCGGCAAGAACAACGCCCTGCACGATGTGCCCGTCCGCGTCCTCACTGGCTGGCATCCCAACACGGGCCTGAAGATCCGCCAGGTCTTGGTGCTGGCTGTCGAGCTCACTCGAGACGCTGTCCAGTACGGCCGCGTAATCTTGCAACGACGGCTCGGCAGGAGCGACTGCCACCTGCGGCATCCGGTCTCCCGTGTCATGCCGCTCCCCGGCCTCGCTGCACTGGATAGCCTCCAGTGCTTTTCGGTAAACCTCCGCCGCTTGCTGTGCGGCCACCTTGATCTCCTCAGCGGTCGCTCGTTCACGACGGGCTCGCGCGAGTTCTCCCTGGGTCCGCACCAGTTGCTGATTCGCCTGCTCCAACTCGCTGCGTGTGTGAACGAGTGCCTGAGCGTGATTTCCCTGCAGTGCACGATCGCGTTCTGCGGTCAGAACGGAACACTGCCCTTGAAGCCAAGCGATCATGGTTAATAGGGTCTGGACCAGCTGACTCGACCGGTACAGTGCGCGCTCAGCTTCCAACTGACGTTCGAGGGCATCCGTCAACTGGTGCTGCAATGCGTTCACGTGCTCCGGCCCTGACCGCGAGCGCTGACGTGACAACTCGCGCACCTGAGGGGGCCGCGCAGCAGCTGAGCGTAGAGCTCTGGCCTCCTCCCGCATCCGAGCCCGAAGCCGCGGCTCCCGCACCAGCGCCGCTACGAGCCGATCAAGGAGGTCAGCGGGGATGAGTTTCGCCCCAGACAGGTAGTCACTCCAGACGGTTCTTGCGGTGCCGAACTCCTGCTCCAACTGACGCAGTGTCCTGCCGCGAGTGCGCTGACGCAGCCAGTCGGCCAGCTCGTTCGCGCTCTCGGTCTGACCCTTGAACCGCCCGTACCTACGCCCTGCCGACGCCATTAGCCCCCCTGTCCGTGGACAACCCGGGGAGTTGTCCGCGCCTCACCTGCGGTGACATCCTTCCCGCCGGACGGACAATCGCACCAGTGTGCAGCCTGAGGTCTCCAGTCATTCCGAGTTCCAGGAGGCCACGGTTTCCGTGCTTGCTATCCCGCCCCGCGCCCTGTCGGCCACCCAGCGCATTGCGATCTTTGCGCTGGTGGCCCCTGCGCTCTTGCTCGTCACCATCGCCGCTGTACCAGCGTTGGTCGTTCTCCCCTTCGTCCACGATGGCACCGACAGGGCTGTCAAACTCCTACGGGCTCATTCCGCCTACGCACGAACCCTCTTGACCGGCAGCCGAAACTGCACTTCCGAGCGGTAGCGCACGGCTCTCACGTGACGACGCGACCAGTGGCTGGAAGACGACCTTCAAGCGACGCGGGCGCCGATCCTTGTCAGTGCCCGTCGCTACGGTCCCGGCAAGTGTCCGTCATCAATGGGGAGGGCCCAGTGGACAAGAAGCCACGCCGCTACTACAGCAACGCCACGATCGCCGCGCTCATGACTCTGGCCCGCGGCGGTTGTTACTGGCCCGACTGCAACGTTCCCACCGTCCGCATGATTAACGGCGCGCCCAGGCTCAACCTGGAGATCGCTCACATCCGGGCCTTCGAAGAAGGTGGCAAGCGATTCGAGCCGAAATGGTCGGTGAAAGAGCGCAACAGCTTCGACAACCTCATCCTGTTGTGTAATCCCCATCATGAGGAAGTCGATGGCCCCGACAGTGACAACTACCCTGTAGAGGCACTATTGGGGTGGAAGCACGCCCGCGAGGCCGATGGTCTGGACGCGCTCGCTGGCCTCGGCGAACTCACCACGACCAAGCTCGGCGAGATGATCGCCGCCGCCCAGGGCGAGCTTGTCGACCGCATCGGGCCCGCTCTGGACGAGTTCGCCAAGACTGCCCCGGAAGTCGCAGCCTTGCTCAAGGCAGTCATGAAAGAGCTGGCAGACCCGAGAGTCCATGGCTTTGGGATCTCCGAAGACGGGATCAACACGCTCCAGAAGTCAGCGCGCACCTTCGCCAACTTGGAAGACAGCGCCAACATGCTGGCCAACGCCGCCGACACCCTCAAGAACCTGGAGGACAGCGCCAACACACTCGCCGACGCCGCTGACTCTCTCGTGAACCTCGGGGACAACGCGAAGACCCTTGTGCGGGCCGCAGACAAGGCCCTGAAGGCCGCTGACTCTCTCGTGAACCTCCCGGACAGCGCGAAAATCCTTTCAGCAGCTGCGGATAAGGCGCTGAGGGCCGCCGACACACTGGGTAATACGCGCTACTGACACGGCAGCTGTAGTTCTGGCGTCCATGCTGGTCAGCGGCTATGGGGGCGGGGGCGGGCATGGGTACGGCCACCATGATCATGAACGTTTG
>NZ_JBFBLP010000016.1:0-223076 GCF_040686775.1 Streptomyces sp. NPDC079141 | reverse complement strand
GGCGTTTGAGGAGTGGGGGTCCAGGCCGAAGCGGGGGTCTGGGGGCGGCAGCCCCCAGGGGACGGGAATGGGTAAGGGCGGCGGGGGCGAAAAAAGTCCCGGGCGGCCGGCTCAGTGCGCCGCCGCCACCGCCCCCCGCCGCGCGGCGACCCGGGCCGCTCGCGAGCCGAGAACCGTGATCGTCACGACGCCGAGCACTGCCAGCACGCCCACGCCCACCGTCCCGGCCCAGCCACCCGAGTGGAACGCCATCGCGCCGACCGTACTGCCGACACTGGAGCCGATGTAGTACGCGGACTGGTACAGCGCCGAGGCCTGCGCCCGCCCCCGCGTCGCCGCCTTGCTGACCGCCGACGACGCCACCGCGTGGCCCGCGAAGAAGCCACCGGTGATCAGCACCAGCCCCAGCAGCACCAGCACAAGCGAGTCCGCCAGGGACAGCAGCAGCCCCGCCGCCGTCGTACCGCCCGCCGCGTACAGCGCACCCCGGCGCCCGAGGCGGCCCACCAGCCGGCCGGCCGTCGACGCCGACACCGTACCCACCAGGTAGACGAGGAAGATCGAGCCCACGATGCCCTGCGGCAGCGAGAAGGGTTCCTCGGTCAGGCGGTAGCCGATCACCGTGTAGACGCCGCCGAACACCGTCATGAACAGCGCGCCGATCGCGTACAGGCGACGCAGCAGCGGGTCGGACAGGTGGTCGCGGACCGTCCGGGCCAGGACACGCGGCCGCAGGGAACCCGTCCTGAAGTGCTTCGGCGCCGGCAGCAGCAGCCGGAAGGCCACCGCGCACGCCACCGCGACCGCACCGATCACCCCGAGGGCGACCCGCCAGCCCCACTCCTGCGCGACCCAGCCGGTGACGACCCGGCCGCTCATCCCGCCCACGCTGTTGCCCGCGACGAACAGACCGATCGCCGTGATCAGCGCCTTCGGGCGGACCTCCTCCGCCAGATACGCCGTCGCCGAGGCCGGCAGCCCGGCCAGCGCCGCGCCCTGCACGGCCCGCAGCGCCACCAGCGCGGGCAGCGAGGGGGCGAAGGGAACCAGCAGACCCACGGTCACCGCGACCGCCAGCGAGGCCGTCATCACCGTACGGCGGCCGTACCGCTCCGACAGCGCGCTCATCGGGAGCACGAACAGCGCCAGACCACCCGTCGCCGCCGCCACCGTCCAGCTCGCTTCGCTCGCCGCCACCCCGAACTCGCCGGAGATCAGCGGCAGAAGGGCCTGTGTGGAGTACAGCAGCGCGAAGGTCGCCACGCCCGCGAGGAAGAGGGCGAAGCTCATCCGGCGGTAGCCGGGGCCGCCCGGGGTCATACGGGAGTCGGAGACGGGGACGGTTGCAGCGGCGCCCACGATGGTGGACGCCCCGGTACTGGCGGGAGACATGCCTCGAAGGTACGGACGCCCGTGTTGATCCGTCCAATGCATGGAATCGTCATAATCGTTCCCATGGAGCATCAGCAGAGGTCACAGGCGCGCCTGTCACCATCCAGTGACACAGAAGACATGGTGATGTTGCTGGCGCCACGCCTGGCGTACTTCGCCGGAGTCGCCCGCACCGAGCACGTCACCCGCGCCGCGCAGGAGATGCAGGTTCCGCAGTCCACCCTGTCCCGGGCCATGGTCCGGCTCGAACAGGACCTGGGCGTCGACCTGTTCGCCCGCCGCGGCCGCACCGTCTCCCTCACCCCGGCCGGGCGCACCTTCCTGGCCTCCGTCGAACGCGCCCTCGCCGAGATCGAGCGCGCCGCCGACGAGGTCCGTGCGGATGCCGACCCGGCCACCGGCAAGGTCGCCTTCGGCTTTCTGCACACGATGGGCGCCGAGACCGTGCCCGGACTGCTCCACACGTTTCGCGAGGACCATCCCCGGATCCGTTTCAGCCTCGTCCAGAACTACGGCGAGGCGATGATCGAGCGGCTGCGGGCGGGGGAGCTGGACCTGTGCCTGACCTCGCCGGTCCCGGACGCCCCCGACCTGGTCGCCCGCCGCCTCGACGAGCAGAAGCTGCGCCTGGTGGTCCCCGCCGACCACCGCCTCGCCGCCCGGAAACGGATCCGTCTCGCCGAGGCCGCCGACGAGGTCTTCGTGACCCTCGAACCCGGCTACGGCCTCCGCCGCATCACCGACGAGTTCTGCAAGGAGGCCGGCTTCAAGCCGCGCATCGCCTTTGAGGGGGAGGAGGCGGAGACCCTCCGGGGCCTGGTGGCGGCGGGTCTCGGCGTGGCACTGCTGCCCCCGCCCGCCGTCCCCCGCCCGGGGGTCGTCGAACTGACGGTCACGGCCCCGCGCGCGGTACGCGAGATCGGCGTCGCCTGGCTCGACGGCCGCCCGGACACACCACCGGTGGCGGCCTTCAAGAAGTTCCTGCTGTCCCAACGCGGCCACCTGCTGCCGGACTGACAGGCCGCCGGGGCGGCAGCCGCTGTCGCGGCGGCGGGCGTCACGTCACTGCGTCCGGCCGCGGCGGGCAGCCGTTGCCCGGCCGCCGTGCCGCCGGAGCGAGCAGGGGCCCGGTGCCGGACGGCGGGCGTCGCGTCATCGCGTTCAGCCCCGGCTGCCGCTGCCCGCCTGACCTGCCGCCGGGGCGGCGGCGGGCGTCACGGCACTGCCACCGGCGCCCTCCGCCCGACCCGCCCCCGGAACACCAGCCCGTGCCGAGGTGCCAGGCACCACACCAGCAGGAACAGGCCCGTCAGCACGACGACGATGGAGCCGCCGGCCGCCAGGTCGTAGCTGTACGACAGGTACAGCCCGGCCAGGCTGCCCGCGCAGCCGATCGTGGAGGCGAGGAGGGTCATGGCCCACAGGCGTTCGGTCAGCATGCGTGCGGTTGCGGCCGGGGTGATGAGGAGGGCGAGTACGAGCACGTTGCCGACGGCTTCCAGGGACATCACGATCGTGGAGGTGACGACGACGTACAGCGTGAGGTCGAGGCGGAAGACCGGCAGGCCCGCCGCCCGTGCCGTCTCCCGGTCCAGGCTGACCGCGAGCAGCTCCTTGCGCAGGGCGAGGACGACGGCCACGAGCACCGCGCCGATCCCGGCGACCGTCCACACGTCGCCCGGCGACACGGCCAGTACCTGTCCGAAGAGGAACGACGACAGGTCGGTCGTCCAGCTGTCCCGCGTCGACACGAGCACGATCCCGAGCCCGAACGCGAACGCGAAGAACACGCCGATGACGGTGTCCTCCTTCAGCCGCCGGTTCTGCGACACGAACGCGATGAGCACCGAGGTGACGACGCCGGCCACCGCGCCCCCGAGCAGCAGGTTGCCCTCGAAGGTGTAGGCGAGGGCCACGCCCGGGAACGCCGAGTGCGCCACCGCGTCCCCGATGAACGCCATTCCGCGCAGCACGACGTACACACCTACGACCCCGCAGACCACCCCGATGACGGCGGCGACGGCGAACGCCCGCTGCATGAACGGCAGGTCCCAGGGTTCCAGGAGAAAGTCGATCACCCTGCCACCGCCCCCATCGCGCGGTCCAGGCCGAACGCCCGCAGCATCTGCTCCGGCTGGGCGAGCAGCTCCGGCCCGCCCTCCGCGACGACCGTCCGGTTGATCAGCACCACGCGGTCGCAGGTGCGGGCGGCGGCGGCCAGGTCGTGGGTGGTCATCAGCAGTGCCGTGCCCTCGGCGGCCAGCCGGCCGAAGAGCTCGTTGAGGAGCTCCTGCGTGGGCACGTCCACGCCGGTGAACGGCTCGTCGAGCAGCAGGATCCGCGGCTCGGCCGCCAACGCCCGTGCCACCAGCACCCGTTGACGCTGGCCGCCGGACAGTTCGCCGACCGGCCGGCGGGCCAGGCCGGTGAGCCCGGCCAGCTCCAGCGCCCGCGCGGCGGCCTCCCGGTCGGCCGCCCGCGGTCGCCGCAGCCAGCCGATGGAGCGGGTACGTCCGGTCAGCACCGCTCCGGCGACGTCGATGGGGAAGTCCCAGGCGAATTCGTGCCGTTGCGGCACATAGCCGGGCCGGGAGGCCACCGATACCGTCCCCGCGGCGAGCGGGACCAGCCCGAGGACCGCCCGCAACAAGGTCGTCTTTCCTGCGCCGTTGGGCCCGATCAGCCCCACCAGCTCACCGCCCGCCACAGTGAGCGAGGCGTCCTCAAGGGCGTGGCGCCCGCCGAGCACGACGGACACCGACTCCACGCCGAGCAGCGGCTTCACGCTTCCCCGCCCCGCCGCCGACGCCGTACGGCCCACACGGCGCCGCCCCCGGCGAGCGCCAGCCCCGCGGCCGTCGCGCCGACGAGCGCGGGGCTGCCGGCGCCCGTGCTGGCCATGGACCCGGAGGAATCCGAACCCTTCGCGTTCTGCGCCGAGGAGGAGCCCGTGGAGCCCGGCGCATCCGTCGACGGCTCGGCCGACGAGCCCGAACCACCCCCGGGACTCACCGAGTTCGGATCCCCGTCCCCGACCACGAACGTCACCGTCTCGGTGTCGCTCACCGCCGTGCCGTCGGCCAGCTTTCCGCTCATCCTGAAGGTGAGCCGGTAGGTGCCCTCCTTCGTGAACGCCCAGCCGCCGTGGGCGTGTGTGTTGCGCGGCACCTCGATCGAGTCCGGCACTCCGTCCTCGCTGTTGAACAGGACCTCGGCGCCCGACATCGCGTCGTACGTGTACAGCGCGTACGTGCCCGGCCCCTGGGCGCCGGTGAGGGAGAAGGTGACCCCGCCCTTCGTGGCGCCCGCCTCGATGTTGTCGGTGGACCAGCCGGGCCACAGCAGGCCCTCCTGCTGCACCTGGTCGAGCAGCCAGACCGGGTCCCCGCTCTTGCCCAGGAAGGCGAACTCGTCCCCGTCCGGCAGGGTGTTCTTCGCCGCCGGCTTCACGTGCAGGACGACGGAGGAGGGCTCACGCCAGGTGGTCTCCCCGGGCACGGTGCCGTCCTTGACGTGAATCTGGAGCCTGCGGTCCACGACCCGGGCGGCGAAGTCGATGTGCCCCTCGTCGAGGACCTTCTTCTCGGACACGACATCGTCGGCGGCCGCGGCGACGGACGTACGGGCCGAGGTGAGCGCCGACTTGGCCTCCGGGGCCGACAGCGTCGGCGTCGGGGAGGGCGCGGTCGAGGGGACGGCGGCGACCGGCTCCTCCTCCGCAACCGAAGTCTCCCCGACCACCACCGTGTAAGCGGTCCCCACGGACCGCTCCTCCCCGTCCGCCCCCGTGGCGTCCGCGGAGAAGATCAGCCGGTACGTCCCCTCCTCGCTGAACTCCCAACGCGTGTCGTCCCGTTCGCCCACGGGGAGAGCGACCCGGTCCTCCTGCTCGTCCGCCGTGTCGAAGAGGGTCGCGTCCTGCCCGTACACCTTCAGCTCGCCCGGGCCGTCGAGCCCGGTCAGCGACCAGTGCACGGTGTCTTTGGCCACGGCCCCGGCCGGCACCCCGGTGGTGTCCCAGCCGGGCGCCGAGGCCTCCGCGGCGCCTGCCTCGGCGACCTCGATCAGGTGGGTGCCCTCGGCGGGGTCGAGGCTCAGCGCGCCGTCCGCCCAGGCGATCCGGCCGAGGCCGGGCTCCTGCGTACCCTCGTCCGCGGCGACGGCTGCCGGGCCGCCCGCGAGCGTGGCGGCGAGCGCCACGGCCACCGCGATCCGTTCCCTGGCCCTCATCAGGCTTCCTTCCCAAGGCACTTGGCGAGCTCCGTCGCGTTGTGCCGCATCATCGATACGTAGTCGTGGATCTTGTCGTCGAAGGAGTCGCCGTAGATCGTGCAGACCCCGACGCCCTCGTCCTGGGCGACCCGTTGGAGCACATCGGCGCGTGCGGCCAGGTTGGGCTCCAGGAACACGGACGGGACGCGCTGCTCGCGGATGGTGTCGCCGAGCCGTTCGACCTCGGCGGCGCTGGGCTCCTGGTTGGGCACGGGCACGACGAAGCCGGCGATCTCCATGCCGTACGCCTCGGCGAGATAGCCGAAGGCGTCGTGCGTGGTGATGAGTTTGCGGTTGCGCTCCGGGACGGTCGCGAGCTTCTCGGCGACCTCCTGGTCGAGCGCGCCCAGCTCCTTGAGGAAGGCCGCGGCGTTCCTCTCGTACGCCTTGCGGCCCTTGGGGTCGGCCTTGCTCAACTCGGCCTCGATCCGGCGGACATAGGCCTCGGCGTTGGCGACGTCCTCCCAGGCGTGCGGGTCGGTGTCGCCGTGCACATGCTTGCCGAGCACGGCCTGCGGCAGCACCCACAGCGGGTCGCCGGCCTCGCCGAGGAAGGAGTACGGCGCCTCCTTCGGCACCGACTCCCGGGCCCGGTCGGGCACGTCGAGGACGACCTCGTCGGCGTCGAGCCGGGTCCGCTCGCCGGTCTCCTTGTCGTCGGTGCGGACGTACACCTTCCCCGACTCGGCGTCGAGCGCGACGTCGGCGTGCCCGCCGTCGAGCACGGTGGCACCCTCGGGCGCCTCGGTGCCGTCGCCGACGGCGAACGTGAACGTCCCGCTGCCGAACGCCTGCGACGCCGTGCCGTCGAGCGCCTCGGTGCGGCCCTCGACGGTGAGCCGGTAGGTGCCCGGCTCGCTGAACGCCCAGTTGACGTGCGTGTGCGCCTCGGGCGGCAGGGCGAAGGAGTCCGAGCCGTCGAAGCCGTCGGCGGAGTCGACGTACACCTTCGGCTTGCCGAGCGTGTCGGTGAGATAGACGCGCAGCTCGCCCGGCCCCTCCAACTTCGTAGCGGTCGTACGGACTTGGGAGCCCTCGCCCGCGACCTCGCCCTCGACGGCCCAGCCGAGCCAGAGGACGTCGAGCCCGAGGTCCTCCTCCAGCTCGATGACCTGGCCGCCGTACTGCTCCAGCCGCTCGGCGATCTCGATCTTCGGCGCGGACTTCGGCGCGTTGTTGTGGACCATCTTCATGATCCCGGGCTCTTCGAGCAGCAGTCCGTTGCTGAAGACGAGGTCGGCCCGGGCGACGGTCGCCGCGTCGCCGGGGCTCGGCTCGTAGGAGTGCGGGTCGCCGTGGTGCGGCACGATCGACGTCACGTCCACGCGGTCACCACCTACCCGGCGCACCAGGTCGGCGATGATCGCGGTGGTCGTCGACACCCTCAACTCGGCGTCCGACGCCCCCTGTTCGCCCGCCCGGCACCCGCTCAGCAGCACACACCCCGCGGCCAGCGAGGCGAGCACCCCTCGTCCCGCCCTCATGACGCGCTACGACGCTGTCGGCGCCGTACGACGAACACCGCACCCGCGCCGAGCAGCAGCGCGGCCAGCGCGGTCCCCGCGAGGACGGCGGCACCGGAACCGGTCGAGGCGAGCGAGCCGGTGACGGTGGTGCCCGAACCGCCGGTCGTGCCGGTGGTGGCCGGGGCGGACGGCGAAGGCGTGACGGGATCCGACGGGGACGGCGACGTCGACGTCGGATCCGGCTCCGACGGGGACGGCGTCGCCGAGGCCGTCGCGGTCGGCGTCGCCGTCGGCTCGTCGCCCGTGCCCGGCCGCACCGTCCCCGGGTCCACGTCGTCGCCGACGACCCAGGCGACCGTCTCGGTGTCGCTGACCTGCGTGCCGTCGGCGCGGGTGGCGCTGACGGTCCAAGTGGTGCGGTAGACGCCCTCGGCGGTGAAGGCCCAGTAGTTGTGCCGGTGGGTGCCGCCGTTGATGGTCAGCGCGTCGGGCAGTCCGTCGCCGCTGTTGATCTGGATGTCCTGGCCGGACAGCGCGTCCGAGTCGAACACCGCGACGTTCCCGGGGCCCTGGAGGGAGTCGAGCCGGTAGGTGATCCTGCCGTCGAGCGCGGTCCGGGGCCACTCCGAGGTGGACCAGCCGGGCCACACGATGTCCGGGTGCTGGCTCATCGGCAGCCACCACACCGGGTCACCGGGGGTGCCCAGGAACTCGTGGCCCTCGGGGATCTTCCGGCGCGCGACGGCGCCCACATGGAGGACGACCTCGCCCGGCTCGTACCAGTCGTAGTCCTCCGCGGTCCCTTCCTTGATCCGGAACTCCAGGTCGCCGTCCAGGTTGCGGGCCGCCAGGTCGAGGTGGCCCTTGGCGATGACATGCGCCGCCGGACCGGTGGGCGTGGGGCTCGTGGTCGCGGAGTCCGTCGGGCTCGGGGTCGGGCTAGCCGTCGGTGTGGCGCCGTCGCCGGGCAGTACGCCGGCCGGGTCGACGTCGTCGCCCACGACCACGGCGAGGGTCTCGGTGTCGGTGGCGGTGCCGTGGGTCACGGTGAAGGTCAGGCGGTACACGCCCTCGGTGGTGAACATCCAGATGGGCAGCAGCCGTTCACGGTCGCCGGACAGCGTGAAGGACCGCGGGGCGGCGGCGGTGCTTCCGAGGTGGATGTCCGGGGCCTGGTCCGACCAGTCCATCTCCTGGGTGTGGGTGAACATGCCGAAGTCGCCGGGTCCGTCGTACCCGGACAGCGTCACCTCGGTGTCGCCGCCCGCCTCGGTTCCCTGCCAGCCGGGCTCGGGCGCGAAGAGGTCCGCGGACGCCCAGCCGTTGAGCTGCCAGGTGTCCTGGTCCGTGGTGCCGAGCTGGTTGGCGGCCGGGTTCGGGGTGTACTGCAGGGACAGCTGCGGTACGTGCAGGACCACGGCCGACGGTTCGCGCACGACCGGAGTGCCGCCACTGCGGTCGTCGATCTGCAACTGGAGCTCTCCGTCGACGACCCGGGGGGTGAAGTCCAGCTCGCCGTCGTCCAGCACGACGGCACCGCCGGCGGCGCGGGCATCCCCGCTGCCGCCGGCGACCAGCCCTGCCGCGCCCACGAGTACCGCGACCGCCGCGGTCACAGCCGCGGTCGTCCATGCGCGTCCGCCGCGCGTCAGGGCCCTCATCACGAGCTGACGACGACGGTGTACGTCTCGGTGGCGGTCTTGGCGACCCCGCCGACCGTGCCGGAGACACGGA
Source organism: Streptomyces sp. NPDC079141 (assembly GCF_040686775.1). Classification (NCBI taxonomy): domain Bacteria; kingdom Bacillati; phylum Actinomycetota; class Actinomycetes; order Kitasatosporales; family Streptomycetaceae; genus Streptomyces; species Streptomyces sp. NPDC079141. Next base: position 214,212 of record NZ_JBFBLP010000016.1, on the reverse strand, counting down.
ACGTCAGCCGGTAGGTGCCGGCCTCCTCGAAGGCCCAGTTGGCGTGGTTGTGGGTGGCGACGCCGAAGGACTTGGACTTGTAGCTGGTGGTGGCGGTGTTGCTGTCGTACCAGCGGACACCGGCGCCCGCGTAGACGCTGAAGTCGTCGGTGGCGGCGCCGTTTCTGGTGGAGCTGACCAGGGTGTAGGTGACGGTGTCGTTGGCGAAGACGCCGGTGGTCAGGTGCTCGGTGGAGATGCCCGGGAAGAGCACGCCGGCCGCGTCGGCCTCGGCCTCGGTGTCCGGCAGCAGCCAGATCTGGCTGCCGGTGCCGAGGAAGCCGTAGCCCGGGTTGGTGACCTTGGCGGCGGCGGGCACGTTCAGGGTGACGTCCGCCGGTTCGTACTCGGTGTTGGTCTCCTCGTCGTGGACGTGCAGGTGCAGGGCGGTGCCGTCCCACTCGGCGTCGAGCACGTCGACGTGGCCGGAGGAGAGGGCGGTGGCGGCGACGGCCGGGGTGGCCGCGAGTGCGCCGAGCGCGAGGGCCGCGGCGGCGGTGCCGGAAACGGTCAGAGTGCGGGTGAAGGTACGCAAAATGATCCCCCCTGGATCAGACCTCGGTCATGGGCATGCCCAGTCGGGCATGTAAAGACGATAATCATTTTCAGTAACGAGGTGCAAGGGGGTCTTGAGGGATCCGGGGGAGAAGCGTGAAGGTCGTTACCGCCGCAGCGACCGGCCGAAGCCCGCCGCCAGCGGCATCCGCAGCCCCAGCGGGGGCGGCGCCGCGAACGCGTCCGCGACCGGCCGGGAGAAGGCCCGCCCGAACAGCGCCCCCATGACAAAGTCCTCGGCCAGAGCGAGGACTTCGTCGCGGTGCTGGTGCAACCCATGGCCGTCGGAGTGCACTTCGAACCGGCACACGTCCCGGTTCGCCTTCTTCGCCCGCGCCGCCAGCCGGAACGACAGCTCGGGGTCGGTCCGCTGGTCGTTCGTGCCGTGCACCATCAGCACCTGCCGCCCGACGAGCTGCTTCACCGGTTCGGGTGGCACGGCCACGTCCTCCTCCGGCAGCCAAGGGGCGATCGCCAGTACGGAGTTGACGGCCTCATGCCCGCCCGCGTGCAGCGCGGCCCGGCCGCCCATGTCGAACCCGGCAAGGCAGACGGGAACGTCGCCATAGCGCCGTACGGCCTCGTCCGCGGCCCAGTTTGCGTCGTGCGCGAGGCCGGCCTCGGCGCCGTTCCAGCCGCGGTAGCGGTAGTGCACGACGTGCACGGCCAGGCCGTCCTCGCGCGCCGCGCGGGTCAGCCGCCGCCCCAGGGCGCGCACCGATGCCGCCGCCAACATCGGCGAGGGGCGCCGATGTGAGGTCTCGTCACCTCCGGGGAGCAGCAGCACCACCCCGCTCACGGTCGTCGGTTCCGGGCCGAGCGGCCTCCCCAGCCGGGCGGTCCGAACCGGCGTCGCTTGCTGTGCCATGACAGAACAGTGTCAGAAGCATGGGTGTACGCCACCCGTCCGTGCGGTCACCGTTACGTATCGACGGATTCGTACAACAAGCGCTCTACGCGCGTAGGAATTAGAATGCGGAAATGACGAGCCAGACCATCGCGAACACCCCGACTCCGGATCAGATCCGCCGGGCGCCCAAGGTTCTGCTGCACGACCACCTCGACGGCGGCCTCCGCCCCGGGACCATCGTCGAACTCGCCCGCGACAGCGGGTACTCCCAGCTCCCCGAGACCGACCCCGACAAGCTCGGCGTCTGGTTCCACGAGGCCGCCGACTCCGGCTCCCTGGAACGCTATCTGGAGACCTTCTCGCACACCGTCGGCGTGATGCAGACCCGCGAGGCCCTCGTGCGGGTCGCCACCGAGTGCGCCGTCGACCTCGCCGAGGACGGCGTCGTCTACGCCGAGGTGCGCTACGCCCCCGAGCAGCACCTGGAGGGCGGCCTCACCCTGGAACAGGTCGTCGAGGCCGTCAACGAGGGCTTCCGGGAAGGCGAACGGCAGGCCCGCGAGAACGGCCACCGCATCCGCGTCGGCGCCCTGCTCACCGCCATGCGGCACGCCGCCCGCGCCCTGGAGATCGCCGAACTCGCCAACCGCTACCGGGACCTGGGCGTGGTCGGTTTCGACATCGCCGGCGCCGAGGCCGGTCACCCGCCCACCCGGCACCTCGACGCCTTCGAGTACCTCAAGCGCGAGAACAACCACTTCACCATCCACGCGGGCGAGGCCTTCGGGCTGCCGTCGATCTGGCAGGCCCTCCAGTGGTGCGGCGCCGACCGGCTCGGGCACGGGGTGCGCATCATCGACGACATCCAGGTGCACGCCGACGGCTCGGTCAAGCTCGGCCGGCTCGCCTCCTATGTACGGGACAAGCGCATCCCGCTGGAGCTGTGCCCCAGCTCCAACCTCCAGACCGGGGCCGCGGACTCCTATGCCGCGCACCCGATCGGCCTGCTGCGCCGACTGCACTTCCGGGCGACGGTGAACACCGACAACCGGCTGATGTCCCACACCAGCATGAGCCGGGAATTCGAGCATCTTGTCGACGCATTCGGTTACACGCTCGACGACCTGCAGTGGTTCTCCGTCAATGCGATGAAATCAGCGTTCATTCCTTTCGATGAACGACTCGCGATGATCAATGACGTCGTCAAGCCCGGATATGCCGAGCTGAAGTCCGAGTGGCTGTTCCGGCAGACCGCCTCCACCAGCGGTTCTGTCGAAGAACAGGGCTGACCGGGGAATTTACGGACCGAGGAAATGCGGATGGGCGTTCACAATCCGTCCGCATTTCGATGTTTGCGGCCGGTGCCTCGTCATGTTTACGGTCTTGGACCGCTCACATCCCCGTCATCCATTTCGAGGACGCATTCAATGAAGCAGTCTGCTGCCAAGACCCTCGGTGTCGCCGCCCTCGGTGCCGCCTTCGCCGCCACCGGCGCGGGTGCCGCGAGCGCGGCCCCTGCCGCGCCGGACGCCGGCTCGGCGCTGGACACGGTCACCCGGACGCTCCCCGCCGAGAACGTCTCCAAGGCGCTGCCGGGTGCCGGCCAGGCCCTGGCGCAGGGCCAGAGCGCGCTGGGCACCAGCCTGGCCGCCGCCCAGCCGGTTGCGGAGAAGGTCCTCGCCGACGGCCCGACCAAGCCGGTCGCCGGTCTCCTCGGCGGACTGCCGGTGGGCCAGACGGGCCTGCCCACGAGCGGTCTGCCCGTGAACGGCATCCCGCTGGGCTGAGCGGCCCGCGAACGCGCCGGCGGGGCGCACCTCCTGGACACGGGGTGCGCCCCGTCGGCGTATGCGGAAGGGGGGCGGGGTCACCAGGCGGTGCGTGCCTTGCTCTCCGAGGGCAGCAGGATCCACAGCGCTATGTAGAGCAGGAACTGCGGGCCCGGCAGCAGACAGGAGAGCACGAAGATCACACGCATCGTGGTGGCGGAGGTACCGAAGCGTCGCGCCAGCGCGGCGCACACTCCGCCGATCATGCGGCCGTTGGTGGGTCGGGCGAGGCGGGACATCTGCGGCTCCTTCGCGAGCGTCGGCCGGAGGCGGCCCGTTGGCTGCCTCAACTGATATCCACGCTACGCAGACCAAAGGAACAAAGCGTCGCTCTACGGTGCGATCCCGACCCTGGGAATCGTCGGGGTCCGACCCTGAGGAGCCTCCCCCTGAGGGGTGGCCGTGCCGTGTGCGCGCTCGGTCCTGCGGCGGAGCCAGTGGCGTGCCGCCGGTACCACCGCCGTATGCGCGAGCGCGATCCCCACGGTGTTCAGGAGCAGGGAGTCGACGTCCACGACCTGGCCCGGCACCCCGGTCTGCAGCAGTTCGATGCCGAGGGAGATCAGGGCGCCGGCGAGGACCGTGCGGAACAGTGAGCCGAGCGGGGAGACGGTGATTCTGCCGTGCACCGCGGGGAGCAGTACGCCGAGCGGGGCGAGCAGGGCCAGGCCCTCGACGATGCGGCGGGCGGCCTCCTGCCAGCCCAGGGCCAGCTCCGCCTCGATGCCGGCGAACGGGCGCAGGTTGGGTGGCATCACCCAGGGGACGTCCAGGGGGCGCAGCGTGAGCCAGGCGACGAATGCGAGATGTGCGACGAGGAGGGTGCCTCCCGTCGCGCGGATGCGGAACGCGGCGGTGTCGCTGCCGCTGGAGCCTGGACGCTGCACGACCCCCTAGACGCCGGGGCCGGGAGTCTTGGTTCCGGGTGAGGTGCGTGCCACATCGGTTGGGTGGCATCCGAGGGCCGGGCGGGCGCCTCTCAGCCGTCCGTCACCTCTGTCGACGCCGGTTCCTCCGTGTCCGGCCGTGCCCTGACCTCGTCCGTGCACTCGTAGCGGTGCAGCGGGTCGTGGTCCGGGCCGCCCAGGATGACCGAGCCGTCGCCCTCCGCCGCGGCCGAGTCGGAGAAGGTGCAGACGATCTGGGCGAGGGCGGCGGGGGCGAGGGCGTCGGGCGGGGTGCTCAGGCGGAGGGCGTCGTCGGGGTCGCCGGGGCGCGGGCCCTTCACGGACAGTCCGGTGGGGACGTCGGTGGTGTAGCCGGCCTCCGCCTCGGTGGCCGACGGTGTCTCCGCCAGCTCGTCCAGCAGCCCCTGGGCGACCAGCATGCGCCGCTGCGAGTCCGCGGCGCCGTCCGGCACCCGTACGGTCCGGTCGACAGCCACCAGCGAGGAGCGGCACAGCAGGAACACCTGCGCGGGCAGCCCGCGCGAGGCCTGGGTCGACACCTCCGGCCCGGCGAGCGAGCACTGCACCCGTGAGGGCGCGGGGCCGAAGTCGGTCGGCACCTCCGTGGACCGGATCCCGCACCCGGCGAGCAGCCCGGCGAGCAGGAGGAGCGCCGGCAGCCGGCGTACGGTCATCAGACGTCACCCTTCGCGTCCGCGGCCTTGTGCTCCTCGGCCTCCTCCGTCAGCGACGAGGCGTCCTGGGGCAGCCGCAGCGTGAACACGGCGCCCGAGTCGGGGGAGTTGGCGGCAGTGATCTCGCCGCCGTGGATGTGCGCGTTCTCCAGGGCGATGGACAGACCGAGCCCGCTGCCCTCGGAACGGGGGCGGGAGGCGCTCGCCTTGTAGAAGCGGTCGAAGACGTGCGGCAGGACGTCCTCGGGGATACCGGGCCCGTGGTCCCGTACCGCGATCACCACCTCGTCGTCCGCCTCGCGCACCGACACCCGCACCGGCGAGCCCCCGTGCTTGAGGGCGTTGCCGATGAGGTTGGCCAGGATGACGTCCAGGCGGCGCGGGTCGAGCCGGGCGTGGATACCGCGTTCGGCGTCCAGGTCGACCGCGTCGAGCCAGGCGCGCGCGTCGATGCACGCGGTGATCTGGTCGGCGACGTCGACGTCGTCCAGAACCAGCCGGGCGGTGCCCGCGTCGAAGCGGGTGACCTCCATCAGGTTCTCGACCAGGTCGTTCAGCCGCCGTGTCTCGCTGACGACGAGCCGGACGGCCGGCTCGATCATCGGGTCCATGCTGCCGGTCTCCGCCTCCAGCTCCTCCTCCAGCACCTCGGTGACGGCGGTGATGGCGGTGAGCGGCGTGCGCAGTTCGTGGGACATGTCGGCGACGAACCGCCGGGAGGCCTCGTCGCGCGCGGCCATGTCCGCGACCCGTTTCTCCAGCGCCTCGGCCGCGTTGTTGAACGTCCGCGACAGATCGGCCAGTTCGTCCGTGCCCGACACCCTGAGCCGGGTGTCCAGCTTGCCCTCGCCGAGCCGCCGCGCGGCAACTCCCAGCCGGTGCACGGGTTTGAGCACGGTCGTGGCGGCGGCCTGCGCGAGCAGCGCGGAGCCGATCAGCGCCAGACCGGTGGCGATCCCCAGTGACCAGGCGAGGGAGTTGAGGTCCTTGGCCTCCGGCTCCAGCGACTTGAGCATGTAGCCGGTCGGCCCGCCGCCGATCACCTTCGTCCCGGCGACCAGGTAGGGGGTGTCGTCCTCCACGATCCGCTGCCAGTACAGGTGGTAGGCGTACTTGTTGGTGGAGCCGACCGTCTGCTCGTCGTTGACCGCCTCGCGCAGCGACTTGGGAACGTCCTTCAGCATGAAGCCGTTGAGCCCGCCCGAACTGCCGGACACGGTCTCGCCGTCGGCGTTCTCGCCGATGAGCAGCACGCTGAACTTCTGGCTGCTGTTGGACATCTGCTCCGCGGTGCGCTGGAGCTCGAACTGCGTCGGCCGCTCGGGCAGCACACCCGCCCGATTCTGCATCTCCTGCCGGAAGTCGCGCAGCACCGCGTCCTGGGTACGGGTGAGCACGGCCTCGCGGTTGAGCCAGTAGGCGATCCCGGACGCGGAGACGGCGGCGGTGAGTGCCACCAGACCGAACACGACGACCAGGCGCAGCCGCAGACTGGTGAAGCGCAGCCGGGACCAGACTCCCTTGCGAGCCGCGACCCAGCCGCGGAACCCCCCTTGCGCCTGTGTCACTGAGGCGCGTCCAGCCGGTAGCCGACTCCGCGGACCGTACGGATCAGCGTCGGGGACGACGGCACGTCCTCGACCTTGGCGCGCAGCCGCTGCACACAGGCGTCCACCAGCCGCGAGTCACCGAGGTAGTCGTGCTCCCACACCAGCCGCAGCAGCTGCTGCCGCGACAGCGCCTGGCCCGGCCGCCGGCTCAGCTCCAGCAGCAGCCTGAGCTCGGTCGGCGTGAGCTGGAGGTCCTCGCCGTTCTTGGTCACGGTCATCGCCGCACGGTCGATGACCAGGCTGCCGAAGCTCGCCGAGTCGTTCGACTCCCGCTCCCCGCGCCGCAGCACGGCCCGGATCCGGGCGTCGAGCACCCGCCCCTGCACGGGTTTGACGACGTAGTCGTCGGCACCGGACTCCAGGCCGACCACCACGTCGATGTCGTCGCTGCGCGCGGTCAGCAGAATGATCGGCAGCTGGTCGGTGCGCCGGATGCGACGGCACACCTCGAAGCCGTCGATGCCGGGCAGCATCACGTCCAGCACGATCAGGTCCGGCCGCTGCTCACGCAGCAGCTTCAGCCCGTCCTCGCCGGTGGCAGCAGTGGCCACGCGGTGCCCCTGGCGCGTCAGTGAGAGCTCCAGGGCCGTCCGGATGGCGTCGTCGTCCTCGATCAGCAACAGGGAAGGCACGGGGCTCATTCTGGCCCATGGCGGGGCGCGGTTTCGACACCTGTACGGCTACGTACCAGTACCGCTCCGCTCTGTGACCACCCTGTGCGAGAACTACGACGAACCCCTGTGACAGGTCTGTGACAGTCGGCGGACACGGCCATGAAGTGGCCCGGGCAAGCTTTTCGGCACAGGCAAGGAAGCAAGCCGAAACACCGGGGAAGTCCACGACGGGGGGCGCGAGATGAACACGCTGCACAGCTCCAGCACCAGCGCAGTTGTCACGCGTCTGCACGACGTGAACGGGGGCCGGGGTTCGGAGAAGTCCGGTGCCGTGAGCGGGCGGGGGTGCGCTCGCGGCGCCGGGCGTCAGCACACCGCGTACATGACGGTGGTTGACGGTTTCACGGGGGAAACGCACGGGGGAAGCGCGTACAGGGAGGACTCGGGGGAGCGTCGTTCGCTGTCGGAGGCGGAGTTCACCGCCTACGTCCAGGAGCGCCGCGCCTCCCTGTACGCAACCGCCTACCACCTCACCGGTGACCGCTTCGAGGCCGAGGACCTGCTGCAGAGCGCGCTGTTCTCGACGTACAAGGCGTGGGACCGGATCAGTGACAAGGCCGCTGTCGGGGGATACCTGCGGCGGACGATGACCAATCTCCACATCAGCGCGTGGCGCCGCCGCAAGCTGAACGAGTACCCGACCGAGGAGCTGCCGGAGACGCCCGGCGACACGGACGCGATGCGCGGCACCGAACTGCGCGCGGTCCTGTGGCAGGCGCTGGCCCGGCTGCCCGAGCTCCAGCGGACGATGCTGGTCCTGCGCTACTACGAGGGCCGCACCGACCCGGAGATCGCGGAGATCCTCGACATCAGTGTCGGCACGGTGAAGTCCAGCATCTGGCGGTCGCTCCGCCGGCTGCGCGAGGACGAGGTCCTCAGCTTCGGCCGTGACGAGGAGGACGCCTTCGGCGAGCTGGTGGCCTGAAGGTCCGGGGGGAGCAGGTAACGGGGGAGCGGTAACAGGGGGGACCAACGGGGGTCACGGGGGACCAACGGGGGACCAACGGGGGAAAGCACCACGGGGGAGCACCAAAGGGAAAAGGAAGCGGGACTGGAGGGCCGGGGGGTCCGTCCAGTCCCGCTTTTTCTTGTGCCTACGGGCCTCAGGTCGTCGTCGCGCCCTTGCGGGGCCGCAGGGCCCATTCCGCGTCCTTGAGCCGGCCCAGGGCCTCGTCCCGGTCGCAGGGGTAGGCGCCCAGCGCCGCCTGGCGGGCCACGATCGCCCGCTCGGCGCGCATCAGCCGCCAGCCGCGGCGCAGCAGGAACGGAACCGACTTGCGGCCCTCCTTCAGATCCCGCAGGAAACGGCGGCGGAAGGTCTTCACCGGGCCGCGGCTCAGGCACAGCGCGTCGGCGAGGAGCCCGAGCTCCTCGCAGCGCGTGACGATCTCGGCGGCGAAGATGCCCTCCGCGATGAACACCGGGGTGCGCCCGATGTCCACGGACTCCTCGCCGGTGCGGGCGCTGAGCGAGATGTCGTAGACCGGGATGCTGGTACGGCCCGTGCGGCACAGGCGCTCGATCGCCGCTACGGCCGTGTCGGCGTCCCAGGAGTCGGGGTGGTCCCAGTCGATGTCGGAGCTCCCGAGGACCTGCGGCAGCGTCGGGTCGTCGCCCTCCTTGTAGAAGTCGTCGAGCCGCAGCACCGGCAGGCCGGAGCGGGCCGCGAGAAGGGACTTGCCGGAGCCGGAGGGGCCGCAGAGCAGCACGACCCGGGTCGGTATCGGGGGGTGGGAACCCACTGTCTGTCCTTCTCACCTGCGGGTTTATGGGCGGTCTAGGGGGTTCCCGCGGGGAACCTCCCGAACCATTATCCCTGCCACGGAAGCCGGCCCGGGCGGGTCGTCAGCTTGCGACGGGTTCGTCCTGGTGGTCGGGGGCCGGATGGGGGGTGGGCGTGCGTCCGGTGAATGCGGGGGCCGGGGCATTGACTCTGAGGGGAGCGGTCACGCCGGGCGGCGGGTCCGGGGTGGGTGTGGACGGTGGTGCCGCCGAACCCTGCCGGGCGAGGCTGTCAGCCCGCCATGGATTCGTCCTGGTGGTCGGGGGCCGGATCGAGGGTGGGTGTGCGTCCGGTGATTGCGGGGGTCGGGGTGTCGACTTCGGGGGTGGCGGTCACGCCTGGCGGTGGGTCCGGCGGTGCCGTCGAAGTCGGTCCGGGTGCGGGCGTCAGCTTGCGACGGGTTCGTTCTGGTGGTCGGGGGTCGGGTCCGGGGTGGCCGTGCGCTTGGCGATTGCGGGGGACAGGGCGCCCACGGTGAGGGCCGCGGTCACTCCTGCTATCGCGCTGAACCACCACAGGACCGCGGGGCCGGCGTGGGCGTAGACGGCGGTGCCGATGGTCAGGGCGGAGAAGCGGGCGATTCCCCAGGACCACTGGAAGGCGCCCTGGTAGCGGCCGCGGGCGTGCTCGGGGGCGATGCTCTGGATGATCGAGGAGTGGATGCCGCCGATCGAGGTTTCGCCGAGGGACCACAGGACGACCGTGCCGGCGTAGGCCCAGGGGGTGTCGGCGACGCCGGTCAGGGCCACGCCGAGTGCGATGAGGATGCTGGCCGCGATGTACACGCGTAGCTGCGGCAGGCCGGAGAGGACCGAGGTCGCGATCGGCTGGAGCAGCACGACCAGTACGGCGTTGACGGTGGCCATCAGGCCGAGGACGGTCGGGGACAGGCCGTCGTCGCGGATGGCGAGCGGCAGACCGGCCTCGGTGAGCGAGTAGATCGCGATGGAGGTGCCGAACAGCGGCAGGAGCAGCCGCATCAGCGGATCGCGGAAGACGACGCCGTAGCCGATGCCGCCGTCGGCGGCGGTGGCCTTCGACTTGGCGCCCAGGGGCAGCATGGTGGCCGCGATCACGGCGTAGGCGAGCGAGCCGGAGGCGTCCACCAGGAACAGCAGCCAGTAGCCCTTGGTGGCCAGGAAGCCGCCGAGCATGCCGGCGCCCGCCGTGCCGATGTTCACCGCCCAGTGGACCAGCGAGAACGCGGCCCGGCGGCGCTCGGGGCCGACGGACTCGGCGACCAGCGCGGACGCGGCCGGGCTGACCATGCTGCCGGTGATGCTGAGCAGGACGGCAGCGAGTGCGAGGAAGAAAACGTTCGGCGCCGCGTACAGCAGACCGTGCGAGGCGGCCACGCCGATCAGACCGGCCACCATGGTCGGCCGGCGTCCGCGGCGGTCCGCGAGGAAGCCGCCCAGGATCGGGCCGACCAGGTTGCCCGCGCCCAGGGCCCCCAGGACGTAGGGCACCTGGTCGGTGCTCACGCCGCGCGAGCCCAGGTAGTAGACCAGGAACGGGGTCACCATGAAGCCGAGCCGGTTCACGATCGTGCCGGCGAAGACGATCCAGGCGGTTCGGGGCAGGCCGCTGAAGGTGGAGAGCATGCCGGGGATCATCGCGGCTCGATAGGCTGGCGGCCATTGATTCGGACATAGGTGAATCCATGGGGGTGGTGGCGCTGGCGGAGCTGGCGTTCTCGGCGAGCGACCTGGCGCAGATGCGGTTCGCCGTCTCCCCGATGTGGGAGGTCGTGACCAGCTTCCGGCTGCTGGCCTCCGGCGCCGCGCACCCGGTGCACCGCGGCTGGACGGAGCAGGTGCGGCCGCGCGTCGCCGCCGCCGGGCTCGACCAGGGGTGGCTGGCCGAGCTGATCCCGCCGGCCGGCTATCTGCCCGACTTCCTCAACCCCGCCCCCGACCGCCCGGCACCGGCGATCGCCGAGGAACTCGCCGCCATCGCGGCCGTGCCCGAGGACCGGATACGGCACGACCTGGACCACCTCTCGGGCCATCTGGGCGCGCGCGGGCCCCGGTTGCGGACCCTGTACGCCGATCCGGGCGCCCGTATCGGCAAGGTCGCCGAGGAGATCGAGGCCTACTGGGAGCTGGCCCTGGCACCCTACTGGGCGCGCATCCGGTCGGTGCTCGACGCCGATGTCTTCCACCGGGCCCGGCAGGTCGCCGAGCACGGCGCGGGCCATCTCTTCAACGACCTGCACGAGTCGGTGAGCTGGAACGACAACGCGCTGCGGCTGCTCAGACGCCGGCGCGGGCTGACCCGGCAGGCGGCCGGCTCCGGGCTGCTGCTGATCCCCTCGGCCTTCGCCTGGCCCGGTCTGCTGAGCCGGGTGCGCCAGCCCGAACCGCCCCAACTCGCCTACCCGGCCCGCGGGGTGGGCGCCCTGTGGGAGTCCCGCCCCGTCCTCAGGAGCGACGCCCTGGCCGCCGTACTGGGGCGTTCGCGCACGCTGCTGCTGGCCGAGCTGCAGGCGCCCGCCTCCACCGCCGAACTGGCCGCCCGGACCGGCCTGTCCCCGGCCGCGGTGTCCCAGCAGCTGACGGCGATGCGGGACGCCGGGCTGGTCAGCGCCCACCGGGCCGGGCGGTTCGTGCTCTACGCCCGGACCTCGGTCGCCGAGTCCCTGCTCGGCGCGGCGCATCCGTAGGATCGGGGGGTTTGCGGACGGGGGCGGCCCAAAAGGCGTTCCTGCCCTGCGCGTTCACCCGATGCCCAGGGGTTCGCCCCATGACCGGGGGCTCACCCCGCGCAACCGATGAGGAGTGGCCGGACACCGTGGAAACCGATCGTCTCGCCCAGCAGCTCGCCGCCGTGGTCGGAGCCGCCCATGTGCTGAGCGACCCCGCCCTGTGCGCCTCGTACGAGACCGATTTCACCGGCCGTTACGCCGGCCGGGCCCGGCTCGTGGTCCGGCCCGCCGACACCGCCCAGGTGGCCGAGGTGCTGCGGCTGTGTCACCGGGCGGCGGTGCCGGTCGTGCCCCAGGGCGGCAACACGGGGCTGGTCGGCGGCTCGGTGCCCACCCCGGACGGCACCCAGGTCGTGCTGTCGCTGCAACGGCTCGACGGGATCGGCCCGGTCGACACCGCGGTGCGCCAGGTGACCGTGGGCGCGGGCGTCGTCCTGTCCGGCCTGCACCGCGAAGTCGCCGCCCACGGACTGGAGTTCGGCGTGGACCTGGCCGCCCGGGACTCGGCCACCCTGGGCGGCATGATCGCCACCAACGCGGGCGGAGAGCGCGTCGTGCGCCACGGCACCACCCGGGCCAACGTGGTGGGTCTTGAGGCGGTGCTGGCCGACGGCACGGTGCTGGACCGGCTGGCCGCGCTGCCCAAGGACAACACCGGCTACGACCTCAACCAGCTGCTGGCCGGCAGCGAGGGCACCCTGGCCGTGGTGACCCGGGCGCGGCTGCGGCTGGTGCCCCGGCTGCCGGAGCGGGTCACCGCCCTGGTGGCGCTGGACTCGACGGAGGACGCCCTGGAGCTGGTGTCGCGGCTGCGCGCGCTGGACTCCCTCGAACTGGCCGAGTTCTTCATGGCCGACGGCCTGGCGCTGGTGCTGGACAAGAGCGGGCTGCCCGCCCCGTTCCGCACCGAGTACCCCGTCTATCTGCTCGTCGAGTGCGCCGGGCGGCGCGACCCGGCCGAGGAACTGTTCGACATACTCGACAAGCCGGGCCCGCTGGAGACGGCCGTCGCGCTCCAGGACGCCGACCGTCGGCGGCTGGCCGCCTACCGGGAACGGCACACCGAGTCGATCAACGCCGCGGGCGTCCCGGTCAAGCTCGACGTCACCGTGCCGCTCGCCGAACTCCCCGCGTTCGTCGCCGACCTGCCCGCACTGCTGGCCGGACGGGCCCGGCCGTATCTCTTCGGGCACTTGGCCGAGGGCAATCTGCACGTCAACCTGCTCGACGTGGCGGCGGCCGACGCGGCGGCGGTCACCGGGCAGGTGCTGGAGCGGGTCGCGGCCGTCGGCGGCAGCATCAGCGCCGAGCACGGGGTGGGGCGGGCCAAGGCCCGTTATCTGCACCTGAGTCGGAGTGCGGCCGAGATCGCGGTGATGCGGTCGGTGAAGGCGGCGCTGGATCCTGCGGGGGTGCTCAACCCGGGGGTGCTGTTGTAGGGGGTGCCGCGTTGGGCCGGTTTTTGGGCGCGGCTGCGTTGTGGCTGGTCGCGCAGTTCCCCGCGCCCCTATGGGGCGCCGGTCACGTCGCCTTGGTGCGTACCGCCCGCCGGGTCGCCGCCGGCGAGAGCAGGCCGGTGACCAGGAACAGGGTGCCCAGTACCGCCCAGCCGGGCCGGCCCCAGGACAGGCACAGGGTGGTCAGCAGGGCGGGGGCGAACGCGCCGCCCAGGCCCATGCCCATGGACCACAGGCCCTGGTACTGGCCCGTGGCGTGCTCCGGCGCGAGGGCGTAGGGCAGCTCGAAACCGGCGGCGGAGTGCCAGAGTTCGCCCAGGGTGTGGACGGCCATGCCGGTCAGCAGGAGCAGCGCGGCCGCCCAGCCCGGCCGGTCCTCGGCGGCCGCGAAGACACCGCAGGCCAGCAGGAACGCAAGACCCGCCCGCCGCATCGCGGCACTCGCGGCCGGCGGGCTGTCCACGCCACGGCCCGCCCGGACCTGACAGACCACCACCAGCACGGTGTTGGCGAGCATCCCGGCACCGACGATCCAGCCGGGCGCGGACGTGTGCGTCACCGCCCACAGCGGGAAGAGCACGGTGACCACCCGGAACTGAATGCTCATCAGCCCGTCCAGCACGGTCACCAGGACGAACGGGCCGTCCCGCAGCGCCGCCGTCCAACTCGGGGCGGCAGGGCCCGGATCCGCCGGGGCGAGCGCCGGTATCGCCGCCGTCAGCGCGGCGGAGGCCAGGAACGACAGCGCGTTGCCCGCGATCAGCAGCACATACGCGGTCCGGGTGTCGGCCTGCACGACGGCGCCCGCCAGGACCGCGCCCACCGAGATGCCGATGTTGGTCACCACCCGCAACCGCGCCCGGAACCGCTGCGGTTGCTCACCGCCGTACGCCCGGACGATCGGCCCCCGGGCCGCCGCGCCCGCGTTCTGCGCCAGCCCGCACAGACAGGCCACGGCCAGGAACTGCCAGAACCCGCCCACCAGCAGGAACGAGGCCATGCCCAGGCCGCTAGTGACGAGCGTCGCGGCATAGACGCCGCGCGGGCCCCGGCGGTCCGCCAGATGCCCGACCGGCACCCCGGCCAGCAGCGCCACCAGCCCCGCGACACTGAGCCCCGCGCCGACCTCGGCGGCCGAGAGCCCCACCACGCGGGTGAAGTACAGCACCCCCGCGGTCATGTACATCCCGTTGCCGACGGTGTTGACGAGCACCAGGAGTTTCAGGGTCCGCCGCACGGCGCCGCTGTCGGAAGTCATGGCCGACGATCATGACACCGGGCGGCCGGAACCGTGCCGCCGAGCGCCCGGAGCGGCAGGAACCTGCAGAACACTCGCCCCGCACCGCGGTGTTCGCAAGGCTGCGTCGGAGTGTGTCGACCGCAGCAAGGAAGGGTCCGTTGATGGATCGCGTCTCTCTGACGACGGAGTATCTGGCCAGGGTTGCCGAAAGCGGCGCCAAGGCCGACGAGTTGGTGGGCGGGCAGCCGGAGTCCGAGTTCCTCAACACGTTCTACAAGGGCAAGTACCTGTCCCGGCCGCTCTTTCTCGGCAGGGACGAGCGGACCCGGCTCCACGCCGACCTGGAGAACCTGCTGGCGGCGCTGGGCAGCCTTCCCGAGCGGCTCTTCGGCGGCGATCTCGCCGCGTTCGCACGGGCGGTGGGCATGGCCGAGGTCCAGGTCTCCGCCATCATGCGCGGCCGCGGCCCGTCCCTGACCCGGCAGACCCGCGCCGATCTGTACGTGGACGACAGCGGCTTCAAGCTGCTCGAACTCAACATCGGCAGCGCCGTCGGCGGCATGGACAACGCCGACATGTGCCGGGCCCTGCTGGAACACCCGGTGCTGGCCGACTACGCCGGCGAGCGCGGACTCGGCTATGTCGACACCCTGCGCGAGCAGGTGAACAACATCGTGGTGGAGAGCGGCTTCACGCTGGAGGACCGCCCCGTGGTCGCCCTCACCGACTGGCCCAGCAGCTACGACACCATGATCCCGTACATGGAGCTGCTGTGCGGACGCTGGGGCGAGCTCGGGCTGGAGGCCCACCCCTGCCACCTCGGCCAGCTGGAGGCCCGCGACGGCCGGGTGTGGCTCGGCGAGCGTCCCGTGGACATCGTCTTCCGCACCTTCCTCATCGCCGATCTGCTGGAGTCGCCCGAGGCCCCGGCCCTGATGGACCCGGTCCTCGACGCCGCCGAGCGGGGCGAGGTGAAGATCTTCACGCCGATGGACTGCTCCGCGTACGCCAGCAAGGGCGCGCTCGCGATGCTCTCCGACGAGCGCAACCGTCATCTGTTCAGCGCCGAGGAACTCGACAGCCTCGACCGCATCCTGCCCTGGACCCGTATGGTCCGCCCGGGCGAGGTCACGCTGGAGGGCGGCGAGCGCGTGGACCTGGTCGAGTACGCGCTGGCCAACCAGCAGGACCTCGCGCTCAAGCCGACCCTGATGTCCGGCGGCAACGGCGTGGTGCTCGGCTGGGCGCCCGGGCTGAGCGCGGAGGAATGGCGCGAGCAGATCACCGCCGCGCTCGACGGGCCGTACATCGTCCAGCGCAGGATCCGGCCGACGCTGGAGCTGTTCCCCGACGAGCGGGGCGAACTGCGGCCGTGGACGGCCCTGTGGGGCGTGTTCACCGTGGCCAACGGCTACGGCGGCGCCTTCGCCCGGGCGACCACCGTGGACTCCGGTGAGGTCGTGGTGAACACCGCGGGCGGCGCGCACGCGGGGGCGGTCCTGCACGAGGAGTGACGGGCGGTACGACGGAAAGGGGCCGGGCTGAGTGCCCGGCCCCTTCTCTTCCACGCGATCGGTCAGGCGATCTCGTAGAAGCCCTCGCCGTCCATGTACCGCGTGGTCAGCGCGTCGCGCGCGACCGTGGCCGCCGTCGGGTGCAGCAGGTACACCCGCAGCGGGAACGTCCAGTCGTCGACCGAGCGGTGCACCGGCGCCCCCGGGCGCACCCGGTACAGCACGTCGTGGAAGCTCTCCAGCTCCTGCAGTTCCGCCATCCGCGGATACGACACGAGCGTTCCGGTGCCCGGCGAGACCATGTTGACGATCCGCGCGTGCCGCTGGACCTCGTAGGCGGTGTCGCAGCGCTCCAGGAACCGCCCGGGGTCGACCACGGCGTCCACCGCCCAGTCGAGCTGGCTCTCGCCGAGGGCGGCACCGGTGGGCACATGCACGTCCGCCCCGCACACCCGGGCGCCCGTCTCGACCAGTCGCGGGCCCTGCGGCGTGAGCTTGAGCTCCGAGTGGGCGGGGCCGTTGCGGACGCCCAGGGCGTCGAGCACCTGGAAGGTGTGCTCGGCCAGCTGGTCCTGCTCCTCGCCGTGCCGGGACATCAGCTCCGCGCCGGCCGGCAGGTCCTTGACCCCGTTGGCGCCGAGGTGGTGCATCTTCCAGATGTCGGTGACATGGTGACGGCCGTCCCGGCTCACGGTGTTGACGATGTACTCGCCGCCCACCAGGTACTCCTGGGCCAGCACCGCGTGATTGTCCTGGCCCAGCGCGCTCCTGGTGCCGATGAGCGCCTCGAACGCCTTGCGGACCTCGTCGGGGCCGTCGCAGAAGTGGACGCCGTCGCTGCCCGCGCTGCTCACCGGCTTCAGCACCACACGGCCGCCGCCGAAACGCTCGTACCAGCTCAGCAGGGTGTCGGCGTCGGAGGCCAGGAGCTGCTCGGTGCCGGGCACCCCGGCCTCGCGGACCGTCTCGATCATCAGGAACTTGTCGCGGCGGGCGGCGCTGAGCGCGGTGCCGTTCGTGGGCAGGCCCAGCTTCTCGCCCAGCTCGTCCGCGAGGACGACCGCCCGCTCGATGCCGGCCAGCAGGCCGACGGGGGAGTGGGCGGCGATGGCGGCGACGGTCCCGGCCACGTCCCCGTCGTGCACGAGGTTGGCGACGAAGTCCCCCGGCCGGAAGCTCGGTTCGTACGCCGCCGGGATCTCCGGGGTGCTCTGGACGTGAACGCAGTCGTAGCCACGGGCCCGGAACAGCGGGGCCAGGCAGCGGGCGCTGGCGAACGCGTCGACGATGACGACCGTGCCGTTGCTCATGGTCATGCTCCTGCCTCACCCGCGGGGCGGGTGGTGATCCGGACGGCGGCCGCGGCCTTCTCGCAGCGCTCGGCGGCGTCCGCCGCGTCCGCGCCGACCGCGATCACATGGCCGCAGACCCGGTCGACGGACCAGGTCAGCGGCGGTACGACCAGGCCGGGGCGGGCGGACAGGCTGAGGGTGACGCCCTCGGGCAGGTCCTCGGGCACCTCGACGCCGGTCACCACACCCGGCTCGGCGGACAGGAACCGGATCGCCGACCCGGCGGTGGGACGTCCGGTGCCGGGCTGCCACGGCTCGATGCCGAGCGGCACCGCGACCGCGGCGCGCACCAGGTCCACGCCGTAGGCCAGCCGGACCAGTTCGGGGATGCTGTCGCCGCCCGCGCGGTTGTGGGACTCGATGATCCGCAGCCCGTCGGCGGTGATCATGATCTCGGTGTGCGAGGGCCCCTCCACGAGGCCGACCGCGTCCAGCAGCCGGGTCGTCAGCTCGACGATCTCCTGCCGGGTGGCCTCGTCGATCCGGGACGGCACGGAGTGACCGGCCTCGATGAAACCGCCGGCGCCCAGCAGCTTGTCGGTCACCGCGATCACCGAGTGCACACCGGCGTCGGTGAACGCCTCCACGCTGACCTCGTGGCCGGCCAGGAACTCCTCGGCCAGCATGCGGGTACGGCCCGCCGTCTCGGCCTTCGCCCAGATGCCGGCCGCGTCGGCCGGGGTGCCGGCCTTGTAGACGTGCATGCTGCCGCCGTGGTCCAGCGGCTTCACCATCGCGGGGCCGCCCAACTCCGTGAGGAACGCGGCCAGTTCACCCGCGCCGTGCACCACGCGGAAGCGCACCGGGGACAGGCCGAGCTCGGCCAGCCGGCGGCGCATCGCGGACTTGTCCTTCAGCAGGCGTACGGTGTCCACCGAGTTCCCGCCGAGGCCGAACTCCTCGTTCAGCCGGGCGGCCGGGACCAGGCCCAGCTCACTGGGCGAGAAGAAGCGGGCCACCGGCTGCCGGGCGAACAGCGCGCGGCCCGCGGCGACCGCCGCCTCCTCGTCGCCCAGGGTCGCCTCCACCACCTCCACGCAGTACTGGGCGGCGGCTTCGGTGTCGTACCTCCCCGGTGTGTGCACCAGGACCACTTCGCAGCCCAGGTCCGCGGCGGACCTCAGCACGTTGGGCCGGCCGCCCAGCAGGGCGATGCGCGCAGCCATAAAGGAACCTCCCAGGTAGGCGACACCGGCCCGCGCCGGGGCCGGTGTCGCGCAGATGTCTGACGGGACGGGGCCGTCCGGGTCAGGCGGTGACCAGCGTGACCGGGTCGCCGAACCGCATCAGCGGCCGGTACGACTCGGCCCGGGCGTGCCGCATCGTGCGCAGAACGGCGATCGCGCTCTCGGACGCCTCCCCCTGCACGAGGGAACGGTCGTCGCCGACCAGCGCCGCCGTCACCGCGATGTGCCGCTCGATGTCCTGGAGATCGGCCTCCAGCAGGGCGTCGCGGGCCAGGGCCAGCTCCGGGTCGGCCGCGGCCAGCTCGGCGAAGGACTCGGCGGAGACCTTGACCAGGGTGCGCATCGCCTTGCGGTAGGCCTTGTGCTCCGGCTGCGTACGGCCGGTCAGGGCCACCGGCACGGCCGGCGGATGCATGGTCGGGCGGACCATCGCGTCGTAGGCCGGCGCCGACATGTCACCGGAGTGCATCATGGCCGCGGTGAATCCGCGGACGTACACCGTGGCCTCGTCGAGCGCGGTCCGGGCCGCCTCCCGGTCCTGCTCCTTCAGCGCCGCCGTCGCACGGGAGACGGCGTCCGCGGCGGCGAGGTTGAGCACGAAGTAGAAGTGGTGGGTGATGACCCACCGGGTCAGCTCGTCGCGGCCGACGGCGGACGGGGCGGGCGGCTCGGCGCCGGCCTCCTGGGTGGTTTGCGGGGCGTCGGCCGGGGCGTCGGCCGGAGCCAGGCCGCGCAGCACCTGGACCATCGAAAGGACCTCCGCCGCCTGGTCGTTGAGGTCCAGCCGGGCCTCGACCAGGTCGGCGAGGGCCCGCGCGAGGACCGTCGTCACCTCGGAGACCAGCCGGGCGTCGTCGACGGGGGCCGTACGGACGCCGAAGTAGGTGTGGTTGGGCACGATCGGGACCATCGACGCGGTGTCCATCGGGGCCAGGCGGGCCACGGCCGCCAGCCGGTCGGTCCGCTTCACCGCGGCGTCGGCCGCGTCCTTCAGGGAGCCCCGCGCCCCGGCCGGGTTGAGCAGCTCGGCGCGCAGGTTCAGCAGCGCCTCGACCGTCTCCGCCAGGGCGGACTCGACCGGGGCGGCGGGACGGGTGAGGGCCCGCACCCGCTGGTTCTCGGGCAGGACGACGATGGGGAGGTCGGGGCAGGCAGCAGACATGTCTCAATCACCTCGGGAATGGTCAACAACGGCCGTGCGGAGACGCCGGCCTCAGGGAGCGGCGTAGCCGCGTGCCTCCTGGAGGAACTGCCCCAGGTATCCGTCGTGCGGCAGGAAGGGGTCCCTCCACCAGCCGGGAACCCGGCCGTGCAGCACGGTGCGCACGCCGGGGGAGTCCAGGGCCTCCTCGACGAGCGCGGAGTCCTCGGTGAGCAGGGTCAGGGCCAGCGAGTCGTCCAGCGGCCCGATGCCCTCCGCGCGTCGCCAGGGCGCCACCCACACACAGGGGAACGGCAGTTCCAGGCGCAGCCCCGGGTGGTCGGAGCGGTCCGCGCACAGCACCGCGGGCCGCAGCGCGGCGGCGCCCTCGCCCTCGCCGAGTACGCCGAGGGGGCCGTCGGAATAGTGACGTGCCGTCACATCCAGTGCGCCGTCGAGGGAGTTGGCGAGCAGCGCCCGCAGACCCTCCGCCTCCCGCAGCGGCCGTACCGGCAGGACCGCCCGCTCGTCGGTGACCGGGTGCACCGGCAGCCGGGCGAGCCGCTCCGCGAGGGCCTCGGCCAGCTCACGCGGGTCGCCGCTGGTGAGCACGGCGGTGGTGTTGGTGCAGCGCACCCCGCCGTCCGAGGCGATCTCGGTGACCAGGTGGTCGAGCGTGGCATCGTCCAGCGGCCGGTCGACGAGGACCTTGCTGCGTCCCGGGCCGCGCACCAGCACCCGGTCGTTGCCGCGCATCCGGGCGACGGTGTCCTCGCCGCCGTAGACCAGGGCCAGGTCGGCCGCGTCGACGAGCGCGTCGGCCGCGGCGTGGCTGCCGGGCAGCAGGGCGATCGAGTCCGGGGCAAGGCCCGCTTCGAGCAGGGAGCGGACCAGACGCAGCGGGGTGAACGGGTCCCGGGCACCCGGGCGCACCGCGACCCGATAGCCCATCGCCACGGCCTGAAGCCAGGCGCCGTGCGTCGCGGGGTGATTGCTCGGCGCGACCACCCCGAAGACACGGCCGCGGCGCACCCAGCGGGCGGTACGGGCGGGGGCGGCCGGGGGCTGGTGGGTGGCGGTTTCGCCGGGCAGTGCGGAGTCGTCGATGGCGGCACCCGTCGGGGTCTGCCGGGCGACGGTCCAGCCGAGCGGCGCATAGTCGTCGGTGGTGGCACCCGTCGGGATGTGCCGGGCGACGTTTCTGCCGAGCGGCCCGGAGTCTTCGGTGGCCGCCCCGCCCGGGGCCCGCCGGGTGGAGGCTTCGCCGGGCAGCGCGTTGTTGGTGGCGGCTCCGGCTGGGGTGTGCCGGGCGACGGTCCAGCCGGGCGATGCGTGGTCGGTGGCGGCTCCAGCCGGGATGTGCCGGGCTACGGTCCAGCCGAGCGGCGTGGAGTCTTCGGTGGTGGCTCCGGCCGGGGTCTGTCGGGCGATGATCTCGCCGAGTCGTGCGCAGTCGTCGGCGACGCGGTTGAGGGTGGCTCGGGCCACGGAGACCGGGACGCCGGAGGCGAGTGCCTGCATGTGGCAGTACTCCTCGGGCGACTGGCCGCCCGGTGTGCCCTTGGCGAACAGTCGGCCGGCCTCGGCGAGGGCCGCCAGCCGGTCGTCCTGGGGGACGGTCGCGGCACGGCGCATGGCACGGACCGTCGTTCTCGTCACCAGGGCGGGGGCCTCGTGGATCTCGGCGAGGGGCTCGCCGTGCACGTCGTGCAGGACGCGGGTGTCGCGTGAGGTCCGCTCCTGGCCGTCCCGGAGCACGGGTACGGACGGCAGCATCTAGATCAACTCCTCGGGTGCCGGCCAGGGCAGACCCTCGGCCTCCGGCCCGTCGGTCGACGGGACCCGGAACTGGGTGCGCTCCTGGTCGGTGACGGGGTGGCCCATCGCGTAGCGGATGCCGGCCGTCTGGATCGCCCGCGGCGGGCAGCCCTCCAGATAGACACCGGCCTCGCGGTGCTCGTACATGGCGTTGCCCACCAGGACCACCGCGCCGCGCAGTTCGGGCAGTCGTTCCATGGGGCCGGACACGATCGTCAACTCGCCCTTGTGGGCCAGCAGTTCGTCGCGGAGCAGATGCAGGGCCGCGGCCAGCCAGCGGCGGCAGTCCTCGCACGCCGTGTCGGCGTGGACATGGATGCCGTCCCGGGGCGGGGTGAGGTCGACGGGCGCCCGGTCGAGGGTGAAGGCGACCTCCTCGACGGCGGCGCCGCGGACCTCGATCTCCCTCAGGTCGGCGGGTCCGAGGCCCCGGCGGTGGGCGTCGCGCAGATACGCGAGCTCCCAGGTCCGCACCCCGGCGACCGCGGCCATGGTGACGTCCAGGGCGACGGCGTTGCGGGAGGCCGCGACCAGGCCCACCGGGCGGGTGCGGCCCGCCATCGGGTAGTTGCCCTCGATGACGGTGACGGCGTCGCAGACCACGAGGTGCTGCGGGCGGAGCAGGTTGAGGTCGACGATCGACTCCTCCACGCCGGCCATGTGGACGATCCGGGTGGTGAATCCGGGGAAGAGCCCGACCAGGTTCTTCATCGCGTTGGTGAGAACGACGCTGGAATGGGTGCGCAGTTGGGGCGCCCCGATGAAGAAGTCGCAGTCGGTGACGAGGTCGGGCATCGCCACCGGCACCCGCAGCGAGGTGGCGCCCGGGATCTGCACCACGCGCAGCGGCCGGTCGTCGAAGCTCACCACCTGCGCGTAGCGGTGCAGGGGGCTGCCGTCGAGGATCTCCTTGAGCACCTGGGTGCGTTCGGCCACGAAGACCTCGGCGCCGCGCGTCGAGGCCCGCTTCGCCACGGCGAGCAGCAGGTCGGGGCTGGTTCTGAAGCCCGGCTTGCGCTGGAACATATTGGGCTTGATGACGACCCGGTCGCCCCTGCCCACGTCCCGCAGCGGATCGCCGAGCAGGTCGAGGGCCTCCTCGACCGCCCGGTCGACCGCGGTGGCCGTATCGGACGCGGTTCTGGTCAGCGCGACGGCCGTGCTGTCCCCCGTCATGACAACTCCCTGCCTGTGTAGCCGTGGTGACGGTTGGTCAGAACTGCCATCCGTCGAAGACGACGGCGCGGGCGGGGGCCGCCTCCACGTCGGAGATCTTGATCGGCAGGGCCATCAGCTGCACGACGGGGTTGGTGATCCGGTCGAGGTTCTGGATGTTCTCCAGGATCGGGATGCCGGACTCCAGCAGCCGGCGGTGCACCTGGCCGCTGCGGTCGGTGGGGCGCTCGGTGATGCAGTCCATGCCGACGAGGGCGGCGCCGTTGTCCACCATCCAGTCCGCGGAGGACAGGGTGAGGTACGGGGGGTTGTCCCAGTAGTCGGGCCGGCCCAGGTAGCGCTTGGGGTGGTCGGTGCGGACCAGCAGGCGGTCGCCCGGCTGCCAGATGTCGCGCAGGGCCTTCTCCAGGTCCTCGCCGGTGACCGGGTCGAGGTCGCCCTTGTAGGAGAGGTCCGCGATGCAGGTGCGGCCGACGAAGGTCTCCAGCGGGACCTCGTCGATCTTCTCGCGGTCCTCGAAGAAGTGGTAGCCGGATTCCACGTGGGTGCCGTTGTGCGGGAAGATCTGGAGATCCGAGAAGGTGCGGCCGCCGCTTGCCGGGTCGGTCTCCGGAGTCATGGCCCGGCGGATTCCGAATTCCGGGTACCAGGGTGCGTCATAGGACGGCATTCCCTCGTACCAGCCCTGGCTGATGTCAATCATCTGCATGAGATCCGGCTCCCTCGTTTTTGGCTCTGTGAATGCGCCGAGGTGACCTTACGGACAGGTTTCCGTCGTGGCAAGTGGCTTCTTCTGTGCGGTGCGGCGTGGCTGATCGATCTAGCGCTATGGCTCTGACCTGCCAAAACTGAAGCGGAATATGAGATTCATGAACTATTGGCTGGAACGTGACGGCGTAATCCGGACCCTCCGTGGTTGCGGCGTGGCAGCTTCATGACAGGAAGATCGGAAAACGGTCCGCAAGCTCTTTGTTTGGGTTATGTTGACCGGGTCGAGAAAGAGTTGCGGCGTCAAAATTCTTCGCGTTAGCTTGCGGCGGCTTCTGAATCCAGAACATGAACGACGGCCCCATCGGAAGGTGTCCGCCAGTGATTGTGGTGTTCGATCCGCGTGCCACACGTGAACAGATAGATTCCGTTATCCAGATACTTCATGAAGGGGGCCAGTCCGCCGTTTCCACGGCCGTACGCAATCGCGTGACCGTGGTGACGGAAGGCAACGGAACCCCGGAACTGGCGAGCCGCGTCGAGAAGTCGCCGGCCGTCGAACGCGTGACGGTCGTCCCCGGCGCCCAGCGGCTCACCAGCAGGGCGTTCAGCGAGGAGGGCACCCGGGTTTCCGTGGGCGCCCGCGGGGACACGGTGATCGGCGGACCCGAGTTCGCCGTGATCGCCGGGCCCTGCGCCGTGGAGAGCCGGGAGCAGATGACGGCGGCCGTGGACGCGGTCGTGTCCCACGGCGCGGCGATGCTGCGCGGCGGCGCCTTCAAGCCCCGCTCCTCCCCGTACAGCTTTCAGGGCCTGGGCCTGGCCGGGCTGACCCTCCTCGCGGAGCAGCGCACGCGCACCGGGCTGCCGGTGGTCACCGAGGTGGTCACGCCGAAGGACGTGGAGTGTGTCGCGGAGGAGAGCGACATGCTGCAGATCGGCACCCGCAACATGCAGAACTTCGAACTCCTGCGGGAGGCGGGCGCCGCGGGCAAGCCCGTGCTGCTCAAGCGCGGGATGGCCGCCACGATCGAGGAGTGGATGCTCGCCGCCGAGTACGTCATGCATGCGGGCAACGGTGATGTCGTGCTGTGCGAGCGGGGGATTCGCAGCTACGACCGCAGCACCCGGTTCACCCTCGACCTCAGCGCGGTGGCCGAGGCGAAGCGGATCACCCATCTGCCGGTGATCGTCGACCCCAGCCACAGCACCGGCCGGCCGCACCTGGTCGCGCCGATGTCCCTGGCCGCGGCGGCAGCCGGGGCGGACGGTCTGATCATCGACGTCCACACCGACGCCCGCAGCGCACTGTGCGACGGCGCCCAGGCCCTCGACGCGACGGAGTTCGCCTCCCTCATGACCCGCCTCGCCCCGGTGGCAGAAGCGGTCGGCCGCACCCTGTCGACGCCTCGGACCCCTTCGCTGGCGTCGGTCTGACGGCAGGCCGCCCGGGGCGGGGCCCTCGGGCCGGCGTCCCGGGGGCGGCGCTCGTCGGGCGGTCGGGGGTTCGGGCATGGATGCCTGGGGCCGGCCGCCGTGGGCGCCTGTGTGATGCGGGGTCGGGTCGGATTCGGGCTCGCCGTACGGGTGTTGCGGGGCGGTCGATCCGGAGGCGATCCGGGTGGGTTGGTCTGGGCGGTCGATACGGGCGGTTGGTTCGGGTGTCCGGCCCGGATGTCTGGGTCTGGCCGCCGTGGGCGCCTGTCTGGTGCGGGGTCGGGTCGGATTCGGGTTCGCCGTACCGCTGTTGAGGGGGCGGTCGATCCCGATGGCAGATCCGGGTGGGCTGGTTCCGGGCGGTCGATTCGGGCGTCCGGTCAGGATGCCTGGGCTTGGCCGCCGTGGGCGCCTGTGTGATGCGAGGTCGGTCCGATTCGGGCTGCGCTTCGGGCGTCCGGCCCGGACGCCTGGGCCTGGCCTCCGTGGCCGTCTGTCCGATGCGGGGCCGGTCCGACTCGGCTTCGCCGTACGGCCGTTGTGCGGGTGGTCGATGCGGGTGGGCCGGGTCCGGGTGGGCCAACCCGGGCGGCTGACTCGGACGTGCCGACCCGGGCGGCCGACTCGGACGTGCCGACTCGGGCGACTGACTCGGACGTGCCGACCCGGGCGGCCGACTCGGGTGGGCTGATCCGGACGGTCGAGCCGCACATGCCACCCCGACGCGCCCACCCGGATGCCCGCCCCGGACACGCCACCCCTCCGCCGCCCCACCCCCCGTCAGCCCCCGCCGAGCCGCGCCCCCAACCGCAGCTCCGCCCCGGCGCCCGCACCCGTCCGTCCTCTCCCTTCGTCACCCCTGCCTGGAGGCAGACATGATCGACAGCACGGCAGAGCCCTTTGGCGCGGATCTTGCGCCCGACGCATTCGTTCAGGCCGCCATGGAGTGGCACTTCTCGCCGGCGACGGGGTCGCCGTTCTGGGTGAAGCGGGCTGCCCGGCTGGGCTTCGACCCGCTGACCGACGTGCGTACCTGGGCGGACCTGGACCGCTTTCCGGACGTCAGTGAGGAGTGGCGGGACGTCTCCGTCGATGAGTTGGTGCCGGTCGGGATCGACCGGGCCGGCTGGGACTTCCAGGTCTTCGACAGTGGCGGTACGACCGGCCGGCCCAAGCGCATCGTGGAGTCGACGTCGCGGCGCAACGGCGTCCTGTGGGTGAGCGAGGTGCTCGCCGAGCACGGCATCCCGGGCGAGGGCGAGGGGCACTGGCTGCACATCGGGCCCACCGGGCCGCACATCGTCGGCCGGTCGATCGGGCTCCTCGCCCAACTGCGGCGTACGTTCTGCCACTACATCGACTTCGACCCGCGCTGGGTCAAGAAGGCGGTCAAGGACGGCCTGCGCGAGGAGGCCGGGCGGTACGTGCGGCACATCCTGGCCCAGGCCTACGACGTACTGTCCACCCAGCCCGTCTCCGTGCTCTTCGCCACGCCCCCCGTGCTGGAGGCACTGGCGGCCGACGAGAAGCTGCTCGACCTGGTCCAGCGCAAGGTGCGCGGGATCATCTGGGCCGGTACCAGCGTCAGCCCCGAGACGTTGCGCGCCTTCGAGGAGGAGATCTTCCCGCAGGCCCCCGTCGTGGGCCTGTACGGCAACACCATGATGGGCATCGCCCCGCAGCGCCCCGCCGCACCGGAGGCCGCCCAAGCCACCGACGGGTGCGTCTTCGTGCCCTTCCACCCCTTCAGCCGTGTCACGGTCGTCGACCCCGACAACCCCCTCGTCCCCGTCGGTTACGGCGAGCGCGGCCAGGCCAGGATCTCCCTGGTCACCCGGGACCTGCTGCTGCCGTGGACCCTGGAGCGCGACTCCGTGATCCGCGTCGAACCCACCTCGCGCTACCCGCAGGACGGGCTCGCGGACGTCCAGCCCCTCACCGTGGACGGCGGCTCCACCGTCGTGGAAGGGGTGTACTAGGCATGACCGCCCCCACCCCGACCGCATCCGCACCGACAGGCTCCGTCCCCGGGTTCGACGACAGCGACCGCGCGATCCTGCTCGACCTGTGCCGCAACGCCCGTACCCGGGCCGAACGCGACGACCGCCCCGTCCTCGTCAGCTGGGCGAAACCGCTGCCTGCCGTCGACGTCATGGCCGTATGGCGCCGCGGCCGCGTGCTGACCCGGCGCTCCATGCTGTGGCGGTCTGCCTGGGACCAGGGTTGCGTCGTCGCCCTCGACACCGCGCACGAGCTGCCGGGCCGGGGCGCCGACCGGGTCCGGTCCGTCCGCGACGCCTGGGCGCGGCTCTCGCACGAGCCGGTCGACGGCGGCACCGCCGACCCGTCGCAGCCCTCCGGCGGCGGCCCGCTGGCGATCGGCGGGTTCGCGTTCAGCCCCGACGGCACCGGGCCGCAGGGACGGCTACCGGACACCCTGGTCTGGGTGCCCGCGTTCCAGCTCCGCTCCCGGTCGGCCGCGGCCGGCGACCTCCCGGGACCGGCCGAGCTCCGCCTGAACGCCGTCCTGACCCGGGACGACGACCCCGAGCGGACGGCCAAGGAACTCGGCCGGATCGCCGAGCAGTACCTCGATCACGAGACCCCCGTCAGCACCCCCGTCAGCACCCCCGTCAGCACCCCCGTCAGCACCCCCGTCAGCACCCCCGTCAGCACCCCCGCCGGCGGCTCCGCCGCGCCCGCCGGCCCGCGCACCTGGGACAGCACCGAGATACCCGCGGCCGACGACTGGCGGGAACTGGTCCGCCGGGCCACCGGCAGCATCCGCGCCGGTACGTTCGAGAAGGTGGTCCTGGCCCGTGAGCTGAGGGTCACCGCCTCCGCCGACTTCGACGTGGCGGCGGCCGTGGACCGGCTGCGGGCCGTCAACCCCGGCACCACCGTCTTCGCCGTCGGCCACGGCGAGGACACCTTCCTCGGCGCCACCCCCGAGTACCTGGTCCGCGTCGAGGGCCGCGAGGTCCATGCCTTGGGCCTGGCCGGGACCACCCCGCGCGGCGGCACCCCCGAGGAGGACGCGGTCCGCGAGCGCGAACTCGTCGACAGCGCCAAGATCCAGCACGAGCACGACGTCGTCGTACGGATGCTGTGCGACGCCCTCGCCCACGGCTGCGCCGAGGTCACCGCCGAGACACCGCCCCGGGTCGTCAAGCTCGCCCATGTGCAGCACCTGTCCACCAAGGTCCGCGGCACGCTGGGCGCCGAACCCGGCACCGGCGTCCTCGACTTCGTGGAGCGGCTGCATCCGACCCCCGCGCTCGGCGGCCAGCCGCGCCGGCAGGCTTTGAGCTGGCTGGCGGAGAACGAGGGCTTCGACCGCGGCTGGTACGCGGGCGTGGTGGGCTGGGCCGATCCGTCCGGACAGGGCCAGTTCGCCGTCGCCATCCGCTCCGCCCTGCTCTCCGGAGCGGCCGCCTCGCTCTACGCCGGCTGCGGTCTCGTCGCCGACTCCGACCCCGCCGTGGAGTACGCGGAGACCTGCGCGAAGCTGCGCCCGATGCTGTCCGCGCTGGAGCTCGAATGACCCCGGAGCGTCAACTCGGCGCACTCCACCGGCAGTTGACCGAGCTGGGCTCCGTGGTCGTGGCGTTCTCCGGCGGTGCGGACTCCGCGCTGCTGCTGGCCGCCGCGCTGCGTGCGCTGGGCCCGGACCGGGTGCTCGCCGCCACCGGCGACTCGGCGAGCCTGGCGCGCGCCGAGCGCGCCGCGGTGCGGGACATCGCCCGGGAACTGGGCGCGCCCCACACCTTCGTGAGCACCCACGAGCTGGACTCGGACGGATACCGCGAGAACGCGCGCTCCCGCTGCTGGTTCTGCAAGGACGAACTGGCCGGCCGGCTGCGCGCCCTGGCCGTCGAGCGCGGCTTCGCGCACGTCGCCACCGGCACCAACGCGGACGACCGGCTGGACCGGTTCCGCCCCGGCATCGGCGCCGCCGACCGGCACGGCGTGGTCACCCCGCTGGCCGACGCAGGCCTGACCAAGGCCCAGGTCCGGGCGGTGAGCCGGGCCTGGGCCCTGCCCACCTGGGACAAGCCGGCCTCGCCCTGTCTGTCCAGCCGGGTCGCCTACGGCCTTGGCATCACCCGGGAGCGGCTGGTCCGCATCGACGACGCCGAGCGGTCCCTGCGGGAGAGCCTTCGGCGCGCGGGCATCGACAGCTACGACCTCCGGGTGCGCGACCTCGGCGAGCGGGCCCTGATCCAGGTCGACCGGGCCGCCGTACCCGCCGTCCGGGCCTGCGCGGACGCGCTGGACTCCGTACGGCGCGCGGGCTTCGCCACGGTGGACGTCGACCCGCGCGGCTTCCGGTCCGGCGCCCTCAACGAGGCGCATACGAGCGTGAGCACCACCCAGGAGGGGCCGAACCATGGACCGTGACGAAGTACGGGCGCTGCTGGAGCGGGTGTCCGAGGGGACGGCGACGGCCGACGAGGCGCTGGCGGACCTGGTGCGCGGACCCCTCGACGGCAGCGCGGGCAGCGGCGTGGCGGACCTCGGGTTCGCCCGCCTCGACACCCATCGCGCCCTGCGCACCGGCGACCCCGAGGTCGTCTACGGAGCGGGCAAGACGGCCGACCAGAACGTCGCCCTGCTCCGGGCCCTGCGCGACCGCCCCGGGCACCGGCCCGCCCTGGCCACCCGGCTGACGGACGACGCACTGCGGGCGGTGGGCGAGGCGTTCCCCGAAGCGCGCCTCGACCCCGTGGCCCGCTGCGCCGCCCTCGGCGACCGGCCCGAACCCGCCGGCCGGGTCCTGGTGGTCAGCGCCGGGACCTCGGACGAACCGGTGGCCCGGGAAGCCGCCTTCGTCGCCGCCGAGTTCGGCTGCGACACCGGCCAGGTGCGCGACGTCGGCGTGGCCGGCATCCACCGCGTGCTCGCCGTCCGGGACGAACTGGACGCGGCGGACTGCCTGATCGTGGTGGCCGGCATGGACGGCGCACTGCCCAGCGTGGTCGCCGGGCTGGTCGGCGTGCCGGTCGTGGCGGTGCCCACCAGCGTCGGCTACGGCAGCGCCTTCGGCGGCATCGCGCCGCTGCTCGCCATGCTCAACTCGTGCGGTCCCGGCGTAGTGGTGTGCAACATCGACAACGGCTTCGGCGCGGCCGTGGCGGCGGCCCGGATGACCCGCCGCATGGTGAAGGTGAGCGCATGACGCCGCGCACCGCCGCCTGGTTCGACTGTTCCTCCGGAGCGGCCGGCGACATGATCCTGGGCGCCCTGCTCGACGCCGGGGCCTCCCCGGCAGCCGTACAGCGGGCCGTCGAGGCGGTCGCACCCGGGGCGATCACCCTGCGGACCGAGCGGGTCACACGCTGCGGACTGGCCGCGACCAAGGTGCACGTGGACACCGCCCCCCAGCCCCCGCACCGCACCTGGCGCTCGCTCAGGACCCTGCTGGCCGAGGCCGAACTGCCCGCCCCCGTACGGGAGTCGGCGCTGTCCGCGTTCACCCGGCTGGCGCACGCCGAGGCCGCCGTGCACGGGGTCGCCGCGGACGACGTCCACTTCCACGAGGTCGGCGCCCTCGACGCGATCGGCGACGTCGTCGGCGCCTGCGCCGCCTTCCACGACCTCGGCATCGGTACGGCGACGGCGACCCCCCTCGCCCTGGGCGGCGGCTGGACCCGCAGCGCCCACGGGGAGATCCCCGTGCCCGTGCCGGCCGTGCTGCGGCTGCTCGCCGACCACGGGGCACCCGCCCACTCCGGTGAGCTGCCCTACGAGATGTGTACGCCGACCGGCGCCGCCCTCGTCCTGGAGTTCTGCTCCGGGTGGGGCGGGCTGCCCCCGCTGCGCGTGCTCGGCACCGGCACGGGCGCGGGCACCCGCGATCTGCCGGGCGTCCCCAATGTCGTACGGGTCGTGCTCGGACAGCAGACGCAGGCCGGGCCGGCGGCCCGGGAGGCGGTGGTCGTGGAGAGCAACGTGGACGACCTCGACCCGCGTGTGTGGCCCGGCGTGCTGGCCCGGCTGATGGACGCCGGGGCGTCCGACGCCTGGCTCACGCCCGTGCTGATGAAGAAGGGGCGGCCCGCGCACACGCTGTCGGTGCTCTGCCCGCCCGCGCTGCTCCCGGCCGTCCGGGAGACCGTACTGACCGAGACCTCCGCCATCGGGCTGCGCGAACACCCGGTGACCAAGCACGAGTTGGGCCGGTCGTTCGTCACCGTCGAGGTGGCCGGGGCCGTGATCCGGGTCAAGGTCGCCACCCACCGGGGGCGCGTCGTCAACGCCCAGCCGGAGTACGAGGACGTGGCCGCGGCGGCCCGGTCGCTGGGCATGCCGGTCAAGCGGGTGCTGGCGAGGGCCGTGGCCGCGGCCGAGGACACCATGCAGAAGCAGGAACGGGAGCTGGACGGATGAAGAAGGTCATCGTCGTCGGCGGCGGTCTCGCCGGACTGCGCGCGGTCGAGGCACTGCGCGAGCGGGGGTACGAGGGGGAGCTGACCCTGGTCGGGGCGGAACGCCACGAGCCCTACGACCGGCCGCCGCTGTCCAAGGCCGTGCTGGCCGGGGACGGCGAGGACACCACGTTCCCCGTCGACTGGGGCCGTCTGGGCTGCGCCCTGCGCCTCGGCCACCGCGCCGAGGAACTCGTCCTGCACCCGGACCGCCCCGGCGGGGTGCTGCGCACCTCCGCCGGACCCCTGGACTTCGACGGGCTGGTCATCGCCACGGGGGCCGCGCCGCTGCGGCTGCCCGGCACGGGCCCCCAGCACGTCCTGCGGACGGTGGACGACGCCCGGGCCCTGCGCGCGGAACTGCGCGAGGGCGCACGGGTGGTGATCGTCGGCGCGGGCTGGATCGGCGCCGAAGTGGCCACGCTGGCCGCGCGGCGCGGCTGCCGGGTGACCGTGCTGGAGGCGGGCGGGACCCCGCTCGCCGGGGTGCTCGACGAGGCGCTCGGCGCGCTGACCGCCGGCTGGTACGCCGAGGCGGGCGTCGAACTGCGCTGCGGGGTCAAGGCCGTCTCGGTCGACCCCGGCGGACTGACCACCGCCGACGGGGAGTTCCTGCCCGCCGACGCGGTCGTGACCGGCATCGGCGCCCGGCCCGAGGTCGGCTGGCTGGCGGGCTCGGGGCTGGACATCGACCGCGGGATCGTCGTCGACGGCTCACTGCGCACGTCCCGGCCCGAGGTCGTGGCGGTGGGGGACTGCGCCGCCTGGTGGTCGGCGCGCTACGGACGCCGGCTGCTGGTCGAGCACTGGGACACGGCCCTGAACGCCCCCGCCGTCGCCGCGGCCGCCCTGCTGGGCCAGGAGGCCGCCTACGACCCCGCACCGTACTTCTGGTCGGAGCAGTTCGGCCGGATGGTGCAGTACGCGGGCCACCACCGCCCCGCCGACCGGATGCTCCACCGCGGCTCCCCCGACGACCCCGACTGGTCCGTCCTCTGGTTCACCAACGACCACCTGACCGCCCTCCTGACGGTCAACCGCCCCCGCGACATGACCCAGGGCCGCCGCCTCATCGAATCCGGAACTCCCCTGGACCCGGCCCTGGCAGCCGACCCCACGACCCCGTTGCGCAAAACGGCCCGCCACTGACCTACCGGCCTCCGCAGCAGGGGGCACCGGGGTCAGCTCGGGTACGCCCGGGGATCCGGCTCTGGCAGCCGTGCCGCCACCCCTTTGCGTAGGACGGCCCGCCTCCCGCAGCAGGGGGGTGGGGCGTCGGGGTCAGCTCGGGCACGCCCGGGGATCCGGCTCTGGCAGCCGTGCCGCCACCCCTTTGCGTAGGACGGCTCGCCCCCCCGCAGCAGGGGGCGTGGGGCGCCAGGGCCGGCCCCGCCACTGCCGACGCCCCCCACAACAGGGGAGCGCCGAGCTCAGCCCTGCCCCACCGCGAACCCCGCCGCCGCGGCGAGGAACCTGTCGTTCTCCTCGGGTGAGCCGATCGACACGCGGACGCCGTCGCCCGCGAAGGCGCGTACCGCCACGCCCTCGGCCGCGCAGGCCGCGGCGAAGGCGGTGGAGCGGTCGCCGAGTTGCAGCCAGAGGAAGTTGGCCTCGGTGGCGGGTACGGAGTAGCCCCGGTCCGTGAGCGTCGTGCGGACCCGGCTGCGCTCCTCGACCGTGGCCTGCACGCGGGCCATCAGCTCCGCCTCCGAGCGGAGGGCGGCGAGGGCGGCGGCCTGGGCGACGGCGTTGACGCTGAAGGGGAGGTAGGCCTTGCGGACGGCAGTGATCAGCGCCGGGTCGCCGACCGCGTAGCCGATGCGCAGCGCGGCCAGGCCGTAGGCCTTGGAGAAGGTGCGCAGGACCACCACGTTGGGGCGTCCCGCCAACAGCGTGAGGCCGTCGGGGACGCGGTCGTCACGGACGTACTCGCGATAGGCCTCGTCGAGGACCACCAGGCAGTCGGCCGGGATCCGGTCGAGGAAGGCCTCCAGCTCGGCCCGGTGCACGCCCGTCCCGGTCGGGTTGTTGGGGTTGCACACGAAGACCAGGCGCGTCCGTTCGGTGACGGCGTCCGCCATCGCGGCGAGGTCGTGCGCCCCGTCGCGGAGCGGAACCTGCACGGACGTGGCGCCCGACAGCGCGGTGAGGATCGGATAGGCCTCGAACGACCGCCACGCGTACACCACTTCGGCGCCCGGCTCGGCG
The DNA here is from genome assembly GCF_040686775.1 of Streptomyces sp. NPDC079141. Taxonomy (NCBI): domain Bacteria; kingdom Bacillati; phylum Actinomycetota; class Actinomycetes; order Kitasatosporales; family Streptomycetaceae; genus Streptomyces; species Streptomyces sp. NPDC079141. The sequence goes on along the minus strand of NZ_JBFBLP010000016.1, from coordinate 180,917 downwards.
ACCGCCGCCAGCAGCATCTGGCAGATCCCGACCGAACCGCAGCCGACGGCGACGGACTCCTCGGCGACACCGAGGTGCCGGGACAGCTCGGAGACCAACTCGGCCGCGGCGTTGTCCGGGTAGCGGTGGATCCCGAGCGCGGCCTCGCCGATCGCCTTCACCACCGCGGGCAGCGGCTCGTCGGGGGACTCGTTCGCCGCCAGTGGATACGACCGGCCGTCGGGGGAGCGGACCGCGCCGCCCGGCTTGTAGCTCACGATTCTGTCGAGCACCGGGCGCAGACGCGGCGCCGCCTCGGTGCGGGTGGGTTCGGACATGCACTCTCCAGCCTCGGGTTCTCCCGTCGACCTTCCGCGCGGGGCGAGCGCGACCGGAAGCCGGAACGGCAGACCTGGCAGATACCTGCCAATCGGGGTGACGTGCGGCACCGCGCGCGTGATCCTCGACCTCCGTCACCGTCGTCCACCACCGCTGGAGCGCCCTTTCCATGTGCGGCATAGTCGGCCTCGTCTCCTTCTCCCAAGACCTCTCGCACCGCCGGGACCTGGTCGAGTCGATGCGGGGCGCGCTCCCGTTGCGCGGTCCGGACGAAGTCAGCGACTGGTCCTCCCCCAGGGCGCTGTTCGTGCCCCGCCGGCTGGCCGTGGTCGACCTGGAGGGCGGCCACCAGCCCGCGCTCGCCACGGACGCGGCCGGCCGCGAGACCGTCGTCCTCAGCTACACCGGCGAGGTCTTCAACTTCACCGAGCTCCGCGAGGAACTGCGCCGCCGCGGACACGAGTTCCGCGACCGCAGCGACACCGAGGTAGTGCTGCGCGCCTACCAGGAGTGGGGCCCGGCCTGCGCCGAACGGCTGCGCGGCATGTTCGCCTTCGCCGTGTGGGACGTACAGCGCGAGGAACTCGTCCTGATCCGCGACCGCTTCGGCATCTACCCGCTGTTCTACGCCGAGACGCCGGACGGATTCGCCTTCGGCTCCGAGCCCAAGGCACTGTTCACCACCGGCCTCGTCGACCCGGTCGTGGACCGCGCGGGCCTGCTGGAGGCCCTGTCGTTCACGCCCACGCCGGGCCTGTCGGTGTTCAAGCACACCCGCGAGGTGATCCCCGGCGAGGTGGTCCGCTACTCACGCTCCGGCGTCAGCCGCGCCCGCTACTGGAACTTCACCCCCCGCGAGCACACCGACGACCTCGCCACCACGGAACGCACCGTGCGCGAGATGCTGGAGGACATCGTCCGGCGTCAGGTGACCGCGGACGTGCCGATCTCCTCCATGCTCTCCGGCGGCCTGGACTCCAGCGCCGTCTGCGCCCTGGTCAACCGCTCCCTCGGCGGCGGCGACCGGCTCCAGACCTTCTCCATGGAGTTCGCCTACCACCTGGAGAACTTCCGCCCGGACGAGGTGCACGACTCCCCGGACGCCCCCTACGTCGCCAAGATGGCCGCGCACCTGGGCAGCGAGCACCGGGAGCTGCTGATCGACCGGGACCACCTGGCCGACCCCGAGGGTCAGGCGGCCGTCGTACGGGCCCATGACCGGCCCGTCGCCGGCCTCGACATGTACGTGTCGCTGTACCGGCTCTCGCAGGAGGTCCGCCGCTTCTGCACCGTCACGCTGACCGGCGACGGCTCGGACGAACTGTTCGGCGGCTACATGTGGTTCCACGACCCGTTCTACGTGAAGTCCCGGACCTTCCCCTGGCTCGGCGCCTCGCACCAGATGGAGTTCCTGTCCGGACTGCTGGACCGCGAGCTCTACCACGAGCTCGACTTCGCCGGGTACACGCAGGCGCGCTACGAGGAGGCGCTCGCCGAAGTCCCGCTGTCCGGCGAGGAGTCCGCGCACGAGCGCCGGATGCGGGAGATCACGTACCTCAACATGACCCGCTACCTGCGGGTCATTCTGGACCGCAAGGACCGGCTCGGGATGGCCGCCTCGATCGAGGGCCGGGTGCCGTTCTGCGACCACGAACTCGCCGAGTACGTCTACAACGTGCCCTGGGAGATGAAGGTCGCCGACGGGCGGGAGAAGAGCCTGCTGCGGGCCGCGGTGCGCGATCTGCTGCCGCAGTCGGTGCTGGAGCGCAAGAAGTCCCCGTACCCGACCGTCCAGGACCCCGCCTACCGCACCGCCCTGCGGGCCCAGTTGAAGGACATCACGGCGCAGCCCGGAGCCCGGGTGAACGACCTGCTCGACCCCGCCCGGGTCGAGTCGGTCCTCACCGACCCGACCTTCGGCCTGCGGGCCGGGGTGACCCGGATGAGCATCGAGGCGGCGGTGCAGCTGCACCACTGGTTCGACTCCGGTGTGCGGGTCGAGCTGTGATGCCGCTGACCGACCTGCTGGTCACCGCCTGCGAGAAGTACGCGAACCGGATCGCGGTGGTGGACGCGGACACCGAGTACACCTACGCGGACCTGGACAGCGCCTCCGCCCGGATCGCGACCGGGCTGGCCGCGCGGGGCGTGACCCGCGGGTGCCCGGTCGGCGTGTCGGCACCGCGCGGCTGGTGGCGGTGCGCGGCGGTCCTGGGCGTCTGGCGCGCGGGCGCGGCGGTCGTGGCCCTGGACCCGGCCCTGCCCGAGCAGCGCCTGACCCGCATCACCACGGCGGCGGGGGTGCAACTGACCCTGACCGACACCGAATCCGGCCCTCTGTGGGTCGACAGCCTCGCCGGATCCGCGGCCACCGACCGGGACCCCGCGCCCGACGTCACCGGGCCGACCGCCTACGTCGTCGCCACCTCCGGATCCACCGGCACCCCCAAGTGCGTGGCCGTGCCCCCCGTCGTCCTGGAGGACCTGGCGACCTGGCACCTGGACGCCTGGCAGCGGGACGAGCCGCCGCGCACCCTGCACGCCGCCTCGGTCGGCTTCGACGTCGGGTTCCAGGAGCTGGTCACCGCCTGGGCCGCGGGCGCAGCCCTGGTCGTGGCCGACGACGTGACCCGCCGGGACCCCTTCCTGCTCGCGGCCCTGCTGGAGCGGCACGACATCGCCCGCGCCTTCCTCCCGGTGGCCTCGCTGCACGCCCTGGCCGTCGCGGTGCCGGTGACCGGCCACCGGCTGCCCGCGCTGCGCGAGGCCGTCGTCGCGGGGGAGCGGCTCGTCGTCAACGACGAGGTGCGCGCCCTCTTCGCGGACCGCGACGCGACCCTGGTCAACCAGTACGGCCCCAGCGAGACCCACGTCGTGACCGAGTACCGCCTGCCGCCCGACCCGGCGACCTGGCCCGCCCACCCCCCGCTCGGCGGCCCCGTGGCCGACGCGGGCCTGCTGCGCCTGCGCGACGGCGTCCTCGGGCCCTTCGCCGAGGGCGAGGAGGCCGAACTCGTCGTCACCGGCCGCTGCCTGGCCACGGGGTACCTCGGCGACGAGCGGCTGACCGAGGACCGCTTCCGCACGCTGCCGTACGAGACGGGCGGCACCCGGCGCGGCTATCTCACCGGGGACCGGGTGCGCCTGGAGGACGGTCTGCTGCACTTCGTGGGCCGTATCGACGACCAGCTCAAGGTCCGCGGCTACCGCGTGGAGCCGGGTGAGATCGAGGCCGTCCTGAGCCGGGTCCCCGGGGTGCGCCGGGCCGCGGTCGTCGGACACGGCACGGCCCGTACGACGGCCCTGCACGCGTACGTCGTCCCCGCCGGCGAGGACCGGGCCCCCGACGCCGACGCCCTGCGCGCGGCCTGCGCCGCCGCCCTGCCCGACTACATGGTCCCGGCCCGCTTCGTCGTCGTCCCCGAACTGCCGCTGACGGCCAACGGGAAGATCGCGAGGCAGGAACTGCCCGAAGCGGTACGGAAGTTGACGACTCATGGCTGATCCGCACCTGGTCCGGCTGTCCCCGGCGCAGGAGGCGATGTGGCTGGAGCAGCAGCTGCACCCGCACTCCATCAACGGCGGCTTCCTGTCCGTCCTCGTCACCGGCGAGGTGACCGCCGACCAGGTGCGGGCCGCCTGTATGACGGTGTGCCGGGACAACCCGCAACTGCGCGGCCTGGTCGTGGACGGCCCCGAGGCCCGGATCGCCGTCCATCCGGCAGCGGCCGTGCTCCAGTTCGAGGAGCTGCCGCTGGCGGCGGCGCCGGGGCAGGAGCTCACCGAGGCCCGCGCCTGGTACCGCGCGCACCGGGTCGGCCCCTGGGACCTGACCAGCCGCTCGCCCATCACCTTCGCGCTGCTGACCCACGCCCCGGACCGGCGCACCCTGGTCGTCGGCGTCCACCACATCGCCTTCGACGGCCGTTCCAAGTTCGTCTTCGCCCGCCAGTTCCTCCAGGCCCTGGCCGGCGTACGCGCGGACGGCCCCCAGCCCCCGTGCGAGGAAGGGACGGTCCCCGAGCACCCGGCGATCGACGAGGACCTGGAGCAGGTCGTCGCGTACTGGCTGTCCGCCGGCCTGACCGACCTCCCCGCCCTGGTGCTGCCCCGGGCCGCCGAGGCCGCCCCGGACGGCACGGTCCGCCCGACGCCCCGCTTCGACCTGCCCGCCGAGCACTGCGCCCGACTGCGCGAGCTGACCCGGCAGACGGGCGTCAGCTTCTTCACGGGCCTGCTCGCCTGCGCCGCCGCGGTGCTGCACTCCTACGGCAACCAGCGCTTCGTGCTGGGCATCCCGGTGGACACGAGCGTGCCCGAGACCCGGGACCGGATCGGCCTCCAGATCAACGTCGTACCGTGCCTGATCGAGGCCGGGCCCGAGACGACGTTCCGGGACCTCCTTGCGGCCGGCGGAGAGGCACTGGGCCTCGTCCACCGCCACCGCCGGGTGCCGTTCAGCTGGGTGCTGCGCGAACTGCGCCGACGCCACGGCGTGGACGTCAGCCAGGGCGCCTTCGACCGACTCGGGATCTCCTCACCGTCGGTGGTGCGGGACCTGGGCGAGGTGCCGGGCCTGGCGTTCGACTGGGACTTCTTCGCCCCCAACTCCACCCGGTCCTTCGACCTGATCCTGCAACTGCGCCGCGAGGGCGACACGGCCTACGGCCGCCTGGACTTCACCCCGACCACCCTCGCCCCGGCGGCCGCGACCCGCTTCACGTCCGACTTCGCCCACCTGCTGGACGTACTCACCCACCACCCCGACGCACCCCTGCACACCCTCACGACCCCCTTCGTACGCCCCGCGGAGCAGCCTGGTCCGGAGGACGAGGGTCACCAACCGCCCACCGCCCGCGGGTCGTTCGCCCGGCTCGCCGCCGCCGCGGAGGCGGGGCCGGGCACCACGCCGGTCGCCCACTGCCCGGTCGAGCAGTTCCTGCCGACGCCCGCCGTGACCGCGTACTGCGAGGCGGGCGGCCGGGTGCTGCTGGACGTCGTCGACCCCGCTCTCGGGCGGCTCGGCGTCTGCGCCTGGCAGGCCGGGGGGCCGTACGGGATCCGGCTCACCGATCCGGCGCCCGGGTGCCGGCTGCGGGTGACCGACGCGGCGGGGCGCACCCTGCCGTACGGGGTGGAGGGGCTGCTCGGGCTCGACGGCGATCCGCGCCCCGGCGTGTTCCGCGCCTGGATCGACCTGGCCGGCCGGGTGTGGCTGCTCGGCCGTGCGGACCAGGTGCTGCACTGGGTCGGGCGCACCCTGGACCGGGCCGAGGCCGACGCGGCGGTCGCCGCGCTGCCCGGCGTTCACGAGGCCGCGGTGCTGGTCGCCCCCGGCGCCGGAGCGGCGCCCCGGGTGCGGGCCGCCGTCGTGCCGAACGCGGACGCCGACCCCGACCCCCGTCTGTGGCGCCGTGCCGTCCGGCGGGCCTGGCCCGCGGGCTGGCCGCCGGCCACGGTGCACGTCCTCGACCAGCTGCCCCGCCTGCCGTCGGGCGAGGTGGACACGGCCGCCACGGCCACGCTCCTCGCCCCCTGAGGGCCGGCAAAAGAACCCGGGCCCCGGCTGTCCAAGCAGCCGGGGCCCGGTCACATCCCGCACGGGCTCAGCCGGCCAGCCCCAGCAGATGCAGCTGCTCGCGCGCCTCGGGGATGTCGAACGCGCCCACCGACTCGCACAGGCCCAGCGTGTGCCGGCCCGCGTCGCGTACGCCCGCCGCCAGGACCTCCTCGCGGTAGCAGTCCCGCAGCACCTCCTCGGCGCGCTCGGCGGGTACGCCGGACGCGAGCAGCGCGGCGCGCACCGGCGCGAGGTCCGGACGCAGACAGTCGTTGACGAAGTGCGGCATGCTGCACGCCACCTTCGTCCGCACAGCCGGTGACAGTCCCGCCCACAGCTCCTTGAAGTAGCGGGAGAAGTAGGCGTGGTGGTGCACCTCGTCGCGGACGTGGTCGCCCACGACCTCACGCACCACCCGGAAGACCGTCTCGTCCCGCGGTATCCGGGCCAGCATCCGCGTCACGACCGTCTCGAAGGCCACGACCTGGAGCAGATGGGCCAGCGAGCCGTTGTCGGGCAGGAACTCCTGCCCGGTGCGTTCCAGCCGCGCCATCCGCGGACGGAAGTCGTACGGCAGCACCGGCACCGCCGTGGTCTTCTCCACCTGCTGCACCACGTCCAGGCTGAACAGGGCGTGGTACGCCTCGTCGCTGTAGATCTTCAACGCGTCCAGCCGGGCGTCGGCACCGAGTTCGACGTCGGTCTCGCCGTGCGCCACCAGCGCCGCGCCCCGGTTGACCACCTTGGTCTCCAGGTGCGAGGTGAACAGCATGTACTGGTAGAAGTGCTGGGTGAGCAGCTCCCGGCGGGTGCCGGTGCCGTACTCGGCAAGACCCTCGTGACGGAGGTGCGGGACCAGGTGCTCGGGGAAGACCTTCAGCCCCGCCTCACGGTCCTCCTCCAGCATTCGGCGCGGACCGCTGCGCACCCCGGCGCTCTCGTACCAGTCCCCGGCGACCGCGGGCTGCGTCATGACCGTCGGATCCCCTCTGCGAACGCCGCCGCGACCTGCTCCACGGCCGGCGAGCCGAGCACCTCGACATGCGTGCCGGGCACCCGGAGCACCTCCAGCGCGCCGCTCAGCCCCTCCCAGCTCGCGGCCAGCGCCTCCGGATAGCCGGCAGGGTTGTCCGCGCACAGGAACAGCTGGAGAGGTACGGCCGTCTTCGCCGGGCGGCACCCGGCCACCAGCCCGAGCAGTCGCCCCCAGTCCGTCAGCATCCGCGCGGCCTGCTCGGCCGGCGTCTCGCGCAGCAGGTCCAGGTCGACGCCGAAGCGCCGCATCAGCAGCCGCTGTCCGGCGGTGGCCCCCAGCACCGAGGTGCCGTCCCGGCGCACCGACTCGGCGAGCGCGAACAGGTCGGCGCCGGTGGCCGCCATCCGCTCGGCGTCCTCGTCGGTGCGCTGCGCGAGCGAGTCCAGCAGGGCCACCAGGACGACCTCGTGGCCCAGTTCGGCCAGCCGGTCCGCCACCGAGTGGGCCAGCACCCCGCCGAGCGACCAGCCGAGCAGCGCGATCCGCCGGCCGGGCAGGGCCTCGGCCAGGGTGGCGGCGTACCGGTTGACCAGGTCCTGGTAGGAGGCGTCGTCGGGGTGCGCGCTCGCCACCCGCTCCAGCCCCACGACCTCCGTGTCGCCGGGCAGCAGGCCGACCAGGCCGCCGTAGCACATGAGGGTGCCGCCGACCGGATGGATCAGCGCCACCGCCACGTCGGCGGAGCCGGACGCAGGGGTCCGCAGTCGCACCAGGCCGCCGGGTTCGGCGGCGCCCTCGGCGAGGGCGCGGGCCAGCGCGGCCACGGTCGGGTTGTTCATGAACACGCCCACGCCCAGCGGCCGGCCCAGCTCCTCGCTGACCCGGGCCACCAGCCGGACCGCCAGCAGCGACTGGCCGCCGAAGTCGAAGAAGTTGTCGTACCGCCCGAGCCCGGGCACACCCAGCAGCTCCTCGAACAGCCCCGCCAGCAGCCGCTCGACCTCGTCGCGCGGCGCGTCGTCCCCGTCGGCCCCGTCGGCCCCGTCGTCCCCGCGCTCGCCTTGCGGCGGTACGGCGGCCAGGGCGGCCAGCGCGACCGGGTCCAGGCGCCCGTCGGGGCCGGTGGGGAGCGCGTCCACGACGGTGATCCGCTGCGGCAGCAGATGCGCCGGTACCCGGGCCTGCACATGTGCCGCCAGCTCCCGCCGGCCAGGCTGGGCGGGCCCCGGACGCGGGACGACACAGGCCACTGCCTGGTCGCCGTCCGTGCCGCGCACCACCGCGGCGGCCTGCACCCCGGGATGGGCCGCCAGGGCCGCCTCGGCGGGGTCCCGCCACAGCTCGAAGCGCCCGTCCGGGGTGAACCGGCCGCGTTCCCCGGTCGGGACGAGCTCCCCGGTCGCCGGATCCTCGGTGTGCACCGCGCCGTGGAAGCCCAGGGGCAGTGGGCGCAGCCGCTCGTCCAGCACCTGCCGGCCGGCGCGGGCGGCGAACTCCCGTAGCTGCTCAACCTCCTGAGGGTCGGTCAACTCGGCCTCGGCGACCGGCGCTTCCGGGTCCGCCAGCAGCCCGTCGAGCAGTCGCAGGAACACCGCGACCAGCCGCTCGGCCGTCGCCCGGGAGAACCGCTGCGCGCTGTAGGCGAAGTCGCCCTTGAGCACCCCGTACTCGTGCAGCAGGGTGAGCGCCAGATCGAAGTGCGAGGTCGGCCACGGGAACGGCAGCGGCTCCACCGTCAGGCCGGGCAGGCTCCAGTCCTGCTCGACCTTGCGGCGGTTGAAGACCAGGGCGACCTGGAACAGCGGGTTGCGCGTGGCCTCGCGCGAGGGCCGGGTGGCGTCCACGACCGCCTCGAAGGGCACGTGCTGCCGCTGGAGCCCTTCGAGCACGGTCCGCCGGGAGGCCTTGAGGAGCTCGGCGAAGCTCTGCCCGGGTGCGATCCCGCCGCGCAGCACGACCGTGTTCTGGAAGAAGCCCACGGTCTCGGCGAACCGCTGGTCGGTCCGGCCGCTCATCGGGGTGCCGACCGCGATGTCCGTGGCGCCGGTCCACCGGTGCAGCAGCACCAGCAGCGCGGCGTGGAACACCATGAACTCCGAGACCCGGTGGGCGCGGCTCACCTCGGCCAGCCGCACGGAGACGGCCTCCGGCACGGTGAAGCCGACCCGGTCGCCGGTGAACAGCCCGTGCTCCTCGGGGACATGCTCCTCGGGCAGCGGAAGCACCGGCAGCCCGTCCAGCCGCTCCCGCCAGAACTCAAGGCCCGCCGGGTCGGGTTCGGCCAGCAGCCCGGAGCAGAACTCGGCGTACGCGTGCTCGGGGCCGGAGGCGGGCAGCGCCGCCGGGTCCTCGTACAGCCGGTGCAGCTCACCGGCCAGCGCGGTCGCGGCGACCTCGTCGATGATCAGATGGTGGAAGCACAGCGCCAGCGCGTGCTCCGCGGGCCCCAGCTCCACCACGTCCACCCGCGTCAGCGGGCCGCGCACCACGTCGAAGGGCAGGCCGGCGTACCGGACGACCTCGACGGCGGCCGAGGGCAGGTCCGCACCCGGCAGCCGCGTCCAGTTCACCTCGACCCGCGGAGCCGAGTCCGCGGCGTGGATCAGCTGGAGCACCTGGCCGTCGCTCTCCCGGACCGTCAGCCGCAGCGCCTGGTGCCGGGCCACCAGGACGTCCACCGCCCGCTGGAGCCGGGTGCGGTCCAGGCCGCCGCGCACCCTGAGCACGATGGGCACGTTGTACACCGCACTGTCCGGGGCCAGACAGTGCAGGAAGTACACCCCTCGTTGCTGGGGCGTCAGAGGCAGCACCAGGGGTGCGCTGGTCATGGGGTTTCTCCGTAGGTGTCGGGGCGGCCCGTCGGGGCCGTCACTCCGCGGCGGCGGACGCCGCCTGCGGCTGTGCGGCCGGCCCGGGCTCCGTGGCGGCCGCGAACGTGCGCACCCGCAGGCCGAGATAGCAGGCGCTGCCCACGATCAGGACGACCATGACGCCCAGCAGCAGCCGGTAGTCGACGGTGGCGACCAGCGCGGCGCTGGTCGCCACCGCCAGCACCTGGGGCGCGGTGGCGAGCATGGAGGCCGCCGAGGCGACCCGGCCCTGGAGGGCGTCCGGGGAGTTGCGCTGCACGGAGGTGTACAGGCCGACGACCGCGCCGGGGATGCCCAGGCCGATGACGAACACGCCCACCAGCGCCGCCGCCACACCGGGCAGGACGAGCAGGGCGCAGCCCAGGCCCATCGTGCCGAGCCCGAGCGCGGTCAGCACCGCCTCCCGGCCCGGCCCCACCCGCTTGAGCACCCGCACACCGGCCAGCCCGCCCAGCACCGAGCCGACGCCCTTGGCGACGGTGAGCACACCGACGAACGACGCGCTGCGGTGCAGGCCCTCGTCGGCGACGGCGTAGATCAGGGTCTCGATGAAGCCGAAGCCCAGCAGACCGAACCCCATGGCCAGGGACACCGCCCGCAGCCGGGGGGTGCGGGCCAGATGCCGTACGCCCGCCAGGAGTTCCTGGGCGAGCCGCCCGTCCGGCTTCTGCGGCTTCGGCTCGTCCACCCGTACCGCGAGCACGCACAGCCCGCACAGCAGGAAGGTGACCACTTCCAGGGCGGCCACGGCGCGCGGGCCGGCCGTGGTGTACAGCAGGGTGCCGACGGCGGGCGCGACGAGCATGCCGCCCTCCTGGAGCGTGCGCATCAGCGCGTTGGTGGTGCCCAGGTCGTCGGCCGGCACCAGACGCGTCAGCAGCGCGCTGCCCGCCGCGTTGTGCATGCCGACGCCCAGACCGATGCCGAACAGCACCAGGTACAGCAGCCAGGCCTGGTCCTTGTCCTGGACGAGGAAGGCCAGGCAGACCCAGCCGGCCAGGGAGAAGTTGATCAGCGCGATGAGCGGGCGGCGGCGGTAGCGGTCCACGACCAGGCCGAGGAACGGGGCGCCGAGCCGGGGCAGCACATAGGCGGCGAAGGCCAGCCCGGCCGCGCCGTTGGAATCGGTGAGGTCCTTCATCCAGATGCCGAGCGCGATCCACAGCGCGGCGTCGCCGAACAGCGAGACGGTGGTTCCGGCGATCCACAGCCGGACGTCCCGCTTGCCCGGGGTCCCGGCGGGCTGCGGCTCAGATGCGGTCGCCATGGGCCTTCTCCAGTTCTGCGGCGAGTTCGCCGACGGTGGGGTGGTCGAACACCAGCAGGGCCGGCACCTCGACCCCGAGCCGCTCGCTCAGCACCGCGGTCAGCCTGGTCGCCACCAGGGAGTCGCCGCCGAGGTCGAAGAAGTCGTCGGTGTCCGTGATCCCGTCGATCCCGAGGACCTCGGTCCAGACGGCGGCGACGGAGTCCGCCAGCCGGTTGCGCACCTCAGACATAGTTCTCCTTACGTCGCCAGTCGGGGGTCGGCAGCGCGGTCCGGTCGACCTTGCCGTTGGCGGTGACGGGCAGCGCGTCGACGGCCGCGAAGAGCGTCGGCACCATGTAGTCGGGCAGCCGGCGGCGCAGCCGGGCGCGCAGCGCACGGCGGTCCAGCGGGCCGGTGAGGGTCACCCAGGCGACCAGCTTGGGATCGCCCACGAGGTTGGTGCGGACGCCCACGGCGGCCTGGCCGATGTGCTCGCACTCCGCCAGCAGGTTCTCGATCTCGCCCGGCTCCACCCGGTGCCCGAGCAGCTTGACCTGCCCGTCGATCCGGCCGAGGAACTCATGGGTGCCGTCGGCCCGTCGGCGGGCCAGGTCGCCGGTGCGGTACCAGGTGCGTCCGGTGCCGTCCGTGACGAACCGCTCGGCGGTCAGGTCGGGGCGGCGCCAGTACCCGAGTCCGACCCCCGCCCCGGCCACCCACAACTCGCCCTCGGCGCCCTCGGGCACGACCGCGCCGGAGTCGTCCCGCAGCTCGGCCTCGGCACCCTGGACGGGCACGCCGATCGGCACCGAGCGGGGGAACTCCTCGTCCGGCGCGATCCGATGGCACAGCGAGAAGGTGGTGGCCTCGGTCGGGCCGTAGCCGTTGACGATCTCCAGGCCGGGGGCGGCCGCGCGCAGCCGCCGCACGTGCTCCACGGACAGCACGTCACCGCCGGCCAGCACCACCCGCAGCGAGCCCAACGACTTGGGTGCGAAGTCGATCTGACGGTGGAACAGTGCGGCCGTCAGCCACAGGACACTGATCCCGCGGTCGCGCAGCAGCGCGCCCAGCGCGGCCGGGTCCAGCGGGCCGGGCGGCGCCACCTCAAGGCGGGCGCCGTTCAGCAGCGCGCCCCAGATCTCGAAGGTGGCCGCGTCGAAGGCGACCGGGGCGAGCTGGAGGAGCCGGTCGCCGGCGTCCAGGGTCACGTAGTTGGGGTCCCGTACCAGGTTCAGCACCGCCCGGTGCGGGACCATGACGCCCTTGGGCCGGCCGGTGGAGCCGGAGGTGTACATCACGCAGGCGACGTCCTCGGGGACGGCCCGCAGTTCGGGGGCGGGCTCCGGGGCGGCCCGGCCGGCCAGGAGCAGCGGCACGCCGTGGGCCGCCAGCAGTCCGGCGCCCACCGGGTCGCACAGGGCGAGCCGCACCTCGGCGTCCGCGACGATCCCCGCCAGACGTTCGGGCGCCTCGCCCCGGTCCACCGGAAGGTACGCCGCCGACGCCTTGAGCACCGCGAGCAGGCTCACCACCAGCGCGGCGGACCGCTCCAGGCACACCAGGACACGGTCGCCGGGCCCGACGCCGCGCGCGGCCAGTGCCGCCGCCAACGCGTCGGAACGGCGGTCGAGTTCGCCGTACGTCAACTCCTCGCCCGCGCAGGCGACGGCGACCGCGTCCGGCGTACGGGCGGCCTGGAGGCGGAAGGCCTCGGGCACACTGCGGGGCGGCGGCGCGGGGGTCACGACCGCACCGCCCGCTCGGCGTGGTCGCGGAAGAGCCGCAGCCGGTCCTCGCCGATCCGCTCGCGCAGCCCGGGATCCTCCACACCCTGGCCCTCGGCGGTCGCCAGGTTCAGCAGGCCCACCTTGCCCTCGTGCGCGTTGAGATGCACCGAGCGGGTGGCCTCCGGGGCCTGCTCCAGCGGGAACACCCGCGACAGCGCGGGCACGACCATGCCGAGGCGCAGCAGCCGGTTCGCCTCCCAGGCCTCGTCGATGTTCGCGCCGTGGCTGCCGATGACCCGCTTGAGCTTCATCCACAGGTAGCGGTTGTCGTAGACGTGCCGGTAGCCGCTGCTGGAGCCGCAGGTCACCACCACACCGCCGCGCCGCACCACGTTCACCGAGGTCTCGAAGGTGGAGCGGCCGACGTGCTCGAAGGCGATGTGCGGGTCCTCGCCGAGTTCCTTGCGGATGACCGAACCCAGCGCCCGCCACGCGGAGGCGTCGCCCTCGCCGTCGCCCAGGCCCACGCTGTTGCGGTCGATGACGAGATGACAGCCCAGCCGGTCCACGAGGTCGCCCTTGTCGGCGGACCCGACGACACCGACGGCGATCCCGCCCGCCTGGCGCACGAGCTGGACGGCGTAACTGCCGAGCCCGCCGGCCGCGCCCCAGACCAGCACGATGTCACCGGCCCGGATCCGCGCGCCGTGGTCACCGATCAGCATGCGGTAGGAGGTGCCCAGGCACAGCGTGTTGCAGGCGGCCTCCTCCCACGACAGATGCGGCGGCTTGGGGACGAGCTGGGAGGCGCGCACCACGGCGAAGTCGCCGAACGCGCCGAAGTTGGTCTCGAAGCCCCAGGCGAGCATGCCCGTGGTCAGCATGCCGTCCCGCTGGGCCACCGGGTCCTGTTCGTCGATGTAGGGCGGGTTGACCACCACCCGGTCGCCGGGCGCCCAGTGCCGTACGGCGCTGCCCACCCGGACCACCACACCGGCCGCGTCGGAGCCGACGACCTGGTAGTCCCGGTCGTGCCGCGCCTCCCAGCGGCCCTGCCGGGCGAACTGGCCGAGGAAACGGAAGGTGGAGACCGGCTCGTACAGCGCGGACCAGACGGTGTTGTAGTTGACGGCCGAGGCCATCACCGCGACCAGCACCTCGTCCGGCGCCAGCTCCGGCATCGGCACCTCGCCGACGTGCAGGGTGCGCCGCACGTCCTTGGCGCGGCTGTCGACGCCCCGGAACAGCTGCTCGTCCCCGCGGCGCAGGAAGACCGCACGGTAGGAGTCCGGGACCTGGCAGGCCAGCAGCTCGTCCGGGTCCGCGCCGTGCCGGACCGCCTCGATCAGTTGGGACATCAGTGGGGTACTCCGCTGGGGTGGGGAGGCGTCAGGTCAGGGATGCGGCCGGCGCGGGCTCGGCGGGCCGCATGGCGGCGCACAGCTGCCCGATGGTGGCGCGCCGCCGGACCGCCTCGACGAGGGCCGGCAGGACGTTGCGGCCCGCGCGGGCGTCTTTGCGCAGCCGGGCGAGTTCGGCGGCGCAGGAGGGGCGTTCGACCTCGCGCCGGCCGCCGGTCGTGGTGTGCCGCTCGGCCTGCAGCAGCGCGCGCTCCGAGCCGGACGGGGAGGTCTCCAGCACTCCCACGGTGGGCCCGGGGTCGCGGAAGGCCAGCTCCTCGATCTGCCCTTCCAGCCAGCCGCTGCGGATGCAGGCCGCGACACCGCCGCGCTCCTCGATCCGCTCCAGCCAGTCGTCGACCTCCTTGCCCAGCTCCTCGACGAGCTGCTCGACCACATGGGAGCCGCCGAGCGGGTCGGTGTAGCGGGCGAGGTCGGTCTCGTGGGCGAGGATCTGCTGGGTGCGCAGGGCGATCCGGGCGCCCAGCGGGCCGGGGGTCTGCACGGCCTCGTCGAAGCTGCACACATGCAGGGACTGGGTGCCGCCGAGCACGGCCGCGACCGCCTGGAGGGTGGCGCGCACGATGTTGTTGAGGGGTTCCTGATAGGCGAGGGCCGAGCCGAACGTGTTGACCTGCGCCCGCAGTTTCATCGCGCGAGGGGAGGCCACGCCCCAGCGGTCGCGCATCCGCTCGGCGTACCGGCGGCGGGCGACCCGGAGTTTGGCGGCCTCCTTCAGCACCTCCATGTCGGTGCCGAAGATGAAGCTGAACCGGGACGCCACCGCCTCCGCCGAGTGGCCGCGCTCGACCATCCCGGCCAGATAGGCGTCCACGCTGGCCAGCGCGCAGGCGACCTCCAGCGCCGCGTCCGCCCCGGCCTCGCGGGCGTGTCCGCCGGAGACGGAGATGGGGTTGACCCCGGGCAGGTGCTCCATGCAGTACTCGACGACGTCGAGGGCGTAGCGCACGCTGGTGTCGAGGTCGTAGACGTAGGCCTTGCGGGCGAGGAACTCCTTGAGCATCTCGTTCTGCAGGGTGCCGCGCAGGGCCGCGGGGTCCACGCCCGACTCCTCGGCGGCCACGATCCACATCGCCAGCAGCATGGGGGCCGTGGCGTTGATGGTGAAGGACACCGAGACCCGGTCGAGCGGGATCCCGTCGAACACGGTCTTCAGGTCGTCGACCGTGGCGACGGAGACACCGGTGCGCCCCACCTCGCCGTCGGCGGCGGGGTCGTCGGGGTCGAGGCCGAGCTGGGTCGGCAGGTCGAAGGCGAGCGAAAGGCCCGTCTCACCCATCTCCAGCAGGTACTTGAAGCGGCTGTTGGTGGTCTCGGCGCTGCGCAGTCCGGCGAGCTGCCGCATGGTCCACAGCCGTGTCGTGTATCCGCCCGGGTGCAGCCCGGCGTCGTAGGGAAACTCCCCCGGTATGCCCATGGGTCATTCCTGCGACGCGTCGTGGACGGTGTCCAGGACGGATACGGCGAACTCGCTCAGCACCGGGTATTCAAAGACGTTGAGCAGCGGGATGTCCGCCCCGAAACGCGTACGCAGTGCCGCCACGATTCGGGTGGCGACCAGTGAGTCGACGCCCAGCTCAAGGAGATTGTCGTCGAGCCGTACTTCGGGGACATTCAAGGCCTCGGCGGTCACTGTCAATACGGCGGTTTCTACGTCGGCAAGCGTGACCGAGGCAATGGACATTCCGTCATCCGTTTCTCATGGGTACGACACGGGAGCGGCCCGGGGCAGAGGGTCGCACGGGTCCGGGAACTGTTGATCAACTTAGGAGTCGGCGTGCCGGGACATCAACCGGCCGGGGACGCGAATATTGGCAGAAACATGTCAGCGGCGGATCGGGGTGCGCCGAGGCCGGTCAACTCCGGCCCAGCAGGCCGAGCGTGGCCGCCTTCAGACCCGCCTCGAAACGCGTGTTGACGTCCAGGGACTTGAGGATGGCCGCGACATGCCGCCGGTAGGTGCGCACGGACAGGTTCATCTGCCGTGCGGCCGTGTCGTCCTTCATTCCCGAGCCGAGCATGCGCAGCACCTCCAGCTGGGTGTCGTCCAGGTTCAGCGGACGGGCCGCACGGGGCGGCGGCAGCAGGTCCCTGGCGTGTCCCCACAGCACCTGCTGGAACTGGTGCAGGGCGGCCGTGGCCTCCCGGTGGGCGAGCAGGATCTGCGGCTGCCCCTCCGGACCCGCCGCGCGCACCAGGGTGAGGTCCGGGCTCACGAAGGCCAGATCGGGCAGGGGCGCGTCGGTGACGCGCAGGTGCACCTGCCGGGCGAGGGCGCCGCCGAGCAGGGCGCGGGCGCCGGTCTCGGGTGTCGTGGTACGGCCGGTCAGCATGCGCAGATGGTGGCCGCGGTCGAGGATTTCGGCGCGGATCAGCCGGGAGAAGTCGGACGTGGGGTGGTGCATCACCTCGGCCGCGAACCGGCCGGTCAACTGCATGAGCGCCTGGGGCTGCGGTGCGCCGGCGAAGAGGCCGCGCAGGATCTCGCAGACGGCGGTGCCGTCGAGCGGGCGCAATAGTTCAATTTCATTTTCAACGAATTCCGGCGCGGCTATGCATGAGCGTGCCTGTGAAACTGCTGTTGGCGTAGGCATGGATCCCCCGGGTCAATTGCCACCCCTGGTCGAAGGGTTCGGCGACTGGTTCCCTCGGGGCGGGCGGTCGGCGCAATTCACCCCGTGGCTGATCTTGAGCGTACGGCAATGAGGATTATCAGTCGATAGAGCGAATCTTGTATGCCTGATTCCCGTGCAAAGTGATCGCTTGTCGTGTCTGTGGGTTGTCTTTGAGACACGCACTCCGCGTGAACTACCCTTCGTGCTGATCCCGTTGCTCTGCGTAAGAAGGTGGCTCATGGCCCGATCCGCGTCCTCCCCGAACCCGACCACCCAGCGCGCCCTGGTCGCCCTCGCGACGGCCGGTGTCGCCCTGGGCGCAGGCGCGGGCGCCGCGGCTGCCGCGGACACCGAACCCGTTCTCGACGTGGTGCGTACGCGCCCTACCTCGCTGGGCAAGATCGACCCGCAGTCCGGACTCCAGGCGCTCACCGGCTCGGTCGGCTACGTCACCGGCCCCGTCGCGGGCCTCAAGCCCAACCCGCTGGCGGGCACCGGCGTCGACCCCCTCGACAACGGCGTCGGCACCCAACTCGCCGACTTCCAGCCCCTGACCTCCCAGGCACTGACCGGCCCGGTCGCCCAGGCACAGTCGATCGGCAGCGTGCCCGTGCTCGGGCAGGCGGCGGGGTTGCTGGGCGGCTGACTGGCAGGCGGCCGCGGCGAGTGAGCCGAAGGGGCGCCCCGGAGGCGAACCGAGCCCTAAAAAAGAGGAGCGCCGCGTCTTCCCCGGACGGTGGGAAGGCGCGGCTCTCCGGCTTTGGGGGGCGGCTCAGTAAGACGAGCCGGACGCTCCCAGCGAACCCGTCGGGTGCCAGACCGTCTTGGTCTCCAGGAACGCCGTCATGCGGTCGATGCCGGGCGTCGCCGACCAGTCGTCCACAGGCTGTGGACGAAGAACGCGCTTCAGATTGTCCGCCGCCGCGATCTCCAGCTCCTTGGCCAGTACGTCGTCGGCGCCGGCCAGGTCGATCGCGTTGACGTCCTGGTGCGCGGCCAGCGGCGTCGCGATTTCGGCCGTACGGCCGGACAGGACGTTGACGACACCGCCGGGCAGGTCGGAGGTGGCCAGGACCTCGCCCAGGGAGAGGGCGGGCAGCGGGGCCTTCTCGGACGCCACCACGATCGCGGTGTTGCCGGTGGCGATCACCGGGGCGATCACCGAGACCAGGCCCAGGAAGGACGACTCCTGGGGGGCCAGCACCGTGACCACACCGGTCGGCTCGGGGGAGGAGAGGTTGAAGTACGGGCCCGCCACCGGGTTTCCGCCGCCCACGACCTGGGCGATCTTGTCCGTCCAGCCCGCGTACCAGACCCAGCGGTCGATCGCCGCGTCCACCTGCGCGGCGGCCTTCGACTTCGACAGGCCCTCCGCGTCGGCCACCTCGCGCACGAACTGCTCGCGGCGGCCCTCCAGCATCTCGGCGACGCGGTAGAGGATCTGACCGCGGTTGTACGCGGTCGCGCCGGACCAGGGACCGACCGCCTTGCGGGCGGCGACCACCGCGTCACGGGCGTCCTTGCGGGACGAAAGGGGCGCGTTGGCCAGCCAGTTGCCCTTGGAGTCGGTCACTTCGTACACCCGGCCGCTTTCGGAGCGGGGGAACTTGCCCCCGACGTACAGCTTGTAGGTCTTGAAGACGGAGAGTCGGGTCGCGTCAGACATCGAGGTACGCCTCCAGGCCGTGGCGGCCGCCCTCGCGGCCGAAGCCCGACTCCTTGTAACCGCCGAACGGCGAGGTGGGGTCGAACTTGTTGAACGTGTTGGACCAGACGACACCCGCGCGCAGCTTGTTCGCGACGGCGAGGATCCTCGAACCCTTCTCCGTCCAGATGCCCGCCGACAGGCCGTACTGGGAGTTGTTGGCCTTGGCGACGGCCTCGTCCGGGGTGCGGAAGGTGAGGACCGACAGCACCGGGCCGAAGATCTCGTCGCGGGCGATGGTGTGCGCCTGGGTGACGTTCGTGAAGAGCGTCGGGGCGAACCAGTAGCCGCTCTCCGGGAGATCGCAGGCCGGGGACCAGCGCTCGGCGCCCTCCGCCTCGCCCCGCTCGACGAGCGAGGTGATCCGGGAGAGCTGCTCCTCGGAGTTGATCGCGCCGATGTCCGTGTTCTTGTCCAGCGGGTCACCGAGGCGGAGCGTGGAGAGCCTGCGCTTCAGGGAGTCCAGCAGCTCGTCCTGGATCGACTCCTGCACCAGCAGCCGGGAGCCCGCGCAGCAGACCTGGCCCTGGTTGAAGAAGATGCCGTTGACGATGCCCTCGACGGCCTGGTCGATCGGCGCGTCGTCGAAGACGATGTTCGCGCCCTTGCCGCCCAGTTCGAGGGTGAGCTTCTTGCGGGTGCCCGCGACCGTGCGCGCGATCTCCTTGCCGACGGCCGTGGAGCCGGTGAAGGCGACCTTGTTGACGTCGGGGTGCGCCACGAGCGCGGCGCCGGTGTCGCCGTAGCCCGGAAGGATGTTGACGACGCCCTTGGGCAGGCCCGCCTGGCGGCAGATGTCCGCGAAGAACAGGGCGGACAGGGGGGTCGTCTCGGCGGGCTTGAGCACCACCGTGTTGCCGGTGGCGAGCGCGGGGGCGATCTTCCACGCCAGCATCAGCAGCGGGAAGTTCCACGGGATGACCTGGCCGGCCACGCCCAGCGGCCGCGGGCTCGCGCCGAAGCCGGCGTGGTCGAGCTTGTCGGCCCAGCCCGCGTAGTAGAAGAAGTGCGCGGCGACCAGCGGGAGGTCGGCGTCGCGCGTCTCCTTGATCGGCTTGCCGTTGTCCAGGGTCTCCAGGACGGCGAGCTCGCGGCTGCGCTCCTGGATGATCCGGGCGATACGGAACAGGTACTTGGCGCGCTCGGAGCCCGGCAGCGCCGACCACTTCTCGAACGCCTTGCGGGCGGCCTTTACGGCCCGGTCGACGTCCGCCTCGCCCGCCTGCGCGATCTCGGACAGGACCTCTTCGCTGCTCGGCGAGACGGTCTTGAAGACCTTGCCGTCGGCGGCCTCGGTGAACTCGCCGTCGATGAACAGGCCGTAGGACGGCGCGATGTCGACGACCGCGCGGGACTCGGGCGCCGGTGCGTACTCGAATGCAGATGCCATGTGGATCAGTCCACCGTCACGTAGTCGGGGCCGGAGTAGCGGCCGGTGGCCAGCTTCTGACGCTGCATGAGCAGGTCGTTCAGGAGCGAGGAGGCGCCGAAGCGGAACCAGTGGTTGTCCAGCCAGTCCTCGCCGACGGTCTCGTTGACCAGAACCAAGAACTTGATCGCGTCCTTGGTGGTCCGGATCCCGCCGGCGGGCTTCACGCCGACCTGGACGCCGGTCTGCGCACGGAAGTCGCGGACGGCCTCCAGCATGAGGAGGGTGTTGGCGGGGGTGGCGTTGACCGCGACCTTGCCCGTCGACGTCTTGATGAAGTCGGCGCCCGCCAGCATGCCGAGCCAGCTCGCGCGCCGGATGTTGTCGTACGTCGAGAGCTCGCCGGTCTCGAAGATGACCTTCAGACGGGCGCTCGTCCCGCAGGCCTCCTTCACGGCGACGATCTCGTCGTAGACCTTCATGTAGTGCCCCGCGAGGAACGCCCCGCGGTCGATGACCATGTCGATCTCGTCGGCACCCGCGGCGACCGCGTCACGCACGTCCGCCAGCTTCACGGACAGGGCCGCGCGGCCCGCCGGGAACGCGGTGGCGACCGAGGCGACCTTCACGGAGGAGCCGGCGACGGCCTCCTTGGCGGTGGCCACCATGTCGGGGTAGACGCAGACGGCCGCCGTCGCGGGGGTCGTGCGGTCGGTCGGGTCGGGGTGGACCGCCTTCGCGCCGAGCGCCCGGACCTTGCCCGGGGTGTCCGCGCCTTCCAGCGTCGTCAGGTCGACCATCGAGATGGCGAGGTCGATGGCGTACGCCTTGGCGGTCGTCTTGATGGAACGGGTGCCGAGAGAAGCGGCGCGCGCCTCCAGGCCGACCGCGTCGACGCCGGGCAGCCCGTGGAGGAAGCGGCGCAGCGTGCTGTCGGACGATGTGATGTCCGAGAGGGAGGCAGCTGCGGTGGGTGCATTGGTGGGCATGGTCACAAGACGAGCATATCTACGCGCGTAGCGGCTGTACACCCCCCGCCCCAAAGGGGCGCGGGGAACTGCGCGACAAGCCACGACCCACCCGCACCCGCCCACGCACAGGGTGCCCCACGGCGAACAGGCGATCGGCTGAGCGCCGCGGGCGTACGGCACAATCGGGGCCATGACGACCAAGGACCGGATCTACCGCTCACCCATGGGCATCACCGGCGGCACCCTGCTGCTCGCCATCGTCGGCTGGCTCGGCATCGACGCCCTGGTCCAGGGCGACGGCCGCACGCCCTGGCTGGCCCTGGCCACACTGATCCTGGTCGCGCCACTGGTGGCAGCGTTCACGCTCCGCCCCGCCGTCTTCGCCAACGACGACCGGCTGCGCATCCGCAACCCGCTGCGGATCATCGTGCTGCCCTGGGGGCAGGTCGCCACGCTGCGCTCCGGCTACTCCAACGAAGTCGTCGCCAAGTCCGGCACCAAGTACCAGCTGTGGGCCGTCCCCGTCTCGCTGCGCGCCCGCAAGAAGGCGACGCGGCAGCAGGCGCGGGCGGAGGCCGATCGGGCCGCTGAGCGCAAGGGCCGGGGCAGCCGGAGCGCGGGCCCCGGGCTCGGGCTCGGCTTCGGTACGTCCCGGGGCCTGGCCGCCGCCGACGACGGGCCCGCCCGCGCCGAGACCGACAAGGTCATGGACGACCTGCGGCAGCTGCTGGAGAGCCGGGAACAGGCGGAGACGGCGCAGGGCGAGGTGACGGTGCGATGGGCCTACGAGCTGATCGCGCCGGCTGTTGCGGGCGCTGTGCTGATGCTGATTCTGCTGGTGATCGGCTGAGGCCACGGCTGCGGACGGGCGCTCACGGAGCGCTCGGCCACACCAACGCCATGTACGCCCCCCAGTACGCAGACCCCGCCACCGCCGCCGTCAGCGCGAGAGCGCGGTAGCGGCGTGAGGCGCGGCTCAGGTGGAGGGCGACGGGCAGGAGCAGCGGGAAGCCCGGGAGCAGGAAGCGGGCGCGCGGGAAGTAGACACCGCCGCTCGCCAGGACGATCGCCAGCAGTACGCCCGTGAAGACCAGCAGCGGCAGCGGCTGGCGGTCCCCGACCGAGAGCGCGAACAGCACCGCCGACACCAGCAGCGTGCCGGTCACCAGAACCAGGAACAGCTGGGGCGTCGGGTCGTACACCAGCAGCTCGCGCATCCGGCGCAGGGTCTCCGCGCCGCCGTCCAGCTCGTTGCGCCACAGCCGCTGTACGGCGAAGTAGCCGTCCCAGCGGCCCAGGCGCAGCCCGACCCAGCCGACGTACCCGCACCAGCCGAGCGGGGCGAGCAGGGCGGCCGCGAGGACGCGCGGCGCGAAGGGGCCGCGGCGCAGGGTCAGCAGGGCCGCGACGGTGACCGCGGCGGCCACCGCGACCCCGGTCGGGCGGGTCAGGCCCGCGAGGACCGCGCCGCCGCCCGCCCACAGCCAGCGGCCGGTGAGCACCGCGTACAGCGACCAGGCCGCGCACGCCGTGAACAGCGACTCGGTGTAGCCCATCCACTGCACCAGGCCGACCGGGAACGCGGCCCACAGCACGGTGAGCAGCACGCCGACGCGTCGGCCGTACAGCAGGTCGCCCACGGCGAAGACGCCCCAGGCGGCGACGACGGACGCGACGAGCGCGAGACAGAGCCCGGTGCTGGCGCGGCTGCCGGGGGTGACGGCCGCGAGCGCCTTGACCAGCACCGGGTAGAGCGGGAAGAACGCCATGTTGTTGGAGCTCGGGGTGGTGCCGAGCTCGTGGGCGTAGCCGTGGTCGGCGATGCCGAGGTACCAGTCGGCGTCCCACTGCGTCGCCAGGACCGGCCAGACACCGTGGCGCCCGCGGTGCGCCCAGAGCGTCAGGACCAGCAGGCCCGTGGCGCGCACCGAGAGGTAGGCGAGGAGTGCCGGTGCCGCGTGCCGGAGCGAGGGGCGCGGGCGGCGCGGCAGCGGGCGGGCGGCGGCGGTGGTCGTCGCCCGGGGCGTCGGCCGGAAGGCGGTCGAGGACACGGCGGCGGCTCCAGGGCGACTCGGTGAGGCTTGTGCCGGTCCACCGTTGCCCGGGAGGGGCGGCGGACCGTGGAGCCGGGGTCAACCGCCGTCCGTAAATCACTCGATGGGGTGCCCCCGTCCGGGGACACCCCATCGAGCGCGGGTGCTACGGGTCAGATGCCGGCCGCCGCCGACAGGTCCCGCTTGATCGCCGTCAGCAGGTCCGTCGCCCTGGCGTGGGCCGCCGGGAGAGCGGCGTGATCGTCGACCGGGACGACGACCTCCAGGTAGCACTTCAGCTTGGGCTCGGTGCCGCTGGGCCGGACGATGACGCGGGCGCCGTCGAGGGTGTAGCGCAGGCCGTCGGTGGGCGGCAGCTTGTCGGTGCCCTGTGTGAGGTCCTCGGCGCGGGTGATGGCGAGTCCGGCGAGCGCGGTCGGCGGCTGCTCGCGCAGGCGCCGCATGGCGTCCGCGATCACGGACAGGTCCTCGACGCGGACCGAGAGCTGGTCGGTGGCGTGCAGACCGTGCTCCACGGCGAGGTCGTCGAGGAGGTCGAGGAGCGTGCGGCCCCGCTCCTTCAGCTCGGAGGCCAGCTCGGTGATGAGCAGGGCCGCCGTGATGCCGTCCTTGTCGCGGACGCCGTCGGGGTCGACGCAGTAGCCGAGGGCCTCCTCGTAGCCGTAGCGCAGACCGTCGACGCGGGCGATCCACTTGAAGCCGGTGAGGGTCTCCTCGTAGGGGAGCTTCGCCTTCTCGGCGATCCGGCCGAGGAGGGAGGAGGAGACGATCGACTCGGCGAAGGTGCCCTGCGCTCCGCGGTTCACCAGGTGGGCGGCGAGCAGCGCGCCGACCTCGTCGCCGCGCAGCATGCGCCACGCGCCGCCGTCCTTGACGGCCACGGCGCAGCGGTCGGCGTCGGGGTCGTTGGCGATGATCAGGTCGGGGTCCGTCTCGCGGGCCTTGGCGAAGGCGAGGTCCATCGCGCCGGGCTCTTCCGGGTTGGGGAAGGCGACGGTGGGGAAGTCCGGGTCGGCCTCGGCCTGCTCGGCGACGAGGACGGGCTCCGGGAAGCCCGCGCGGGCGAAGGCGGCGAGCAGGACGTCCTTGCCGACGCCGTGCATCGCCGTGTAGACGGTACGGGCCGTGCGCGCGGAGCCTTCGGCGAGGACGGCGTCGGTGCGGGCGAGGTAGGCGTCGAGGACGCTGTCGTCCAGGGTCTCCCAGCCGGTGGTGGGGCGGGGGACGGTGGCCAGGGACGGGACGGCGGCGATCTCTTCCGCGATCTCGATGTCCGCGGGCGGGACGATCTGCGAACCGTCGCCGAGGTAGACCTTGTAGCCGTTGTCGCGGGGCGGGTTGTGGCTGGCCGTCACCTCGACTCCGGTGACCGCGCCCAGGTGCCTTATGGCGTACGCCAGGACGGGGGTGGGGAGGGGGCGGGGGAGTACGGCGGCGCGGAGGCCGGCGCCGGTCATCACGGCGGCGGTGTCGCGGGCGAAGTCCTCCGACTTGTGGCGGGCGTCGTAGCCGATCACCACGAGGCCGCCGTCCTGGCCGTTCTTCTTCAGGTACGCGGCGAGGCCCGCGGCGGCGCGGATGACGACCGAGCGGTTCATGCGCATGGGGCCGGCGCCGAGTTCGCCGCGGAGGCCGGCGGTGCCGAACTGGAGGGTGCCGCTGAAACGTGCGGTGAGCTCCGCGTGGTCCTCGGCGTCGATCAGCTTGGCGAGTTCGTCACGGGTTTCCGCGTCGGGGTCCTCGGCCAGCCATGCCTTGGCCCGGGCGATGAGATCGTCGTGCACGTCGGGTCAACCTCTCGTGTGTTCGTGTCGGGGGCGGGTGGGGTGGGGGGTGCTGGTTTTCGCCCCCGCCGCCCCTACCCGTCCCATCCTCCAGGGGGCGCCGCCCCCTGGACCCCCGCTCCTCAAACGCCGGAGGGGCTGGATTTGGCCGGGAACGGGTAGGGGCGGCGGGGGCGAAAACACCCCCCCGGTTCCTACAGGCGGCCCAGTACCTGGGCCAGCAGCGAACCCATCCGGGTCGCGCTGTCGCGGCCGGCCTGGAGGACCTCCTCGTGGTTGAGGGGCTCCCCGGTCATACCCGCGGCAAGGTTCGTCACCAGCGAGATGCCCAGCACCTCCGCACCCGCCTCACGCGCCGCGATGGCTTCCAGCACCGTCGACATGCCGACCAGGTCCGCCCCGATCACCCGGGCCATGCGGATCTCGGCCGGCGTCTCGTAGTGCGGGCCGGGGAACTGGGCGTAGACGCCCTCTTCCAGCGTCGGGTCGATCTCCTTGCACAGCGCGCGCAGCCGCGGCGAGTACAGGTCGGTGAGGTCGACGAAGTTCGCGCCGACGATCGGGGAGGTCGCCGTCAGGTTGATGTGGTCGCTGATCAGCACCGGCTGACCGGGACGCATGCCCTCGCGCAGCCCGCCGCAGCCGTTCGTCAGGACGATCGTCTTGCAGCCGGCCGCGACGGCCGTACGGACGCCGTGGGCGACCGCGGCCACCCCGCGGCCCTCGTAGTAGTGCGTACGGCCGAGGAAGACCAGCGCACGCTTGTTGCCGATCTTGTACGAGCGGATCTTGCCGCCGTGGCCCGCGACCGCCGGCGGCGGGAATCCGGGCAGCTCGGTGACCTGGAACTCGGCGTCGGGGGCGCCGAGGGCGTCCACGGCCGGTGCCCAGCCGGAGCCCATCACGAGGGCGACGTCGTGGGTCTCGGCGCCGGTGAGTTCGCGCAGGCGCGCGGCGGCGGCGTCGGCGGCGGCGTGGGGGTCGCCCTGGATGTCGTCCGGAAGAAGAGATGCGTTCACGCCGACGAGGGTAGCCGGTCGAGGCCTACGCGCGTAGATGACAGAGCCCACGGGATGGCGATCGTTGTCTTGTTGTTTCCGACGAAACGCTCCGCGGGCCAGGCGCTCACTCATCCGGTACGAGGACCTCCCCCTCCGCGAAAGCCGCGACGGCGAAGACCAAGAGCCGACCGCGGCTGACCACGTACTCGACCAGGATGTCCGCCGTCAGCCGCACCGTGCGCTCCGCCCCGGCCGGGCCCGCCGCGCGCGACTTCGGATGGAACGGATCGGCCGCCAGCAGCGCGATCCCCCGCTCGAAGACGGCGCGCCGCCCGTCACCGAGCCGGTCGCGGACCTTCGCCGCCGGTTCCGTCCAGTGGATCTCGTACGTCCTCGGAGGCACCCGACGAGACTAGAGGCCCCCGCCCCTCAGCAAGGCCGCTTCCGCAGCTCCATCACGTAATCGTGCGGTGCCCCCGCCGATTCCGCCGCGTCGGCGACCTCGCCCAGGTAGCGGGCCGACGGCAGGCCGCCCTCGTAGCCGTTCAGGACGTACGTCCAGGCCGATTCCTCGCCGTCCAGGGTGACCACCCGTACCCGCGTGCGGCGGTAGACGTCCAGGCCCACGCCCTCCCAGCGGTCCAGGGACTCCTCGTCCATGGGGGCGATGTCGTACAGGGCGACGAAGACCTGGGCCGTCGGGTCCTCGACGATCGTCGCGAGCGCGCCCTCCCAGCCCATCTGTTCGCCCCCGAACGTCAGCCGCCAGCCGTTCATCCAGCCGGTGGCGCGCAGCGGCGAGTGCGGGGCGCGGCGGGTCATCAGCCGCGCGTCGAGGTTGCCGGCGTACGCGGCGTAGAGCGACATGGGGAGAGCGTACGGCAGCCGAATCGGCGGTCCCTCCCGTAACAGTGGGATCTCGGGCGGGCCCCGTGGCCGTACCACCGTGGTGCGTGCGGGACAATGGAGTACGTGACTCGGATCGTGATCATCGGTGGCGGACCCGGCGGATACGAGGCGGCCCTGGTGGCCGCCCAGCTCGGCGCGGAGGTGACCGTCGTCGACTGCGACGGTCTGGGCGGGGCGTCGGTGCTCACCGACTGCGTGCCGTCGAAGACTCTCATTGCTACGGCCGAGGTGATGACCACCTTCGACTCGTCGTACGAAGAGCTCGGCATCATCGTCGCCGACGACACCCCTCCCCTGGAGCAGGCCGCCCGGGTCGTGGGCGTGGACCTCGGCAAGGTCAACCGGCGTGTGAAGCGGCTCGCGCTCGCGCAGTCGCACGACATCACCGCCGCCGTCACCCGCGCGGGCGCCCGGGTCCTGCGCGGCCGCGGTCGGCTGGACGGCATGCAGGCCCTCGACGGTTCCCGCAAGGTCGTCGTCACCGCCGCCGACGGCACCGAGGAGACCCTGGTCGCCGACGCCGTCCTGATCGCCACCGGCGGTCACCCGCGCGAGCTGCCCGACGCCCAGCCCGACGGCGAGCGCATCCTCAACTGGACCCAGGTCTACGACCTCACCGAGCTGCCCGAAGAGCTCATCGTGGTCGGCTCGGGTGTGACGGGTGCCGAGTTCGCCGGCGCCTACCAGGCCCTCGGGTCCAAGGTCACCCTCGTCTCCTCGCGCGACCGCGTGCTGCCGGGCGAGGACCCCGACGCCGCCGCCGTCCTGGAGGACGTCTTCCGACGCCGCGGCATGAACGTCATGGCCCGCTCCCGCGCCTCCGCCGCCAAGCGGGTCGGCGACCGGGTCGAGGTCACCCTCGCCGACGGCCGTGTCATCTCCGGCTCGCACTGCCTCATGGCCGTCGGCGCCATCCCGAACAGCGCGGGGCTCGGCCTGGAGGAGGCCGGCGTCAAGCTGCGCGAGTCCGGTCACATCTGGACCGACAAGGTGTCCCGGACAACGGCTCCCGGTGTGTACGCCGCCGGTGACGTGACCGGCGTCTTCGCCCTCGCCTCCGTCGCCGCCATGCAGGGCCGTATCGCCATGTACCACTTCCTCGGCGACGCGGTGGCCCCGCTGAACCTCAAGACGGTCTCCTCCAACGTCTTCACCGACCCCGAGATCGCCACCGTCGGCTACACCCAGGCCGACATCGACGGCGGCAAGATCGAGGCCCGCGCGGTCAAGCTGCCGCTGCTGCGCAACCCGCGCGCGAAGATGCAGGGCATCCGGGACGGCTTCGTCAAGATCTTCTGCCGGCCGGGCACCGGGATCGTGGTCGGCGGTGTGGTCGTGGCGCCGCGCGCCTCGGAACTGATCCATCCGATCTCGATCGCCGTCGACAACAATCTGACGGTCGAACAGATCGCGAACGCCTTCACCGTGTATCCCTCCCTTTCGGGGTCGATCGCCGAGGTGGCCCGACAGCTCCACACCCGCAAGGCGACCGGCGAGGCCTGATCCTTTCGACGGCCGGAAACAACTCCCCGCTGGTCACGGGGAGTTGTCGAGCATGCGTACGGCATAGGCGCAGTGGTTAGGCTCTATACCACTTCCTGCCCTCCTGTGCGAACAACTTCTGTTATTCGGCGCAAACTGCTGAAAGCAGACGGTCGTTGGGGTTACTGTCAGTTTCGTGTTCGCTGCAGAACGTCGCCAATTGATCCTCGAAATGGTGCGAGCGAACGGGGCCGTGTCGCTCCGTGAGCTCGCCCGCGTCGTCCAGACCTCCGAAGTGACCGTACGGCGGGACGTGCGCGCGCTGGAGGCAGAAGGACTCCTCGACCGCCGGCATGGCGGTGCGGTATTGCCGGGCGGGTTCACGCGGGAGTCCGGCTTTCCGCAGAAGTCACATCTCGCGACCGCCGAGAAGACGGCCATCGCCGACCTCGCCGCGAACTTCGTCGAAGAGGGCGAGGCCATCGTGGTCGGGGCGGGTACCACCACGCAGGAGCTGGCACGCCGGCTCGCGCGGGTGCCCGGGCTGACCGTCGTCACCAACTCCCTCCTGGTGGCCCAGGCGTTGGCCCATGCCAACCGGGTGGAGGTCGTGATGACCGGCGGCACTCTGCGCGGTTCCAACTACGCCCTGGTGGGCAGCGGGGCGGAACAGTCCCTCCAGGGGCTGCGGGTGTCCCGAGCCTTCCTGTCCGGGAGCGGACTGACCGCCGAGCGCGGGCTGTCGACGTCCAACATGCTGTCGGCGTCGGTCGACCGCGCGTTGGTGCAGGCCGCCGCGGAGGTCGTCGTCCTCGCCGACCACACCAAGCTCGGTACGGACACGATGTTCCAGACCGTGCCCACGGATGTGATCACGCGGTTGGTGACCGATGAGCCGCCGGCTCATGACGACCGTGCGCAGACCGAGCTGCAGGCCCTTGCCGATCAGGGGGTGCAGATCGCCGTGGCCGGGGCGAGCGGGAACCCGGGGGGTGACGAAGTCCCGGCGCGGCGGAGGGCCCTGCCGGGACCTCGACAAGGGGCTTCCGCCGGGCTTCGGGCGGCTGTGCTGCAGGAGCCTGCGGCGGCTGGGCGGGGTCGGGTTGCTGACCTGCGTCGGCGTTGAGGTCGACTATTCGCCGTAGGGGCTTGTGATGTTGCGCGGGTGCGGGTCCGATGTGGCTTGTCGCGCCCACGCGGCGGTAGCCGCAGATTAAGCACAGTCCCGCGCCCCTTCGGTGGGTTTCAGGCCCGTCAGTGTCAGCATGAGCAGCCTGTCCGCCACCCCCGGATCCCCCGGCGTCTCCTCCGCCGCCAGTGCGATCGCGTGCGTCAGTTGGAGGAGGTCGCCGATGGCCACGTCCTCGCGTACCGCGCCTGCCTCCTGGGCGCGGGTCAGCAGGGCGCCGGCCGCTTCTCGGATGGGGTCGCTGCATCGGGCCAGGGCCGAGGTGTCGTCGTAGGAGACGGACATCAGGGCGCGGGCGAGGCCCCGGTACTCGCCTGCGTGGGTGACCATCTCGCGCAGCCAGGTCACCAGGGCCGCGCAGGGCTCCGGCGCCCGGCGCAGTTCGCGGGCGCGGGCGAGCAGTTCGCTCACCGCGTCCTCGAACACGGCGCTCAACAGGGCGTGCCGGTTGGGAAAATGCCGGTAGAGCGTGCCGATCCCCACGCCCGCGCGCCGGGCCACGTCCTCCAGGGACGCGTCCGTGCCGTGCTCGGCGAACGAGGTGCGGGCCTCGGCGAGGAGCCGCTCGTAGTTGCGGCGGGCGTCGGCGCGCATGGCGCGCGGAGCAACCTGCGATGCCGTCGCACCACCGCTCCCCGCGGTCCCGCGTGAGGTCGCGCCCACCATGGCTCCCACCTGCTCTCATCCGCGCCCCGGTCTGCCTCCAGGATGCCACCGCGGAACGCCGTACGGTCTTCCCGGACCGCGCACAGGCCGTACCTTCTCCTCAGGGCTCCTTTTCCAGGGTTTCCCGGATATCTACGGCTTCTCGGATATCTCGGTACTTCTCATGGTTCTCAGGCGGGAGCGGCGCCGGGAGAGTGCACATGGAGATCAGTGGCACGGAAGTCACGCCATCGCCGCACAGTTGCGGCAGCGGCTTATGCCAATTCGCGGTTTCCGTCATGGCCCTCGGGCCGGCCGGCGGCGAGGACCGGGGCGTCGCCGCACTCGACGGCGCCGGCCGCCCGTACCCCCTCAACGCCGTGGCCGCCGGGCTGCTGCCCGTCGTACGCGACCATCCCCGGCTCGGCACCGGCGACTTCACGACCCACGACGTCGAGGTCCGTCAGATCCCCCCGGCCGCCCCCGGTCTGCCCGCCCTGCTGCTGCTCCGCGACCTCGCCCGACCCCGCACCACGGCCCGCCTGTTCGGCGTCACCGAACAGGAACACCGCACTCTGCGCCACCTGGACGCAGGCTGCACGGCGGCGGAGGCGGCCCGCAGGATGGGGCTGTCCACGGCGACGGTGCGCGGCTACATAGCCTCCCTGCACCGCAAGCTGGAGGCGGGGCACACGGCCGCGCTGCTGCGCCGGGCGCGGGACCTCGGGATGCTCGGCGAATGAGCCGGAGACGACATGTCGCGACCCGTCAGAATTGACGGATGGTCATCGGCCAGGCGCGGTCGCTTCACTGGCACAAGGCGCCCCGTACGAGGGCAGGCCGCCAAGGGGGACTCTCATGACCGCGACGCCGTCACGCGCGCCCGCTTCCGCCGCCGAACCAGAGGCAACGGCCGGAACCGGGCGCCTTCTGCTGGGCCTCACGACCGTGCTCGGGCCGCTTCTGCTGGCCCTGGGCACCGGAATCCTGCCGTACAGCACCGGAGCGTCGGAGGAGGAGATCGTCCGGGACATCGCCGCCGACCGGACGCCCACCGAAATTGCCTTGTGGTGCTGGCTGCTCGGGTCGATCGCCGTCGCGGTCGGCACGCTGGTGGTCGGGCTGCTGGCGATGCGGTACTCGCCGAAGCTCGGGCTGTGGGGGCTGGTCCTGTTCGGCACCGGTCTGCTGGCCATCGCCTCGGTGCCGGAACTGGACGCGGTCGTCCTGGGCGGGCTGGAGGAAGGGGTGAGCCAGGACGCCCTCGCGAAGACCGGGGAAGGCGTGTACGGGCTGCTGGTCGTCACCGTGCCGACCCTCTACTTCGTCGTCGCCCACGTCCTCGGCGCGATCCTGCTGGGTACCGCCCTGCTGCGCGGCCGGGTCATCGCCCCCTGGGCCGCCTGGCTGCTGATCCTGGCCATGCCGCTCAACGTGGTCGGATACGCGGGCGGCATCATGCCCCTCGCCGTCGTGTCCTTCGTGATGCTGGGCGTCGCCTACGCGCTGGCCGGACTCGTCGTCGTCCGCAACGGGATCGGCTGGACCCGTACCTCCTAGACCACCGTTCAATCCGGTCCACCGTTCAACGGGGGACGGGAAAACGAGGCGCCCGGCGGACTGACTGCTCCAGTCCGCCGGGCGCCTCGTGTGTCCTGCGTCAGTCCTTGATCTCGCAGATCGCCGCGCCCGAGGTGAGGGACGCGCCGACCTCCGCGGACAGGCCCTTGACGGTGCCGGACTTGTGCGCGTTGAGGGGCTGTTCCATCTTCATCGCCTCAAGGACGACGATCAGGTCGCCCTCCTTGACCTCCTGGCCCTCCTCGACCGCGATCTTGACGATCGTGCCCTGCATCGGGGAGGCAAGGGTGTCGCCGGAGGCCACGGGGCCGGACTTCTTGGCCGCGCGACGCTTCGGCTTGGCACCCGCCGCGAGGCCGGTACGGGCCAGCGACATGCCGAGGGAGGACGGCAGGGAGACCTCAAGGCGCTTGCCGCCGACCTCGACGACGATCGTCTCGCGGTCCTTGTCGTCCTCGGCCTCGGCCTCGGCCGGGGCGGAGAAGGCCGGGATCTCGTTGACGAACTCCGTCTCGATCCAGCGGGTGTGGACCGTGAAGGGGTCCTCGCTGCCGGTCAGCTCCGGGGCGAACGCCGCGTCCCGGACCACCGCGCGGTGGAACGGGATGGCCGTGGCCATGCCCTCGACCTGGAACTCCGCCAGGGCGCGGGCGGCCCGCTGCAGCGCCTGCTCACGGGTGGCGCCGGTGACGATCAGCTTGGCCAGCAGGGAGTCCCAGGCCGGGCCGATGACCGAGCCGGACTCGACGCCGGCGTCGAGGCGGACGCCCGGGCCGGACGGCGGGGCGAACGTGGTGACCGTGCCGGGCGCCGGGAGGAAGTTACGGCCCGGGTCCTCGCCGTTGATGCGGAACTCGAAGGAGTGGCCGCGGATCGCCGGGTCGCCGTAGCCGAGTTCCTCGCCGTCGGCGATGCGGAACATCTCCCGCACCAGGTCGATGCCGGTGACCTCCTCGGTGACCGGGTGCTCCACCTGGAGACGGGTGTTGACCTCCAGGAAGGAGATCGTGCCGTCGAGGCCGACCAGGAACTCCACGGTGCCGGCGCCGACGTAGCCGGCCTCCTTGAGGATGGCCTTGGAGGACGAGTACAGCTCGGCGACCTGCTCGTCGGAGAGGAACGGCGCCGGGGCCTCCTCGACCAGCTTCTGGTGACGGCGCTGGAGCGAGCAGTCACGGGTCGACACCACGACGACATTGCCGTGCTGGTCGGCCAGGCACTGCGTCTCCACGTGCCGCGGCTTGTCGAGATAGCGCTCGACGAAGCACTCGCCGCGGCCGAACGCGGCGACGGCCTCACGGACGGCCGACTCGTACAGCTCCGGCACCTCTTCGAGCGTGCGGGCGACCTTCAGGCCGCGACCGCCGCCACCGAAGGCGGCCTTGATCGCGATCGGCAGGCCGTGCTGCTCGGCGAAGGCGACGACCTCCTCCGCACCGGAGACCGGGTCCGGCGTACCGGCGACCAGCGGCGCGCCGGCGCGCTGGGCGATGTGCCGGGCGGCGACCTTGTCGCCGAGGTCACGGATGGCCTGCGGCGGCGGGCCGATCCAGATCAGGTCCGCATCCAGGACCGCCTGCGCGAAGTCGGCGTTCTCGGAGAGGAATCCGTAGCCGGGATGGATCGCGTCGGCCCCCGACTCGCGTGCTGCCTTGAGGACTTTGTCGATGTCCAGGTAGCTGGTGGCCGGAGTGTCACCGCCCAGGGCGAACGCCTCATCCGCGGCGCGGACATGCAGAGCGTCCCGATCCGGGTCGGCGTATACGGCCACGCTCGCGATACCGGCGTCCCGGCAGGCCCGGGCCACGCGGACAGCGATTTCGCCACGGTTGGCGATGAGCACCTTGCGCACGATTGAGGCTCCCTCCTTGAAACAAGCCGAGTTTAGGGACTGCCGACACGGCACTTCGACCCGTCCCCAATGGTGAGCTTGCCCACACGGAGCGTGATTCGAGGCTCGCTCGACCCGCGAAATCCCTTGTCACACCGCGGTACGCAGGACTCCTTCGAGAAACCCTAGTCCCCTGGTGTGGCCAAGGTCTCTGTGAGAGCGTGCTGCGGCCCACTCGGTTTCTTTGTGGAGTCCCTACGAATGGCCCAACGATTCTTTGCCCCTCCCAGAACCCTTGTCCCGAGGTTTACCCGTTAGTAGCGTTCGCGATGTCTCGAACGTACTTGGAGTAACCGCAGTCCTGCTCGGACGGCGCTCGAACGCTCGGAAGTGGGTGGGGACCGGTGGTGCGCAGACCGGTGGCATGGGTGGTGGCGATCGTGCTCTTCGCCGAGGCGCTCGGCATTGCGGCGGTCAACTGGTTCCTCGGCGTGGTCGTCGACCGCCAGGACATGTCGCTGGCGGGCCTGGACCCGGACATGATGTCGATGTCCTCGAAGATCGGCGGGGTCGTCTTCGGCCTCTACTTCGCCCTGTGCGGCCTGGTGGCCCTGCTGGTCGCCCTGCGGGACCGCCCCCCGGCCGGCTTCGGCCGGGTCCTGCTGATCAGCGCGGCCGTGGTGCACGGCCTGCTCGGCGCGTTCGCCTGGGGGCTGCTGGGCTGGCCGGAGTTCCTGTTCATGGTGGTGGTGCTGGGGCTGCTCGTACTGCTGCTGATGACCTACGACAGCCCCGCGGAACCCGCCGACACGGTCCCGGACGTGCCCGAGGGCCCGGTCACTGGGCCGGCGCCCACAACTCCGTGATACCGACGCCCAGTTCGGCCAGCAGTCGGCGCAGCAGCGGCAGGCTGATGCCGATCACGTTGCCGTGGTCGCCGTCGATGCCGTCGATGAACGGGGCCGAGCGGCCGTCGAGGGTGAACGCACCGGCGACATAGAGGGGTTCGCCGGAGGCGACGTACGCAGCGATCTCCTCGTCGCTGGGCTCGCCGAAGCGGACGACGGTGGAGGCGATGCCGGAGGCGTGCCGTCCGCTGACCGTGTCCCAGACGCAGTGGCCGGTCTGGAGCGTGCCCGCCCGGCCGCGCATGGACTTCCAGCGGGCGGTGGCCTCCTCGGCGTCGGCGGGCTTGCCCAGCGGCTGCCCGTCCAGGTCGAGGACCGAGTCGCAGCCGATCACCAGGGCGCCCTTGACCTCGGGCTTGGCGGCCACGACGGAAGCCTTGGCCTCGGCCAGGGCGAGCGCCAGCTCGGCGGGCGTGGGCGCGCTGACGGCGTCCTCGTCGACGCCGCTCACGATGACCTCGGGGTCCAGTCCGGCCTGCCGCAGCAGTCCGAGCCGGGCGGGGGACTGGGAGGCGAGGACGAGTCGGCGGCGCGGCTGATCAGTCATGCGGTCAGAGTATCGGCGGCCACGCCGTGCCTCACCTCAGGCCGGTCACCAGCATCGCCAGCACCATGGCCAGCGCGACGAGAATGC
This sequence comes from Streptomyces sp. NPDC079141, assembly GCF_040686775.1. NCBI lineage: Bacteria > Bacillati > Actinomycetota > Actinomycetes > Kitasatosporales > Streptomycetaceae > Streptomyces > Streptomyces sp. NPDC079141. The sequence continues at coordinate 146,115 of NZ_JBFBLP010000016.1, read as the reverse complement.
CCAACCGCCGCAGCATGCCCTGCATGTCGCGCATTTCCTTCGGGGGCTCGTTCTCGGGGTCGGACCACAGCATGTCACCAGCGTGCGGGGTGGCTCCGCCGGGCGCCTGAGTATGGGTACTCAACTTGGCGCCCGGGGTTCCACTTAGGTGGGTGAACTCACCCCGGCCAGTACGTGCGCGCCCATGTCGTCGGGCCCGGCTGCGGCAGCCGGTGTGCTGCGATCCGTCCCGGGTCGGACCACGCGTCCCTCGGAGCGGGCGCGCCGGACGGCTCGGCCGCAGCCGCCGCGGCGCGGGCTCGGACCACCGCCAGAGCGGCGGCCAGCTCCTCCGGTGTCGGGTTGCCCCGCAAGACCTTGATCGTCACAACGGCTCCTTACAGGGGGATGTTGCCGTGCTTCTTCGGAGGCAGGGATTCCCGCTTGGTACGCAGCTGGCGCAGCCCGCGCACGATGTGCCGACGGGTCTCCGACGGCATGATCACCGAGTCGATGTAGCCGCGCTCGGCCGCGATGTAGGGGTTGAGGAGGGTGTCCTCGTACTCCTGGATCAGCCGCGCCCTGGTGGCCTCTACGTCCTCGGCCTCGGCGATCGTGCGCCGGTGCAGGATGTTGACCGCGCCCTGGGCGCCCATCACGGCGATCTGGGCGGTCGGCCAGGCCAGGTTCAGGTCGGCGCCCAGGTGCTTGGAGCCCATGACGTCGTAGGCGCCGCCGAAGGCCTTGCGGGTGATGACGGTGATCAGCGGGACCGTCGCCTCGGCGTAGGCGTAGATCAGCTTGGCGCCGCGGCGGATGATGCCGGTGTGCTCCTGGTCGACGCCGGGCAGGAAGCCGGGCACGTCCACGAAGGTCAGCACCGGCACGTTGAAGGCGTCACACGTGCGGACGAACCGCGCGGCCTTCTCGCTCGCGTCGATGTCGAGGCAGCCCGCGAACTGCATCGGCTGGTTGGCGACGACGCCGACCGGCCGGCCCTCGACCCGCCCGAACCCGGTGAGGATGTTCGGCGCGAACAGCGGCTGCGTCTCGAAGAACTCGGCGTCGTCCAGGACGTGCTCGATCACCGTGTGCATGTCGTACGGCTGGTTCGCGCTGTCCGGCACGATGCGGTCCAGCTCGCGGTCCTCGTCGGTGAGATCGAGGTCCGCCTCCTCCGGGAAGGCCGGGGCCTCGGAGAGGTTGTTGGACGGCAGGTACGACAGCAGCTGCTTGACGTACTCGATGGCGTCCTTCTCGTCCCCGGCCATGTGGTGGGCCACACCGGAGGCCGAGTTGTGGGTCCGGGCCCCGCCCAGCTCCTCGAAGCCGACGTCCTCGCCGGTGACGGTCTTGATGACGTCCGGGCCGGTGATGAACATGTGCGAGGTCTGGTCGACCATGACGGTGAAGTCGGTGATGGCCGGGGAGTACACGGCACCGCCCGCACAGGGGCCCACGACCAGGCTGATCTGCGGGATGACACCGCTCGCGTGGGTGTTGCGGCGGAAGATCTCGCCGTAGGCGCCGAGGGAGGCGACACCCTCCTGGATCCTGGCGCCGCCGGAGTCGTTGATGCCGATGACCGGGCAGCCGGTCTTCAGCGCGAAGTCCATGACCTTGACGATCTTCTGGCCGTAGACCTCGCCCAGCGCGCCGCCGAAGACGGTGAAGTCCTGCGAGAACACGGCGACCGGGCGGCCGTCGACGGTTCCGTACCCGGTGACGACGCCGTCGCCGTAGGGCCGGTTCTTGTCGAGGCCGAAGTTGGTGGAGCGGTGCCGCGCGAACTCGTCCAACTCCACGAAGGAGCCCTCGTCGAGGAGCAGGTCGATGCGCTCACGGGCCGTCAACTTGCCCTTGGCGTGCTGCTTCTCCACGGCGCGCTCGGAGCCGGCGTGCGTCGCCTCCTGGATGCGGCGCTGGAGATCCGCGAGCTTGCCCGCGGTGGTGTGGATGTCGGTCTCTTCCGGCTCGGACATCGGTCTCGCGGCTCCCTGCCTGCTCAAAAGGGGGGACGGTTACTCATCCGTAGAGTAGTGGGGGGCCTACGAATCAGCAGTGCGGCGTTTCACACACCTAGGGTGGCTTGCATGACGCCGCGAGATGCATCAGACGACAGCCGCTGGTCCGACCTGGAACGTCCGCCTCTCAACGCTCCGGCGCTGCGCCGGGCGCTGGTCCGGGAGGACGGACTGTATTGCGACGTGGAGGTGGTGCAGCGCACCGGCTCCACCAATTCCGACCTGGTGGCCCTGGCCGTCAAGGGCACGGCCGAGGAGGGCGCGGTCCTCGTCGCGGAGGAGCAGACGTCCGGGCGGGGCCGCCTGGACCGGCAGTGGACCGCGCCGGCCCGCTCGGGCCTGTTCTTCTCCGTCCTGCTGAAGCCGAAGGGCGTACCGGTGTCCCGCTGGGGCTGGCTCCCGCTGCTCACCGGGGTCGCGGTGGCGACGGGGCTGTCCCGGGCCGCGGGCGTCGATACGGCACTCAAGTGGCCCAACGACCTGCTGGTCACCGTCGGCGGCGAGGAGCGCAAGGCCGGCGGCATCCTCGCGGAGCGGGCCGGGAACGACGCGGTGGTCGTCGGGGTCGGCATCAACGTCACCCTCCGCCAGGACGAGCTGCCCGTGCCCGCGGCGGGGTCGCTGGCGCTGGCCGGCGCGGTGAACACGGACCGTGACCCCCTGCTCCGGGCCGTGCTGCGGGCGCTGGAGGAGTGGTACGGGCGGTGGGAGCGGGCCGGGGGCGACCCTGCCGCGAGCGGGCTCCAGGAGACGTACGCGGCCGGCTGCGCGACGCTCGGGCGGACCGTGCGGGCGGAGCTCCCGGGGGACCGGTCGATCGTCGGCGAGGCGGTCGCCGTCGACGGGGACGGGCGGCTGGTGATCGCCACGGAGGAGGGCGTGCAGGAGCCGGTGGGGGCGGGGGACATCGTGCACTTGCGGCCGGCGTGAGGGCAGCGCCCCTTCAGGGGCGCGGGACTGTGCTGAATCCGCGGCTACCGCCGCGTGGGCGCGACCAGCCCCCACGCACCCGCAGGTGTGCACGGACCAGTGCTGACGGTGTGCGTACCCGGGTACCAAAGCAACCGGCGATCACGAAACCCCCGGCTCCACCTAACGGAGTGAGCTGGCGCACACCTGCCGTAGAGTTGAGGCCGGTCGATACCTGACCGCGGCAGATCGGAAGGGCAGCAGGCGTGACCGTCGACGACACGGGCTCCGGCATGGACCCCCACGCCGCCGACCCCGGCGAGGACCCGCTCGCCCTGCGCCTGGAACAGCTGATCCTCGGCGCGGAGCGGCGCTACACCCCTTTTCAGGCGGCCCGCAGCGCCGGTGTCTCCATGGAGCTGGCGTCCCGCTTCTGGCGGGCGATGGGTTTCGCCGACATCGGGCAGGCCAAGGCGCTGACCGAGGCCGACGTCCTGGCGCTGCGGCGGCTCGCCGGTCTCGTCGAGGCGGGGCTGCTGAGCGAGGCCATGGCGGTGCAGGTCGCGCGGTCCACCGGGCAGACGACCGCCCGGCTGGCCGAATGGCAGATCGATTCCTTCCTGGAGGGGCTGACCGAGCCGCCGGAACCCGGTATGACCCGCACCGAGGTCACCTACCCCCTGGTCGAGCTGCTCCTGCCCGAGCTGGAGGAGTTCCTCGTCTACGTCTGGCGGCGCCAGCTCGCCGCCGCGACCGGCAGGGTCGTGCAGGCCGCCGACGACGAGGAGATGGTGGACCGGCGGCTGGCCGTCGGCTTCGCCGACCTCGTCGGGTTCACGCGGCTCACCCGCCGGATGGAGGAGGAGGAGCTCGGCGAGCTCGTCGAGGCCTTCGAGACCACCGCCGCCGACCTGGTGGCCGCACGCGGCGGACGGCTCATCAAGACGCTCGGTGACGAGGTGCTGTACTCCGCCGACGACGCCGGGGTCGCCGCGGAGATCGCCCTCCGCCTCATCGAGACCATGGCGAACGACGAGACGATGCCCGAGCTGCGCGTGGGCATCGCGTTCGGCACGGTGACCACCCGTATGGGCGATGTCTTCGGCACGACCGTGAACCTGGCCTCCCGGCTGACGTCGATAGCTCCACGCGACGCCGTCCTGGTCGACAGCGCCTTCGCCGAGGAGCTCATCCGCACCGGCGAGGCACCGGCCTCCGAGGCGGACGCGGCCGAGGCCGCCGCGGCCGCGGAGAAGGAGGGGGAGGAGCCGCCGACGTACCGCTTCGCGCTCCAGCCGATGTGGCAGCGCCCGGTGCGAGGCCTCGGTGTGGTCGAACCGTGGCTGCTGACGCGGCGCGACGGGGAGCCGTCGTAGCGCGGCCGGTCAGTCCTCCTTGCGGGCCGTCAGCGCGTCCACGCACAGCCCGATGATCGGCACGCACACACCGGGCGGGTCGGACTGCCCCGGCTGAGTGGGCTGCGGGGAGTCCGAGGTCTGGCTCGGGGCCGGTGCGGGAGTGGCCGGCCGGGGTGCCGCACTTGTCGTGGCGGAGGGCCGGGGCGTGGTGACCGGTGCCTCGGGGATGGTCGTGGTGTCGGGCGGGGCGACGGCCGCGGACGGTGGCGGGGCCGCGCTGGTGTCCGGCACGACCAGGAGGCTCGCGGCCGGGGTCGGCGTGGCGCCCAGCCCGCCCATGACGGAGGTCGCGGACGGGCTGACCTGCGGGACCGCGGCGACGGTGGCGGCGGCGTTCGACGACCGGTCCGTGCCGGGGCCCGAACCCGTCCCGGGAGCCCGCCAGGGTTCCGCGTCCGGCGCCCCGAGCCCGCCGAGGCCCGACTCGGGCCCCAGTCGTACGAGGCTCAGGGCGCCGGCGGCCAGGGCGAGGCCGCCGGCGGCGAGCAGGACCTTGCGGGGGCGGGGGCGGCGGTGCCGTCCGCGGGAGCCGAAGAGACGGGGTGCCGCCGTGTCCTGGGGCTCCGTCTCCGGCGTCGTTCTCGTGTCCGTGGTCGTCATCACGATCCCTCCCCGATGCGCTCGCGCACGTTATGCGCTGCCGTGGGCGGTGGGAGGGGAGTTGGGCGGGATGTCACTCGAACGGGGTGTCGGGGGCGCGGGCGGGAACCCTCGGCTCCCGCTTCCCCCCGCGCGGCCGGGCTGCGATGATCTGGGCGAGTGTTGTTAACCCGCGTTAACCGGGAGGGTGTCGTGAGCGGTGTCATGAGCGAGCAGCGGTACGGGGAGTTCGTGCTGGTCCGGCGGCACGGGGACGGCGGGCACGTCGCCGAGCTCGCTCTGGACCGGCCCAAGGCCATGAACGCCGTCTCCACGGAGATGGCCCGGTCCGTCGGCGCGGCCTGTGCGGCGCTGGGCTCGGACAACGGCGTACGGGTGGTGGTGCTGACCTCGACGCACGAACGGGCGTTCTGCGTCGGGGCGGACCTCAAGGAGCGGAACTCCTTCACCGACGCGGATCTGGTGCGGCAGCGGCCGGTGGCGCGGGGGGCGTACACCGGGGTGCTGGAGCTGCCGGTGCCGACGGTCGCGGCGGTGCACGGGTTTGCGCTGGGCGGTGGGTTCGAGCTGGCGCTGTCCTGCGATGTGATCGTGGCCGACCCGACGGCTGTGGTGGGGCTGCCGGAGGTGTCGGTGGGGGTGATTCCCGGGGGTGGCGGTACGCAGTTGCTGCCGCGGCGGGTCGGGGCGGCCCGGGCGGCGGAGCTGATCTTCACGGCGCGGCGGGTCGAGGCGGTCGAGGCGCGGGAGTTGGGGCTCGTGGACCAGCTGGTGGAGGAGGGGCGGGACCGCGAGGAGGCGTTGGCGCTGGCGTCCCGGATCGCCGCGAACTCGCCCGTCGGGCTGCGGGCGGCCAAGCGGGCGCTGCGGCTGGGGTTCGGGATGGACCTGCGGGCCGGGCTGGAGGTCGAGGACGCGGCGTGGCGTGCGGTGGCGTTCTCCGGGGACCGGGCGGAGGGCGTGGCGGCATTCAACGAGAAGCGGAAGCCTGCGTGGCCGGGGGAGTAGCGGGGTGACTGCCCGCAGCTGTGCAGGTGCGGTGCCCCGATAGGGGCGCGGGGAACTGCGCGACCAGCCCCCACGCACCCGCACTCCTGTCATCGGCCCAAGTCCACCCCCTGACCTCGGGCAACACCTGTTCGCCGCATCAATGTCCCTATTCGCCCCAAACCTCCCTAGCCTGGAGTGATGGGTGAGGACAGGCGTCTCGCGGCCGTGGTGGCGCTGGCGCAGGGCATGGCCGCGGCGCATGGTTCGCGGGAGGCCTGGCGGGCGGCGGCGGCCGGCGCATGCCGTGCGCTCGGCGGGAGTTTCGCCGCGCTGTCGGTGTGGGAGCGGGAGCTGGGACGGCTGCGGGTGCTCGTCAACGTGGGCGAGCGCGCCGACGGCGAGGCGGAGTTCCCGGACGACGAGGCCTATCCCGTCCACCAGTTCCCCGAGATCACCGAGTTCCTGCACGAGCGCTGGGCCGGCGGCGGCGAGCCCAACGCCTGGGTGGAGACCGCGGAGGGCCCCGCGGCCGGCCTCCGCCCCGGCTACTGCCATCAGCGCGTCGCCGCCCTGCGCCGTCGCGGCCGCGGCTGCTGCGTCGTCGCGCCGATCGTGCTGCACGGCAGGGCGTGGGGCGAGTTGTATGTCGCCCGTGCCGTCGGCGACCCCGTCTTCGAGCGGGCCGACGCCGACTTCGCCACCGTACTGGCCGCTGTGGTCGCCGCCGGGATCGCGCAGGCGGAGCGGCTGGAGGAGGCCCGGCGGCTGGCGTTCACCGACGCCCTGACCGGTCTCGCCAACCGCCGCGCCGTCGACGTACGCCTGGACGAGGCCATCGAGCGGCACCGCAAGGAGGGTGTCGTGGTCAGCCTCGTCGTCTGCGACCTCAACGGGCTCAAGCGGGTCAACGACACCCGGGGGCACGCCGTCGGCGACCGCCTCCTCGAACGCTTCGGCTCGGTCCTGTCCCTCTGCGGTGCCATGCTGCCCGGCGCCCTCGCCGCCCGGCTCGGCGGTGACGAGTTCTGTCTGCTCGCCGTCGGCCCGTCTGCCGACGAGGTCGTCGGCGCGGCCGACGAACTCTGCCGCCGGGCCGCGGAGTTGGAGCTGGGCGAGGGCGTCGCCTGCGGGGTCGCGTCCACCGAGGACCCCATCGGGTCCGTACGCTCGGCCCGCCGGCTGTTCCGGCTCGCCGACGCCGCCCAGTACCGGGCCAAGGCCGTACGGGCCACCAAGCCGGTGGTCGCCGGCCGGGAAGGCCCGCACGACCCCGTCGTACAGCTGGCCGACGAGCCGTCGAAGGAGGCGGGTGCGGAGCGGCGGCGCTTCCGGGGGCGGCGCTGAGCGGGTGTGACGCAGCGGTAAGGGTCTCAGGTGCCCTCCGCTAGTGACATCTTCGAATTCACTGCGTACGCTCCTGAATATGGATATGCACACTGTGGTGGTGGGGACGTCCGGGGTGACCGCGTCCGACGTTCTCGCCGTGGCGCGCGACGGCGCCCGGGTCGAACTCTCCGGGGAGGCGGTCGCGGCCCTCGCCGCGGCCCGGGAGATCGTGGACGCGCTGGCGGCCAAGCCCGAACCCGTCTACGGCGTCTCCACCGGCTTCGGCGCCCTGGCGACCCGGCACATCAGCCAGGAGCTGCGCGCCCAGCTCCAGCGGAACATCGTCCGCTCGCACGCCGCTGGAATGGGCCCGCGCGTCGAGCGCGAGGTCGTGCGCGCGCTCATGTTCCTGCGGCTCAAGACCGTCTGCTCCGGGCACACCGGCGTCCGCCCCGAGGTCGCGCAGACCATGGCCGACGTCCTGAACGCCGGCATCACCCCCGTCGTCCACGAGTACGGCTCCCTCGGCTGCTCCGGCGACCTCGCCCCGCTGTCCCACTGCGCGCTCGCGCTCATGGGCGAGGGGGACGCCGAGGGCCCGGACGGTGTCGTACGGCCCGCCGGTGAACTGCTCGCCGAGCACGGGATCACCCCCGTCGAGCTGCGCGAGAAGGAGGGCCTGGCCCTCCTCAACGGCACCGACGGCATGCTCGGCATGCTGGTCATGGCCCTCGCCGACCTCGACACCCTCTACAAGTCCGCCGACATCACGGCCGCCCTGTCGCTCGAAGCGCTCCTCGGCACGGACAAGGTGCTCGCACCCGAGCTGCACGCCATCCGGCCGCACCCGGGCCAGGGCGCCTCCGCCGCCAACATGCTGGCGGTGCTGAAGGGTTCGGAGCTGACCGGGCACCACCAGGACGACGCCCCGCGCGTCCAGGACGCCTACTCCGTGCGCTGCGCCCCGCAGGTCGCGGGCGCCGGACGCGACACCATGGCGCACGCCCGCCTGGTCGCCGAGCGCGAGCTGGCCTCCGCCGTCGACAACCCCGTCGTCCTGCCCGACGGGCGCGTGGAGTCCAACGGCAACTTCCACGGTGCGCCGGTCGCGTACGTGCTGGACTTCCTCGCCATCGCCGTGGCCGACCTCGCCTCCATCGCGGAGCGGCGCACCGACCGGCTGCTGGACAAGAACCGCAGCCACGGGCTGCCGCCGTTCCTGGCCGACGACGCCGGTGTCGACTCCGGGCTGATGATCGCGCAGTACACGCAGGCGGCGCTGGTGAGCGAGCTGAAGCGGCTCGCGGTGCCGGCCTCGGCGGACTCGATCCCGTCCTCCGCGATGCAGGAGGACCATGTGTCCATGGGCTGGTCGGCGGCGCGGAAGCTGCGCACGGCCGTGGACAACCTGACCCGGGTCATCGCCGTGGAGCTGTACGCGGCCACGCGGGGCGTCGAGCTGCGGGAGGGGCTGACGCCGGCGCCGGCGTCGCAGGCCGTCATCGGGGCCGTACGGGCGGCGGGTGTGCAGGGTCCCGGGCCGGACCGGTTCCTGGCGCCCGACCTTGCGGCGGCGGACGCGTTCGTGCGGGACGGGCGGCTGGTCGCGGCCGTGGAGACCGTCACCGGACCGCTGCAGTAACAGCAGCGGACAGCACGGAGCCCCGCCGTCCGGACGTGACGGCGGGGCTCCTGACGACTACTTGAGCTTCGCGACCTGCGCCTCGACGACCGCCGCCGGGATCTCCGCGGCCTCGCCCGTGCCGAGCGCGGCGAAGTTCACCGTGTAGAACGTGGCGATGGTGTTGCCCTTGCGCACGACCTCCGTGTGGAAGGTGGCCGTCTCGCCCTCCATGTCGACGTCCTCGGCGAACGCCACGGACTCGTCACCCAGGCCGGAGCCCTCGGCCTCGGCGACCTTGGTGACCTTCGTGTTCTCGCCGCCCGCGGCGAGGGCGTACCCGCCGGAGCAGGCCGCGACGCCGTCGGACACGGCCTTCATGGCCTTCTCGGCGCCGTCACCCTCGTAGGAGGACAGGCCCACGAAGGTCATGTTGACGTTGAATGCGTCCGCGAGGTCCTCGGGGTTCGCGGTGGCGTCCGACGCCTTGTCCTCGGCGACGGTGTTGGACGCGTTGGCGTCCGTCTCACCCGGGGCGAGCGCGGCCGTGGCCCAGGCCAGCGGGTCGCACTCCGCCTTGTCCGTCTTCACCTCGGACTTGGACTTCGGCAGGGTGTCGTCCCCCGAGTCCACCTTGTAACCCTCTACATCGCCCTGCGCGAGCAGCAGCTTCTCCAACGCGGCCGCGCTGAGCGCCTTCGCCGCCTGAGTCGGCGAGGAGGATGCGGCGGAGTCGGTCCCCTTGGAGTCGTCGGACTCCTCGCTCGAACAACCAGTGATGAGGGCGAGCGACAACACGCTCACGCCGATCGCGGCGCCTATGCGCGCCCCCGATGATCTCTTCATGAGCGGACTATGAGGGTTTGGTCAAAGTTCCGTCAAGCCAGGTCAGAAACCGTGACGTTCACGCCGTACCGAGTAGACGACGAACCCCGCGCCCAGGGCGAGGCAGGTGGTTCCGCCGACGACGTACGGCGTGGTGTCGAAGCTTCCGGTGTCCGCGAGTTCGACGTCGGACGACTGCGGGGAGGCGGCCCGCGCCTGCTGTGTGACCTGCGTCGTCGGGGTCGCCGAAGGGGTCTGATCGGCCGTCGCGTTGGCAGAGGGGACGAACCACAGGGCGCCCAGCAGGGTCCCCGCGGCGGTGGCGGTCAGCAACGTACGGCGAGCGGATGACACGGAATATCGATCCCCTTGTGGCGCTGGCGAATTGGCCGTGTGGGGCGATGCTAATGAAAGGCCCGGGTCGCGGGAAAGTCGCGGGAGCCTCAAGCCCGCCTCGGGCCGTACGCTCCGAGCATGAGCACTGCAGAGACATCACGATTTGTACGGCTTCGCGTGGAACTTGTCCTTGAGGTGGACGACGCGGACGCCGTGACGAAGGCGGCGCTGCGGCGGATTTCCGACGACAGCGATATGCCGGCCGATGAGCGGGTACACGCCGAGAGTGCTGTGACGGAAGACACCGCGGAGGCCCTCGCGTATCTCGTGGACCCGTTCGACCTGGTCAGTGAGGTGCCGGGAGTCGACCTCGCGCAGGCCTCCTGGTCCAGCGAACAGATCGAGTACGACCCCGACTCGCCGGAGTGGGATCTCGACGAGGATGATGTCGACGATGACGACGAAGAGGAGACGGCCGGATAGCCGCGGCTTGGGGAAATCGTGACCCCGGGCGGCAACCGCCGTCCGGGGTTTTGTCGTCTCAAGGGACGCACTGGCCGACACCCACACCACCCGCCCCGGCGGACGTGGTGTGCCCCACACCTTCAAGGGATGTGGAACGGGACGAACCGGTCGTAGCGTTGAAGATTCTTGACGGGGACTCTCGGGGTTTTGGGGATTCGGCGACGATGGAGAAGCGTGTGATGACGAACAGTAAGCGGCGCAAGGGCCTCACGGTCGCGTCCGCACTGCTCGGCGGTGTGCTGGTGCTCTCGGCCTGCTCCGGCGGCGGCGACGACGCCTCCGGCGGCGACAGCAACGACACCTCGCAGGCCAAGGTCGACGAGGCGGCTGCCGAGAAGACCTCCGAGGCCCAGATCAAGATCACGCCCAAGGACGGCGCCGACAACGCCTCCATCAATGCCACCGCCGTCACCGTGAGCAAGGGCACGCTCACCGAGGTGACCATGACGACCGCCGACGGTGCCGCCGTCGAGGGTGCGATATCCGCGGACAAGAAGAGCTGGAAGCCGAACGCCCAGCTGGAGCGGTCCACCACCTACAAGATCGCGGTCACCGCTGAGGACGCCAAGGGCCTGGAGGCCCACGAGAACGCCTCGTTCAGCACGCTCTCCCCGGACAACAGCTTCCTCGGCTACTTCACGCCGGAGGACGGCTCCACCGTCGGCGTGGGCATGCCGGTCTCGCTCAACTTCGACAAGGCGATCAGCAACAAGGCGGACGTCCAGAAGGGCGTCACCGTCACCTCCAGCGCCGGGCAGGAAGTCGCCTGCCACTGGTTCAACGACACCCGCATGGACTGCCGCCCCGACGAGTACTGGCAGGAAGGCTCCACCGTCACGCTGAAGCTCGCGCTCGACGGTGTCGAGGGCGCCGAGGGCGTCTACGGCGTCCAGCAGAAGACGGTCACCTTCACCATCGGCCGCAACCAGGTCTCCTACGTCGACGCCAACACCAAGCAGATGAAGGTCACCCAGGACGGCAAGGTCGTCAAGACCATCCCGATCTCGGCCGGTTCGCCGGAGAACAAGACCTACGAGGGCATCATGGTGATGTCGGAGATGTTCAAGGAAACGCGCATGAACGGCGCGACCGTGGGCTTCACCGACGACGACGGCAAGGGCGAGTACGACATCAAGGACGTGCCCCACGCCATCCGCCTGACCAACTCCGGCACCTTCATCCACGGCAACTACTGGGGCGCCGACTCGGTCTTCGGCAGCGTCAACACCAGCCACGGCTGCGTCGGTCTGAACGACACCAAGGGTGCCAACGACAAGGGCACGGCGGGCTACTGGTTCTACACCAACTCGATCGTCGGTGACGTCGTGGTCGTCCAGAACACCGGCGACAAGACGGTCTCCCCGGACAACGGCCTCAACGGCTGGAACATGAGCTGGGCCGACTGGAAGGCCGGCTCGGCGGTCTGACGCCCGGTCGACAGCAGAGAAGGCGGCTGCCCCCGAGGGGGCGGCCGCCTTCGTCGTATCCGGGGGCTGGTCCCTCAGCCCTGATACGGCGGTGCCGCGCCCCAGTTCCACTTCGGCACCGGCTGCTCCGCCGGCGGCTGGGCGTCGGGGCCCGAGAAGTACACCGCCAGGCGCGTGCCCCACTCCACATAGGCGAGGAACGCCGAGCGGAACTCGGCGTCCGTGGGCAGGCCCGCCTCGTCCGCCGCGTCCTGGATGACATTCACCCAACGGCGGCGCTGGGCCTCGGTGATGCCCTGGCCCATGTGCTTGGCGACCATATGGCTGTGGCCGCCCTGGGTCTCGGAGTAGGCGGGCGGACCGCCGAAGACCTCGCCGAACCAGGTGGCAACATGCTCGGCATGGGCCGGGTCCAGGCCCTCGAACAGCGGGGCCAGCAGATCGTCCTTGCGGACCATGTCGTAGAAGACGGAAGTGAGCCGGGACAGGGCCGCCCCGCCGCCCGCCCAGTCGTACAGCGTGGGGACCGCGGAGCCCGTGCCGTGCACGGAGGTCGGCGTGTAGTGCCGCATCTCCTCGATGTTGCCGATGTACGGGCGGATCTCGGCCAGGAAACCGGGGAACAGCTCCGACTTGCGGAAGCCCTCGATGTGGTCCTCGGTCGAGGTCCAGACAATGCGCAGGACGAAGTGCTCGAAGTCCTCCTCGCAGCGGGTCAGTTCGTAGTCGACGCATTGGGGTGCGGCGGCAAGCTGGGCCGCCGCGCGGGTGTAGGCGGAGAGGAACTCCGCCGACTGCTGCTCAGGGATGCGGTACCGGATGTATTCCACCGTGTGAGCCGTCATGGGCCCACAGAAGCACGGAATCTGTACGGACGCTGTGCTTCCGTGCTGTTCTTCCGCGCTGTTCTTCCGGGCATTGACAGCGCTGTCCGGGTTTCTTCTGGGCCCGCGGACAGCCTTCTCATCCATCTCTTATATGCGCCTTATCCCTTCATCACGCGCCGTACCTAGCTTGCGGCGCATGTTCTTCACCTACCTGAGGCGCGAACTGCGCCGCCGCAGAAAGGCGGCCCTCGTCGTCGCCTCCGGCCTCGCGCTGGGCATCGCCCTGGTCATCGTGGTCAACTCCGTGTCCTCGGGCATGGGCAAGGCACAGGACAAGGTCCTGCAGTCGCTGTACGGGCTCGGCACCGACATGACCGTCACCAAGGCCGCCCCCGCCGAGGGCAGTCAGGCGGAGCGCCCGCGCTTCGAGTTCGACGCGCGGGACAACGACTCCGACGAGGAGCAGAGCAGCGACCGGGTCATGGTCCAGGGCTTCCAGACGCTGGCGAGCTCCACGGTGGACAAGGTCGGCGCCCAGGACGGCGTCTCGGACGCGGTCGGCGGACTGAGCCTTCAGGTCATCAAGGTCAGCGGGCAGTTCCGGGCGGGCGAGTTCGAGCAGGGCGGCGGCAACCAGCAGGGCGGCGGGCCCGGCGGTGCGATGCCGTCGCCCGAGGGGCGGGTCGAGGGCGGCGGCGCCGAGTTCGACGTCAACAACTACTCCGTCTACGGCACCGACGTCACCGAGCCGGCGCTCGGGCCGCTGACCTCCTCCAAGGTCACCAGCGGTCGTACGTTCAAGGCGTCGGAGACCAACGCGAAGGTCGTCGTCGCCGACGCCTCCTACGCCAAGGAAAAGAAGCTGAAGACCGGCTCCACCGTCACGGTCAAGGGCACCAAGTTCAAGGTGATCGGCATCGCCACCCCGGACAGCGGGGACGCGGCCGCCAACCTGTACATCCCGCTGAAGCAGGCGCAGACCCTCAGCGACTCGAAGAACAAGGTCACCACGATCTACGTCAAGGCGGCCGACTCCCAGCAGATCGACGCCGTCAAGGCGGAGATCCAGAAGAACATCTCCGGTACGACGGTGACGACCTCCGCGGATCTCGCGGACACGGTGTCGGGCTCGCTGTCGACCGCCTCCGACCTGGCGACCAGCGTCGGCAAGTGGCTGTCGATCGCGGTGCTGGTGGCGGCGTTCCTGGTCGCCGGGCTGCTGACGTCCTCGGCGGTGTCGCGCCGGGTGCGGGAGTTCGGCACGCTCAAGGCGCTGGGCTGGAAGTCGGGGCGGGTGACCCGGCAGGTCGTCGGCGAGGCCGTGGTGAACGGCCTGGTCGGCGGAGCGCTCGGCATCGCGCTGGGGCTCGCGGGTGCGTACGTCGTCACGGCGATCAGCCCGACGCTGGAGGCGCAGCTCGGCTCGACGGGCGGGGGCGGAGGGTTCGGCGGGGGTCCCGGCGGCGCCATGGGCGGTCCCGGCGGCCCCGGTGCGCAGCAGGAGGCCTCGTCCAACGCGCTCGAAGTCGCCCTCACCGCACCGGTCAGCGCCACGACGATCGCCCTCGCGGTGGGCCTCGCGGTGACCGGCGGCCTGATCGCGGGCGCGTTCGGCGGCTGGCGGGCCTCGCGACTGCGCCCGGCGGATGCGCTCAGGCGCGTCGAGTAGCCCCGGCCCGACCGGACGAACCCCCTTTTCACCTCCCAGGAGTTGGGCCATGTACGAACTCAGAAACGTCACCAAGCGCTACACCCGCGGCAAGGAAACCGTCCACGCCCTCGACGGAGTCGATCTCACGATCGCCGACGGGGACCGGCTCGTCATTCAGGGCCCCACCGGCGGTGGCAAGTCCACGCTGCTTCAGATGCTCGGCGGGCTGGACCGGCCGACGTCGGGAGAGGTCGTTCTGGATGGCACCGATCTGGCCAAACTGTCCGAGGCCAAACTGACCCGTGTCCGCAGCGAGAACATCGGATTCGTCTTCCAGAGTTTCAATCTCATCCCCACTCTCACCGCGCAGGAGAACGTCGAGACCGCCCTCGTCCCGCTGGGCGTGAAGGTCAAGGAACGGCGGGATCGGGCGGCCGAGGCGCTGAAGTCCGTGGGCCTCGGCGAGCGGCTGGCCCATCTGCCCTCCGAGATGTCCGGCGGCCAGCAGCAGCGCGTCGCCATCGCCCGTGCGCTGGTCAAACAGCCCAAGGTGCTGCTCGCCGACGAGCCGACCGGCAACCTCGACGAGTCCATGCGCGACGAGATCATGGACGTACTGGAGCGCATGTGGAAGGAGTTGGGGCTGACCTTCATCATGGTCACCCACGACTCGGCCATTGCGAAGAAGGCCCCGCGGCTGGCGACCATCCGCAAGGGGAAGATCTCCGTGAAGGAAAACGCGGGTTCGTAACAGTCCGGTTCTGTGCGGTTGTTTTCTATTGAGGTCGCTGATCACCCCCCGGCATACTGCGTATTCCGGGGGGTGCACACGTACGTCTGTGCAGGACCGCCCCCGGCCGGGTGAACGGGGAAAAACCACCCGGTACTTCAGCAAGGGGGAAACTTGCGCAAACAAGTGAAAAGAGCATGCGCGGCCACTGTCGCCACGGCGGCCGCCGTCGCCCTCGCCGCCGGCATGACCAGCCCGGCGTCGGCGAAGCCCGAGCAGCGCGGTGACAGCTCCGCCGCTCAGCTCACGTCCCACCACCGCATCACCCTGATCACGGGTGACCGGGTCGCCGTGGACGCCAAGGGCCGCGTCGTCGGCCTGGAGCGCGCCAAGGGCCGTGAGGGCATACCCGTCCAGGTCCGCAAGGCCGACGGGCACACGCTGGTGATACCCGCGGACGCGGCCCGGCTCATCGCCACCGGCAAGCTGGACCAGCGTCTCTTCGACATCACCGAGCTCAACAAGTCGGCGACCCGCAAGTCCCAGGCCAAGGGCCTGAAGGTCATCGTGGGCTACAAGGGCGCCGCCGCCGGCACCAAGGCCGACGTCCGTGACGCGGGCCGGCTCCGCCAGACCCTGAAGACCCTGAACGCCGATGCCGTGCAGACCCCGCACGACGAGGCGCCCGAGCTGTGGGACGCGGTCACCAACGGCGACAAGACGGCCTCCGGTATCGCGCACGTCTGGCTCGACGGCGTCCGCAGGGCGACCCTCGACACGTCCGTGCCGCAGATCGGCGCCCCCAAGGCGTGGTCGGCCGGCTACGACGGCAAGGGCGTCAAGATCGCCGTCCTGGACACCGGCGTCGACTCGACCCACCCGGACCTCAAGGACCAGGTGATCGCGGCCAAGAACTTCACCCCGGCCGCAACGGCCGAGGACAAGTTCGGCCACGGCACGCACGTCGCGTCCATCGCGGCGGGCACCGGCGCGAAGTCCGGCGGCAAGTACAAGGGCGTGGCGCCCGGCGCCCAGCTCCTCAACGGCAAGGTCCTCGACGACACCGGCTCCGGTGACGACTCCGGCATCCTCGCCGGCATGGAGTGGGCGGCCGAGCAGGGCGCCCAGGTCGTCAACCTCAGCCTCGGCGGCGTGGACACCCCCGAGGTGGACCCGCTGGAGGCGGCGGTCAACAAGCTGTCCGCCGAGAAGGGCATCCTGTTCGCCATCGCGGCGGGCAACTCCGGCCCGGAGACGGTCGGTTCGCCGGGCAGCGCGGACGCCGCGCTCACCGTCGGCGCCGTCGACGACAAGGACCTGCTGGCCGACTTCTCCAGCACCGGCCCGCGGATCGGCGACGGCGCCATCAAGCCCGACGTCACCGCGCCCGGCGTGGACATCACCGCCGCGTCCGCCAAGGGCAGCCTGATCGCGCAGGAAGTCGGCGAGAAGCCGGCCGGCTACCTGACCATCTCCGGTACGTCGATGGCGACGCCGCACGTCGCCGGTGCCGCCGCGATCCTGAAGCAGCAGCACCCGGAGTGGACGTACGCCGAGCTCAAGGGCGCGCTGACCGCGTCCACGAAGGGCGGCAAGTACACGCCGTTCGAGCAGGGTTCGGGCCGTATCCAGGTCGACAAGGCCATCAAGCAGACCGTGATCGCCGACCCGGTGTCGGTGAGCTTCGGCACGCAGCAGTGGCCGCACACCGACGACACCCCGGTCACCAAGGAGCTGACGTACCGCAACCTCGGTGACAAGGACGTCACGCTCAGCCTGTCCGCCATCGCCACCAACCCCAAGGGCCAGCCGGCTCCGGAGGGCTTCTTCAAGCTCGGTGCGACGACGGTGACGGTCCCGGCGGGCGGCAAGGCCAGCGTGCCGATGACCGTCAACACCAAGCTGGGCGGCACGCTCGACGGCGCCTACTCGGCGTACGTGACGGCGACGGGCGACGGGCAGAGCGTCCGTACGGCCGCCGCGGTGCAGCGTGAGGTGGAGTCGTACGACCTCACCGTGAAGGCCATCAACCGTGACGGCACCCCGGCCAAGGACTGGGGCGCCTTCCTGCTGGGCGTCGCCGGTCTCGCGGAGAACCGGTACTACTTCCCGTACGAGGCCGACGGCACGGTCACGGTGCGCGTCCCCAAGGGCCAGTACATCCTGGACTCCAGCATCGCCGTGGACCCGGAGGACAGCTCCAAGGGCCTCGACTGGCTGGCCCAGCCCAAGCTGAACGTCACCAAGAACACGACGGTCACGCTGGACGCCCGTACCACCAAGCCGGTGGACATCACCGTTCCGGACGCGGACGCCAAGTCCGAGTTCGCCGCCCCGGGGTACGACATCACGGTGGGCGACTCCGGCTACGGCTTCTTCTGGTTCCTGGACACCTACGCCAACTTCCGCTCCAAGGGCCTCGGCCCGAAGATCACGGACGGCTCGCTGCGCCAGCAGTGGGACGGCCACTGGAGCAAGGGTGACAAGGCCCAGTACGACACGGTCGCCGGCGGCAAGGTCGAGCAGCTCGCCACGGGTTACACCAAGCACTACAAGGCGAGCGAACTGGCCACGGTGAAGGTCGGCATGGGCGCCTCGTCCAGCGGCAAGAAGGGCGCCGTCAACGCCGTGGGCTGGCTGCCCGAGTCGGGCGGCGCCTCCTCGATCGGTATCCCGCAGACCCTGCCCGGCACCCGCACGCTGTACCTGTCCACCGCTTCCGGTGTGAAGTGGCAGATGGACTTCGAGCAGCAGGGCGGCGTCGACGCGGACGGCTGGCCGATCACCGAGGCGTACTACACGCTCGGCGCCGAGCAGTCCTTCAAGCCGGGCCAGACCTACTCGAAGAAGTTCAACACGGCCGTCTTCGGCCCGCACCTGAACGCCGACTACGGCCTGTACCGCGCCGGCAACGAGATCTACGGCATGCTCCCGCTGTTCGCGGACGGCAAGGCGCACGCCGGTTCCTCGGAGTTCAGCTCGGTCAACACCACCCTGTACCGCAACGGCACCAAGGTCGGCAGCAATGACGACCCGCTGTTCGGCGACAAGGTGTTCAAGGTCCCGTCCGCCGAGGCCGAGTACAAGCTGACCACCTCGGTCAAGCGGAGCGTCAAGGTCGCGGCCGCCTCCACGCGGATCGACGCGAGCTGGACCTTCCGCTCCAAGAAGCCCACGTCCGACCAGGTCAAGCTGCCGGCCTCCACGGTCCGCTTCAACGCGAACACGGACCTGGGCAGCCGGGTCACGGCGGGCCAGACGAAGACCGTCCCGGTCACCGTCGAGGGCGCGGCCAAGGGCAGCAACCTGAAGTCGCTGTCGGTGTACGTGTCGTACGACTACGGCCAGACCTGGAAGAAGGTCACCGTCACGAACGGCAAGATCAAGGTGAAGAACCCGGAGAAGGGCAAGGCCATCTCCTTCCACGCCAAGATCGCCGACAAGAAGGGCAACAAGTCGACGATCTCGATCTACAACGCGTACTACGGCAAGTGAGCCGACAGCACGTGTGAGCCGTTGACACGACTGCCCGCCGGGGGCTTCCCCGGCGGGCAGTTCTCGTTCAGGCCCGGGGAGCCGAGACTCCCGTGCCCGCCCGTGTCGCGTCCGTGCCCCAGCTCGCCAGCAGACGCAGCGCCTCCGCCGACGGCGAGCCCGGTTCGGCGTGGTACGTGATCAGGGCCTGCTCGACGTCGTCGACCAGCTGGAACGTCTCGAAGGACAGGGTCAGTTCGCCGACCAGCGGATGCCTGAGGCGCTTGACGCCGTAACTCTTCTCCTTGACGTCGTGCGTGGCCCACAGCCGCCGGAACTCCTCGCTCTTCACGGAGAGTTCGCCCACCAGCGCCGACAGCCGCGGGTCGTCCGGATGGCAGCCCGCGTCCATCCGCAGATAGCTGACCATGTCCGAGGCCTTCTGGTCCCACTCCACGAACAGCTCGCGGTACTCCGGCCGGAGGAACACCATCCGCGCCCAGTTCCGGTCCTGCGCCGGCAGCTCCGACCAGTCGCCGAACACCGCCGCGGCCATCCGGTTCCACACGAGCACGTCCGAACGGCGGCCCACGATGTACGCGGGCACGGTGTCGATCGTGTCCAGCAGCTGCCGCAGCGCCCCGCGCACCTGCTGGGTGCGCCCGGCCGGCTTCTTCTTGTGCTGCTTCGGCTTCGCCAGATGCGTCAGATGCGCGTGCTCGGCGTCGCTCAGCCGCAGCGCACGGGCGATGGAGTCCAGCACCTCCGCCGACACGTTCCGCCCGTTGCCCTGTTCCAGGCGGGTGTAGTACGCCACCGACACCCCGGCCAGCTGCGCCAGCTCCTCGCGCCGCAGCCCCGGCACCCTGCGGTGCCGCCCGTAGTCCGGCAGCCCCACGTCCTCCGGCTTCAGCCGGGCACGCCGGGTGCGCAGGAACTCACTGAGCTCGGCACGCCGGTCCAGGGCCCGGCCGGCGGCCTGTACGCGTTCGGGCTGTTCGTCCATACGTCCAGTATTCACGGTCGTACGCACACCAGCCTGACCCCGCCAGTAGTAGGCACAGCGAACGTACGCAAAGCCGTGATCTGGGTGAATGCCCGCCGAAGCCGCAGGCTGGAGCCGTGCCCGGCCGGAAGGCAGCCGGGCGCGCAACCCCTGAGGAGACCCGGCATGACCACCGTTGCCGCATACGCCGCACCCGCCGCCAAGGCTCCGCTGGAGCGCACCACCATCGAGCGGCGCGAGGTCGGCGAGTTCGACATCCTGATCGACATCAAGTTCGCCGGAATCTGCCACTCCGACATTCACCAGGCCCGCGAGGGCTGGGGCGAGGCCCTGTTCCCGATGGTCCCCGGCCACGAGATCGCCGGCCTGGTCGCCGAGGTCGGTTCCGGTGTCACCAAGTACCGGGTCGGCGACCGCGTGGGCGTCGGCTGCATGGTCGACTCCTGCCGCGAGTGCGACAACTGCAAGGCCGGTCTGGAGCAGTTCTGCGTCAACGGCAGCATCGGCCCCACCTACAACGCCATCGGCCGTGACGGCACGCCCAACCACGGCGGCTACTCGCAGAAGATCGTCGTGGACGAGAACTACGCCGTCCGCATCCCCGACGGCCTCTCCCTCGACGTGGCGGCCCCGCTGCTGTGCGCCGGCATCACCACGTACTCCCCGCTCAAGCACTGGGGCGCCGCGCCCGGCAAGAAGGTCGCGGTCATCGGCCTCGGCGGCCTCGGCCACATGGGCGTCAAGATCGCGCACGCGCTGGGTGCCGAGGTGACCGTGCTGTCCCAGTCGCTGCGCAAGCAGGACGACGGCCTGAAGCTGGGCGCGGACCACTACTACGCGACGAGCGACCCGAAGACCTTCGAGGAGCTCGCCGGCTCGTTCGACCTGATCCTCTCCACGGTCTCGGCGCCGCTGGACTTCGGCGCGTATCTGTCGCTGGTGAGGACGGGCGGCGCGCTGGTGAACGTCGGCGCCCCCGAGGAGCCGATCTCGCTCAACCTCTTCTCCCTCATCGGCGGCAACAAGACCCTCGCCGGCTCGATGATCGGCGGCATCGCCGAGACCCAGGAAATGCTCGACTTCTGCGCCGAGCACGGGCTGGGCGCCGAGATCGAGCTGATCGCCGCGAGCGAGATCAACGAAGCGTACGAGCGGGTGCTGGCCAGTGACGTCCGGTACCGGTTCGTGATCGATACGGCGACGATCTGAGCGTCAGCGCCTTCGGCGGCCCGTGCGAGACTTCTGCGACCTCGTACACAGGTACGGGTCAGGGGACGCACAGAGGGAACGAACGGCGCATGCGCACCACCAGGACCAGGGCAGCCGGATGGGCGGCGGCCACCGCGATGAGCGCGGTGCTCGCCACCGGATGCGGAGGCGGGAGCGAGCCTGCGGGTTCGGCTTCCGCTTCCGTTTCCGTTTCCGCAGAGTTCGGCAAGAAGACCGTGGAGGCGGACGTCGACGCGGCCGCTGCGGACGCCGGGCTGTCCGGGGAGGCGGAAGGGTCGGCGGGCATGCCCGCGCGGGTGGCCGCCTGCCAGGCAGGCTGGTCGTCCAGCAGCGGGGCGAAGGCCGAACGGCGGCAGTTCGAGGCGCTTCTCGCGGGCCTCGTGGAACGCGGCTGGAAGGAGACCCGGCCGGCCGAGTGGACATCGATGGGCGAGAACGGCTCGATGGCCTCGGCCATGTACAAGAAGCGGGGCTGGACGCTGTACGCCCGCCACCACGAGCTGTCCGTCCTCGGCACGGCCTACCTCATGGCCACCGACGAGGCCTGCTTCAGCCGGCTCAGCGACGAGGATCTGAGGTTCCTGGAGGAGGCTTCCTAGACCGGTTCGCGCCGCGTCCACAGCGTCAGATCACTGCTCGTGGCGACGGCGAGGGTCTGCCCGGAGGGGGAGAAGCCGGCGGCCCGGAATGTGGAGTACTGGGAGTGGAAGACATGCCACCACCCCTCTCCATGCGGCTCGTTGTGGGGCATCCCGCTGCCGTGGGAGAGCAGTACGCGCTCGTGTGGCCACTCCGGTGCGACGACCTCCACCGCCCAGCCGCCTTCGGCGGTGGAGTGCAGCCCGCCGCCGTAGAGCCCCGCGATACGGACCCGGCTGCCGGCGACCGGCCCCAGCCCCGGGCACGTCAGATCGGGGTCCGCGTCGGGGAGGTCGCCCTCGGGATCGGGCTCCCGCTCCCGGGCGATCCGCTCCCCGGTGACGGCGTCGAACAGCCCGTGTCCGTCGTGCGAGACGACCATCACCAGGTCGTGGCCGGTCTCGGGGTGCGTGGCGAACCCGATGCCGACCAGCCCGCCGACCGCGGCGAAGGGCGCCCCGGCCTGGGTCGAGGGCCCGAAGACCGGCCGCCAAGGCTCCGGAGCCGGAAGGACCGGTGCCGCGAGCATCCGGTCGCGCAGCGCCCGCTGATATGCGGTGATCATCCCTGTGCCGGTGCCTTCCCGCCCCGCAGCCCCTGGATCCCGTCGTAAGCCGACATGACGATCTCCAGGCCCCGGGTGTCCTCCGCGGGCTCGCGCATCTGGTTCGTCACGTACGCCACCGCCGTACGCGTGTCCGGCTCGACCATCACCAGCGAGCCGCCCCAGCCGCCCCAGCCGTAGGAACTGCCGAACAGACCGTAGCCGAGGCCGTAGCGCGTCGGCATGCCGAGGACGCGGTCCACGCCGCTGAACTGCTCCTGCCACGCACGCTCACAACCGGCGCGCGACAGCAGCCGCACCCCGCCCACCGTGCCGCCGCAGGCCGCCGCCGACTGGGCGAGGGCGACCGAGCGGGCGTTGCCGAAGCCGCTCGCCGCGGGGATCTCCGCGCGGCGCCAGGCCGTGCTGTTGCCGTCGCGGACCCGGATTCCGGTCGCCGCCGCCGCGTCGGCACCGGGCGCGCTCGCCGCGTAGTCCTCGTCGCGGGACGGGGGCGGCACCGTGAGCGCCACCCGGTCGTCGTGCTCGGCGGACAGCCCGATGTGGAAGTCCGCGCCGAGGGGCCCGGCCACCTCGTCGGCGAAGAACGTACCCAAGCTCCGGCCGGTGATCCGCCGCACGACCTCGCCGACCAGGAAGCCCTGGGTGAGCGAGTGGTACCCGGCGGCGGTACCGGCTTCCCACTGCGGAGCCTGCGCGGCCAGCCGCGCCGTGGCGGTGTCCCAGTCGTAGAGCTGATCCGTCGCGAGCGGCGGATCCCAGTCGGGCAGCCCCGCGGTGTGCGACAGCACATGCCGCACGAGCACCCGCTCCTTGCCGTTCGCCCCGAACTCCGGCCAGTACCGGGCGACCGGCGCGTCCACGTCGAGCTCGCCGCGGTCGGCGAGAACCAGCGCGCACAACGCCGTCATCGTCTTGGTCACCGACCACACGTTGACGATCGTGTCCCGCTCCCACGGGCGGGTCCGGCCCGCGTCGGCGAACCCACCCCAGATGTCCACCACCGGCCGCCCGTCCACGAAGACGGCCACCGATCCGCCGACGTCCCCGCCGTCCAGCAACTCCGCGAGCGCACTCGGCACAGCGGCGAACAGATCATCGTAGGAGCCCTGAATGTCGGCCATGCCTGCCATCTAGCCCATGGGGCTCGACGGGGCGCAACCGAATTCCCGCGACCCGTCGCGTTCACGGAATCGCTCGGAACCCTCGCCTGTTGAGGAGGATGGGCCGGTACCTGACCGAGCCGACAGACATGGGAGGGCCGTGATGGCTGCGCAGACACACAGGGCCGTACTGGCCGGCGGATGCTTCTGGGGCATGGAGGAGCTGATCCGTCGGCTCCCGGGCGTGACCGCGACCCGGGTCGGATACACCGGCGGTGACGTGCCGAACGCGACCTACCGCAACCACGGCACGCACGCGGAGGCCATCGAGATCCTCTTCGACCCCACGAAGACCGACTACCGCACGCTCCTGGAGTTCTTCTTCCAGATCCACGACCCGAGCACCAAGAACCGCCAGGGCAACGACATCGGCCTCAGCTACCGCTCCGCGATCTACTACGTGGACGACGAGCAGAAGCGCATCGCCGAGGACACCATCGCGGACGTGGACGCGTCCGGACTGTGGCCCGGCAAGGTCGTCACCGAGGTGGAGCCGGTCGGCCCCTTCTGGGAGGCCGAACCCGAGCACCAGGACTACCTGCAGCGGTACCCCAACGGCTACACCTGCCACTTCCCGCGCCCGGGGTGGAAGCTGCCCGCGCGCTCGGAGGGCTGACCGCGGGCGCGCAGCCTTCGGGCTCAGTGGGGCAGCGTCGCCGGGCTGCCCCCGTTCGCCTCGTAGCCCGCGACCGCCAGCGCGCGGTAGACCGCGAACTCCGCGGCCGGGTCGGGGGACAGGGTCCAGGGGAGGGCGCCGACATGGCCGTCGACGTGGACCAGCTGGTTCATGGCCTCCGCCCAGCGCTCGGCGCGGACCAGGAAGAAGACCAGCAGATGGCGGACGTGGGCGAGCATCGGGTCGTCCTGGCGGGCGGAGTGGACCGCGTGGAGCGCGCCGTGGATCGCCTTCGTCACGACCTCGCTCTGGTAGAAGCCCATGACCAGGTTGACCTCGGGCAGGTGCTCGAAGACCGCGAAGAGCGGCATCGCGGCGAGAAGGGAGCCCTGCGGGGCGCGGGCCGCCGCGGCCTCCGCGAACGACATCGCCTGCTCGCGCGAGCCGTGCCACTTCTCGCACCAGTAGTGCAGGGCGGCCAGATGGGCGCCCATGTGGGTCGGGGCGCGGTCCAGGATCTTCAGCCAGAGCTGCTCGAACTCCTGCTGGGAGTAGGCCAGTCCGCGGGCCACCGAGAGCTCGACGAGGTACGGGATCGGGTCACCGGGGGCCAGCAGCGCCGCCTCCGCGCACGCCGCCTTCGCCTCCTCCATGATGATCCGGAACTCGTCGGTCCCGGCCGCCGACGTACGCCACGCCTGCTGCACCAGGAACTCCGCGTGCACGGCCGCGCCGCCCGCGTCCTTGGGCTGCTCGGCCCGCCACACCCGCAGCCACTGCCCGCCCGGGGTGTCGCTGACCCCGCCCGGCCGCTGCTGGAGTTCCAGCGAGGCCGCGCCCGCGAAGGCCTGCACCCGCTGCCAGCGCAGCTCGCCCTCCGCCTCGGTGCCGGCGAGGAGCTGCGAGGCCGCCCGGTAGTCCTGGGTGCGCTGCACCAGGTCCAGGACGTCCAGCAGGTCCTGGTCGGGGCCGGGCATGCGGACGTCCAGCTGCTCCTGTCGTACGAACCCGTAGTTCGAGGGGTCCGCGGCGTCCGGGTGGCCCGGCGGGACCTGTTCGATCATGCCCCGCCTGCGTCGCATGAACGGCAGCAGCACGAAGCCGATCATGACGATCGCCATCAGGACCCAGAGAATCTCCATGCCTCAAGCGTTCCAGACGCCGCCGACAATTGGCCAACCCGGGGCCCCGCCCTGTGGATAACTCCGCCGTCCGTCATCAGCGCCGTCGGCGCACTACGCTCGTGACCCATGAGCGACAGGCACATCAGTCAGCACTTCGAGACGCTCGCCATCCATGCGGGCAACACGGCCGACCCCCTCACCGGTGCGGTCGTCCCGCCGATCTACCAGGTGTCCACCTACAAGCAGGACGGTGTCGGCGGTCTGCGCGGCGGCTACGAGTACAGCCGCAGCGCCAACCCCACCAGGACCGCCCTGGAGGAGAACCTCGCCGCCCTGGAGGGCGGTCGTCGCGGCCTCGCGTTCGCGTCCGGACTGGCGGCCGAGGACTGCCTGTTGCGTACGCTGCTCAGCCCCGGCGACCACGTGGTGATCCCCAACGACGCGTACGGCGGCACGTTCCGTCTCTTCGCGAAGGTCGTCGCCCGGTGGGGCGTGGAGTGGTCGGTCGCCGACACCAGCGACCCCTCCGCCGTACGGGCCGCCATCACCCCGAAGACCAAGGTCGTGTGGGTGGAGACCCCCTCCAACCCGCTGCTCGGCATCACCGACATCGCGGCGGTCGCCCAGATCGCCCGGGACGCGGGCGCCCGGCTCGTCGTCGACAACACCTTCGCCACGCCGTACCTGCAGCAGCCGCTGTCGCTCGGCGCGGACGTGGTGGTGCACTCGCTGACCAAGTACATGGGCGGCCACTCCGACGTCGTCGGCGGTGCGCTGATCGTGGGCGACGAGGCCCTGGGCGAGGAACTGGCGTTCCACCAGAACGCGATGGGCGCGGTCGCCGGGCCCTTCGACTCCTGGCTGGTGCTGCGCGGCACCAAGACGCTGTCGGTGCGCATGGACCGGCACAGCGAGAACGCCGTGAAGGTCGCCGACATGCTGTCCCGGCACGCGCGCGTGACGAAGGTGCTCTACCCGGGGCTGCCCGAGCACCCCGGTCACGAGATCGCCGCCAAGCAGATGCGGTCGTTCGGCGGCATGGTCTCCTTCCAGGTCGCCGGCGGCGAGGAGGCGGCCGTCGAGGTCTGCAACCGCGCCAAGGTGTTCACGCTCGGCGAGTCCCTGGGCGGCGTCGAGTCGCTGATCGAGCACCCGGGGCGCATGACGCACGCCTCCGCGGCCGGTTCCGCCCTGGAGGTGCCCGCCGACCTCGTCCGACTCTCGGTGGGCATCGAGAACGTGGAGGACCTGCTGGAGGACCTCCAGCAGGCGCTCGGCTAGGTCGTCACCAGCCCGTGAGCGGTGGAGTCGTCTCCGAGGGCGGCTCCACCCAGGGGCGGGCCAGCAGCGCCCACACGACGAACGCGACGGCCGCGGCGAACATCAGCAGCCACATCAGCCGGCGGGCGAGCGTGCGGCGGCGCAGCATCCGGTTGCCGCGGCGGACGACGTCGGCGTGGAGATCGGGCGGCACCGGGGGCGGTGTCCGCTCCATGATCCGCCGCGCGGCGGCTTCCCGTTCGTTGCGGTTCACGCCTGCCTCCCCGTCCTCATGCCGTCGCCTTCGCCTCGGGCCGTACGACGACCGGCGCAGGTCCCCTCGGCGGGTGCAGCAGGGTTGCCGTAGCGCGGTCGCAGATCGTGCGCACGCGTTCCCGGGGCAGGCCGAGCAGGGCCGCCGTCTGCTCCTCGGCCACCCCCTCGTACAGCCGGAGCACGAGGATCAGGCGTTCCTGCGGGCCGAGGGCGGCCAGGGGGTTGGCGGCGTGCGGGCGGGCCCGGCCGAGGCCGCCGTACTGGTGCCAGGCCGCGCGGGCGAAGCGGGTGGCCAGATACTGGCGGGCGCGGTCGTAGGGGTCCTCGCCGCGCAGCCGGTCCCAGCCCGCGTAGGTGTGGGCGAGGGCGAGGGTCAGCAGGCGTCGCGCGCGCGGGTTGTCGGCCGGTGCCTCCGCCGTGAGCAGCGTGGCGGTGTGCAGCAGCCGGCCGGCCGCGCCCGCGACGAACGCCTCGAACTCCCGGGCCCGGCGGGCACCTTGTGACGCTTGCCGTTCTCGCACCGCGCCTCCCGCCTGAGGGCGACCCCTGAGGTGTCGGATCCCGGCCATGTGCGGGACCCGGTTTCATATGAGGCCAGGGGCGGCCCGGGGTCAAGAGTCGGGCAGCACGCGCGCGTGGGGAACGTTCAGGAGGCGGATGCCGGGGTCGGCTCCGCCCCCTGCAGGCCGTGGGCGGCCATCCTCGTGGAGAGCGCGGTATTGAAGCGCGTGAGGAGCGTGCAGAACGCCTCGCGCTCCTCCGGCGCCCAGTCGTGTGTCAGCTCGGCCATCAACTGACGCCTGGAGGATCGCACTTCCTCCAGCCGGGACAGCCCGCGCGGGGAGAGCTGGAGCACCACGGCCCGCCCGTCCTCGGGGTGGGAGGTGCGCTTGACGAGCCCGGTGTCGACGAGCGGAGCCACCTGCCGGGTGACCGTCGACGAGTCGATCCCCATGCTGGCGGCGAGCGCCTTGACCCCCATGGGGCCTTCCTTGTCCAAGCGGTTGAGCAGCAGGTATGCGGCGCGGTCCATGGAGTTGCGCACCTGCCCGACTCCGCCGAGCCGGGTCTGTTCGGCACGGCGGGCGAACACCGCCACCTCGTGCTGCAGCGTGTCGAGGAGACCGGTGTCACCGACGGTCGACATGTCCATCGACATTCCAGGTGTTGTGGGCATGGCCGGGGGCTCACTTCATGAAGGGGGTGCTGGGTTGGGGGACAGGTTACGCGGCCGGGGGGCGGGCCGTACCGGCGCTGCGCAAACCGGTCTCGGTGGTTGGTCACAGCGCGAGTCCGCGCGTGTGAACTGCGAGACTTGTGTCATGAGCTACCGCAAGGCCGATCTGTTGCCGCTGGTCACTCTCGACGACGTGCGCGGAGCGCAGAAGATGCTCACGGGTGTGGCGCGGGTGACGGCGATGGAGGGCAGCAGGTACCTGTCCCGGCTGGTGGGTGCGCCGGTGCACCTCAAGTGCGAGAACCTCCAGCGGACGGGCTCGTTCAAGCTGCGCGGCGCCTACGTCCGGATCGCGGGGCTGCTGCCGGAGGAGCGGGCCGCGGGCGTGGTGGCGGCGAGCGCCGGCAACCATGCGCAGGGGGTGGCGCTGGCGTCCTCGCTGCTCGGGGTGCGTTCGACGGTGTTCATGCCGAACGGCGCCCCGCTGCCGAAGATCAGCGCGACGCGCGAGTACGGCGCCGAGGTGCGGCTGCACGGTCATGTCGTCGACGAGACGCTGGCCGCCGCGCAGGAGTACGCGGCCAGTACGGGCGCGGTGTTCATCCACCCCTTCGACCACCCGGACGTGATCACGGGTCAGGGCACGGTCGGGCTGGAGATCCTGGAGCAGTGCCCGGAGGTGCGCACGATCGTCCTCGGGATCGGCGGCGGAGGTCTGGCGGCCGGTGTGGCGATCGCGGTGAAGTCGCTCAGGCCCGATGTGCGGATCGTGGGTGTGCAGGCGGCGGGCGCCGCCGCCTATCCGCCCTCGCTGGCGGCCGGGCACCCGGTGTCGATCGAGAACCCGGCGACGATGGCCGACGGCATGAAGGTGGGGCGGCCCGGCGATGTGCCGTTCGAAATCATCGGCGAACTGGTCGACGAGGTGCGTACGGTGACGGAGGACGAGTTGTCCGCCGCGCTGCTGCTGTGCCTGGAGCGGGCCAAGCTGGTCGTCGAGCCGGCCGGGGCGAGCCCGGTCGCGGCGCTGCTGAGCGATCCCGGTGCCTTCGAGGGGCCGGTGGTCGCGGTGCTGTCGGGCGGCAACGTCGACCCGGTGCTGTTGCAGCGCGTGCTGCGGCACGGCATGGCGGCGCAGGGCCGCTACCTGGCCGTACGGCTGCGGCTGACGGACCGGCCGGGTGCGCTGGCGACACTTCTCGGGGTGTTGTCAGTGGTGGACGCCAACGTCCTCGACGTGAGCCATGTACGGACCGATCCGCGGCTCGGGCTCACGGAGGCGGAGGTGGAGCTGCACCTGGAGACGAAGGGTCCGGCGCACTGTGCCGAGGTCAACCAGGCGCTGCGCGAGGCGGGCTACACGGTCATCGACTGAGGTCGCCAAGGTCTCCGTCACTCGTTCGAGCAACTCCATTGAGAGACGCGATACATCGCGTTATGGTGAGAGTCGCGCCACCCGCCTCGTGTCCCCATCGGTTCATGACACCCACCAGGCGGAGCAAAAAGCACAAACCTAGGCTTTCCGAAGAATCCCCGACGACGTGGAGACTCATATGCCAGGCGCCATCCATGCCGAAGGTCTGGTGAAGACCTTCGGCGACGTAAGGGCTCTGGACGGTGTCGACCTCGATGTGCCGGAGGGCACCGTCCTGGGCCTGCTCGGGCCGAACGGCGCGGGCAAGACCACCACCGTCCGCTGTCTGACGACCCTGCTGCGCCCCGACAGCGGCTCGGCCATGGTCGCGGGCGTCGACGTCCTCAAGCATCCCGACGCCGTGCGCCGCTCCATCGGTCTGTCCGGCCAGTTCGCGGCGGTCGACGAATACCTCACCGGCCGCGAGAACCTGCAGATGGTCGGCCAGCTCTACCAGATGCGGGCCAAGGCGGCGAAGGCCCGTGCGGACGAGCTGCTGGAGCAGTTCGACCTCGCCGACGCCGCCGACCGCCCGACCAAGACCTACTCCGGCGGTATGCGCCGCCGCCTCGACCTCGCGGCCGCCCTGGTGGTCTCACCGCCCGTGATGTTCATGGACGAGCCGACGACCGGCCTGGACCCGCGCAACCGCCAGCTGCTGTGGGAGGTCATCAAGCGGCTCGTCTCCGGCGGTACGACGCTGCTGCTGACCACCCAGTACCTGGAGGAGGCCGACCACCTCGCCCACGACATCGCCGTGGTGGACCACGGCCATGTCATCGCCCAGGGCACCTCCGACCAGCTCAAGGCCCGCACCGGCGGCGAGCGCGTCGAGGTCGTGGTGCACGAGCGCGAGCACATCCAGGCCGCCTCGGAGGTGCTGCGCGGTTTCGGCAAGGGCGACACCACGGTCGAGGACCACATGCGCATGCTCACCGTGCCGGTGACCGGCGGTGCCAAGCTCCTCGCCGAGGTCATCCGCGAACTGGACGCCCGCGGCATCGAGATAGACGACATCGGTCTGCGCCGCCCGACCCTCGACGACGTGTTCCTCTCCCTGACGGGACACGTGGCCGAGGCGAAGGACCGGGAGAACGGCAGGACCGCGGACAAGACCGCAGACAAGGACAGCGAGAAGGAGGCCGCCCGATGAGCGCCGTCACCGACGCCGTGCGGGTCCCGGCCCCCGGCAACCCCATCAGCCAGTCCGTCCGTGACTCACTGGTCGTGGCCAAGCGGAATCTGATCCGCATGTCCAGGATCCCGGAGATGGTCATCTTCGGGCTGATCCAGCCCATCATGTTCGTGGTGCTGTTCAGCTACGTCTTCGGCGGCTCCATGAACATCGGCGGCACCACGGACTCCTCCGTGTACCGCGAGTTCCTGATGGCCGGCATCTTCGCCCAGACCGTCACCTTCGCCACCGCAGGAGCGGGCGCGGGCATCGCCGACGACATGCACAAGGGGCTCATCGACCGCTTCCGCTCCCTGCCCATGGCCCGCGGGGCGGTGCTGACCGGGCGGACCCTCGCCGACCTGGTGCAGACGGCGCTCACCCTGTTCGTGCTGGCGATCGTCGCCCTGCTGGTGGGCTGGCGCACCCACACCAGCTTCGGCGAGGTGCTCGGCGCGTTCGGCCTGCTGCTCCTGCTCGGCTACGCCTTCACCTGGGTCGGAGCCCTGATCGGCCTGTCCGTGAGCACCCCCGAGGCCGCCACCTCGGGCGGACTGATCTGGCTCTTCCCGGTCACGTTCATCTCGAACGCGTTCGTGGACTCCAGCCGGATGACGCCGTGGTTGCAGCATGTCGCCGACTGGAACCCGTTCAGCGCCACCGTCCAGGCCTGCCGCGAGCTCTTCGGCAACCCCGGGGTCTCGCCCTCGGACGCCTGGCCGATGCAGCACCCGGTGTGGGCCTCGCTGATCTACTCGGTCCTGATCGTCGTCATCTTCCGGACCCTGGCAGTACGGAAGTACCGCTCGGCGGCGGCATGACGAAGCCCCCGGCGTCGGGTGGACACCGGGGGCAAGTCAAGGGCGTGCGGGGGCGGGCTCAGCCGTTGTACGGCTGGGCCTTCAGGATGCGCACCGAGGCCTTCTTGCCGTTCGGCAGCTCGTACTCCGCGTCCTCGCCGACCTTGTGGCCGATCACACCGGAGCCCAGCGGCGACTGCGGGGAGTAGGTCTCGATGTCGGTGCTCGCGTACTCGCGCGAGGCCAGCAGGAAGGTCATGGTGTCGTCCTCGTCGCCGTCGAAGGCGATCGTCACGACCATGCCGGGGGCCACCGCGCCGTCCGCGGAGGCCTGGGCCTCGCCGACCTGCGCGTTCTCCAGGAGCTGGGTCAGCTGGCGCACACGGAGCTCCTGCTTGCCCTGCTCCTCCTTGGCCGCGTGGTACCCGCCGTTCTCGCGCAGGTCGCCCTCCTCGCGCGCAGCCGCGATCTTGGCGGCGATCTCCGTGCGCGCAGGACCAGTAAGGTACGCAAGCTCGTCCTTGAGCTTGTTGTACGCCTCCTGGGTCAGCCAGGTGACGGACTCGCTGGTCTGGGTCACAGGTGCTCCTCGTCGGTACTGGGAATACAAAGCATCGCCCTACCCAGAAGCATGTTCCTTCACGGATGGGCGAAACCACGAGCCTAACAATTCAACGGCTCCAGGGGGAGGACATAAGCCATCAGAATTACGTCAACGCAGGTCAGGCCCTATGCATTCCGGGTGAATCCGGTCCGTGGCAGCGCCGTCAGTCCGCGTGGCAGCCGAGCAGCTCGGCCGTGGTGCCCGGAGAGGTCGTACGGAGCGTGACGACCTTGTCGATGCGGGTGGCGTCCCCGTCGAAGCGGAAGTCGGCCCGGCCGACCTCGGCGCCGCTCTCCGCCTGGGAGCGGATCGTGCAGTAGCCGGAGGCGCCGGCGTCCTTGCGGACCTCCAGATGGACCTGCACCGCGTCCTTCGAGAAGTCGTACTCGATGATCTCGCCGCTGATCTTGTTCTGGCCGACGTAGTAGTAGGCGAAAAAGCCGAGCACTGCCAGCAGCAATGCCCCGAGGGCGGCACCGGCGACCTTGAGTGTGCGGTCGGCGCGCTCGTCCGAGGAACGGCCGTAACGGCCCTCGGGTGCGCGCGTGCTCGCCGTACTCATGATCGTCCTCTCGATCAGGCCGGGAAGGGCCGGGGAATTATTCGGCTCCCGATTCGGTCACTATAGAAGCCGCCGATCGCACCCGTTCACACCGGGGCGCCGACCACAAGGATTGAGTCTTGACTGACCAGCTGCGACTGATGGCCGTCCACGCGCACCCCGACGACGAGTCGAGCAAGGGCGCGGCCACCATGGCGAAGTACGTGTCCGAGGGGGTGGACGTGCTGGTCGTGACCTGCACGGGCGGGGAGCGCGGCTCCATCCTCAATCCGAAGCTCCAGGGCGACAAGTACATCGAGGAGCACATCCACGAGGTACGCAAGAAGGAGATGGACGAGGCCCGCGAGATCCTCGGCGTCAAGCAGGAGTGGCTCGGCTTCGTCGACTCCGGCCTGCCGGAGGGCGACCCGCTGCCGCCGCTGCCCGAGGGCTGTTTCGCCCTGGAGGACGTCGACAAGGCGGCCGGCGAGCTGGTGCGCAAGATCCGCGCCTTCCGTCCCCAGGTGATCACCACCTACGACGAGAACGGCGGCTACCCGCACCCCGACCACATCATGACCCACAAGATCTCGATGGTGGCGTTCGAGGGCGCGACGGACACCGAGAAGTACCCGGAGAGCGAGTACGGCCCGGCGTACCGGCCGCTGAAGCTCTACTACAACCAGGGCTTCAACCGCCCGCGCACCGAGGCCCTGCACCACGCGATGCTGGACCGCGGCCTGGACTCGCCCTACGGGGAGTGGCTCAAGCGCTGGGACGAGTTCCAGCGGGCCGACCGCACGCTGACCACGCACATTCCGTGCGCCGAGTTCTACGAGATCCGCGACAAGGCCCTGATCGCGCACGCCACGCAGATCGACCCCGACGGCGGCTGGTTCAAGGTCCCGATGGAGCTCCAGAAGGAGGTCTGGCCGACGGAGGAGTACGAGCTGGCGAAGTCCCTCGTCGATACGTCCCTCCCCGAGGACGACCTCTTCGCGGGCATCCGCGACAATGCCTGACATGAGCGCAAGCGCACACCTGGCAATGACGCAGCTGGCCACCCTCGCCAAGGAGGTCGACGAGGACAAGGTCACCCCCGGTGTCCTCGGCTTCATCGTCTTCGCGGTGATGGCACTGGCCGTGTGGGGCCTGATGAAGTCGATGAACAAGCACATGGGCAAGGTCTCCTTCCCGGAGACCCCGGACCCGAAGGCGGACGCCCCCGGCGATCCCGCCAAGGGCTGACCTCAGCGGGCCCGGTCCGCCAGTGACAGCAGCAGGTGCGCCGACTCCGGCCGTATGTGGTCGGAGTGTGCGCCGGACCAGCCGCGCCGGCGGACGAACACGTCCGAGGCGTCGACACTGACGAACCGGTGGTCGAGGACGTCGTGCGGATACGGCTCCCCCGGCCCCCGCATCCGGATCCCGGAGACCGGCGCGGGCGCGGTCCCGATGCCCGCATGGCCGATGCCCGCCCGCTTCTCGGCACGCACATGCCAGAAGCCGGCGGCGAGGTCGGCCTGTGCATACGTCGCCACGACCGGGCCGTGCAGCGGGGCCGCGTCGAGGGCGGGGAACAGCGTCGCGAACGCGTCGCGCGGCGCGGCCATCTGGAACAGCAGCATCGAGTCCGCGGTGAACGGCCGGTCCGGCGGCCGGGGCATGCTCCAGCCGAGGGTGGCCGTGTCGTCCTCGGCCGCCCACTGCACCGCCTCGCACAGGACGCGGCACCCGAAGGAGTGCCCGACCAGGTGCAGATACTGCCCCTCGCGGTTGGCGAGCACCTCGGGCGCGGCCGGGTCGGCCCGCGCCGCGTCCAGATAACCCAGCACCTGCCCGAGGACCCGGCCCGCGTGCCCGTGCGTACTCAGCGCGTGCGCCCGGTCGCGCATCCTGCGGTACTCGCCCATGCTGCGCCGCGTCCCCGAGGGCCAGCACACCAGCACCGTCCACGGCCGCCACTCCACCAGCCCGGGGTACAGCTCCCGCTGCCGC
The DNA here is from genome assembly GCF_040686775.1 of Streptomyces sp. NPDC079141. Taxonomy (NCBI): domain Bacteria; kingdom Bacillati; phylum Actinomycetota; class Actinomycetes; order Kitasatosporales; family Streptomycetaceae; genus Streptomyces; species Streptomyces sp. NPDC079141. The sequence goes on along the minus strand of NZ_JBFBLP010000016.1, from coordinate 111,866 downwards.
CGGTACTGCTCGGCGGCCAGCGCCACCAGGCCCTCGGCCATCGTGCGGGCGTCACCGGGCGGGGTGCGCCAGCCGTGCGCGTACACCAGCACGTCGGTGGCCCAGTCGGGCGGCGTCAGCTCCTCCGCGCAGTGGTCGAGCAGCCGGTCGGCGGGCACGGGACGCGGACCGCCGGCGGTCTCCTCCAGCAGCCGGCCGTCCGGGCCCAGGTGGACGACGTGCACCTCGTTCATACGGCGGCCCGTTCCAGGCGGGTGTCCATGCCGTGGTGCAGCGCGTAGGCGAAGCCCAGCGGGTTGTGCAGGACGTCGGCGAAGTGCCGGGCGACGGCGTGGGCGATGCAGCCCGCCGTCTCGGTGCCGTTCAGATAGCGGCCGAGGAACTCCAGCGCGTACTCGGCCGCGAAGGCCTGCGGCATCTCGATCTGCGGCCCCAGCACGCCCCGCGCACCCGCGTCGATCAGCGCGAGGCTGAGGAACTTGTGGTCGCCGCCGCCCTCGGGCACCCCGGCATGGCAGGCGTTGAGCACGACGAACGGCTGGAACGGGCTCTCGTCGCCGAAACGGCGCCTCCGGTCCCGTACCGTCTGGGCGTCGATGGTCTTGTTGTCGGTCAGCCGCAGGGCGAGGGAGGCGGGCTGCGAGCCGTTGTCGACGAAGTGGCCGTGGCACCAGAAGTACATCAACTGCTCGTTGAGGTCGGCCTGTTCCAGCGCCCTGACCAGTTCGCGATGGGTGGTGCGCTCCACGAACCGGGTGTTCTTCCGGAGCACGGCCGCGGCCTCCGCGGCCCGGGTACGGCCGTGGCGGTCGACCCGGGTGTCGTGGTTCAGGCTGACGGCGGGCTCCTCGGGGGCCTCGCGCAGCCCCACGAGCCAGGGGTAGGCGCCGCCGGTCTGCTCGATCTGGTGGCGGTGGCCGAGGAAGCGCTCGAACCGGAACGGATCTTCCGCGGATTCGAGGTTCCGCAGCACGTCGTACGGCTCCGGGCACACCATCGGCCACGGAACGTGCAGATCCGAGTCGAAACGGACGCGCAGCCCCTCGCGCCCGCTGAGCGCCTCGACCAGATAGTCACGAAAGCGTTCGACGCGCGCGTTGGTGCCACCCAGGAGGGTGCCGTGGAGGAACTCCGAGCCACACATGGCCAGTTCGTCGACGATCTCCTGCAACTCCTCGGTGGGGCGCGTGCGCAGGTCCACGAGGGAGGCGTACGGGGCCTGGGGGCCTTCGTCGTCGCCCACCGGCTGGTAACCGACGAAGTGCTCCTTCCACTGCCGGCACAGCCGGGCCGCTGCCGCCCGTACGTCGGCCGGGCGCACCGCGAGGTCGACGCGGTGCTCGGTGCCGTGCAGCGAGGGCACGGCCGGGCCGTAGAGGCGTGCCCGGATCCGGTCCTCGCCCAGGCTGTCCAGGCACACGGTGACGTCCGGGCCGTGGGCCAGCCGGTCGGGGAGGGTGGTGAAGCCGCGGCTCGGGTCCTGCACGACGTGCACATGGAGTTCCGTGGGCATGGCTACCGTCCGTGGTGCGTGACGGCGTGCGGCGCCGCGTGGCTGCCCGGCTGGTCACTGTCGAGGATGTCGAGTTCCGTCTCCACCTGCTGCAGGACCGTCCCGGTGCGTTCGAGGGCGATGGTGAACCGGATGCGGTGCGTTCCGGTGCGGTGCGGGGTGAAGTCGAACTCGGCTCCGTGATCGTCCTGTTGGGAGGGGCGCAGAAGGGCGGAGGCGGGTTCGACAGAGGCGCGGGTGAGGGGGAGGGCGGTGGCGGACAGCCAGGGTGTCCCCTCGGTACCGGCGGTCCAGGGGTGGCCCGGCTCCGGTGCGACGCGCAGGAGAAGGCGGGCGGTCGTCCCGGCGGTGGGGGACTCGTCGAGGAGGGTGATGCGGACGCGGCAGCGTGGGCCGTTCGGGCCGGCGACGCCCATGAGGTCCGAGGGCGGCGCGTCGGTGACCGTCAGGTCGCGGGCGTGAAAGGGGATGGGGTGGCCGTAGAGGGGGCCACCGGCTTCGCAGAACTCCACGATCTCCCGCAGGATTTCGTCCCGGTCCGGCAGCTCGTGCGGCAGGATGCCGGCGAGGGCGCGGAGGTCCGGCCGTGCCGGAGGGTCGCTCCGTACGGCCTGCACGGCGGCGGCCCAGGCGAGGCCGCGTACGTCGCCCAGGGCACGGAACTCGGACTCCGCCGCCTGCACGAGGGGCTCCGGGGCGGGTGAGCGTGCCGCGAGCTCCAGGCTCGTCCAGGCGATGCCGAACCGGCAGCCCGTGGCGAGGAACTCGGCGTGGACCAGCTCCCACGCCTGCCTGTCGCCGTCAGGGTCCCCGCGCAGTACGTATAAGTCCCGGTACCTGAGCAACGCGAGCCGGTGGCGAACCCAGGACGAGCCCACCGCGTCCTGGCAGCGGACGAACAGTTGGTCGGCCCTGACCAGATACTCCTGCGCCGTCACGAACCGGCCCTGCACGGCGTGGGTGAGCCCCCGATAGAACTCGGCCCAGGCCAGACCGCGGATGTCCTCGGCCTTCGAGTGGGCCATGGCCACCCGCTCGGCACGCTCGTCCACGTCGACCGACGAGATGACGCGCAGCCGCTCGGTGGCCACCCAGTTGCGGCCCCGGACGTCTCCGACGGCGCCCAGTATCTCCTCGGCCTGCCCGAGCAGTTCCTCGGCCTCCAGGGCCCAGCCGCGCGCCAGGTATGTGCGCGCGAGATGCAGCAGCGCCCAGCCGTGGCCTCGACGGCACGAGAACCTGCGGTGCTGTTCGACGGCGATCCGCAGCAGCCGCTCGGCGCCCCGCGCATCGCCCTGGTCGCTCAGCACGGCCCCGCGCACGAGCAGATGCCATGCCCCCTGGGGGCCCGTCGCCGGCTCGTCACTCAGCGCGGCCAAGGCGGCCTGCAACCGCCCCGTCTGCTGATCCACTTCGGCCCGTTCCAGGACGGCGGACGAGCTGTCGTCTCCGGCAAGCAGCCCTCGCGCGAGCTCCGGCAGGCCGACGTCGCGCGCCAGCGCGGCCAGCGCCCGGGATACGGAGGGGCGCTGCCACCTGCGCTGGAGCCACACGAGCCGGTGGGCGTCACCGAGGACGGAGAGGACGGGAGCAAGCGCGTCCGCGATCTGTCCACGTTGGCGCAACGGGGTCTGCTTGTCGGCGAGAAGGTTCATGAACTCGTCGACGTACGCGGCGATCTGCGGGAGAGCGAGCTGATCCAAGGGCTGGATCCCCGGCAACGACGGCCGCTCCCTGCCGTCCAGGAGACATGCCGTGCCCTGAAGGGTGCGCCCGGCGGCCTCGGCCAGTACCTGCCGCGCGGGGAGGTCGGGGTGCGGGCGGCGGCGTACCGCTTCGGCCACCGGCGCCGGCAGGCAGTGCTGCTCAGGCCCGTTCCACCGCTGCACCAACTGCCGTTTCAGCAGACCGCTGAGCGCCGCGCCCGCGTCGAGCGGAGGCGAGTGCAGCTGGATCAGCGAACGGACCGTGCGGACGGTGAAGGGGGCGTCCGACCCCCGCAGCGCGAGGAGCGTCAGCACGCGGAACTCGTCGGAGGTGCAGTCGTCCAGGGCGAGAGCGACCAGTTCGTCCGGCCCTCTCACCTCGGTCTGCGGCCCCTGCCGCCTGTCGCGAGCCAGTGCCCCCGCGACGCGGGCGAGGCACGGCAGCCCCCGCGCTGCTGTCGTCAACTGCTCCAGGAATTCCGAGTCCTCCCTGGTGTAGGCCGCGGCGACCACAAAGGCGTCCGCGGACTTCAGCGGCCGGACCTCGTGCAGATGGGCGTTCCTGGCCCAGCCCGCCCCCTGGCGGGTGGTGACGATCACCGTTAGCCGAGGGTGTTTCCGTAACGCGTCGAGCAGAGGGCGGGCGGCCGACGGCCGCACGCCGTCCAGGACCAGGGCGCGACCACTGAGGACCCGGACGCACTGTCGGCGCAGTTCCCGGCTGAACGACGAGCGACCCTTCGTGGCCGCCCGCACGATGGAGTCGCGGGGCGCCCCGCACTCGGCGAGGAGCCGGAGCAGGACCTGCTCGACGTCCACGGTGTCGCCGAGCGTGAGCCAGTGCACCGGAGCATTCAGGTTCCGGGCCACCATGGCGGCGAGCGCGGACTTGCCGACACCGGCCAGCCCGTGCAGGACGAGCGGTTCGGGACGATCCGTGGACAGCTTCAGCAGCAGCTCGGGCACTTCCCAGCCCCGCCCGACGAGCCCGCCATGGGCCGGCGGTTCCGTCGGCTCACGCAGATCACGCTCCACCGGACCTCCCCCGCACCCGGGCCACGTACGCGCCTACGCCACCCACGTTCCCAGCCCCGAGCCCCGCCCGTCAGCGAAACCCACGACAATCAGCACCCGGTCTTACCCCCGCCCCGCCGCGGCCACCGCCACCCCCATCACCTCCCGCGCATGCCGGTTCGGCACCATCCCCAGTCGCCAGGCCTGCCAGCCTGCCTCCAGGTTGACGCCCCGCTCCAGCAGCAGCTGGTACGCGCCGACGTACTCCTCCAGCTTCTCGTCGCGTGCCCCGTGGCCGCTGCGGGCCAGCTGGGCCAGCTCCTCCTGGGCCACGGCCGTACCGACGTCCACGCCGCCCGGGGCCGCGTACGGCAGGAGGGTGCAGCGCAGGAAGCGGGCCCAGTCCTCGCCGCGGCGGTCGCCGTAGGAGGTGAAGAGGCCGATGGCCTCGTCGCAGAGGGTCAGTGCCTGCTGCGTGCGGGTGTTGCCCGCGTCGACGACCGCCAGTTCCAGGCAGGTCCAGGCCTCGCCGTGGGCGACGCCGATGCGCTGGAAGTCGGCGCGGGCGTCGACCAGGAGCTGGCGGGCGAAGCCGGAGTTGCGGAGCGAGCCCGTCTGGGCGGCCCGCTGGTCGCGGGTCGCGCGGGCCGAGTGGTGGCGGGCGCAGGCCAGGCCGTAGACGTCCCGGATGCGGGAGAACATCGTGCGGGAGCGTTCCAGTTCGCGGACCGCGAGGTCCAGGTTGCCGGTCTCCTCCAGGGCCTGGCCCAGGTAGTAGACCGTCCAGGCCTCGCCGCGGGCGTCCTCGTTGTCGCGGTGCCGGGAGGCGGCCTGGCGCAGGCCGTCGACCGCGGGGGAGGGGTCGCCGGCGACCAGGCGGGCGCGGGCCAGCTGGGTCAGCGCCCAGGCCTCGCCGCGGGCGTCGCGGGTACGGCCGTAGAGGTCGAGGGCCGTGCGCAGTTCCTGTTCCGCGCGCGGGACATCGCCCATGCGCAGGCCCAATTGGCCCAGTTGGAAGTGGGCCCAGGCCTCGCCGTGCACGGAGCCGCCCGCGCGGTGCAGCTCAAGGGAACGGTTCAGCAGGTCCATCGCCTCCGACAGACGCGAGCGGTCGCGCTCCACCGCGGCCAGGGCGTGCATCGTCCAGGCGCGGTCCGTGGCCAGCTGGGGCGCCTCCTGGAGGTCGAGGGCCTCACGGAGCTTCCGCTCGGCCTCCGTGAGCTGGCCCTGGTGGTGCAGGGTGATGCCGAGGGAACACAGGGCGCGGGCCGCCCCCGCGTCGTGATGCGCCTCCATGTACAGGTCGACCACCGAGGCAAGCGTCGTACGCGCCTTGTCCAGCTCGCCGAGCTGACGTGCCGCGATGCCCGTGCGCCACTGCACCGACCGCATCAGCAGGCCCTGGTCCACGGCCTGGGCGAGCTCGCTGATCTCACCCAGCCGGTACAGGTCGCCGCGCAGCAGGCAGTAGTCGCACAGCGCGCCCAGCAGCTCCAGCACCGCCGCCTGGTTCACGCCCTCCGCCTGCCGCAGCGCCGCGGTGATGAAGCTCGACTCGTCGTCCAGCCAGCGCAGCGCCTCGTCCAGGGAGGTGAAGCCGTGCGGGCTGAACCGGTCCGAGCGGGTCGACATGTTGCCGTCGACCAGGCGCAGCACCGAGTCGGCGAGATCGGCGTAGTTGACGATCAGCCGCTCCTGCGCCGCCGCGCGCTCGGCCGGCTCCTCCTCGTCGAGAAGGCGGGCGTGGGCGAAGGCGCGGACCAGGTCGTGCAGCCGGTAGCGGCTGCCGCGGACGTGGTCGATCAGGCCCGCGTCGGCCAGCGCGACCAGATGGCGGGTGGCCTCCGCCTCGTCCGTCGCCAGCAGCGCGGCGGCGGCCGCGGCGCCCAGCGAGGCCCGCCCGGCCAGCGCCAGCCGGCGCAGCAGCCGCCGGGCCGGCTCCGACTGGTCGGTGTAGCGCAGCCACAGCGCCCGCTCCACCGGCTCCACAGGGCCGTAGGCGCCCAGGTCGGAGGCGAGCCGGCGCGGGGAGCGCGGGCCCAGCGACGAGCCCGCGATCCGCAGCGCCAGCGGCAGTCCGCCGCACAACTGACGGATCTCGTCGGCGGATTCGGCGTCGTAGGGACCCGAGGCGTCCTGCGCGGCCGCGCCCAGCAGCTCCTCGGCGCCCGCCTCCTCCATCGGCTCCACCGGCAGCCGGTGCACCCAGGCCGCGAGATCGGCCGGCAGGTCGAGCGGGCCCCGGGCGGTGACCAGGACCAGGCTGTCGGAGCGCTCGGGCACGAGCGTGCGGACCTGCTCCGGATCGGAGGCGTCGTCGAGGACGACCGCCACCGGCAACCCGGTCAGATGCTGGTGGTACAGCTCGCTGAGCCGCTTGACCTGCTGGTCGGGGGAGGAACGCTCACGGAACAGCAGTTGCTCCCGGGGAGCGCCCAGCCGGTTCAGCAGGTGCAGCAGGGCGTCCCGGGTGGACAGCGGCGGCTCCTCCCCGCTGTCGCCCCGCAGATCGACGACGCACGCGCCGCGGAACTGGTCCCGCAGATCATGCGCGGCCCGCACCGCGAGCGCCGTACGGCCGCTGCCGGGCGCCCCGTGCAGCACCACGACCGTCGGCCGGGTCTCGGTGCTCGCACGCGCCGCCTGCACCCACTGCCCGATCCGCGCCAGCTCCTGGCGCCGGCCCGCGAACGGCTCCTCCGGCTCCGGGAGCTGACCGAACGACTGCTCCAGCACACTGCGCCCACGGGCCGCCGCGCTCTTGTCGGTGCCACGCAACTGCGGCCCCGGCGTCTTGGGCCCGGTGGACGCGCTCAGCACCCGCTGCTGATCCAGGAAGGGGCGGATCCCGCGCACCTCCAGCGCCGTCAGCCACTGCAGCCGCAACTGCTCCGGACCGCCCGGCTGGCCGACGGCCCCCGCCCGGTGGTGCGCGGCTGGCAGATGCACCCCGGCCACCTTCACCACCGTCGCCGCCGCGCCGACGACACCCACGGTCACGCCCGCGCCCACCGCCGTCCCCGCCCCCGTACCGAGCGCCAGGTCGGCCACCACGGCGGCCATCCCCGCAACGCCCGCCACCAGCAGCGGAGTCCCGCCGCCCTCGCGCGCGTAGCGCTGCCCGAAGGTGAGCCGCCCCGCCTCCGCCTCGTCGACCGCCCGCGTGTACGCCTCGTACTCCTCGGCCGCCGAGTGCGCCATGGCGTCCAGCGCCCCCCGCGCCCGCGACAGCAGCACACCCCCGTCGATACGCCCACCGGACCGGCGTACCTCCTCCTCCACGGCCCGGGCCAACAGCCTCTCGGCCTCCGCCCGATGGCTGTCACGCATGTCACGTCCCCCTCCGGCGGCAACTCCTTTGCCTACGAGTGTCCTTCGCGGACGGCGCGAGCGCGAGAGGGCGGACGATCACCGCGGTGACTTCCGTGACCTTGCAGACCGGTCCGTCCCACAGTCCGGCAGGGCTCTCGGGCAGGATGGGGCCCATGGCGAACCGACTGGCCCATGAGACCTCCCCGTACCTCCTCCAGCACGCCGACAACCCCGTCGACTGGTGGCCCTGGTCGGAGGCGGCCTTCGCGGAGGCGCGACGGCGAGGTGTGCCCGTACACCTGAGCGTCGGCTATTCGAGCTGCCATTGGTGCCATGTCCTGGCCCACGAGAGCTTCGAGGACGAAGCGGTCGCCGCCTTCATGAACGAGCACTTCGTCAACATCAAGGTCGACCGCGAGGAACGCCCCGACGTGGACGCCGTCTACATGGAGGCCGTCCAGGCGGCCACCGGGCTCGGCGGCTGGCCCATGACCGTGTTCCTGACGCCCGACGCCGAGCCCTTCTACTTCGGCACCTACTTCCCGCCCGAGCCCCGGCACGGCATGCCGTCCTTCCGGCAGGTGCTGGAGGGGGTCGGCCAGGCCTGGACCGAGCGGCGGGACGAGGTGGCCGAGGTCGCGGGGAAGATCGTGCGGGACCTCGCGGGGCGGGAGATCTCCTACGGCGGTCCGGACGCGCCCGGCGACGAGGAGCTCGCGCAGGCGCTGCTCGGGCTCACCCGGGAGTACGACCCGCAGCGGGGCGGGTTCGGGGGTGCGCCGAAGTTCCCGCCGTCCATGGTGATCGAGTTCCTGCTGCGCCACCATGCGCGGACCGGCTCCGAGGGCGCGCTCCAGATGGCGCGGGACACCTGCGAGCGGATGGCCCGGGGCGGGATCTACGACCAGCTCGGGGGCGGGTTCGCGCGGTACTCCGTCGACCGGGAGTGGGTCGTGCCGCACTTCGAGAAGATGCTGTACGACAACGCCCTGCTCTGCCGTGTCTACGCCCACCTCTGGCGGGCCACCGGCTCCGAGCTTGCCCGGCGTGTGGCGCTGGAGACGGCCGACTTCATGGTGCGCGAACTGCGCACGGCCGAGGGCGGGTTCGCCTCCGCGCTGGACGCCGACAGCGAGGACGCCAGCGGGAAGCATGTCGAGGGGGCGTACTACGTCTGGACGCCCGAGCAGCTCCGGGACGTCCTCGGCGACGACGCCGAACTCGCCGCCCACTACTTCGGTGTGACCGAGGAGGGCACCTTCGAGCACGGCTCCTCCGTTCTTCAGCTCCCGCAGCACGAGGGCGTGTTCGACGCCGAGAAGATCGCTTCCATCAAGGAGCGGCTGCTTGACACGCGTGCCGCGCGGCCCGCGCCCGGCCGGGACGACAAGATCGTCGCCGCCTGGAACGGCCTGGCGATCGCCGCGCTGGCCGAGACCGGCGCCTACTTCGACCGCCCCGACCTGGTCGAGGCCGCGCTCGGCGCCGCCGATCTCCTCGTACGGCTGCATCTGGACGAGCAGGCACGGCTCGCCCGGACCAGCAAGGACGGGAAGGCGGGCGCCAATGCGGGGGTGCTGGAGGACTACGCCGATGTCGCCGAGGGGTTCCTGGCGCTGGCGTCCGTGACCGGTGAGGGCGTGTGGCTGGAATTCGCCGGGTTCCTGCTCGACCATGTGCTGGCCCGGTTCGTGGACGAGGAGTCCGGGGCGCTGTACGACACGGCCTCCGACGCCGAGCGGCTCATCCGCCGGCCGCAGGACCCGACCGACAACGCGGCCCCGTCCGGCTGGACCGCCGCCGCGGGTGCCCTGCTGAGCTATGCCGCGCAGACCGGTGCCGCACCTCATCGCAGGGCCGCGGAGCGGGCGTTGGGGGTGGTGAAGGCGCTGGGGCCACGCGTGCCGCGGTTCATCGGGTGGGGGCTGGCCGTATCCGAGGCCCTGCTCGACGGGCCGCGCGAGGTCGCGGTCGTGGGTCCGGCGCTCGACGATCCGGCCACCAGGGCCCTGCACCGTACGGCACTTCTCGGCACCGCCCCGGGGGCCGTGGTCGCCGTGGGCGTGCCGGGGAGCGAGGAGCTTCCGCTGCTGGTCGACCGGCCTCTCGTCGGCGATGAACCGACTGCTTATGTCTGCCGTAACTTCACTTGTGACGCACCGACGACCGAAGTCGAACGGCTGCGCACAGCCCTGGGGGGTTGAAGTCACCACACTCCTGCGAAACATACTATTTATCGGAAGAGCTCCCACGCTTCACAGTTCCCCCCTAATCTCTCCACAGTGACGCGACGGATGTGACCAGCCGTCGCGCCAGGGGGCCTTGGGATCTGGGGGGATCTGTTGCTGACGTCTGTCTTCATAGCCGTTGTCTCGCTGGCCTTGTTCTGGATGGCGGCTTTCACCCTGTGGTGGCAGATGCACGCGTGGCGTACGCCCGAGGTGCTCGCCTCCACCCGGTTCCGCAGTCCGGACGGCGGCGGGCATCTGTCGTTCTCGCTGCTGCTTCCGGCACGGCACGAGCAGGCCGTGCTCGACCACACCATCCAGCGGCTGCTGGAGTCCAGCCACACCGACTTCGAGATCATCGTGATCGTCGGGCACGACGACCCCGAGACCACGGCCGTGGCCGAGCGGGCCGCCGAACGCGACCCGCGGGTGCGGGTCGTCGTCGACACCCACGAGAAGAAGAACAAGCCGAAGGCCATGAACACGGCGCTGCCGCACTGCCGCGGCGACGTCGTCGGGGTCTTCGACGCCGAGGACCAGGTCCACCCGGAGCTCCTCGCCCACGTCGACCACGCGTTCAGGTCGACGAAGGCGGACGTCGTGCAGGGTGGCGTCCAGCTGATCAACTTCCACTCCAGCTGGTACAGCCTGCGCAACTGCCTTGAGTATTTCTTCTGGTTCCGCTCCCGGCTGCACCTGCACGCGCAGAAGGGGTTCATCCCGCTCGGCGGCAACACCGTCTTCGTGCGGACGGACGTCCTGCGGGAAGCCGACGGGTGGGACCCCAACTGTCTCGCCGAGGACTGCGATCTGGGCGTACGGCTGTCCAGCGTCGGCAAGAAGGTCGTCGTCGCCTACGACTCCGACATGGTGACCCGGGAGGAGACCCCCGGCAGCCTCATGTCCCTGCTCAAGCAGCGCACCCGCTGGAACCAGGGCTTCCTCCAGGTCTACCGGAAGAAGGACTGGAAGCAGCTGCCCACCCTCGGGCAGCGGCTGCTCGCCCGCTACACCCTGATGACACCGTTCATGCAGGCCTTCACCGGCCTGATCATTCCGCTCAACGTCGCGATCGCGCTCTTCCTCGACGTTCCGGTGTCCATCGCCTTCATCACGTTCCTGCCGGCCGTCACCGCCCTGGTGACCTTCGTCTTCGAGGTCGTGGGACTGCACGACTTCGGCAAGCAGTACGGGCTTCGCGTCCGCTTCGTGCACTACCTGAAGCTCGTCGTCGGCGGTCCCTTCTACCAGGTGCTCCTCGCCGGAGCCGCGGTCCGTGCCGTCTGGCGCGAGCAGCGCGGCCGTAACGACTGGGAGCTCACCAGCCACGTCGGCGCACACCTCACCCAGGCCGAAGTGATCCGAGAGGACGTCCCTGCGTGACCTCCACCCTTCCCGCGGTGACCACTCCCCAGGTCCCCGCGCAGCGGCAGCCTGCGCCTGAAACCGGTTCGACCGGTCGAACGGAGCCGCCGAAGAGGCTGCGTTCCTCCCGACCCGACCTCATCCTCTGCGGTGTCCTCCTCGCGGCGATCCTCGTCGTGCAGGGCTGGAACATCGCCGACTATCCGACGCTCAGCGACGACGAGGGCACCTACCTCGCCCAGGCCTGGGCCGTGCAGGAGGGCAAGGGGCTCGCCCACTACACGTACTGGTACGACCACCCGCCCCTCGGCTGGATCCAGATAGCCCTGCTCACCTGGATACCGTCGCTGCTGAGCCCCGAGTCGATGACCGTCGGCTCGATGCGCGCCGCCATGCTGGTGATCAGCGGCATCAGCGCGGTCCTCGTCTACGTCCTGGGCCGCCGTCTGTCCCTGCCCCGCTGGGCCGCCGGGCTCGCGATGGCCCTGTTCGGCCTCTCGCCCCTGTCGGTCATCCTCCAGCGGGAGATCTTCCTCGACAACCTCGCGGTGATGTGGACGCTGCTGGCGTTCACCCTCGCCGCCTCCCCGAGCCGCCACCTCTGGCACCACTTCGGCGCGGGCATCGCGGCCGCGACGGCCGTCCTCACCAAGGAGACGATGCTCGTCGTCCTGCCCGCGCTGCTGGTCACCATGTGGCGCCACAGCCACCGCGACACCCGCAAGTTCGCGGTCACCGGCGCCATCACGGCCTGCGCGCTGATCGGCTTCTCCTACCCGCTGTTCGCCCTGCTCAAGGGCGAGCTGCTGCCCGGCAGCGGACACGTCTCCCTCTGGGACGGCGTCAAGTACCAGATGACCAGGCCCGGTTCGGGCTTCATCCTCGACCAGGGCTCCGGCTCCTACGGCGTCCTGCAGTCCTGGCTGTACTACGACCGCGTCCTGACCCTCGGGGGCCTGGCCGGCGCCCTGCTGCTGCTCACCGTCTGGCGCTGGTCGGTGACCGCCCGCGCCCTGGCCGGACCCGCCCTCGCGGTCGCGATCTTCGCCGCGCTGGCCCTGCGCCCCAACGGCTATCTGCCCGCCATGTACGTCATCCAGGCGCTGCCGTTCCTCGCCCTCGTCCTCGCCGGAGGCACCGCGAGCATCGCCCACGCCGTCGTGCGCCGGTGGCGGCGCCCCGACGAGCAGCGGTGGAAGACCCGCGGCCGGTACACCCTCGCCGCGGTCCTCGCCCTCGCCGCCGGCGCCTATGTCGTACCCCGCTGGTACGACGGCGACCGCACCGCGCTGACCGCCGACGCCAACGCCCCCTACCAGGCCGCCTCGAAGTGGCTGGCCACCGAGGTGGAGGACCCCGAGGACACCCGGGTCCTGGTCGACGACGCGCTCTGGCTGGACCTGGTGCACGCCGGGTACCGGCCCGGCAGCGGCGTCATCTGGTTCTACAAGGCCGACCTCGACCCGGCGGTGACGAAGACGATGCCGCGCGGCTGGCGCGACCTCGACTATGTCGTCGCCTCCCCGACCGTACGGCGCGACGCGGTCGACCTGCCGAACGTGCAGGCGGCCATCGACCACTCCGCCCCGGTCGCCGTGTTCGGCACGGGCGAGGACCGCATCGAGATCCGGCAGATCCAACCAGCGGGAGGCGTCCGATGAGCCAGGAGTACACCGCGCCCGTCCCGGACCTGGCGGATTCCGAGATCCTGCCCGAGCCGGCGGCCGTCACCATCGTCGTACCGACCTTCAACGAGTCGGAGAACGTACGGGAGTTGCTGCACCAGATCACCGAGTCGGTGCCCGCGCGGCTGCCCTGCGAGGTCGTCTTCGTGGACGACTCCACCGACGACACCCCCGCGGTGATCGAACAGGCCGCGCAGGACTGCCCGTTCCCGGTCACCGTGCTGCACCGGGAGGAGCCGGTCGGCGGGCTCGGCGGGGCGGTCGTCGAGGGCATCAGGGCGGCCGGCTCCGACTGGGTGGTCGTCATGGACGGCGACTGCCAGCATCCGCCGTCGCTGGTACCGGAGTTGGTCGCCACCGGCGAGCACGCGGGCGCCGGGCTGGTCGTCGCCTCCCGCTACATCAAGGGCGGCAGCCGCGCCGGACTCGCCGGCAGCTACCGGATCGCTGTCTCGCGCGCCGCGACCTGGCTGACCAAGTGCCTCTTCCCGCGCCGGCTGCACGGCATCAGCGACCCGATGAGCGGCTTCTTCGCCGTCCGGCGCAGCGCGGTCACCGCGGACGCGCTCAAGCCCCTCGGCTACAAGATCCTTCTGGAACTGGCCGTCCGGAACCGCCCCCGCACGGTCACCGAGGTGCCGTTCGTGTTCCAGGAGCGGTACGCCGGGGAGTCCAAGTCCACGGCCGAGGAAGGGCGCCGCTTCCTGCGGCACCTCGCCGGGCTGCGCACCGCCGACCCGCTCTCCCGGATGGTGCTGTTCGGGCTGATCGGCCTGACCGGCTTCGTGCCGAACCTCGCCGCCCTGTGGGCGATGACCGAGGCCGGGCTGCACTACCTGCCCGCCGAGATCGTCGCCAACCAGTTCGGCGTTGCCTGGAACTTCCTGCTCATCGAGAAGCTGCTCTTCCGCGACCGGCGGCAGCACCGGCACTGGGCCGACCGCACCGTACGGTTCGCGCTGCTCGCCAATGCCGACCTGGTGCTGCGCATCCCGCTGATCGCGTTGCTGGTCTCGCAGTTCGGGCTGGCGGTGCTGCCCGCCACGGCGCTGGCCCTGGTCATCACGTTCGTCCTGCGCTTCGTCGGGACCGAAGCGCTGGTCTATCTCCCGCGCCGCGGAGACGGCCGGAAGACACAGAGCCGCACAGCAAGGAGCACGGCATGAAGCACAGACGCAGAACGGCATTCCTGGCCGTCGCAGGTCTCACGGGCGGCCTCCTGCTCTCCACACCTCACTCCGCCTCCGCCGCCAACCTCATCAAGAACGCCGGCTTCGAGACCGCAGGCACCGGGGACATGCCGGCCTGCTGGTCGAAGTCCGGCTGGGGCGACAACGACTTCAGCTTCACCACGACCTCCGACGCCCACTCCGGGTCCAAGGCCATGAAGGTCGAGCTCACCCGCCGGGTCGACGGCGACCGCAAGGCGCTGATCACCGAGTCCACCGACTGCGCGCCGGTGGTGTCGGCGGGCAAGCAGTACGACCTGGGCCTCTGGTACAAGACGACCACGCCGGACGCCGCGATCACGCTGTTCCGGCACGACGCCACGGCCGGCTGGCAGTACTGGACCGACCTCAAGACGCTGGACATGGCGGGCAGTTGGACCCAGGCCACCGTCCGCACCCCGGAGGTCCCGGCCGGCACCGACCGCATCAGCTGGGGTGTCTCCGTCTACGGCACCGGCTCGGCGACCACCGACGACTACACGATGGAGCAGGTCCCCGACGTCACACCGCCGCCGGACTGCACCGGCACCGCCGAGGAGTGCGCGAACGGCCGCTGGGACGTGCTGCCCGTGCAGAACCCGGTGCGCTCGATGCACTCCGTCGTCCTGCACAACGGCAAGGTGCTGCTGATCGCCGGCTCCGGCAACAGCGAGGAGATGTTCAAGGCGGGCACCTTCACCTCCGCGGTGTACGACCCGCAGAACGGCACCTACAAGGTCATCCCCACCCCGAAGGACATGTTCTGCGCCGGTCACGTCCAGCTCCAGGACGGCCGGGTGCTGGTGATGAGCGGCAACAAGGGCTATCCGTCGGCGGACGGCACGATCGGCTACCAGGGCTTCAAGGACTCGTACATCTTCGACCCGGTGACCGAGACCTACACCAAGACCAACGACATGAACGACGGCCACTGGTACCCGTCGGCGACCGTCCTCGGCAACGGTGACGTCATCTCCTTCGGCGGGCTGAAGGAGGACTCCACCGGCTCGGTGACCGCCGAGGTGTTCTCCGAGGCCGAGCAGCAGTGGCAGCCGCTGTGGAAGGTCAACCAGACCTGGTCGTACTGGGGCTTGTACCCGTCGATGATCCTCATGCAGGACGGCCGCCTCTTCTACTCCGGCAGCCATGTCTTCGGCAACAACATCCCGGGCACGGGCTCGGCGGTCTACGACTACGGCGCCAACACCGTCACCCAGGTGCCGGGCCTCCAGAACAAGGACGAGCGCGACCAGTCGGCGAGCGTGCTGCTGCCCCCGGCGCAGGACCAGAAGGTCCTCACCCTCGGCGGCGGCAACATCGACTCCAACCCGGACGCCAACCGGCTGACCGACATCATCGACCTCAAGCAGCCCAACCCCTCCTACGTGGCCGGACCGCCGATCCCGCAGGGCACGGTCGACCTCGGCAACGGCAAGGTGGCGCAGACCGGCAACCAGGGCAAGATGTACGTCTCCGCGGTGCTGCTGCCCGACGGCAAGGTGCTGGAGACGGGCGGCGCCCTGCACAACCGCGCCAACCCGGTCTACGAGACGTCGATCTTCGACCCGGGGACGGAGACCTTCGACCCGGTGGCGGTGGACCCCGAGGCCCGCGGCTACCACTCCTCGGCGTTCCTGCTCCCCGACGGCCGGGTGATGACCACCGGTGACAACCCGGGCAACGGCTCCTGGAACCACAACGTGTCGATCTACACCCCGCCCTATCTCCTCAAGGGCCAGCGGCCGACGATCACTTCGGTGATCGACTCCGAGTGGAACTACGGCGACACCCAGCGGATCACGGTGGACCGGCCCATCGCCAAGGCGGAGCTGATCCGTCCCGCGGCGGTGACGCACTCCTCCGACCCGAACCAGCGCTTCGTCGACCTGCCGCTGAGCGTGGACGGCAACAACATCGACCTCAATGTGACGAGCAACCCCAACCTGGCCCCGCCCGGCTGGTACATGCTCTTCGCGGTCGACGCCAACGGCGTGCCGTCGGTGGCCAAGTGGGTGCACCTGCAAGGCCCCGCGGCCCTGAAGGCCACGGACGCCTCGGCGCACGTCCACTCCTTCGCCGACGACCTGTCCGGCAAGGTCGCGGGCCCCGGCAAGAAGAAGGCCGCGCAGCCCGTCAGCCCGACCGTCTCCGGCTGCGACCGGCATTACGGCTCGGCCAACGTGTGCGTGCCCACGGCCTTCCCGGCGGAGGTCAAGCCCACCACGGCCGCCCGCTGCGGCTGGCTGAAGAAGAACGACTACGGCCGGCTGAAGCTCAACGGCAAGGACGACCCGCTGCGCCTGGACCGCAACAAGGACGGCGTGGCCTGCGGGAAGGGTGACTTCAGGAGGTAGAGAACTCGGTCAGGGCGCGTGCCACGATGGCTTCCAGCTGCTCGTGGTGCGCGCCCTTCCAGTACGCCCGCCCGCAGTCCCGGCACTGTGCGAAGACGTCGTACGACCGCTCGGTGCCGCCCTGGAGCTGGTCGGCGACCTCCTCCTTGGAGGCCTCCTTCAGCAGGCCGTTGCAGGCGGTGCAGCGGGTCCAGGGGTGCAGTTCGGGGCGGAACCGTTCGAGGACGTCGCGGAGTTGGTCCTCGGGCCGGGTGCTGTAGACGTAGGCGCCCGCCCACAGTTCGCGGCGGCGCAGCAGGCCCCGGTCGCGGCTGAGCATGACCCGTTTCTCGGCGGCCGAGCGGGCGGCGAGGGCGGGGTCGCCGATGTCCGTCGACTCGTAGGCGGTGTCCACGCCGAGCAGCCGCAGACGGCGGGCGAGGGTGCCGAGGTGCACGTCGAGGAGGAAGCGCAGGGGAGCGCCGGGCACCTGCTGGGGGCGCTCGACGGCCCGGACCTCCACCCCGTCGCCCGCTGCGGGGACGTAGGACGCGGGCACCTCGCGGCCGTCGACCCGCAGGGACCCGACCTCGGTCAGTGGGACGCCGGCCGACTCGACGACGTGGCCCAGCGAGGAGACGCCGTCCGTGACAAGGGTCCGGTGCGTCCGGCGCTGGACGAACAGGGCCAGTGCGGGGGCGAATTCGACGTGGATCTGCGGTGCGCTCACCCGGTCAGGATGCCACGGCGGACAGCGGCGGCCTCAGGCGTTTTTCGCGGGCAGGCCCCGCTCCACGACGTCCAGGGCGCGGTCGAGGAGTTCGCGGAGGTCGTCCTGGAAGTCGTTCTCGGCCCAGTACAGGGTGATCTCCGAAAGGGCGCCGATGAGGGACATCGTGAAGACCCTCACCTCGAAGCTGTCCTGCGGGCGGCCGGTGCGCTCGGCGATGGCCTCGCCGAGCATCCTGCCGGTGACCGACATGCTCTCCAGCATCCGGGAGTGCACCGCGGGGACCTGGACCAGCAGGTGGGACCGCAGCCGGGTGACCTCGATCTCCTCCTCCCCGAGCCCGATGCCGATGGCCTTGCGCATCACGTACCGCAGCGTCTCCATCCACGGTTCGTCCGCCGGCCGCTTGCGGATCTCCTCCAGCAGCGCCGCGTCGTACTCGTCGGTGAGGACGATGTCCTCCTTCGTGGGGAAGTAGCGGAAGACCGTGGACGGCGACACCTCGGCGCGCTCGGCGATCTGCTCGATCGTGGTGGCGTCGTAGCCCTGTTCCTTGATCAGGGAGTAGGTCGCCGTGCGGATCGCCGTCCGGGTCTTGATCTTCTTCCGCTCGCGGAGTCCCAGCCGGGGAACGTCCGTGGAGGAGGAGGTGCGTGCGGGCGTCATGGGGGTCATTGTCGGGCATCGGCCTTGGCGGAGACCATCTCCGCCGTGTCCTCCCGCGCCGCCTCGGGGTCGGTGAGGAACACCGCCGCCAGCAGCGCGGCGACCAGCGCGGAGATCGCGCAGACCAGCAGGACGACGCCCATGCCGTGGACGTAGGCGCTGTTCGCGGAGGCCACCAGCTCGGCCGAGCCCGCCTTCTCGGCGACGATGTGGGCGGCGACGACGGACTCCCCGGCGGTGTCGGCGGCCTGCGCGGGCAGCCCGGTGACGTCGAGCCGGTCCCGGAAGGCGGCGGCGAGCAGGCTGCCCAGCAGGGCGATGCCGATCGCGCCGCCGACCTGGCGCAGGGTCATCAGCAGCCCGGAGCCGCTGCCGGCGCGGTCGCGGGGCAGCGTGCCCAGCGCGCTGTTCATGGCCGGGATGAGGGAGAAGCCGAAGCCGAGGCCGGTGACGGAGAGCCACAGCGCGGTGAAGCCGTAGCCGGAGCCGGTCGTCGTACGGCTGCCGAGGAGCGCGGCGAAGGACAGGACCACGAGGCCCGCGCTGACCGTGGCGCGCACTCCGAACCGGGCGACGACCTTCGGGGCGAGCCGGGCGGCGACCAGCAGGCCGCCCATCATCGGCAGCAGTCGTACGCCGGTGCCGAGGGCGTCGTTGCCGAGGACGGCCTGGAGGTACGGGGGCAGCACGAAGAGCAGGCCGGACAGGACGAACATGACCAGGGTCGCGGCGAGGGTGTTGAACAGGAAGCCGCGGTGGGCGAGGAGCGTCATGTCGAGCATGGGGCGTTCCGTCCGCCGCTCGCGCAGCACCAGCGCGGTGATCAGGGCGACGGCCGCCGCGAGCATGCCGAGGACCAGCGGGTCGCCCCAGCCGCGGACCGGGGCCTCGATGATCGCGTAGACGAGGGCGCCGAGGCCGGTCGCGGTGAGCGCGGTGGAGACGGTGTCGACCTTGGGGGAGGCGGGGTCTCGGGTCTCGGGGAGCAGGAAGACGCAGGCGGCGATGCCGATCGCGGCCATGGGCACGTTGACCAGGAAGACCGAGCCCCACCAGAAGTGGTCGAGCAGCCAGCCGCCGATGATCGGGCCGAGCGGCAGGCCGAGGGCGGAGGCGGCGGAGATGATGCCGACGGCCTTGGGCCGCTCGTCGGCTCCGAAGAGCGAGGGCAGGACCGACAGGGAGAGCGGGGTGACCAGCGCCGCGCCGACGCCCATCACGGCCCGGGCGGCGATCACCGCGTTCACGTCGCCGGCCAGTGCGCCGAGGACGGAGCCGGCGAGGAAGATCCCCAGCCCGCAGATCAGCATCAGCCGCCGTCCGAACCGGTCGCCGAGCAGTCCCGCGGGGAGCATCAGCGCCGCGAAGACGACGACGTACGCGTCCGCCATCCACTGCTGTTCGCCGGTGGTGGCGCCCAGCTCGGCGGCCATCGTGGGCAGGGCGACGTTGAGGATCGTCGTGTCGAAGCCCAGGGTCAGCATGCTCGCGACCAGGGCGGCCAGGGCCCACCAGCGGCGGGGGTCCAGGGAAGTGGAAGTAGCCATGAAATGAGAGTAGCTCTCAAAATCTAGTTACTGTCAACTGGGACGGCATGCGAAAAAGGGCCACGGCTCGAAAGCCGTGGCCCTTGCGGGAGCGGGAGGGGACTACCCGTGCTGGTACGCCACCAGCGAGATCCCCACGTAGTGCACCACGAAGGCCGCCAGCGTGAAGGAGTGGAAGACCTCGTGGAAACCGAACCAGCGCGGGGAGGGATTGGGGCGCTTGATGCCGTAGATCACGCCGCCCGCGCTGTAGAGGAGGCCGCCGACGATCACCAGGACGAGCACCGCGATGCCGCCCGCGCGCATGAAGTCGGGCAGGAAGAAGACCGCCGCCCAGCCCATCGCGATGTAGCAGGGGGTGTAGAGCCAGCGGGGCGCGCCGACCCAGAAGACGCGGAAGACGATGCCGGCCGCCGCGGCGCCCCAGATGCCCCACAGCAGCCACTGCCCCTTGGCGCCCGGCAGGAGCAGCAGGGTCAGCGGGGTGTAGGTGCCCGCGATGATCAGGAAGATGTTGGCGTGGTCGAGCCGGCGCAGGATGCCGTCCATGCGCGGACTCCAGTTGCCCCGGTGGTACAGCGCGCTCACGCCGAACAGCAGGCACGCCGTCAGGACGTAGATCCCGCAGGCCACGCGGCCGCGCGAGGAGTCGGCGAGGGCGGTGAGCACCAGGCCCGCGATGAGTACGGCCGGGAACATGCCCAGATGCAGCCAGCCGCGGAGCTTGGGCTTGACCGGATGCGGGAGGGAGAGCGCGACGGGACCACGGCCGGCGGCCGGTGAGTCCATGGGCGCGTCGGAGGCGGACGCAGTCATGGGCCGCATCGTACCTACGGAACCGTAAGTTACGTATCAGTCCGACGGCGGGAGTGGCCATCATCTCACGGCAGTTGACGCCCGGATGGCCTTCCGTCGAAGCGGACGTGGCCAGCCTCACGCTCGCTCACCTGTGACGCCCTCTGGACATATGCGCACTCACGTCGGATGATCAAATGAGTGCGGTCGGCACCGGATGAGCGCCAGGTACCCCTCTGGCAAGCGTCCGGGTCGCAGCCCCCACGGGGCCTCCAACCAAAAATCCCTCACCTAGGAGCAATCGTGGCGCGCGACAACGCGGCTCCCTCCGTCGTTCCCACCAACCACCAGGAACTGATCTCGTGGGTGAACGAGATCGTCGAACTGACCCAGCCGGACAACGTGGTCTGGTGCGACGGCTCCGAGGCCGAGTACGAGCGCCTGAGCGAGGAGCTCGTGGCGAAGGGCACCTTCAAGAAGCTCGACCCGATCAAGCGCCCCAACTCCTACTACGCCGCCTCCGACCCGACCGATGTCGCGCGCGTCGAGGACCGGACCTTCATCTGCTCCGAGAAGGAAGAGGACGCCGGCCCCACCAACCACTGGAAGGCCCCCGCCGAGATGCGGGAGATCTTCGCCGGTGAGCAGGGCATCTTCCGCGGCTCGATGAAGGGCCGGACGATGTACGTCGTCCCGTTCTGCATGGGCCCCCTCGGCTCGGACCTCTCCGCGATCGGCGTCGAGATCACCGACTCCGCCTACGTCGCGGTCTCCATGCGCACCATGACGCGCATGGGCCGGCCGGTCCTCGACGAGCTCGGCTCCGACGGCTTCTTCGTGAAGGCCGTGCACACCCTCGGCGCGCCCCTCGCGGAGGGCGAGGCGGACGTCCCGTGGCCGTGCAACACCACCAAGTACATCTCGCACTTCCCGGAGTCCCGCGAGATCTGGTCCTACGGCTCCGGCTACGGCGGCAACGCCCTGCTCGGCAAGAAGTGCTACGCCCTGCGCATCGCCTCCGTCATGGCCCGCGACGAGGGCTGGCTGGCCGAGCACATGCTGATCCTCAAGCTCACCCCGCCGCAGGGCGAGTCCAAGTACGTCGCCGCCGCCTTCCCGAGCGCCTGCGGCAAGACCAACCTCGCCATGCTGGAGCCCACGATCTCCGGCTGGACGGTCGAGACGATCGGCGACGACATCGCCTGGATGCGCTTCGGCGAGGACGGCCGGCTGTACGCCATCAACCCCGAGGCCGGCTTCTTCGGCGTCGCGCCCGGCACCGGTGAGCACACCAACGCCAACGCGATGAAGACGCTGTGGGGCAACTCCGTCTTCACCAACGTCGCCCTCACCGACGACGGCGACATCTGGTGGGAGGGCATGACGGAGGAGACCCCGGCCCATCTGACGGACTGGAAGGGCAACGACTGGACGCCCTCCTCCGAGACCCCGGCCGCGCACCCCAACGCCCGCTTCACCGTGCCCGCCTCGCAGTGCCCGATCATCGCGCCCGAGTGGGAGGACCCCAAGGGCGTGCCGATCTCCGCGATCCTCTTCGGCGGCCGCCGCGCCAGCGCCGTACCCCTGGTGACGGAGTCCTTCGACTGGAACCACGGCGTCTTCCTCGGCGCCAACGTGGCCTCCGAGAAGACCGCCGCCGCCGAGGGCAAGGTCGGCGAGCTGCGCCGCGACCCGTTCGCCATGCTGCCGTTCTGCGGCTACAACATGGGCGACTACATGGGCCACTGGGTCGACGTCGCCAAGGGCAAGGACCAGACGAAGCTTCCGAAGATCTACTACGTCAACTGGTTCCGCAAGAACGACGAGGGCAAGTTCGTCTGGCCCGGCTTCGGCGAGAACTCCCGCGTCCTGAAGTGGATCGTGGAACGCCTGGACGGCAAGGCGGAGGGCGTCGAGACCCCGATCGGCATCCTGCCGACGAAGGACGCGCTCGACACCAAGGGCCTCGAACTGGCCGACAGCGACCTGAACTTCCTGCTCACGGTCGACAAGGAGGTCTGGCGCGAGGAGGCCGCGCTGGTCCCCGAGCACCTCAACACCTTCGGTGACCACACGCCGAAGGAGCTGTGGGACGAGTACCGGGCGCTGGTGCAGCGCCTGGGTTAGTCCCCCCGAGAACCCCCGCGGCCGGCCGGGATGGGAGCCCTGACCAGTGATCGTCACGGGCCGGCCGCGGGTGGCAGCAATGTCACGAACCAGGCCCCGCACAATGGCGTGCGGGGCCGTGCTGCCCGCCCTCACTCACCCGCTGGGCTGGAATTCCTGCGTCCGGTGAGGGCAACGCCGCTCGTGGCGGCGGCGGGTGTGGGCGCGACCGGCGCAAGGCTGGCGCCCATGCTCACACCTCACGTACGACGGGCGTGGCGCCGCCGCCTGCCCCTCGTGGCCCGCGCCGGGACCGTCGCGGCGACCGTCCTGGCACTCGTGCTGACTCTTCCCGGCACCGCGGCCGCGGCGCCGGGCGACCTGGATCCTGCTTTCAGCGGCGACGGCAAGGTGCTCGCCGACTTCGGGTACGACGAGACCGGCAACGACGTGGCCCTCCAGCCCGACGGCAGGATCGTCACCGTCGGCTCCACGGGCGGCGACTTCACGACGTCCGACTTCGCGCTGACCCGGCACAACCCCGACGGCACCCCGGACACCACCTTCGGCATCGCCGGCGGGGTCGCCACGGACACGACCCCGGCCGCCCTGGACGACTGGGCCAACGCCGTCACCCTGCAGCCCGACGGCAAGATCGTCGTGGTGGGGACCGCCTGGCGGGACTACGAGAACTGCTGCTGGTTCGTGGTGGCCCGGTACAACGCCGACGGCTCCCTGGATCCCACCTTCAGCGGTGACGGCATCGACTACGCCGACATCGACGGCCCGACCGAGGCCATGGACGTGGCGATCGACTCCCAGAACAGGATCGTCGCCGCCGGCTACACCGGGGGCCTCGTCGCACTGACCCGCTACCTTCCCGACGGCACCCCCGACACCTCGTTCGGCGGGGACGGCGTGGTGACCGCCGACGCGACGCCGGACACGCAGGAGGCGGGCGGGGATGCCCGGAGTCTGGCGTTGCAGTCCGACGGCAAGATCGTCGTCGGGGGCGAGGTCGGGTCGACCAGCTTCGACTTCGTGCTGATGCGCTTCCACCCCGACGGCACCGTGGACAGCGGCTTCGGCACCGCCGGCATCGCCCGCACCGATCTCGGCGGCTACGACAGCGTGGAGTCGTTGGCGATCCAGCCCGACGGCAGGATCGTCGCGGGCGGCTCCAGCGACGACCGGGTCGCGCTGGCCCGCTACACCACCAACGGCACGCTGGACACGAGCTTCGACGGCGACGGCCGGGTCGTCACGACCGGCGCCTCGGCCGTCGACATGGCCCTCCAGCCGGACGGACGGATCGTCACCGTCGGCGGCAACGGGCCCGGCGGCAACTTCGCCGTCCTGCGCTACAACCCCGACGGCAGCCAGGACACCGGCTTCGGCACCGGGGGCGTCGCCACCGCGGACTTCGGCGGCATCGACTACGCCCGTGCCGTGGTCCTCCAGCCCGACGGCGGGATCGTCGCCGCCGGACGGGGCGGCCCCGCCACCGACTTCGCCCTCGCCCGCTTCCTGGGCGGCGGCAGCACGCCGCCCCCGCCGCCGCCGACCGGCGTGGACCTCTCGGTGACGAAGTCCGGCCCCACCACGGTCAGCATCGGCGACCGGGCCACGTACACCGTGCGGGTCACCAACACCAGTACGACGACCGCGGCCACCGGCGTCACCCTCACCGACACGCTCACCGGCCCCGCGCGCACCGTCATCTCGGCGACCTCCTCCCAGGGCACCTGCACCACCGCCGTGAGCTGCTCCCTCGGCACCCTCAACCCCGGCGCCACGGTCACCGTGACCGTCGTCGCCGAGCCCCGCGCCACCGGCACCCTCACCCAGCGCGCCTCGGTCACCGCCACGCAGACCGACCCGAACTCCGCCAACAACGCCGCCACGGTGACCACCACGGTCAACAACTCCCGCGGCTGCACCCGCATCGGCACCAGCGGCAACGACACCATCACCGGCACCTACAGCACCGATGTGATCTGCGCCCTCAGCGGCGACGACACCGTCAACGCCAGCTACGGCAACGACACCGTGTACGGCGGCCACGGCAACGACCGCCTCGACGGCGGCTTCGGCAACGACACCCTCAACGGGGGCGCCGGCAACGACAACCTCATCGGCTACTACGGCTACGACAACCTCAACACCGTCGACAACGTCTCCGGCAACGACACCGCCAACGGCGGCTACAACACGGACACGTGCACGACGGATTCGGGCGACGTCCGCATCAGCTGCCCCTGACCGCGACAACTGCCCGCTGTGCCCCCTTGATCACGGGATCTTCACCCGTGTTACATGGCCTTCACAAGAGCCTCACCGTTCTCGGTGAGGCTCAACGAAGCCTGTGGGGGGCACAGTTGAATACAGCACACCGTTCCGGACGCCTCGCGGCCACGGTTCTCGCCGCCGCGCTCGCCGGGACCGGACTGACGGTCGCCGCCGCGCCCGCGGCGCACGCGGCGGCCTCCGTCGTCGTGGCCAAGCTGCCGATCTCGTCGTACTCGGCGCTGGCCGTCGACAACGTGCACCAGCGCGTGTACGTCGCCGACTCCCGCACCGACAGCTACTACAACAGCGGCATCATCGCGGTGTACACCTTCGACGGCGAGCGCGTCACCACCATCAGCACCACCCAGCACGTCTCCGGCCTCGCGCTCAGCGCCGACGGCGCCACGCTGTACGCCGGCGGGCGGGACTGGATCTACAAGGTGGACACCACCACCTACCAGGTGAGCAACAACAGCTACGCGTCCACCGACAACTGCGGCCGCAGCCTGGCCTTCTCCGGCGGCCAGCTGTACTTCACCACGCCGTACTCGTACTACACCGCCCAGTGCGACGCCACGCTCACCTACCTGGACAGCACGGCCGGGCGCACCAACTGGCAGGACAACGGCAAGCTCCAGCTGGAGGCCGGTCCGGGCGACCGGATGCTGATGGGCCAGCCGTCCAACTCCAGCGCGGCCAACCCCTTCCTCACCGTCTTCGACACGAGCAACGGCACCCTCGTGCGCAACGCCGCCCGCCGTTTCGCCGACGCCGACGGCAAGGGCGCCCTGGACCTGAAGGACATGGCGCTCTCCGCCGACGGCAGCAAGGTCGCCGTGGCCGACGCCGCCTACGGCACCCGCCTGCTGAACACCGGCGACCTGACGGACGCGGCAAGCGGCTACCAGGCCCTGCCCTCCGGTGCCACCGCCAGCGCGGTCGCGTTCAGCGGCGACGGCAAGTACATCGCCCGCGGCGCCTCGGCCGCGGGCTCCACCCCCGACCTGCTGGTGCAGCCCGCCGACCCGGGCGACTCCACCGCCCCGCTGGAGTTCGTCTTCGAGGGCAGCCTCGACGGCGACCGGGTCGCGCCCCGCGGCATGGAGTGGGCGGCGGACGGCTCGCGGCTGTTCACGGTCACCACCAATGCCGCCGGCAGCCAGTACTGGCTGCATGTCATCCAGCCCCCGGCCGTCCAGTACGACGTCCGCCTCAGTGACACGTTCACGCACAGCCCCGCCCAGGCCGTCGCGGGCGAGCCGCTGTCGGTGCGCGGCAAGCTGGAGTACGACGGCCCGGCGCCCGCCGAGCCGCTGAAGGTCACGGCGACCCGCACGGACGCGAACGGCACCCACGACCTGGGCACCTTCACCGTGAAGGAGGACGGCTCCTACACCGTCCTCGACGAGCCCGACCTCGTCGGCGACGCCACCTACACCGTGTCCTACCTCGGCGACCTCACCCACCGCCCGGCGAACGACGTCACCCACACGGTGTCCGTCGGCAAGGCCGCCACCTCCATCGCGCTCACCGCCCCGGCGGAGGCCTCGATGAGCACGGGTGTGGAGATCACCGGCACGTTCACCGCGCAGGGCAAGGCGCTGCCGGAGCGGGCGGTGCTCAAGGTGCAGCGCACCGACCGGGAGGGCACCGGCACGCTGTCGTCGGTGACCGTGGCCGCGGACGGCACGTTCACCATCAACGACATCCCGCGCGCCCGGCGCGAGGTGACCTACACGGTCAGCTGGCCGGGCGACGACCTGCACGAGGGCTCGACGGCCTCGGCGACGGTGTACGTCACGCGCTGACCCCGTCGGCGCCACCCCGGCCCTCCAGGTACCGGGTGTGGGTCTCCTGGCGGCGGGCCTCCGTATCCCTGAGGCCTGCCGCCAGGCTCTCCGCCTCCCGCCGCAGCACCCCGAGCTGACGCTCCAGCTGCCGCTCCGGCGCCTCCTGCCCCGGCGCCAGCCGGGTCCACCACCGGGTCCGTACGAACGTGTCGACGGCCTCGGGAAGGTCCTGCCGTACGGCCCGGGACAGGGTGTGCACGCCCTCCGGGTCCTGGACCAGCAGCTCGCCGGCCCAGCCCGGGTCCAGCAGCGCGGTCAGCAGGTCGGTCAGCTCGGTGAGGGAGCCCGTGGCGGCCGGCGGCAGGTCGACCTCCGCCAGATATCCGCACAGCTTCCCGAAGTCGCCGCGCAGCTCGTCCAGTTGGGCCGAGGGGTCGGGGAAGTCGGGCAGCGCGGGCCGCTCCGGCGGGGCGATCAGCGCGCCCGCGCCGTACAGACCGGCGACGACGACGGGCCAGTACGGGCCCGCCACCCCGGCGAAGGTGAGCACCACGCCGACCAGCCCGCAGGCGCTGCCGGTGATGTTCTTGCGGGACTCCAGGAACCTACTGATAGCCACGGATCTCCTCGAAGGCGCCGTCCAGCGAGCCCTGTTGGGCGTCGAAGAGACGGCCGCCGGTCAGCTCGGCGATGTGTTCCAGCTCGGAGCGTTCGGAGTCGCCGAAGAGGATCGGGAAGACGGGGATGTCCTTGAACGTGCTCTTCAGGCCCGTGTAGAAGAGCTCGAAGTGCTCCGCGTCCCGGCCGGTCGTGTTCTCCCCGTCCGTCATCAGCACGATCGACGAGAACGTGCCCTGGTCGACGGCGAGATGCCCGTAGGCCGCCTCCACCGCCGTGTAGATCGCGGTGTCGCCCTCCGCCGTGAGCGCCTCGGTGTCCTTGCGGATGGCGTCCAGGCCGCGGTCGGGGTCGGCGGGATCCACGACATGGGTGCTGGCGGACTTCACGTCCGAGCCGAACGGCATCAGCGTCACCTCCTCCCGCTCGCGGAAGTCACCGGTCAGCTCGGTCAGCGCCTCCTTGAGGCGGTCCAGCCGCTCGCCCTCCATCGAGCCGGAGGTGTCGAGGACGTACACGGTCCGCGAGGGGCGGCGCAGCTCGTTCTCGTAGGAGTGGAGCAGCCCGTCGGCGACGGAACGGCTGCCCGGGAAGGGCAGTTCGCGGCGGCGGGTGGTGTCCAGGCCGGCTGCCGGGGCCACGGAGGCGACGACCGGACGGCGGTGGGTGCGCTCGGTGATCTCCCGCTGGACGGCCGGAGTGCGCAGGGCCTCGGCCAGCCGGCGGACGTCCTCGCGGACGGCGGTCTTCGTGGAGGCGAGCGAGGAGAGCGGGTAGTCGGCGGTGACGACGCCGTCACGGGGGCGGATCACGGTCAGGCCCGGGATGCCCTTGAGGACGGACTCGTAGTTGAGCAGGGCGTCGACGTCCCCGCGCCGCTTGTAGGCCGCCGCCAGCCAGCCCGAGGAACCGGAGGTCAGCTGCTGCCCCTCGAAGAACTCCTTCAGACGGGGGCTCGCCTCTTCGACATCGGTCTCGGTGAGGGCGGACTGGGCGCCGGAGAGCGCCGAGGCGACCGAGACCAGCGTGGCGAAACCGGAGTTGGAGCGCGCGGGATCGGTCATGCCGTACGTCAGCTTCCCGTCCCGGACGGCCTTGTCGACCTGGGACCAGGTGACGTCCTCGGGCTTCCACCCCAGCTTCCGCACGGTGTCGGTCTTCACGCCGACGGCAACCGGGCTGGCCATGACGGGCGTCTCCGACACGACCTTCTTCGCCGCCTCGGGACGCAGCCGCAGATAGTCGTTGGAGGACAGCCACAGGGCGTCGTACGACCCGTCCGCCTTCCCCTTCGCCAGCAGGTCCACGGCGTCGAGGGTGCCCATGTAGGTGGGCCGGACCTTGATCCCGGTGTCCTGCTCGACCTTCTCCAGGACCGGGGTCATGTCTTCGAGCTCGCTGGAGGCGAGGACGCGCAGGGTGCCGGGCTCGGGGGCGGCCGGGCCCTCCTTCTTCTCCTCCTGCGCGGTGCACGCGGTGAGCAGGGCGAGGGCGAGGGCGAGCGGAGCTGCGGCACGTCTCATCCGAGCCCCCCTTCCAGCGCGCCCTGCGACCGGCTGCGCTCCAAGTAGGCACTGGCGTGCTGGAGTTCGCTGGTGAGGGACTCCACCGTCGAGGCCATCACCTCGGTCGCCTGGACCTTGTAGGTGTCGATCGCGTCGAGGGTGCGGTAGATCTGCTGGAACGCCGAGCGCAGGGTCTCCGCGCCCACCGCCGGATCGGCGGCGATGCGCTGGATCTCCCCGCTCTGCGTGGCGAGCATCTCGGCATTGCCCCGGATGAGGTCCTCCGTCGTCCCGCGCAACGCGTTGACCTGCTCGACGACCTTCTTCTGGCTGTCGAGCGCCGAGGCCAGCATCACCGAGATCCGCAGGGCCGACACGGTGGTCGTGGCCGCCCGGTCCACCCCCTTGATCAGCTCTTCGTTGTTGCGGCGTACGACGTCCATGGCGAGGTAGCCCTGGGCGCACACCGCGAGCTGGGTGAGCAGGTCCTGGTGCTTCTGCCGGACCGGGAAGAGGACGTCGGAGCGCAGCTGGTCGGCCTGCTGGGGATCGCCGACCCCGTCGATGTGCTGCTCAACCGCCGTGTCCAGCGCCTCGGTCAGCACGACGTACTCCTGGAGCTTGCCCATGGTCTCCCACAGGCGGACCCGCTCGGTCTGCAACGCGGCGTTGTCCCGGCGCAGTTCGTCCTGACCGCCGCGCAGCGAGCCGACGATCCGGTTGAGAGTCCCCTGCGCGGAGGCGTACTTGGCGACGTGGTCGCGCAGCTTGTTGCCGCCGGGCAGCCGGGAGAGGAACTTGCGCCCCTTGTTCGCGGGCAGGTCGCGCGGATCCAGGTCCTCCACCACCCGCCGCAGCTCCACCAGCGAGCCCGCGACCTGCGACTGGGCGTCGCCGCCCTTGGCGGGCAGGCTGCGCACGGTGCGCTCCAGCATCCGGTTGGACTGCGCCGCGGCGCCGCGCATCTCGCCGGCGCCGAGCGCGGTGATCTCGCCGACCTTGCCCGCGAACTCCGGGGAGCGGGCGTCGAGGACGGCGAGGCCCTGGACGTAGTCGGCCGCCTTCTGCGCGATGCCCGCGCGGACGGTGTCGTCGACGGGCACCAGCCCGCCGGCCTTCTCCCGCGGCACGGCCGCGACCGGCTCGGGCGGCGTGAGCGTGAACTCGTTGTCGGTCATGCGGAGTCCCCCGTTGCTCGGCGCGCCAGCTCGTGCAGCACCGCGGAGGTGGGCACGGGTGCCTGGCGGACGCCGGTCAGTTCCTGCTTGAGATAGGTGTCGGCCGAGGCGAACGCGGCGGCCGCGCCCTGCGGCCGGAAGCCGTGCCGCAGCTCCAGCTTCCGCAACTCCGCGTCCGTGGCCAGGAGTTCGGCCAGTGCGCGGCCGTTCTCGGTGAGCGGTACGACGGTGTGGTCACTGTTGACCGTGGTGTCCGGGTAGAGGACGACCAGGTCGTCCGGCTGCTGTCCGTCCGCCAGGAGCGCGGCGACCTGCGACTCGTAGACGAGTACGAGCGGATTGCCGGCGCCGCTGACGAAGTCCCGGAACGCCGCGTCCGTGCTGGACTGCTGGGCGCCCTGCACACTCACCAGCTTCCGCAGCAGCGGAGCCGTTTTGCCGACCTCGGCGTCGCTCGCGACGACCTTGCCGCCGTTGTCGACGTAGGAGGCCGCCGCGAGATAGAGGGCGCCGGAGTTGGAGGTCTCCGGGTCGGTGCTGGACAGGTAGAGGGTGCCGGTCAGCTCCCCGTACTTGGCGGCCCCCTTGAGCTGCTGCCAGGTGCGGTCCGCGCGGACCGCGTCGAGATATTCGGCCATCCTCAGGGTGCCGCGGTGATCGGCGTCCAGGGTGGCGAGCTTGTTCCCCGCGAGCACCTCGGCGGCGCTCTTGTGCGCCACGACGACGAGGGGCGAGTAGAAGGGGCGGGGGAGCGTTCCTCCGACCTTGTACTTCGCGGCGAGCTCGGTGGCCGGTGCCTGGCTGGAGGGCAGGGCGAAGTCGTACCCCTTGAGGTCCAGCCCCTCCATGGCCCATGACCCTGAGGTCTCGGCCTGCACGGTGTAGCCCTTGGCGGCGAGGGCCTTCACCACGTCGGGATCGGCGAAGAACTCCGCCTTCTCCGATCCGATCACTCCGCGCACGGTCTTCGTTGCCGTGCCCTGGTCCTCGTTGCTGCGGCCTGCGACGACGGCGGCCACCACGCCACCGATCAGCAGCACCGCGAGGACGATTCCTGCGATACGTCTCACGCCCGGGAGCGTGCTCGCGGAATCAGACGTTCCTGGGCAGGTCAGGTGAACGAGGGGTGACCGACCGTTCCCGGTATGCAACGGGAGTACGGGACTCCGCGCCCGGGTGTGTGGCACCCGGTCCGCGCGTCGCTGCGGGTGCACGCGGACCGGGGCCGATCAGAGGCGCCCCATAGGGGCGCGGGGCTGTGTCGATGTGCGGCTCCGCCGCGTGGGCGCGACAAGCCACGAGGGCGCCGCACGGAACAAGCGACCTACCGCGGCACAGCCAAGCGCAGCGAGTGCGCGTCCATGCGCTCGGCGGCCAGGATGGCAACGGCCGTGTCGGCGCGGGATGCCGCAACGACCAGCGCCCGCCCGGCCAGCGTGTGCGCCCGCTCGTGCAGCGCAGCGACCTCGTGCCCCTTGCCGCTGGGCACCGCACGCACGCAGGTTCCGCCCCGAAGTCGCGTCACCTGCTCCGCGAGCCGCGCCGCCGCCGCGTCCAGTTCGCCGGACGGCTCCACCGCGCGCAGTTCGTCGGTCACGGCGAGCAGTGCCGCGAGATGGCCCGCCAGTTGGATGTCCAGCTCCTCCTCGCGCGACCGGTGGGGGAAGTCGGAGGTGGTGCCGGCCATCGTGCTGTGGACCGACTTGGTGCGGATCGGTTCGTACATGGGACGGCCTCCTGTGCTGTCAGGAAGCCATCCTAGCTTAGATTTCGTCTAAAGTTGAGCCGTTCGCGGAACTGCTGGTCAGGGCTGGCTGTAGCCGTCGAGGAAGTTCCCGATCCGCGTCACCGCGTCCCTGAGGTCGCCGACCGTCGGCAGGGTCACGACGCGGAAGTGGTCCGGCTCGCTCCAGTTGAAGCCCGTGCCCTGGACCACCATGATCTTCTCGCGCCGCAGCAGGTCCAGCACCAGCTGCCGGTCGTCCTTGATCTTGAACACCTTGGGGTCGAGCCGCGGGAAGAGGTACAACGCGCCCTTCGGCCGTACGCAGCTCACCCCCGGGATCTGCGTCAGCAGCTCGTACGCGGTGTCCATCTGCTCCTTGAGCCGCCCGCCGGGAAGCACCAGGTCGTTGATGGTCTGCCGGCCGCTCAGGGCGGCGACCACGCCGTGCTGGCCGGGCATGTTCGCGCACAGGCGCATGTTCGCCAGGATCGTCAGACCCTCGATGTAGGAGTCCGCGTGCGCGCGCGGCCCGGAGATCGACATCCAGCCGACCCGGTAGCCGGCCACCCGGTACGCCTTCGACATGCCGTTGAAGGTGAGCGTGAGCAGATCCGGGGCGATCTTGGCGGTGGCGGTGTGCGTGGCGCCGTCGTAGAGGATCTTGTCGTAGATCTCGTCGGAGCAGACCAGCAGGTTGTGGCGCCGGGCGATGTCGGTGAGGCCCCTGATCATGGCCTCGTCGTACACGGCCCCCGTGGGGTTGTTCGGGTTGATGATCACGATCGCCTTGGTGCGGTCGGTGATCTTCCGTTCCACGTCGGCGAGGTCCGGCATCCAGTCGGACTGCTCGTCGCACCGGTAGTGCACGGCCGTGCCGCCGGACAGGGAGACGGCCGCCGTCCACAGCGGGTAGTCGGGCGAGGGGACGAGGACCTCGTCCCCGTCGTCCAGGAGCGCCTGCATCGCCATCACGATCAGCTCGGACGCGCCGTTGCCGATGAAGACGTGCTCGACGTCGGTCTCGATGCCGAGGGTCTGGTTGTGCATGACGACGGCCCGGCGGGCGGCGAGCAGTCCCTTCGCGTCGCCGTATCCATGGGACGAGGACACGTTCCGGAGGATGTCCTCCAGGATCTCCGGCGGGCACTCGAAGCCGAAGGCGGCCGGGTTTCCGGTGTTCAGCTTGAGGATGCGGTGGCCCGCCGCCTCAAGCCGCATGGCCTCTTCGAGAACCGGGCCCCGGATCTCGTAACAGACGTTGGCAAGCTTGGTCGACTGGATCACCTGCATGTCTGGGAGCTTACGGCCCGGTAACGCACCCTGGGCCGTGTTTTCCACCACTTGAGACAGGTTGGTTTGGGTGGTTATCGCCGGTAGCTGTCCCACAGGCCCCTCCCGTCTCTACAATGCGCGGCCATGTCCAGGCCACCTCAGTACGAAAACGGGGCGAATGCTGTGAATGCCGCGAATGGTGCGACGGGCGCTCTGGAGGGGGACGGGCCGGAGGGCCCGCCGAACGTGTACGTCCCGCAGACCGCGCCGTCCCCCGACTACCAGGAGTACGCCGATCCGGCCGTGGCGCACGGCTGGCAGAACGCGTACGACGAGACGAGCGAACTGCCGCAGATACCCGAGGAGCCGCCCATGGCTCCTTTCCGGCCAGAGGTGCCTGAGGTGCCCGAGGTGCCCCAGGCGTCCGAGGGACGCGAGGAACGCGAGGACTGGGAGTCCTACTGGGAGCCCGACGCCGGCAGCCGCACGGCCCGGCGCGCGCAGCACCGGCGCATGAACCGGCGCCGTGCGCTGATGGCCGTCGGCGCGGTGGGCGCGGCGTCCGTGGCCGCCCTGGTCGCCGGTTTCGCGTTCTCCTCCGACTCCCCGGACGGCTCCGAGGGCACCAAGGACCCGGCGAGCTCGTCGACGGACGACCCGGGCGTGCTCGACGGCCCGGGCGCGACGGACGATCCGTCCACCCCGGGCTCCGGCTCGTCCGCCACGACGGCCCCCGGTGCGGGAGGGTCGGCGGATGCCACCAAGGACGGGAAGGGGTCCGCCTCCCCGTCGGAGAAGTCGACGACCACGGCTCCCGATGAGACGTCCTCCACCTCCAGTGCTCCCGACGACGGCACGGCACCGGGCAACTCCGACGACAAGCCGGGCAACGGTGCGGGTGGGACCAAAGGGCCAAAGTAGGCCCAAAGGGCCGAAGTAATCCATGAGTGTTCAGCGCCCCCGCCGGGGCGCCATCAGCCATGCCCTGAACGCGCCTTGGCCGGAAACAACCGCTTGTTCTCACAGCCCCCTCACATAACAATGCGCATGACAAATCAGCGGGTGGCCGGAAGATCTCCGGTCACCTTCGTTGCAAGAGGGGACCCCCACATGAGAAAGCCTCTCGTCGTCGCGCTCTCCGCCCTGGCCATCGCCGGGGCCGGCGCGGCACCCGCGGTCGCGGCTCCCGAGCGGGGCGACAGCGCCGCGCCCGCGATCCAGGCCGTGAACTTCGCCGGGACCGTGGCACTGAGCAACTGCTCCGGCTCCGTCATCCGGATGCCCGACTCCGAGGACAACGACCCGGCACTCGTCCTCACCAACGGCCACTGCCTGGAGACCGGCTTCCCCGGGCCCGGCGAGGTCATCGTCGACCAGGCCTCCAGCCGTTCCTTCGGTCTGCTCAACTCCGCCGGCACCCGCGTCGGCACCCTGCGCGCCAGCAAGATCGCCTACGCCACGATGACCGACACCGACGCCGCGATCTACCAGCTCACCCGCACCTACGCGCAGATCAGGTCGACGTACGGCATCAACGCGCTCACCCTGAACGACACGCACCCCGTCGCCGGCACCGCCATCAGCGTCGTCTCCGGGTACTGGAAGCGGATCTACAACTGCTCCATCGACGGGTTCGCCTACCGCCTCAAGGAGGGCGACTGGACCTGGAAGGACTCCGTCCGTTACACCTCCAGCTGCAACACCATCGGCGGCACCTCGGGCTCGCCGGTGCTCGACCAGGCCACGGGACAGGTCGTCGCCGTCAACAACACCGGCAACGAGGACGGCCAGACCTGCACGGTGAACAACCCGTGCGAGGTCGACGAGAGCGGCAACGTCACCGTCCGCCAGGGCATCAACTACGCCCAGCAGACCTACCAGATCCCCGCCTGCTTCGGCATCGACAACAAGCTGGACCTGAGCGCCACCGGGTGCGTCCTGCCCAAGCCGTAACCGGTCTACGGGGTGCGCCGCACCGCCCGCCCCGCCAGTACGTCCGTTCGACGGCCCTCCTCGATCACGAAACGGCCGTCGATCAGGACGTACGGGATGCCCGTGGGAAGCGTGCGGGGCTCCGCGAAGGTGGAGCCCGCCGCCACCGTCTCCGGGTCGAACAGAACCAGGTCGGCGCGGTAGCCCTCGCGGACCAGGCCGCGGTCCGGCAGGCGCAGCCGGGCCGCCGGGCGGCCGGTCAGACGCGCGACGCACTCCTCCAGGGACAGCACGCCCAACTCCCGTACGTACCGGCCGAGATACCGCGGGAACGTGCCGTACGCCCGCGGATGCGGCTTGCTGCCCTGGAGGATGCCGTCGGAGCCGCCCGTGTGGACGCGGTGGCGCATGATCGCCCGGACGTTCTCCTCGTGGCCGACGTGCTGGAGGATCGTCGAGCCGAGCCGGTCCGACAGCAGCAGGCGGCGGGCCGTCGTCCAGCCGTCCAGGCGGTGGCCGATGTGCGAGGAGAGCGCGGGGTCGCTCACCCCCGAGATCTCGATCGTCCCCCACTCGACCGCCACCCCGTGACAGCCGTCCGAGCCGATGACTTCGAGATGGTGGCGGATGCGCTCCGCGGTCTCCTCGTCCCGCAGCCGCGCCAGCACCGCCTCCGGTCCGCCCTCGCTCGCCCAGCTCGGCAGCAGCGCCGCGAGCGTGGTGCAGCCGGGGGTGTAGGGGTAGGTGTCGAGGCTGATGTCCGCGCCGGCCGCCAGCGCCTTGTCCAGCAGGTCCAGCAGCTCCGGCGCCCGGCCCTTGTTCACGCCGAAGTTCATGGTGGCGTGGGCGAGATGGAGCGCACAGCCCGCCTCCCCCGTCAGGGCCACCATCTCCTCGTAGGCCTCCAGGGCTCCGGCCCCGTAGGAGCGGTGGTGGGGGCAGTAGTAGCCGTCGTAGGACGCCACCACCCGGCACAGTTCGGTCAGTTCGGCGTCCTTCGCGTACATGCCCGGCGTGTAGGTCAGCCCCGACGACATGCCGACCGCGCCCTGCTCCATGCCCTCGGCGACCAACTGCCGCATCCGGTCGAGCTCTTGGGGCGTCGCCTCGCGGTCCTCCCAGCCGACGGCGAGGGCGCGGACCGTGCCCTGGGGGATCAGGTAAGCGGCGTTGACCGCGATCCCGCGGTCCAGCCGGTCCAGGTACTCGCCCACCGACCGCCAGTCGAAGTCGATGTCGTCGCCGTACCCGTTCCAGCCGGTGATCGCACGGCGCACCTCGGCGAGCGTACGGTCGTCGACCGGCGCGTACGACAGCCCGTCCTGCCCGATGACTTCGAGGGTGACGCCCTGCGCGGCCTTCGCGCTGTGGTCCGGGTCCCTGAGCAGCGCCAGGTCGCTGTGCGCGTGCATGTCGACGAAGCCGGGGGAGAGGGCGAGCCCCTCCGCGTCCAACTCCCTCGTGGCGCGCGGGCGCTGGCAGCCGGCCGCCGCGGCCTCCTTGACGATCGAGACGATCCTGCCGTCGTCGACGACCACGTCGGCGCGGTAGGAGGGGGCGCCGGAGCCGTCCACCACCTCCGCGTCCCGGATGACCAGGTCCTCCACAGCGGGCCTCCTAGAAGAACGTACGGATGTAGTCGACGACCGTGCCGTCCGCCTCGGCGAGCGGGATCAGCTGCCACTTGTCGAAGGACGTGCACGGGTGGGACAGCCCCAGGCCGAGCCAGTCACCGACCTCCAGGTCCGCCTCCGGGGCCGTACGCAGCCAGGCGTGCTGGTCCGACAGGGCGGTCACCTCGATGCCGGTGGCCGGGCGCTCGACGCCGTCGCGGCGGACCACCTGGGCGAAGGGGAGGTCCAGGTCGTAGGCGGCGTCGCGTTTGCCGGCGTTGACGAAGGCCTGCTCGGGGGAGGGGCGGGAGACCACCTGCGCCCACAGGCGGAACGCGGGCTCCAGGGCGCCCTCCTCGGGGACCCGGTTGAAGGGGGTGAGCTTGCGGTAGTGGCCGTCGTCGTGGCTGACGTATGCGCCGGAGCGCAGCAACTTCAGGACGGGCGCGCTCAGTTCGGGGATCGCGGCGAACGCGTCGGCCACCGCGTCGAACCAGGCGCTGCCGCCCGCGCTGACGACGATCTCGTCCGTCCGCGAGAAACGGCCCGCCTTGTCGAAGTCGACGGCGAGGGAGACCAGGCGGTGCAGCCAGGCGGCGACCCGCTCCGGGGTGGCCTGCGGGACCTCGCCCTCGTAGCCGGCGACGCCGACCAGGCGCAGGGTCCCGGTGGCGGCCACCGCGTCGGCGACCGCGGCGCACTCAGCCTCCGTCCGCACCCCGGTCCGCGCGCCCTCGCCGGCGGCGAGCTCGACGACGACGTCCACGGGCCGGGCGGCCCCCTTCAGCGCCGCGTCCATCAGCTCCACGCCGCGCACGGAGTCGACGTAGCAGACGAAGCGGAAGGACGGGTCGGCGGCCAGGTCGGCGGCGATACGGCGCAGGGAGGCGGCGTCCACGAGTTCGTTGGCGAGGAAGACGCGCTGGATGCCGAACTCCCTTGCCACCCACACCTGGTGCGGGACAGCGAGCGTGATGCCCCAGGCGCCGTGCTCGATCTGGCGCTGGAACAGCCGCGGGGCCATGGAGGTCTTGCCGTGCGGGGCGAAGGCGAGACCGTGGCGGTCCGCGTACGTCTCCATCAGCCGCAGGTTGTGCTCCAGCCGCTCGGCGGACAGCGCCAGCACGGGCGTGGCGAATCCGTCGGTGAACAGATTGCGACGCTGGGCGGCCAGCTCGCCGACGGTGAGCCCGACGGCGTCCGGCGGGAGGCCCTTGAAGCGGTGGTCGACGCGTTCCTCGGCCAGGCGGGCGAGCGCTTCAGCGGCCATTGAGCCTCCCTGATCAGGAGCGTTGCATGCACTGCAACGTCCGTTGCGTATGTCGCTTACTGCTGTCTAACATCTCGGCCAACACGAACACAAGGCTGGGAGCTACGACGATCGTGACCGCCACAGGACCCCGCAACGCCCCCGACGTCGTGGACGTCGTCGCGCTCGGCGAGTCCATGGTCACCTTCCTGCCCACCCGCCCGGGCCGCCTCGCCGACGTACCCTCCTTCGACCGCGGGATCGGCGGCGCGGAATCCAACGTGGCCTGCGCGCTGGCCGCGGCCGGGCACACGGCGAGATGGGTGAGCCGGGTCGGCGCCGACGGCTTCGGCGACCACCTGGTGGAGACGGTCGGGGCGTACGGCGTCGACGTGTCCGCCGTCCGCCGGGACCCGCTGCGGCCGACGGGGGTGTACTTCCGTACGGCCGGGGACCGGGGCACGGACGCGCATGAAGTGGCGTACTACCGGGCGGGCTCGGCGGCGTCGGCGATGACCGTCGGGAACGTGGACCTGGGCGCGGTGCGCGCGGCACGGGTCCTGCACCTGTCGGGCATCACGGCAGCGCTGTCGGAGGACTGTCTGACGCTGCTGCGAGAACTCACGGCTCCCCGCCCCGGCCGCCCCCTGATCTCCTTCGACGTCAACCACCGCCCCGGCCTCTGGCAGGCCACCGACGCAGGCGTCCTCCTGGACCTGGCCCGGCATGCCGACCTCGTGTTCGTGGGGGAGGACGAGGCGGAGGAGGCGTGGGGAGTGACCGGGGGCCCGGAAGCGATCAGGACGGCACTGCCGGAGCCGGGCGTACTGGTGGTGAAGCAGGGGGCGGATGGGGCAACCGCCTTCGAGTCACCCAGCTACGGGCAGTCGTGCCGCTGGGGCGGCCCCGCTGCCAAAGAAGGCGGCACCCCGCGAGCGCGGGCAAGCGAACCCACCCCCACGCCGGCCCCCACCCCGCCCACCTTCGAACCGGCCCCCACTGTCGACGTCGTGGCAACCACCGGCGCCGGAGACGCGTTCGCCGCCGGATACCTCTCGGCAACCCTCCGAGACCTCCCGGCCCGTGACCGGCTCCGCCACGCCCACCTCTGGGCCGCCGCCGCCCTCACCACCCCCGGCGACCTCGCGCCGCCCCCCGCCCGCGACACCGCCGACCGGCTGGCCGCTCTCGGTGAGGACGCTTGGGGGACACTTCGACTCGGCCCCGGCTGGACACAGGCCGAACAACGGGCCGAGGAGGAGGTACCCACCCCATGAGCCAGACCGTCGACCGCGCGCTGAGCATCCTGCCGCTGCTCGCCGAGGGCCCCGCCGACCTCGGACAGGTCGCCGACCGGCTGGGCGTGCACAAGTCCACCGCCCTGCGCCTCCTGCGCACCCTCCACGAGCACGGCATGGTCTACCGCCAGTCCGACCAGCGCTACCGCCTCGGCGCCCGGCTCATCGCGCTCGCGCAGGAGGCCATGGAGAACCTCGACATCCGCGAGATCGCCCACCCCCACCTCGTACGCCTCAACGAGCGGATCGGACACACCGTCCACCTCG
The DNA here is from genome assembly GCF_040686775.1 of Streptomyces sp. NPDC079141. NCBI lineage: Bacteria > Bacillati > Actinomycetota > Actinomycetes > Kitasatosporales > Streptomycetaceae > Streptomyces > Streptomyces sp. NPDC079141. The sequence goes on along the minus strand of NZ_JBFBLP010000016.1, from coordinate 72,921 downwards.
CCGTGTACGAGGAGGACGAGGTGCTCTACATCGACAAGGTGGAGTCCCGCTACCCGGTGCGGATGTACTCGCGGATCGGCAAGCCCGTCGCCCTCACCGTCGCCGCCGTGGCGAAACTCCTCCTCGCCGACCTTCCCGAAGCCGAGCGCCGCGCCCTCGCCGACAAGCTCGACTACCCCATGTACACGGCCCGTTCGACCCCCAGCGCCCCCGCCTTCCTCAAGGAGCTGGAGCGCGTGCGCGAACAGGGCTGGGCCACCGACCTCGGCGGCCACGAGGAGTCCATCAACTGCGTGGCCGCCCCGATCCGCGGCGCCGACGGCCGGGTCGTCGCCGCGATGTCGGTCTCCGCGCCCAACGTCGTCGTCACCGCGGACGAACTCCTCACCCTCCTGCCGCTGGTGCGCCGCACGGCGGACGAGATCAGCGGCGAGTACTCCGGCAAGACCCCAGCAAAGGACCCCGAATGACGGACAAGATCGCGCTCACCCCCAAGACCCACACCACTCCGCCCGCGAAGTTCTCGCACGGCGTGAAGAAGGGCAACATCCTCCAGGTCGCCGGCCAGGTCGGCTTCCTCCCGGCGGAGGAGGGCAAGCCCCCGACGCCCGCCGGCCCGGGCCTGCGCGAGCAGACCCTCCAGACCCTCGCCAACGTCAAGGCGATCCTGGAGGAGGGCGGCGCGAGCTGGGACGACGTGATGATGATCCGCGTCTATCTGACCGACGTGGCCCACTTCGCCGAGATGAACGAGCTCTACAACGCCTACTTCGAGGCGCAGCACCTCACCGCCCCGCCCGCCGCGCGCACGACGGTCTACGTCGGCCTCCCCGCGGGCCTGCTCATCGAGATCGACGCGCTCGCCGTCCTCGGCTGACGCCCCCTCAACTCCCGCACGCCGTACACGGCACGGCACCCCGACCCGCTGGGGTGCCGTGCCGCGATCCCCCCTGCCCGAAAGCTGTATGCACTTACGCAGAGGACCCCCGTATGTCCTTCCCGCTCGCCGCTTCCCCCGCCCCCGAAGCCCCACCCCACACCGGTGGACTGCTCCTGCTCATCGACGGCACGGCCGGTCTGCTGACCGTCGCCGCCATCGGTATCGCACTGCTGCTCTTCCTGATCATCAAGGCCCGGCTCCAGCCGTTCGTCGCGCTGCTCGCCGTCTCCATAACCGTCGGCCTGCTCGCCGGACTGTCGGTCACCGAACTCTTCGGCACCGTCCAGCGCTCCGACGCCGTCTCCACCATCGAGACCGGCATGGGCGGCATCCTCGGCCATGTCGCGATCATCATCGGCCTCGGCACCATGCTCGGCGCGATTCTCGAAGTCAGCGGCGGGGCCGAGGTGCTGGCCTCCCGGCTGCTCGGGATGTTCGGCGCGAAGAGAGCGCCCCTCGCCATGGGCATCACCGGTGTCATCTTCGGCATCCCGGTCTTCTTCGACGTCGGCATCTTCGTCCTCGCGCCGATCGTGTACGCGGCGGCGAAGCGCAGCGGCAAGTCGATCCTGCTCTACTGCCTTCCCCTGCTCGCCGGCCTGTCGATGACCCACGCCTTCCTGCCCCCGCACCCCGGCCCGGTGGCCGCGGCCGGCCTGCTGCACGTGGACCTCGGCTGGGTCATCCTCATGGGCGTCGTCTGCGGCATCCCGGCCGTGCTCGCCGCGTGGGTGTTCTCCGCCTGGATCGGCCGCCGCATCTTCGTCGCCGTACCGCAGGACATGGTCGAGGCGGCGGAGGAGGCCAAGCGCGCGGTGCGGGACGAGCAGCGCGAGCCGCGCGAGCAGCCGGTCGCCCTCGGCACGGTCCTCGCCATCATCGGCACGCCGCTGATCCTGATCCTCGCCGCCACCTTCTCCTCGATCGCCCTTGACCCCTCCACCCCGCGCTCGGTGATCGAGTTCTTCGGGCACCCCTTCGTGGCCCTGACGATCGCGCTGCTGCTCGCCTACTACGTCCTCGGCATCCGCCGCGGCTGGTCCCGCAGATCCCTGGAGACCGTCTCGACGTCCTCCCTCAAGCCGGTCGGCAACATCCTGCTGGTCGTCGGCGCGGGCGGGGTCTTCGGCGCCGTACTGAAGGCGAGCGGCGTGGCCCAGGCCCTGTCCGACACCTTCAACGACGTCGGACTGCCGGTGATCGTGCTGTCCTACCTGATCTCCGTCGTCCTGCGGGTCGCCCAGGGCTCGGCGACGGTGGCGATCGTCACGACCGCGGGCATCGTCGCGCCCCTTCTCGCGGAGGGCGACCACTCGCAGGCCTTCGTGGCCCTCGTCATCATGGCGATCTCGGCCGGTTCGATCTTCGCCTCGCACGTCAACGACGGCGGCTTCTGGATGGTGGCGAAGTACTTCGGCATCAGCGAGCGGGACACCCTCAAGACGTGGACCGTGCTGGAGACGGTGCTGTCGGTGGTCGGGTTCGTGATGGCCGCCGCGTTGAGCATCTTCGTATAACGATGCAGGGGCTGGCTGTGTGCGGCACAGGATCGTCGACCATACTGCCCGCTGTGGAGCAGCGCATAGGTTCGAGCAGCCAGCCCTTGGAAGGCGCCGGATTCGACCCGGCCTTCGTCCCCGGGATCACCTCGCCCGTGTCCAAGGAGACGGAGGCGGAGGAGACCGGAGAGGTCTCTGCCGAGGAGGTTTCCGGCGAGGAGGTCTCCGTCGACAAGACCTCTCTCGACAAGACCTCTCTCGACAAGGCCTCTGCCGAGAAGGCCGAGGAGGCCGGGAAGGCCGAGGAGACCGTCGTAGAGGATGACGACGACGCGGACCCCGACGGACCGGTCTTCGAGGCCGCCGACCGCCGGGCGCGGATCGTCGCCGATCATCGTGGTGTCCGGCTCGCCCTGGACGACCAGGAGTGCGAGTTCCGCTGGGACGAGATCGGCGCGGTAGAGACGGAAACCGCCCGCTTCGGCAAGCGGTTCACCATCACGGTGCACACTCCTGACCGCCGCTGGTACCCGATCGAGATCGAGGCGACGGCCAGGAGCCGCTTCAGCGAGTGGGAGTCACAGCTGGACGCCGTGCTGGACGCCTACTTCGAAGAGTCCGACTAGCAGTACTGCGCTTCCTTGCCGATGGACCGGTACATACAGTCCGCGTTCTCCAGCAACTGCAGTACCGCGTCCCGGTTCCGGGACGTCTCCCGCTCGATCACCTCGTCGGGCGGGTAGAACCCGCCCCCGGAACTGGATCTCGGATACATCTCGAACGTGTACCCGAAGATCTTGTGCACGCCCCAGAGGTAGTCGTCGATCGACCCGTCGGTGATGTACAGGTCGCTTGACTGCTCGGGCGTGTAGCCGTTGCTGGCGGCCATCTTCCCGCCGACGGTCGCGAAGGCGTTCCGGTCGTCGGCCGTCATCCCGGTCGTGGTGTCGGCGGTGGTGTACCCGAACGGCCACAGCACCAGCTCGCTGTACGTGTGGAAGTCGATGCCGGCCTTGATCTGCTGGACCCCGCCGACGACCCGGCTGCGGACGAAGTTCGAGACGACCTTCACCTCGGGCGCGGACTCGGGGGCGGTGCCCCGGTAGGTGTCCGAGGACGTCGAGCCGGAGGAGCCGCCGCAGCAGCCCCAGCGGTAGTTCCAGTTGCGGTTCAGGTCCGTGCCGACGTACGAGGAACCCGAGTTGGGCTGCCGGTTCTTGCGCCACGAGCGGTAGGAGCCGGTCGCGATGTCGTACTCGCCGCCGTCCGGGTTGAGGTCGGGGATGATCCAGATCTCGCGGCCGTTCACCATGTTGGTGACCCGTGAGTCGGTGCCGTAGTCGGAGGTCAGCTCGCGCAGCAGGTACAGCGCCATCTCGACGGTGAGGTGCTCGCGGGCGTGCTGGTGGTGGGTGAACAGCACCTCCGGCTCGGACTCGTCGGTGGCGACGTTGTCGCTGACCTTGATGGCGGTGATGTTCCGGCCCTGGTACGAGGTGCCGATGACGCGTGTGCTGACGATGCTCGGGTACGCCGAGACGATCGAGCTGATCTCGCTCGTCATCTCCGCGTAGTTGTGGTACCGCGAGTCCGCCGACGGGAAGTCGAGGATCCCGATGTCGTCCGCGCCGCTCGACCGGTCCGGTACGGAGCCCAACGGCGTGACCTCGTAGCCGAGTTGACGCAGCTTCTTGACCTGGTCGGCGCGGCCGGAGACCACCAGGCCGTGGTCGTCGACCTCGTCCACGGTCACGCCGGTCCGCTGGATCGCCGTGCGGTCCTTGACCGTCGAGTGGGAGTGGATCTCGTACTGGCGGACGTCGTCGGCGGAGGGTGCCGCCGTGGTGCCGCTGTCCGCGCCGTTGGCGGCGTTCGCGGAGAGGGGTGCCGCGAGGGTGAGAGCGAGGAGGGCGGCGAGTGCGGCGGTGCGTCTCCCGCCGTGGGCGCCCGAGCCTCGGATGCGAAGTCGCATGAATTCTCCTTGTGTCTCCAGGAATTCCGGGATCTCCGGAAGTGTGGGGAGTGGAGCGGGGGGTGGTTCAGCGACGTGCTGGTGCGGGTGTGGCGCTCATCGTCCGCTTGTGGCATGACCAGGTCAAGAGTGAATACGGACGTACTGGCGTGAACCGTTCGCGGTGACGGCCGGGCAGTGTACGCGGGGTTGATCCCCGGGGCGTGGGCCTGGGCAAAGTGCACTCGTGGGTGTGAGTGCCGGGTGCGTGTTCGTCGGACCCCGGGGGAGAGTGAGGGGTCCGCGCGCAAGAGGAGCCGCACACTCCGGGTTCGATCCCGGACCACACCCCAGAGGACTGGCTGATCATGGGCGGATCAGCGCCACGGGAGCATCAGGTGCCGGCGGAGTCGACCCGCTTCGTCGACCGGCGCGCCGAACTGGCCTCGGGCAGATCACTGTTGGCCGTGTCGCGGCTGGTCACGCTGACCGGTCCGGGCGGCGTCGGCAAGACCCGCCTCGCCCTGCGCCTCGCGGACCGCGTCCGGCGCACGTTCCCCGACGGCGTGCGCTTCATGCACCTGTCCGGCCTCGACGACCCCGAACTCGTCCCGCTCGCCGCCGCCGACGCGCTCGGCCTGCACGACCACTCCGCACGGCCGCCGCTGACCGCGCTCGCCGAGCACGTACGCGACCGGCGGCTGCTCCTCGTCGTCGACAACTGCGAACACCTGCTGACCGCCTGCGCCGAACTCGCCGCCGCCCTGCTGCACGGCACCCAGGGCGTCCGGGTCCTCGCCACCAGCCGCCACCGCCTCGGCCTCACCGAGGAACACCTCCTGGAGCTACGGCCGTTGCCGGTCCCCGACCCGGACGGTGACCTCTCCGGCGCCGACCGCCACCCGGCGCTCGCCCTGTTCGCCGACCGCGCCGCCGCCGTCGTACCCGGCTTCCGCCTCACCCCCGCCAACCGCGCCGCCGTGGCCCGCCTGTGCCGCCGCCTCGACGGCCTGCCCCTAGCCCTCGAACTCGCCGCCGGCCGCCTGCGCGACCTCACCCTCGACCAGCTCCTCACCGCCCTCGACGACCGCTACCGCCCCCTGACCGACGCACCCCCCACCACCCACCCCCGCCACCAGACCCTCCGCGCCGCAGTCGACTGGAGCCACGAACTGTGCACCCCTCAGGAGCGCCTGGTCTGGGCCCGGGCATCAGTGCTGGCGGGGGGCTTCGACCTGGAGACGGCGGAGGCGGTGTGCGGGGAGGGGGGCGAACTTCCCGAGGCCGCCCATGTCGTAGGCCCAGGCCGTGATCGCCTCCACCCCGGCGAGGTCCTCGACGCGCTTGCCGGGCTTGTCGACAAGTCCGTGCTGGGTCGGGAGGCGGGGCCCGGGGGGAGTGTGCGGTATCGGCTGCTGGACACGTTGCGGCAGTACGGGCTGGAGCGGCTGCGGGCGATGCCCGGGGAGGAGGTTGCCGTGCGGCGGCGGCAGCGGGACTGGATGCAGGGGCGGGCCGCCGCCTGTGAGCGGGCCTGGTTCGGGCCGGGGCAGCGGGAGATCGTCGCGCGGCTCAGGGCCGACCAGGACAATCTGCGTGCCGCCCTGGACTTCAGCCTCGGCACCCCCGGCGAGCAGCCGGCCGGGCTGCGGCTCGCGGGCACCCTGTGGTTCTACTGGCACGCCTGCGGCGCACCCCGCGAGGGCTGCCACTGGCTGGCCCGGGCCCTCGCCGCCAACCCCGAGCCCACCCCGGAGCGGGCCCGGGCCCTGTGGGTGGCCGGGCTCCTCGCGGCGGGCACCCAGGACTTCGGCGAGGGCCGCCGCCTCGCCGAACAGGGCCGCGCACTCGCCCGCGACCTGGGCGAGGAGGCCGAGGCCGCGCACGCGGACTACGTCGTCGGCGTCATCACCCTGTTCAGCGACGACCTCCCGGCCGCCCTCGCCCACTTCGAGGCCGCCGCCGCCCGCGGCCCGGTCCCCGGCCAGCACCTCAGCCTCGTCGGCCTCGACCGCGTGGAACTCGCCTGCGCCCTGAACTTCCTGGGCGAGGCCGACCGCGCCATGGCCGTCTGCGAGGACGCCCGCCGGCTCTGCGCCCGGCACGGCGAGGAGTGGGTGCACTCCTACCTCCTGCGCATGCTCGCCCTGGCCTGCGCGGTCAAACGGGACTGGCCGCAGGCCGAACGGCACGCCCGCCAGGCCCTGCGGCTGAAGTCCGCCGTGCACGACGTCATCGGCATCGCCCTCACCCTCGACCTGCTCGCCCAGGTGACCACCGAGCGCGGCGCACCCGAACGCGCCGCCGTCCTGCTCGGCGGCGCCGACCGGGTGTGGGCCGACATCGACCGCAACCGCTGGGGCTCGGCCACCCTCCGGGCCACCCGCCAGGACAGCGAACGCCGGGCCCGCGAGGCCCTGGGCGGACCGGCGTACCAGCGGGCCTACCGGCGCGGCCACGGCCTGGACCTGGACCGACTCCTCGACCACGCCCTCGACACGGACGAGCCGCACCGGCGCGCCCCGGTCCCGGCCCGCCTCACCCCCCGCGAGTCCCAGGTCGCCGAGCTCCTCGCCCAGGGGCTGGCCAACCAGCAGATCGCCGACCGTCTGGTGATCGCCCGCCGCACCGCGGAGGGCCATGTGGAACGCATCCTCGGCAAGCTCGGCCTGAGCAACCGCAGCCAGGTCGCCGCCTGGATGACCACCCGACGCTGAACACCCCGACAGTTGCTGCGCGAAGGGAAACCGTGACCACCCAACAGCCCCCGGCCCCCAGCCCGTTCGACCACCGTATGACCGTCTTCGGCGCCGACGACGAGTTCGTGGCCGACGCCGTCCCCTTCCTCACCGAGGCCCTGGCCGCCCCCGACGAACCCCCGCCCGTCGCCATCGCCGCCCCCGACCGGCTCGATCTCCTGCGCGACGCCCTCGGCACCGACGCCAAGAACGTCCACTTCGTCCCGCACACCGACTGGTACACCGGCTCCGCCGCCAACGCCGTGGCACAGAACGCCGGTTACCTCGCCGCCCACGCCGGCCCCGGCGGCCGTATCCATCTGCTCATGGAACCCGTCTGGGGCGGCCGCGCCGGACGCTCACCGCGCGAGACCGCCGAGTGGATCCGCTACGAGGCCCTCGCCAACCTCCTGTTCGCCCCGTTCGCCACCACCGCCCTGTGCGTCTACGACACCCGCGTCGCGGGCCGCGCACTGGTCGCCGAGGCCCGCCGGGCCCACCCCGGCACCGGCGTGTACGAGGAGCCGCCCCGGCTCGCCGCCGAGCTGGACTCCGTACCGCTGCCGCCGGCCCCAGCCGACGCCCGGCCGCTGGAGCGGCCCGAGGACGCCGCCGACGCCGTAAGGGAATGGGGCAGCGGGCGCGGGCTCGCGGCGGCCGAGGCGGAGCTGTTCGCGATGGCCGTGACCGAGGCGGCCGCGGCACTCGGCCCGGTCACCGGCGCCCGCCTGTGGGGCACCGCACCCGCCTGCGTCTGCGAACTGCGCACCACACGCCCCGTCGCCGACCCGCTGGCCGGCTTCGTACCGCCGCCGAGCACGGAACTGGAGCCCGGCCAGGGCCTGTGGTACGCCCGTCAGGTGTGCGCCTACGTCGACGTCCGCGACGACGCCAGAGGCTCGACCGTACGCCTCCAGTACGCGTAGTCCGCCGTACACAGGTAGGCAAGCAGGTATTTCTCCCCGTGTGCCGCGGCCGCGGGGAGGCCACCCTGGGAACCATGCTGCAACTCTCCGGGGGACGCCGCCCGGGCCCCCACCCCCGACCTGGTTCCTTTCCCCAACCACCCATGGGAGCCGGTCACCTGAGCGTCGAGTACGAGCCCCGCCCGCGCGCGGTCCGGGAGGCCCGGGCCGCGGTCCGCAGGCAACTGGAGGGCTGGGGACTGGCGGAGCTGGGAGACGTCCTGGACACCGCCGAACTCCTCGTGAGCGAGCTCGCCACCAACGCGCTGCTGCACTCCGCGAGCCGCTTCCGGCTGACCCTCTTCGCCGCGCACGGGGTGCTGCGCTGCGAGGTGCAGGACCACGGCCGCCGTACGCCCCAGGTGCTGGACGCCGGCGCTTCGGAGAGCGGGCGGGGGATGTTCCTGGTGGACGCGCTCGCGCAGCGGTGGGGGTGCCAGCAGGACGGGCCGCGCAAGACTGTCTGGTTCGAGCTGAGGACATGTGACCCGTGCCCCCTGGCGGGGTAATCCAGCCCCATGGCTGAAACCTCGGGGAACACTCAGGCAACACCAGTCGACGGAACCGACTCCTCCCCCCGTAAGTCCAGTTGGCGACACATCGGCCCCGGCATCGTTGTCGCCGCCACCGGCGTCGGCGCCGGTGACCTGGTCGCCACACTCATCGCGGGCAGCAGCTTCGGGTACACGCTGCTGTGGGCCGCGGTCCTCGGCTGTCTGGTGAAGATCTCCCTCGCCGAGGCGGCCGGGCGCTGGCATCTGTCCACCGGGCGCACCCTCTTCGACGGCTGGGCGAGCCTGGGCCGCTGGACGACGTGGTTCTTCGTCGTCTACGTCGTGATCTGGGGCTTCGTGTACGGCGCCGCGGCGATGTCGTCGAGCGCGCTGCCGCTGCAGGCCCTCTTCCCGGACGTGATGGACCTCGAATGGTGGGGCGTGGCCTGCGGTCTGGTCGGCCTGGTGTTCGTCTGGTTCAACAAGTACGCCGTCTTCGAGAAGGTCATGACCGTCCTCGTCGGCGTCATGTTCGTGGTCACCGTCTACCTGGCGATCAGGGTCACCCCGAACCTCGGCGAGGCCTTCGCGGGCCTGCTCCCCGTGCTGCCGGACGAGGAGGACTCCGTCCTCAACACCCTCGGCCTGATCGGCGGCGTCGGCGGCACGATCACGCTGGCCGCGTACGGCTACTGGGTCAACGCCAAGGGCTGGACGAACACCGGCTGGATGAAGGTCATGCGGCTGGACAACCGGGTCGCCTACGCCACCACCGGCGTCTTCGTCGTGTCGATGCTCTTCGTCGGCGCGGAGCTGCTGCACTCGGCGAACATCGCCATCGCGAGCGGCGACAAGGGCCTGGTCCAGCTGAGCGACATCCTGGCGGACGAATACGGCACGGCGACGGCGAAGTTCTTCCTGATCGGCTTCTTCGCCACCTCCTTCACCTCACTGATCGGCGTCTGGCACGGAGTGAGCCTGATGTTCGCGGACTTCGTCGAGCGCTACCGCGCCGGCGACGAGGCCCGCGGCGAGGAGATCGCCGCCGGGCGCCGCGAACGCTCCTGGCCGTTCCGCGCCTACCTGCTCTGGCTGACCTTCCCGCCCCTCGCCCTGGTCTTCCAGGGCCAGCCCTTCCGCCTGATCATCATCTACGGCGTCCTGGGCGCGGCGTTCCTTCCCTTCCTGGCCGGCACCCTGATCTGGCTCCTCAACTCCGCCCGCACACCCCGCGAGTGGCGCAACGGCCCGCTCAGCAACGGCATGCTGGCGATCGCCGGACTGCTGTTCCTGGTGCTGTGCGTGAAGCAGATCTGGGACCAGCCGTGGTCGGAGTTCTTCTGACCCCGACCACGGCCTCACCCCGACGTCCGGCTAGGGCAGCCCGTGCACGTGCGGCCCCACCGCGTTCGACCACGCGTTGCCCGCCGTGGCGTCCCAGTTCGTCGACCAGGTCATGGCGCCGCGCAGATCGGGATAGGTCCGTGACGGCTTGAAGGTGCCGCAGTTGGTGCCCCGGGCCAGGCAGTCCAGCGCGTTGTTGACCACCGTCGGCGACACGTACCCGCTGCCCGCGCCCCGCGTCGAGGCCGGCAGACCGAGGCCGACCTGGGACGGGGACAGGCCGCCCTCCAGCTGGATGCAGGCGAGGGCGGTGAGGAAGTCGACCGACCCCTGGCTGTACACCTTGCCGTCGCAGCCCAGCATCGAACCGCTGTTGTAGTACTGCATGTTGACGACCGTGAGGATGTCCTTCACGTTCAGCGCGGTCTGGAAGTACGTGTTCGACGTCGACTGCATGTCGATCGTCTGCGGGGCCATCGTCAGGACCATCGACGGTCCCGCCTTCGCCGACAGCGACCGCAGCGCCTGCGTCATGTACGTCGCGTTGAGCCCGTTCTCCAGATCGATGTCGACGCCGTCGAAGCCGTACTCCTGCATCAGCGCGTACACCGAGTTCGCGAAGTTCGCCGCGGACGAGGCGTCGTTGACCGACACCGTGCCGCGCTCGCCGCCGACCGAGACGATCACCTTCTTCCCGGCCGCCTGCTTCGCCCTGATGTCCGCCTTGAACTGGTCGACGGTGTAGCCGCCGAGCCCGGCCGAGTCCAGGTTGAAGGTCACCGCGCCCGGCGTCGTCGTCGCGTCGGCGAAGGCCACCGCGATGATGTCGTACTGCGCCTGGACGTCCGCGAGCTTCTGCACGGTCGCGCCGTTGTTGAAGTTCTGCCAGTACCCGGTGACGGCGTGCTTCGGCAGGGCCGGGCCCGTGGGAGTCGCGGTCGTCGTCCCTGTCACGGTGGCCGACTTCGGCGACTCACCGGCCGCGTTGGTCGCCGTGACCTGGAAGGAGTACGAGGTGGAGGCGGCCAGGCCGGTGACGGTGGCCGAGGTCCCGGACACCGCCGTCACCTTCGTACCGTTGCGGTAGATGTTGTAACCGGTGGCGCCCGAGACCGTGTTCCAGGCCAGGGAGACGGAGGAGGAGGTCGTGCCGGAGACCGCGAGCCCGCTCGGCGCGCCCGGGACCGTCGGCTCGGGGTCGCCCCCGCCGCCTCCGTCCGGCCCGAACACCGACAGGTCGTCGGCGTAGTAGGCCGCCTGCCCGTACCAGCCGTGCGTGTACACCGTCACCGACGTGGTCGAGGCGCCGGTGGTGAACGTCGTCGACAGCTGCTTCCAACTCGTCGAGTCCGGCGTCCAGGTCGACACGTCCGTGCTGCCCGTGCCGGTCACCCCGAGGTAGGCGTACCCGCCCTGGACCCAGCCGCTCAGTGAGTACGTCGAGTTCGGCCGTACCGCGACGGTCTGGGTGCAGCGGGCGTTGTCCTGACCCGCCGGCGTCGCCTTCAGTGCGGCCGAGCCGCCGTGCACCGGGGAGGAGACCGTCGTACCGCTGCTCGCGGAGCAGGTCCAGTTGCTCAGGCCGGACTCGAAGCCGGCGTTCCTGGCGTTGTTGACGTCGGCGGCGGACGCCTGGCCGGCGCCCGCGAAGGAGAGGGCCAGCGCCGCCGTGACGGCTCCCGACCACAGCCGGGTCGATCGTCTGCGTGGGGACAAACGTCTGTGTGTGGACATGCCAAAACGTTGGTCCAGACCAATCGGCTTGTCAAGAGGAGTCGCCGAGATGCTCAACCTGCCCCGATTTGACGCAACTTGTGAAACGGCAGTTCTCTCCCAGCTACAGAAACGCTGTTCTCCGGTCACAGACCCGTGGATACAGTGCTCAGGTAGTCACGCAGTGAAGTCGACTGGGTGTGCCGGAGTAACGCCGGTCGGGCCGGCGGGCATGGGGAGTGGGGAGCTGCGCGTGCCAACTGCCATTGCCGTGACCAGCGCCGACCTGGCGCTGCCGCCGCAGGACGAGCGGACCGTGCCCGCCGTCGTGCTCCCGGACCTGGACCGGCAGCCGCTGGAGCGGTCCTTGACCGCCCTTCAAGCCGTCGTCGAGCAGCACGGCCATGTGATCGTCGTCTGCTCCCAGGCCGCCGCCCCCGGCGTAGAGCGGCGGCTGCACACCCTGCGCTCCCTCATGGAGAGCGACCGTATCGCCCTGTTCCGCCCCGAACTGCCCCCGCTCGGACTCGCCGTCCTCGCCCGCCAGTTGCGCCAGCTGGCCTCCTGCGACCTCGGCCCCGGCGTGCTCGCCTCCGCGGGCCGCCTGCTCACGCACTACATCCACGCCGGAGCGCTCCTCGGCTCCGTCGCCAAGCTCGACCGCATCCCCGTCGGCCTCAGGTCGCACGCCAAGTCCTGGGTCCCCGGCAGCCAGTTCGGCGTCCTCGCCCACCCCGAACCGCAACTGGTGCGCATCACCCCCGAAGCCGCCCTGACCGGCCCCGAGTTCGCCACCCGCATGCTGATCGCCCGGGGTCAGCTCCAGGGCGACTGGGTCACGGACAAGCTCGCCAAAGCCTGGAACGTCCAGGGCCTGCGCGAGGTCCCGCTGCCCGCGGAGTCCGCGGACTGGTGGGGCACCGGACGGCTGATCGAGTTCTGCTCCTACCTCTCCGACCTGTCGGTGCTCTACCAGCTCGTCACCTCGGTGCGGCAGAGCCCCTGCCACTGGTGCGGCATCGACGTCATCGGCGACCGCTGTGTCTTCTGCTCCGCCACCCCGCCCGTCCACGAGACTCGCGCAGGCTGACCGACCCCTTGAGCTACGCCCCGACCGATCCCGACCGATTCCCCCAATGAGGTTGCACGGTTCATGAACTCCCGTCAGCGCCGCGGCGTGATACTCCTGATCCTGTCGGTCGTCTGCGCCCTCGGCGCCTTCGCCGGCGTGCTGTCCGTCATCAACGACGCCGAGTCCAAGGTCGGCCCCGAGGTCACCGCCTACCGGCTCAAGACGAACGTGGACCCCTACGAACCGCTCGGCGCGGGCCAGTTCGAGAAGATCAAGATGCCCGAGCGGTGGCTGTCCGACACCGCGGTCACCGATCTCCGCGAGATCCAGGGCAAGATCGCCGTCACCACCCTGCAGAAGGGCTCCCTGCTCCAGAGCGACATGATCGTGGCCCAGCCGGCCCTCCAGCCCGGACAGCAGGAGGTCGCCATCATGATCGACGCGGCCACCGGCGTCGCCGGCAAGATCACCCCGGGCTCCAGGGTCAATGTGTACGCCACCTTCGAGGGCGCACGCGAGGGCGACCCCGCCCAGTCCAAGATCATCGTGACCAATGCCCAGGTCCTCGACGTCGGCGACCTCACCCCGCTGCAACCCGACGCCGACGACCGCACCCGGGAACCCACCGACGCCGTCCCGATCACCTTCGCGCTCTCCACCATCGACGCCCAGCGCATCACGTACGCCGAGTCGTTCGCCCAGCGGGTCCGCCTCGCCCTGGTGGCGCCCGGAAGCGACACCACGGTCCCCGAGTCGGACCGCACGTACGAACTCGCGAAGGACAAGTGAGAGGCCCGCATGCCCACGAGGATCCTCCCGGCGGTCGGCGACGCGGACGCGGTCCGCTCCATCACGACCCTGCTCAGCCAGCTCCCGGACGCCGAGCCGGTCGCCCCGGTCGTCGACTCCACCCAGCTCGTCGACACCCTCGCCCGCCTCGCCGCCGAGTCCGTCGACGAACTGCCCGAGGTCGTGGTCGTCCACGAGCGGATCGGCCCGGTCCCCGCCCTGGAACTCATCCGCGAAGTCGCCCTGCGCTTCCCCGCCGTCGGCGTCATCCTCGTCACCTCCGACGCGAGCCCCGGCCTCTTCCAGGCCGCCATGGACTACGGCGCCCGGGGCCTGGTGGCGCTCCCCCTGAGCTACGAGGAACTCGCCAGCCGCGTCCAGGCCGTCGCCCAGTGGTCCGTGGGCGTACGCCGCCATCTGGGCGCCGGAAGCGATGTGTTCAGCGGCGTCGGAGGCACCGTCGTCACCGTCAGCGGCGCCAAGGGCGGAGTCGGCGCGACCCTGGTCTCCATCCAGCTCGCCCTCGCCGCCCAGGCCTCCGGCCGCTCCACCGCCCTGGTCGACCTGGACCTCCAGACCGGCGACATCGCCTCCTTCCTGGACGTCCAGTTCCGCCGGTCCGTGGCCGACCTCGCCACCATCACCGACATCTCGCCCCGCGTCCTCGCCGACGCCGTCTTCCGCCACGACACCGGCCTCGCCCTGCTGCTCGCCCCCGGCGAGGGCGAACGCGGCGAGGAGGTCACCGAGCGGGCCGCCCGCGGAATCGTCAGCGCCCTGCGCTCCCGCTACGAGGTGGTCGTCGTCGACTGCGGCGCCCAGATCAGCGGCGCCGGCGCGGCCGTCGTGGAGATGGCCGACACGGCCCTGCTGGTCACCACGCCCGACGTGGTCGCCGTCCGCGGCGCCAAGCGCGCCGTACGCATGTGGGACCGCCTCCAGATCCGCAAGGCCGAGGAGACGACGGTCGTCGTCAACCGGCACACCCGGGGCACCGAGATCCAGCCCGCCCTGGTCCAGAAGATCACCGGCACCGCGGTCGCGGCCACCGCGATCCCCGCCCACTTCAAGGAACTCCAGGGCGCGGTGGACGCGGGCCGCATCCACGAACTCGACAACCGCAGCACCGTCAAACAGGCCCTGTGGACCCTCGCGGGCGAACTCGGCCTGGTCAAGGCGGGCGCGGTGGACCGCAGGGGCGGCCGGGGGTCGTTCCGCAGGCGGAAGGACGGCGGGGGATGAGCCGGCGTGCGCTCGGACGCGACCGGGGGCAGGTGAGCATCGAGTTCCTCGGCATGACCCCGCTGATCATCCTCACGCTGGTGCTGCTGTGGCAGTGCGTGCTGGTGGGGTACACCTACTCGCTCGCGGGGAACGCTGCGGACATGGCGGCACGGGCCGGAACGGCGGCCGAGGACCGGCAGGGCGCCTGCCAGGAGGCGGGACTCAGGCACCTGCCGGACGCGTGGGAGGGCGGTGCCGAGGTGACCTGCGGCGAGAGCGGCGGACTGGTCACGGCCGACGTCCGCCTGGAGGTACCGGTCCTCTTCCCCGGCGCGATCGGCTTCCCCTTCGACGTCGACGGGCACGCGGGCGCGGTGGTGGAGGAGGGGGACTGAGATGGCGTACGAGCGAGTTCGGTCACCGCGTCGTGACCATGGCCGACGTGTTCCTCGTGACTGCGACCGGCGTTTTCGTCGTCACCGTGACCGGCGTTCTCGTCGTGACCGTGGCCGGCGTTCTCGTCGTGACCGTGGCCAGGTGGCCATCGAGTACCTCGGCTTCATCCCGATCCTGATCCTCGTCGCCATGGCCGCCGTACAGATCGGCCTGATCGCCTACACCGCCCAGCAGGCCGGCACCGCCGCCCGCACCGGAGCGCGCAGCGCCTCGCTGGACGGCCCCTACGCCCAGGACTGCCAGGCCGCCGTGAGCGGCTGGCTGGCCGACGGCACCGGCTGCACGAGCGCGCTGCTAGGCGACGAGGTCCAGGTCACCGCGACCGTCGACATCCCCTCCGTGGTCCCCGGCTGGGACTTCGGCGACGCCACCAAGTCGGCCACGATGCCGCTCGACGCGGGAGGAACACCCGAATGAGCCTGCGCGCACGCATCAACCTCCCCGAGGAGAACGGCAGCCGGGGCGAGGACGGCCACCTCGTCGCCTCCTACCGCGCCAAGCTGCTGGAGGAGATCGACCTCGCGGAGATGAGCGCACTGGCCGCCGCCGAGCGCCGCGCCCGCCTGGAGCGCGTCCTCGGCCACATCATCAGCCGCGAGGGCCCCGTCCTGTCCACGGTCGAGCGCTCGCAGCTGATCCGCAGAGTGGTCGACGAGGCGCTCGGCCTCGGCATCCTGGAGCCGCTGCTGGAGGACGCGTCGATCACCGAGATCATGGTGAACGGCCCCGACGCGATCTTCGTGGAACGGGCGGGCAGGGTCGAGCAGTTGCCGCTCCGCTTCCCCTCCCACGACCAGCTGATGCAGACGATCGAGCGCATCGTGTCGACGGTGAACCGGAGGGTCGACGAGTCGAACCCGATGGTGGACGCCCGCCTGCCGTCGGGCGAGCGGGTCAACGTCATCATCCCGCCGCTGTCACTGACGGGCGCGACCCTCACCATCCGCCGCTTCCCGCGCTCGTTCACCCTGCACGAGATGATCGGCCTGGGCTCGCTGGACGAGCACATGGTGTATCTGCTGGCCGGGCTGGTGCAGGCGAAGTTCAACATCATCGTGTCGGGCGCGACGGGCACCGGCAAGACGACCTTGCTGAACGCCCTGTCCGGCCTCATCCCCGAGGTCGAACGCATCATCACCATCGAGGACTCGGCCGAACTCCAGCTCCAGCAGGGCCATGTGATCCGCCTGGAGTCCCGCCCCCCGAACGTCGAGGGCCAGGGCCGGGTCACCATCCGCGACCTGGTCCGCAACTCGCTCCGGATGCGCCCCGACCGCATCGTCGTCGGTGAGGTCCGCGGCGGCGAGTCGCTGGACATGCTCCAGGCGATGTCCACCGGCCACGACGGCTCCCTCGCCACCGTGCACGCCAACAGCACCGAGGACGCCCTGATGCGGCTGAAGACCCTCGCCTCCATGTCCGACGTCGAGGTCCCCTTCGAGGCCCTGCACGACCAGATCAACAGCGCCGTCGACATCATCATCCAGCTCACCCGCTTCGCCGACGGCGCCCGCCGCATCACCGAGATCGCCATCCTCGACAGCCACGGCAGCGAGCCGTACCGGCTGGCCACCGTCGCCCGCTTCCACGCCCAGCCGATGGCGGCGGACGGCCGGGTCTACGGCAACTTCGAGTACTTCCCACTGCCACGCCGCACCGCCGACCGCCTCTACATGGCGAACCAGCCGGTACCGCAGGCCTTTGGGGTGGCGCAGGCGGCGGAGCAGCTGGTTATTCGGACGGCGAGGTAGGTGGGAGCCAGTGGGACCAGTCAGCCAGGTATGCAGGCATGCAGGCATGCAGGCAGGTAGGTAGGTAGGTAGGTAGGACCCGATGGAAACGGCCAGGTAGGTAGGACCAGATGGAACTCCAGACCCTCATCACACTCACCACCGGCATCACCCTGCTGACCTGCGCCCTCGCCGTGGCCGGCCTGCACGCCTACGCCATGGGCCGCGCCCAGCGCCAGGCCCTGGTCGACCGGCTCTCGGCGGCCGGCCAGCTCACCGCCGGCGGCCGCCGACGCCGCTTCCACAACCTGGACCGCCGACTGCGCCGTACGAAGCTCGGCCGCAAACTGGAACTCCGCCTGGTGGCCACGGGCCTGGATGTGACGCCGGGCGAGTTCTTCGTCTACATGCTCGCGACCGTCGGCGGCCTGTGGCTGATCGGCCAGGCGACCCTGGCACCCTTCTTCGGCCCGATCGCCGGACTGCTCGGCGTCTGGGCGGCCGTGCAGTTCCTCAACTGGCAACGCCAGAAACGCATCGAGCGCTTCATCAACCAACTCCCCGAACTGGCCCGCATCCTGGCCAACGCCACCCAGGCGGGCCTCGCCCTGCGTACCGCCATCGGCATGGCGGCGGAGGAGCTGGAGGCGCCCGCGGGCGAGGAACTGGCGCAGGTGGCGAACCAGTTGGCGATCGGGGCGTCGATGGACGACGCGCTGGGCGAGCTGGCGGACCGCCTGCCGTCGCGTGAGCTGGTGGTCCTGGTGACGACGCTCGTGCTCTCGAACAGGGCGGGCGGCCAGGTGGTGAGCGCCCTGCGCAACCTCACGGAGACCCTGGAGGAGCGAAAGGAGACCCGCCGCGAGATCCGCACCCAGCTCTCCCAGGTCAACATGACGTCGTACGCGGTCCCGGCGCTCGGCATCGGCTCCCTGTTCCTCATGAACGGCGTCAAGGACGGAGCCCTCGACCGCATGACCGGTTCCCCCGCGGGTCAGGTGGCGGTGATCGTCGCCTTCGCCCTCTACACGATCGGCTTCGTCATGATCCGCCGCCTGTCGCGGATCGACGTCTGAGGAGGCTGAGGAGGCTGCCGTGGTTGGTCTGTTGCTGGCCCTGCTGATGGGCATAGGCGTGTGGGGAGTCTTCGCGGGCATCCGCATGTACCGCGCCGACGCGAAACTGCCGGACGACCTGGCCCTGGCCCTGGAGGTCGGCGCCACGAGGACCGGCGCGGTGGACTCCGTCATCGACCGGATGGGCATGCGGTACGCACCGGCGGTTCTGCGCCTGATGGGCCCCAAGCAAGTCGCCAAGTACCGCCGCAAGATCGACCTGGCGGGCAACCCCGGCGGCCTGACCATCGACCGCTACGCGGCCCGCCGCGCGGTCTACGGCTTCCTGGGCGTGGTGGGCGGCCTGGTGTTCCTGATGCGGGGCCAGTTCCTGGTCACGTTGTTGCTGTTCGCCTTCGGCGCGTTCTGGACGGAGGTCGGCATCTGGTCGGCGATCCGGATCCGGAAGGACGTCATCGAGCGAACGCTCCCGGACTTCCTGGACGTCCTGGCGGTCGTCGTGAGCGCGGGACTGGGTTTCCGCCAGGCACTGGACCGCGTCGCGTCGAAGTACGAGGGCCCGTGGGCCGACGAACTCCGGATCACGTTGAGGCAGATGGACCTCGGCATGAGCCGCCGCCAGGCTTTCGCGGAGCTGCGGCGCAGGAATGATTCCGAGCAGGTCGCGATGTTCGTGACGGCCCTGCAGCAGGGCGAGGAACTGGGCGCCCCGATCGTCGACACGCTCGTCTCCCTCGCCAAGGACATGCGCCGCACCGACGCCCAGAACGCCCGAAGGAAGGCGGCCCGTGCAGTCCCCAAGGCCACGATGATGATCACGACGTTCATGGTCCCGGCCACGATGATCCTGCTGGGGGCGGGGTTGTTGCTGGGGTCGGGGACGGACTTTGGGTCGATTACGGGGGAGTAGGGGGAGGGATGGGGATGACTGCGATGTGGGTGGAGAGTTCGACGACAGCCGTACCCCCGCAGAGGCCCGCAGCCGCCGATGGCGGGGGAGCCCCACAGGGGCCACCTGCGCTTGACAACGAAAGTAGTACGGGTGGTGCGGGTGGAAACGAAAACCCGGCCGAAGGCCGGGTGCCGCCCCACGAACCCGCACTCACCATCCAGATCAACGCCCTACAAGCCATGTCCCGCCAAGTCTTCGGCTTCCGCCTAGGCATGATCGCCCTCTCGGCCCCCGCCGCCCTCCTCAACGCCGCCCCCGGCCTGGGCGCCCGCCTGGTAGGCGCAGCAGTAGTAGTCACCTTCATGGCCTCCTACGCCCTGTTCAGGGACTGGGAACGCTTCGGCCCACTCCTCCTCCGCCACCCCACCCTCCTGGCCCTGGACACCCTCTTCGGCTCCCTGCTCCTGATCTCCGCAGGCCCGGACACCCCCCTCGCCTACGTCAGCGTCTGCACCCCCCTCCTCGCCGGCATCGTCTACGGCTACCGAGGCGCCGCAGCCTTCGCCAGCCTCCAGTCCCTGATCCTCCTCCTCGTCTACGCCACCACCGCAGACGCGAACACCACCCTCGCGGAGAAACTCCTCCTCCCCGGCTTCTGCGTCATCACCGGCGCAGTCGGCTCAGCCCTGCGCGGCCTGATGCTCCGCTTCGGCGAGGCAACCCACGCCCTGACGACGATGAAGGCCCGCCTGGCCGTAGCGGAAGCGGTGGCCGCCGAACGCGCCCGCCTGGCAAGGGAGATGCACGACACGGTGGCCAAGACGCTCTACGGCGTGACGATGGCCGCAGAGGGCCTGGTGGCCACGGCAGCCACACCCTCCCCGAACCCCACCCTGATCAAGCAGCAGGCGGAACTGGTGGCCCGCTCCACCCGCCGAGCCGCAGCGGAGTCGAGAGAGGTCCTGGCGGACCTGCGCCGAGAATCGGACCCGCACCACACGACGGACGTCCTCACGGAACTAGCCGCCCGAACCCACGACTTCACCACCCGCACAGGCCTCCCGGCGACCTACCACCCCACAGGCACGCCCGTACCCACCCTCGTCCCACCCACAGTGGCCCGCCACCTCCTCTCCATCGCCACGGAAGCGATGGAGAACGCCCACCGCCATGCAGCCCCCACCCACGTGGAGGTGAGCGCCGGCGTCCACGGCGACCTGCTCCGCATCAGCGTGTACGACGACGGCCGCGGCCTCCCCACCGACACGACCCTCGAACACCTCCGCAGAGCAGGCCACTTCGGCCTGCTGGGCATGGTCGAACGCGCCGCGTCGGTCGGCGCCCGCATCCGTATGGGCCGGGGCGACCACCCACGCGGAACCGAAGTCCTCGTAGAACTCCCCCTGGCAGCGCTGACAACACCGACGACGTGACGCATGCACCCCCACACCGGACCGAGAGGAGGCAGCCGCCGATGCAGCCGCCCCCGAGCACCCCGTTCGAGGAACTCGCGCCACCAGCCCCCGCCGCCCCGCTCCGGGTCGTGGTCGCGGACGACAACCCGGTCGTCCGCGCGGGCCTGACGGCCCTCCTCTCCGGCCGCGAGGACATCACCGTCGTAGCCGAGGCGGCAGACGGCCGCGAGGCCTACGAGGCGGCCCGCCGCCACCACCCCGACGTCGTCCTCCTGGACGTCCGCATGCCCGGCGTGGACGGCATCTCGGCACTCCCGCACCTCGTGGACATCGCCCCGGTCATGATGCTCACGTACACCGGCGAGACGGAGATCATCGAGGAGGCCCTACGGAGAGGGGCCAACGGCTACCTGGTCCACGGCGAGTTCACAGTCCCCGAACTGATCGAGGCGATCCGAGGCATCAAGCACGGCCGCCCCCACTTCACCCCCACCGCGGCGGGCGCCCTCCTCTCCCGACTCCGCCAGGGCAAAGATTCGCAACAGCATACGGAGCGACGCCCTCCACCCCTCAATACCGCAGAACCACTTTCGCAAGTGCAACCAAATATGGGACAGTCCTCCAACAGGACCCAGTTCCAACTCAGCGCAAGGGAGGCGGAGATCATGGACCTCATCGCATCCGGCATGACCAACCAGCAGATCGCCGCCACCTGCTTCATCAGCGAAAAGACGGTCAAGAACCACATCAACCGAATCTTCGCCAAACTCCACAGCACCACCCGCGCCCAAGCCACCGCCAAGTGGCTGGGGGTGACCTGACATGCCCCGACTTTGGGCCCGCAATTGGGCCCTGGGACCCTCGGCCCCCCACCACCCCCCGCCCTACGGTGCCCGCACCGCAGCCGCTACCGGAGGGAATCACCATGAAGAGCTGGATCAGGTCCCGCGCCGCCCTGGGGGACAAGGGGCAGACGGCGGTGGAGTACTTGGGGATCATTGCGGTGGTTGTGGCGATTGTGTTGGCTATTACCGGGACGGATATCGGCAACACGATCTACACCGCGATCGTGGACAAGGTGAACGAGGTTATCGGCGGCTGATGCGGCGGCCCCGCGGGTGCGGCGACGCAGGGCAGGCTTTCCCCATCTACATCACTGTGGTGGGGGGCCTGCTCTTTCTCGCGTTCGCCTACCTTGCGGTCGGCCAGGCCGCGGCGAACCGCAACGGCGCCCAAACAGCAGCAGATGCGGCGGCGCTTGCGGCGGCGCAGGACACCCGGGAGCAACTCGCGGGCAGGTGGGTGGAGGACGTACTCGACCCGACACAGTGGCAGGACATCTTCGACGGTTTCGCACCAGGCCTTCAATCATCGTGCTGGCGGGCGGGGGAGCTGGCAGCACAGAACGACGCCCATATAGAGGCTTGCGATCAGACGGGGCCCTTGGAGTACACGGTCGAAGTTCAGACAGACAAGTCTGTCGGGGACTCCATCGTCCCGGGTACGGAAGGCAAGTATGCGAAGGCGTCCGCAAAAGCCGTGATCGAGTTCCGTTGTGGTTTCAAGCCTCTCGGTGAGGACGCCGGGGACGACGAACTGCCTCAGCTCACCTGCGAAGACAGGGACTGGGTCCTGGACCCGGAGGACCTCACTGACCTTCCGGGCCCGGAGGACCTCTTCGACGTCCATCTGGCCGACTGACGAGTGATCGACGAGTTGACGAGGGAAACAGACGCATGAGCATTCGGTTCACTACGAAGGCCCGCAGGGGGATGGTCGCGTTGACCGTTGCGGCCGGTCTGGCCCTCGGCGTGGCCGGCTGCGGCGGAGGAGACGACGACAATAAGCCGGAGGCGACGGCTTCTGCCCCCGACAAGGGCGGGTCGAACCCGAGTGCTCAGGAAGGTCAGGCAGACGAGCCGTTGGCAGAGCTGAAGGGCTCTAACGGCCTCCTGCTCCAAGTCACTTCAGCGGCACGTGATGCCGGAGGCTTCGTTACAGTGAGCGGCACTCTCAAGAACGACGGTGCCGAGCGGATCACAGTGCCCGCCGCCGTGCGGGGGGACGAGACGGAGATCCTGCGGCACGGGATGTCGCTGGGAGGTGCCACCCTCGTGGACAGCAAGGCGAAGAAGCGTTACTACGTCCTGCGGGATACGGACGGCAGGCCACTCACGACGACTGGGTTTTCGTCGCTCAAGGCAGGCGAATCCCTCGCCGTCTTCCTTCAATTCCCCGCACCCCCAACCGACACAACCGAAGTCACCTTCCAGCTCCCCACATTCGCCGCCGCCACCATCCAGATCTCTGGCTGAGGCAGCGCCATGACCACCAAACACCTCACCACAGCCATGGCCGCCGCCACCGTCCTGCTGGCCACCACGCTCTACGGCGCAGCGGCCGCCCAAGCCGACGAAAACCCCAGCGTCCCCCCAGGCACCGAAGCCACAGCCACGGCCCCCGTAGAAGTAGACGCGAACGACCCGGACCTGAAGCTCCCCGAGGGCGCCACTCTCGCCGAAGCGAAGGTTCTGGACATCAAACAAGTCGTCGAAGACCAGAGCGGAGACGAGCGCCGCGAGGACACCAACGCCGACGTGAAGTTCGCGCTCCAGGCCGAGGTCCTGTTCCCCAAGGACAGCGCCAAGCTGAACGACGAGGCAAAGGCCCGCATCGCGGCGATCGCGGCGGAGATCAAGACCCAGAACGCAACGAAGATCCGCGTCTTCGGCTTCACGGACAACCTGGGCTCCTCGGCCCACGGCGACGTCCTGTCCAAGCAGCGCGCCAACGCCGTAGAAGACGTCTTGAAGGCCGAACTGAACGACCCGAACATCACCTACGAGGTACGCGGCTACGGCGAGCAGTACCCCATCGCATCCAACGACACGGAGGTCAGCCGCAAGAAGAACCGAAGGGTCGAGGTCTCCTTCCCGCGCACGGAGAGCTGACAGCGAGCGCGACGCTCGTGCGCCCCGGGGGCTGCTTCAGCACGTTGATACTCTCCGCCTTTACGTCGAGGCGGGGGAGATGACCATGGGAGCGGAGCCGTCGAGCCCTCCGAGCCGCAGGTTTGGAGGCACCGGCTTTGGTGTCCTCGTCGGTGGGCTGGCCGCGGTGGTGTCCATCGCTGCGATTGGGCGGGCTTGGGCTGCGTGCGGCATCGGCGGGAGCGCAGCCGCCAACGGCATGACGTTGCTGTTTCTCGCGCCTCTCATATGGATCTCCACGGCGGTTCCGTGGGTGATCCTGCACGGCACCCTCGGAAGACGTCACCGCAGGACGGCCCTGACGGCGGGGCTCATCTTCACCCTGTGGTTCATCTGGTTTCTTGTCACGTGGCTCGGCATGCCGGACTCCTACCCCGCCCCGACCTGCCCGGGCAACGTCCCACCTTGGTGGCCGAGCTTCATCCCGGCGTGACTCTGGGAACTATCCGGTTGCCGTTTCTCGGGGTGGGCCGCCCGCTTCTTGGCCAGTGTCGCGCTTCCACGACCCGAGTAAAGGGCGCTCCGCTGCGCTACGCGTCGGCTACGCCGATGGGCCTGCGGCCCACCCTTGACTCGGCTCGCTCCAGCACGGTGAAGAAGCGAGCGAGCGGCCCGGGAAAGCGGGTGGCCGGCCGGGGTGCGCCCTCGGGTCGGCCATGGAGCCGCCCGGAGTCGACGGACGCGCTCGCGCCTCGCCAGCACGCCGGGTGGGCTTAGCGGCTTGCGGCCGGTGGGGGGAGTGGAGGGGAGTTCGGGGCGCGTAAGCGGAGTGGGGGGCGGGGCGGGCACCACCAGTGGCCCCACCGAGGTGAGGCGAAGTGGCTCCGCCATGGGCCTTGCGGTGGAACCGGGCACAAACCCGCGGCAGATCGCCGGCTCGACACCTGCGGGCGCTGAGCCGGATGGTGCCGAATGACAGGTCATGTGCCCGTGGATCGAGATCGACTACCCTACCCGCCAGTAAGGTGCTCGGGCGGAGCGACAGGGAGATCACCGATGGCGCGTCACCGGAATCTTGAGGAGTCCGTCGTTGTGGACGCGGCACCGGAGGCCGTCTACCAGCTGGTGGCGCACCTGCCCGACATGGGCCGCTGGAGTCCCGAGTGCCGCCGGGTCTGGGTGCCGCGCCCGCCCGTGCGAACCGGCACGCGCTTCGTCGGCTTCAACCGACGCGGGCCCTTCGTCTGGTTCACCACGGGCCGGGTCTCAGCGGCGCGGGTGGGCGAGGAGTTCACATTCGACGTCGGCGTCTTCGGACTGCCGATCGCCCGCTGGGGCTACCGCTTCGCCGCCGAAGGAACAGGCACCCGCGTCACCGAGACCTGGCAGGACCTGCGCACCGGTCCCGGCGCGCGTCTTGCCGACCTCCTCGGCATCGTCTTCGCCGGCACCACCCCGGAGCGCCGTGTCGCCGTGAACCGCCACGGCATGCGCACAACCCTCGCCCGGATCGCGCAGGCAGCAACGCCCTCGTCCTGACCCGCGGGGCGGCGCCCACCAGGATCTTGGTCCCCTGATCGACCGGGCGAGCTCAGCGGCTCGGGGCCCCAGTCAATCGCGCATGCCCTTGCTGCTCAGCGCCGCCGTCGAACGGCACCTACAGCGCGACCATGTCACCGGGCCGATCCGGAACGCGAGTCCGCACGGAGACGAGTACGCCATCGCTGCATCACCGTCCGCTCGATGGGCGTGTGACACCCCGCCGCGGCCACGCATCGCCTCGGACCAGCGATTGGAGTCTTCCGGTCACCGCCGAGCCATGAATTCCCCGCCCACAGCCCAGCAAGTGACCGAAACGCTCCAATCACCCACTGCGACGCAAGCCGTGTGGCCCCTATGACTCATGAGGCACCCTGTCGCTCGTCTGCCGCCACACCTTGCCGCAACAAGCCGCCCAGCTCGCCCGGTGTGCCCCCGCCCCCCACTCCGCTGACGCGCCCCGAACTCCCCTCCACTCCCCCCCACCGGCCGCAAGCCGCTAAGCCCACCCGGCGTGCTGGCGAGGCGCGAGCGCGTCCCTTGACTCCGGGCGGCTCCATGGCCGACCCGAGGGCGCACCCCGGCCGGCCACCCGCTTTCCCGGGCCGCTCGCTCGCTTCTTCACCGTGCTGGAGCGAGCCGAGTCAAGGGTGGGCCGCAGGCCCATCGGCGTAGCCGACGCGTAGCGCAGCGGAGCGCCCTTTACTCGGGTCGTGGAAGCGCGACACTGGCCAAGAAGCGGGCGGCCCACCCCGAGAAACGGTGCCTACAGGAGGTGGTCGGCCTTGCCCGCCTTGATGTCCAGGATGAGCGTCTGGAGGGCTTCCCGACTGTCGGTCAGGTAGTGCTGCTCCTGACCGGCGACGGCGATATAGGCGTTGCCGTCGGGGTCGGTGCCTATGCGGAAGCAGTTGTTGCCTTCCCCGCAGAAGGGCTCTTCCCAGGTGATGCCGGTCATCATGGCGGCTCCCTCAGAGGTCACGGGCGACTTTGCGGATGAGGTCACGCGACGCCGTCGGCGGCAAAGCCGCGTCGTCCATCCACCCCAAGTGCGCACGGTACTTGGTGAGCTGCGCCTCCGCGCCGGAGAATTCCGGCCCGTGCGCGGAGTCCAGTTGCACTGTGTCGAGTTGGGGTACGTCCCCCTCCGCGTAGAGCAGCGCGTGTCCGGCCCCGGGGAAGTCGCCCACGCTCGTCGGAATGACTCGTACGTCGATGTTGTCCCGTTCGGACTGCGCCGCGAGGTGCTCCAGCTGCTGCCGGGTCGCCTCGACGCCGCCGTACGGCATACGCAGCGCGGCCTCATGGACGTACGCGAGGTACGGCAATGGCTCCGCAGGTCGCTCGAACAGCTGCTGGCGTGCCATGCGGTGGGCCACCCGCAGCTCAACCTCAAGGCGGCTCAGACTCGGCAGCACGGCAGTGAATACGGCGCGGGCGTACTCCTCGGTCTGCAGGAGGCCGGGGACATGCATCACCTGCGCGGTCCGTACGCGCGCCGCATGCCACTCCAACTCGGCGATGTCCAGCAGCCCCGAGGGCAACGTGCCCCGGTACTGCTCCCACCACCCGCGTTCCTTGCCCTCGGCCATAGTGACCAGCGCGGCGACGTAACCCTGGTCAGTACAGGCGTAGTTGCAGGCAAGCGTCCGGATGCGCTCGGCCGAGAAGGGGCGGATTCCCGACTCCATGTTGGACAACCGGGTCCGGTCGATGCCCAGGAGCCCTGCGGCGTACTCCGTGGTGGCCCCCGCCGCGAGCCGCATCTTCCGCAACTCGGCGCCGAGCCGCTTCTGCCGCTCCGTCGGTGTGCTTCTCGTCGCCATGGCGCCCCTCTCGCGAGTAACGGGCCTCAGTCTGCCGCCGGGCAGCCGCACAGTCCACAAATGGCGGGGGTAATTATCCCCGAATCGTTGGACACTGTTGCCTGCTCACCTCTACAGTCAGTGACAGGTCGATTACAGAACCCCTGCGTTCCAGCCCCCCCCGGAAGCGCATCACGCGAGCCTGCCCGCAACCTCCTCCCCTGGGAGGGGTGGGCCCGCGTCAGGGAGACAAGCCACCGGGCGGAGCCCCAAGTCACCCCCACAGCAATGGAGTTGCCGTCATGCCCGGAACCGTGACGTCCTGCCCGCCCCCGCCGTCGATGGACCTGCCGCCCACCCCACCCCCTCCCGAGGCCCTCGCCTACAGCCTCACGCTGCCCGCCGCACCGCAGAGTCCGGCGATCGCGCGCATCACCACCCGCACAGTCCTTCGAGCCCACGGCCTGGAGGACCTGACGGACGCGGCACTGATGGTTGTGAGCGAACTGGCAGCCTGCGCCTGCCGTTTCACCGACGCCGCCGAGGTCTACGTATCCCTCCGCTACCGCGACGCCGCACTCCGTGTGATCCTCTACGACGGCCACCCCCGCCACACCAACCCCCACCTCGCCGCGGCCTGCGCCGCCCGCCGCCGGGCAACCTTGCGCGTCCTGTCCTGCGTCGTGAAGGCCTGCGCCGGCGACTGGGGCTTCGACGACGCCCGCGAGCCGGCCGGCGGAACGCGCCTGTGGGCGGTGCTGCCGAGGGCGGGGGCCGGCGCCTACGCGGCTGGGAGCGGTGGGTCCTGAGCTCAGGAACTCTGATTGGCGCTGCCGACGACAAAGATGAGCACGACCAGCAGGAGGCATCCGAGGCATCCGGCAGCTTCATCGTCGCCGTCCATGGCGGCGGCCACCGTGCCGATCAGTATGAGAGCCGCCAGGACAACAACGAGGTTCATGCGTCACCTCCCGCCCACCCCAGGCGCCCGAAGTTCCCTCCACCGTCGCGCGGTTCACTCGCCCGGGCAAGCCTCAGGACGCCGCCGCCTCCACCTCCACCCGCACCCCGACCCGCAACCCCCACCCGGCCATCGCCCCGGCCTCGGCCTCCAGCACATGCCGGGCACGTAGGCGGGGTCGGCCGAGCTGTCCGGGCCGCATGGTGCGTACGGCGATGACGGTGAGCCGCCGGTCGAGATAGGCGACGTCGATGGGGATCCGCATGCCGATGGTGTGGACGCTGTTGGCGGGGGTGAGCAGGAGGACGCCGTCCACGGAGTCACGCCCGAGCAGCCCCCGCGTACGGGCCCGATAGGACGAGGCGATCTCCAGCGGAAGGGACACAAGACCACCCGGCCCCTGACCACCGATGACCAACTTCCCTCGCCCGTCCGCCCATTGCCGACCCATGCCCGACTACCTCCCCGATCTGAGTAGCGCTACTCATGCCCGGGCCCACAGTGCACACCGAAACTTCAGGCATGAGACGACGCACCGGGGAAGACCCGCGGACCGCCCGCACTCCACACGCCTCCCGCATCCGAAACGGCGGCGCAGCCCTCGCCGCCCTCTGCGCACTCGCACTGACCGCCTGCGGCACGGAGCGGCAGGGCGACGCGGCCCCGAAGGCCGCAGCCGAGCACAAGGCAGTGGCGGCGGCGTCCACACCCCGCTCCACGGAGTCCGAGGAATCCCAGGAATCCGAAACGGAGGGCGCGGACTTCCTCCCCTTCATGGAACTTCTCGTCACGCTCGTCGAACCGTGCGCGAAGGAGGAGGGCTTGGCCATCCCCACTCTCCCGCCCGAGGAGCACGAGGAGCAGCTGAGTGGCCCGGCTGAGGAACCCCCCACACCGCTGCCGTCCGACCTGGCCGTGCCCGACGAAGGCCTCCCGGCGGAGCCGCCGCCCTCGGCCGAGCCCACAACCCCGGAGACGGACAGGGCGGAAACGGAACTCAGCTCCTTGGAGGAGTGCGAGGCCGACATCCACACCCGCCGCATAACGAAGGCCCTCGCGGAAACACCGAACCCGACCCCGCAGCAGGTCACCGACACCCTCCACACCCTCGGCTACATCGACGAACGCATCGACGGCCCCCAACTCGACGGCGAGAAGGTGAACTTCACCCTCGACCTGCGCATCATGGACGGCCAGCTGTGCCTCTCCGGCAGTACCACCGGCACCCACACCACCATCGACCCGTACGGCGCGTCCCCGGAAGTCGACTGCACGGCCGTAGACCGAACCCCCTGACGGTCACCTCCTTTGCACGTTCATAAGCGGAACGCCCTGTTCGCTCACGTTACTCAACCGTTACCGCCAAATCCCGCCCGCGGGCGGCCGTTTTGCCCCCAAACACCACACCCCTTGACAAGCCCGGCCCTGGTGTCACTCCACCCCACTGGATAGCTTTGGTTCGCTCAAGAGAAGCCTCGCCCCACCGGGAGCCGACCGTGAACCGCCGCCCCACCCTCCTCGCAGCGCTCACCCTGACCGCCGCTGCGACCCTGACGCTGTCCGCGTGCGGGAGCGACGACGACAGCCCCGAGAACAACGACAAGATCGCAGGAGCCGACACGGGGGGCGAGAACTCTCCGTCTCCGACCTCAAGCGAGCCGGCCACCGAGGACCGCCCGAAGATCGAGCTGCCGTCGGACCTGTCGTACACCTTCGACTGGCCCAAGACGGGCGACGAGGACAAGGACGCGGTTCTCTCCGACAGCGAGCAGTCCATCAAGGCCGTGGACCTGGCGATCGTCAATCAGGACGCACTCGACAAGGCGTACCTCTACTACTACGAGGGCGAAGCCGCGGCGAGCACCGAGGAGTTCATCAAGGCATACGTCAAGGCCAAGGCTCGCGTGACCGGCGCGTACACGTACTACGACGCCGCCGCCAACGTCAGCGGGAAGGACAGCGCCTCGCTGGTGTACTGCGAGGACCAGAGCAAGGCCTACGACATGTACCTGGAGACCGAGAAGGTCAACAAGACGCCGGCCACGAAGAACAGCTACGTGCTCTACACGACCCAGCTGCGCAAGAACGACAAGGGCGTTTGGGTCATCGAGAAGATCCAGTCCCAGAGGGGGAGCGACAAGTGCCAGCCCTGAGAGCCCCTTCGCGCGCGCTGATCGTGCCCCTTGCGATCGGTTCGCTCTTGGTGGGCGGTGCCCCTGCCTTCGCCGACAACACGATCGGCGGCGGCGCTCAGGCTCCTACTCCTGACACCGGCGCCAACGTCAACGGCGACACCGTCTCCGTAACCGCCGGCGGCGTCGTCTTCGACCGTTCGAAGAACGGCAGCGGTGACTCCACCGGCGCGCTTGCGTCGAGCACGTCATGGTCGCCGCCGCCCTGCTGGTACGCCCCGAAGTACACCCCCGAGCAGCTCCAGAAGTACCTGGAGCCGATCTGGCAGGCGGAGTCGACGGGCTACGAGTGGGACGCCGAGCAGCGCGAGAAGTACAACGCCAAGGACCCTGAGAAGGGCTTCAACAAGGACAAGACCGGCAAGGGCTACTGGTGGGGCTCCTACGTCGACGAGAGCTACCCCCCGGGCTGGGATTCCTGCGACAAGGACTACTTCTGGGTGGACGCCGGTGACCCCCCGCCCGCCGACATCGAGAACGCCGTCACCCCGGAGATCCTCGCCGAACTCGCCTACGCCGAGATCCGCGTCCCCGGCACCGAGGTGACCCTGGCCCCCGAAAACGCCACCAAGGTCAACCTCCCGACCTGGGCATGGCTGGACGCGGCGGAGTTCAAGCCGGTCTCCGTCACGGCTTCCGTACCCGTGCTGGGCCTGGAGGCAACCGCAACGGCGGAGCCGATCGCCCTCAAGATCGAGCCCGGCACCGGTGACGCCGTCACCTACCCGGCTTCCGGCGTCTGCGAGATCAACAACGGGCGCATCGGCGAGCCCTACGCCAAGGGCAAGGCGGACCAGACTCCGCCCTGCGGAGTGAAGTACCTCCGCTCCTCGGGCGACGGCACATTCCCGCTCCAGGCCACCATCACCTGGCAGATCACCTGGACCGGCACCGGCGGCGCGGGCGGCGACCTCCCCGACGGCACGTTCGGCGCAGAGCAGGACGTCGTCGTACAGGAGATCCAGGCCGTCAACCGCTGACGATCGTTCCCTCTTCCTCCGTTGTCCGGTAAGTGCTCCCCCTAAAGAGGGGAGCACTTACGTTTCCGCCACGAAAGGCGGACCCCGTCGTTCCTCCGTGCGGTGTGCGATCCACGGGAGAGGGGACGGAGAGGCATGGCGGACCGGCTGGCCGTCGACGGCGACGAGCTCACGAGTTTCATGAAGTCGCTCAGAAAGTCGACGAGTTCACTGAGCGGCGTGCGCAAGGCGCTGCTGGAATCGTCTGTTACCGGCCTCGGTACGGACGACCTCGACTGCGCCTGCGAGGCCTTTCAGGACGAGTGGAAGTACGGCGCCGAGGAGATCGGCAAGCAGACCGAGGACCTCGCCGAGATCATCGGCAAGAGCAGGGACAGCTACCTGGAGGTCGACAAGGCCCTTGAGGAAGCCCTGAAGAAGGCCAGGGCCGGGAAGTGACCCTCACTCCCGGAATCGAGCAGTCCGGTGCCGCGCTGGACCCCCGATCCCGCGCGGACCGCGACAAGCCGCAGGGCCTGAAGTCCGCGCCCGCCATCCCGAACCCTGACTACACCCACTTGGGGTTCAACCCCGTCCCGGGCAGCACGGAGACCATCCGCGAGCTGCACCGCAAACTCGCCTCCTGCGCGAAGGTCCTTGAGGACGCGCATGGCTTGGTCACCAAGCTCCTGGACGGCAGTTACTGGAAGGGCGACGCCGCGGTCGCCTTCCGCGAGCAACTCGACGGTGGTCCACTGCCGCGGAACCTGAAGAACGCCGCCCGTTCGCTCCGCAAGGCGGTCACCCAACTCAGCCGCTGGGAAACGGAACTGGACGACTTCCAGCGGCGGGCCAAGCGCCTGGAGGACGATGCGAAGGACGCCAGATCCGCCCTGGACCGGGCCAAAGAGCGGGCGAACAAGTCCGACCACAACACGGACGTAGAAGACGCTCAATCCGACCTGGACAAGATCCTCAACAGAGCCAGAAAACTCGCCCAGGAACACGAATCCCAGGCCAACCACCGAGCAACAAAAATCCGCGAAGCAACCAACAAACTCGCCCCTCACGAGCCGGGCCTGTTCGACGAGGCACTCGACTGGCTGGGCGAGAACCTCGGCGATGTTCTCAGCTTCGCAGCTGGCATTGCCGCGGCTGTGGCGATCATCTTCGCCGGTCCTCTGGGTGCTGTGATGGTGGCAGCTCTGATGCTCGTGGCGGCAGCGTTGAGTGGCTCAGCGCTGGCATGGCGTATGAGTGACGACGAAACATGGGAGTCCTTGATGGACGGCTTCTTCCATGGTGAGTTCGACGCCGATTTCTTCAGCAACCTTGTCAGTGTCGGAGCCGATGCCATGGGAATGCTTCCCGGGGTCGGCGCCGTCGCTCTCGGTACGAAGGGCTTGGTGAACGCGATTCGGACAGGGGGTGGAAGCCTCACACTCGGGCAGAAACTGGGGGCCCTCGGAACGGAGACCGTGGAAGGCATGCAGGGGATCTCACGAGTGAACAACCCCTTGGTCGGCCTGACCGTACGAGGTGTCAGCGCCGCCAGGCGCGAGGCCGCCGGCAAAACCGTAGCCGCCACCTCCAGCTTGGTGGGAGTGGGCACGGGTGGCTTCGGCCTCTACAACTCCTTGGCGGATGCGGACGACGACGGAATCAAGGACGGCAGTGTCGCCGGCATCGATGGAACGAGGCTCGTCCTGGACAACGGTGGTGTCTTCAACCTCGTCAGCCATGTCTTCTGACCCCCGCATCGAAAGCGTGCCAGTGAATCCTGCCGACCACCCCGCCGCCTGGGAACACCCCCCGACCCGTCGTGCCTGGATGGGGCACATGGGCATGAACGTCGTCGGTCTGATCGGCTGGGCTGTCGCCTGGATCGGTCTGCTGGTAGTGCTGGTCGGGCTTCTGTCCCAGAGCTTCATTATTCTGTTCCTGCCGCTGCTGGCCTACACCATGTACCGAGCAGTCCTTCAGTTGCTCTACTTTCCGGCCGCACTGCGCATGCGGAGGATCCTGCGGGTGTACCCATGGCAGGTCGTTCGCAGCCCAACATTCGGCTTGGCCAAACATCCCAAGGTCCATGGCAAGCAACACGGATGGTTCGAGTTTCCCAACCCGGCCCGTCCCGACCAGGAATTGGCATTGGTCTTTCCACATCACATGCGTACCGAGTGGTGGAACCGTCGGATGGCACCGAGAGCCAAGCGTGAATTGCAGGAACAGATCGAGGTGATCTGGTTCGCCGGAGACCCCCGGTTCATCGGGCTCATTGCCGCACCCACGAGCGATGGTTTGGCGCCACGCCGCTTGCACATTCTGCGTCAACAGATGAGGACCGAGCGCGGTTTGGAAGTCGCCGCCTGGGGTGCAACTGCCGAGGACATCGAGCGTGGTCGCCTTGCAGGCTCGCCCCCTTCCACCGTCGTCTCACCTTGAAAGCCCGAGGCTCATGACTGCCCCCGCCATTGCCCTCCACGCATCAGCCACGGACCCGGCCGCGGAAATGTGGTTTGCCGAGCCATCGGGATTCACCGCCCTTCCTCTCGATGCCCTATTGCCTGTTCCTGGCACTGCGGCAGCTGGAGACCTTCGTATCGCCTTCTCTCCCCTTCTCGACGCTGCCCCCGACGAAAGGGTCCGCCAGGAGTTCATCGCCCAATTCGCCAAAGCCCAACAACTGCTGGCCGCAATCCGTGAGGTCGGCACCGTCCACTGCTCGATCGGCCTGCACCGCAATGATGTAGGCGACGCAGACGCGTGTGGCGGTCAGCCGCTGGTCTCTTGGCTCACCATCTCCTGGCGGGACACAGCTGTCGCTTCTCGCGCCGCAACGGCGGCCCGTGCAGCGATGGCCACCGGTCATGGCCATGTCGAATACCGAGAACTTCCCTGTGGTCCAGCAGGATTCAGCGAAGCAACAGTGACGGCGTCCGTCGGGACTGGGCTGCCGGAGCAGCCATTGCTGCAGATCCATGGCTACCTGCCCCATCCGGACTGCAAGCGTTTGGCTGTGCTCACGCTGAGTACGGTGGCACTCGCTTGTCGAGAGCAGTACCGCACGCTTCTTCATCAGATCGCCGAGACGATCACCTTCGAAAACCCCCTGCAAGCACCGCCCCCACCGGGTAGGAAGACCTCATGACAGAACTCGGCGCAGTGTTCCGTCCCCAACTCGCCCCCGAACGCCTTCGATCCGTCGCCCGCATCGCTGATGACTCAGGGCTCGATCAGCTCTGGCTCTGGGAGGACTGTTTCCGGGAGGGAGGGATCTCGACCGCCGCTGCCGCGCTCGCGTGGACCGAGCGGGTTCGGGTTGGGATTGGGCTGTTGCCTGTGCCGCTTCGGAATGTTGCGGTCACGGCCATGGAGGCGGCGAGCCTGCATCGGATGTTTCCCGGGCGGCCGATCCTTGCCGTGGGGCATGGGGTGCAGGAGTGGATGGGGCAGGTGGGGGCGCGGGTTGAGTCGCCTGTGACCTTGTTGAGGGAGCATCTGCTGGCGCTGCGCGGGTTGTTGGGCGGGGAGCGGCTCAGTACGCAGGGGCGGTACGTGTCTCTCGATGACGTTGCTCTCGACTGGCCCCCGGAGCAGCCCGCACCCGTTATCGCCGGTGTCACCGGGCCCCGCTCCCTGCGCCTCGCCGGTGAGGCCGCTGACGGGACCCTGCTGACCGCCTCCAACTCGCCCGACGGCGTACGGCGGGCGCGTCAGCTCATCGAGCAGGGGAGGGAGGCAGCCGGGCGGACCGAGCCGCACCACCTTGTTGTCTATCTTCTTGCCGCCACCGGGCCCGATGCCGCCGCCCGTCTGCGCGCGGAGCTGAGGGAGGAGGGGCTCGACTCCGTTCCCGACCTGGGGGTGGCCGGAGACGCCGGTGCCGTTGCCAAGGCCGTGCAGCGGTATGCGGAGGCGGGTGCCGATGCCGTCGTTCTGCAGCCGACGGGGGACGAGCCCGACCCGGAGGGGTTCGTGCGGTTCGTCGCCGAGGAGGTACGGCCGCTCGTGCCGTGACGCCGGCCGCCTCGATTGTCAGTGCCGGGTGCCAGACTCCCCGGCATGGACACGGACCCGGACCCGGACCACGACCCCGTACAGCTGCGCGACGTCGTTGAAGCCGACCTTGAGGCCTTCCTTGCCTACGAGCACGATCCCGAGGCCGTTCTGCGGTCGAGGTTCACGCCCCGGCCCCGGGACCGTTTCATCCGGCACTGGAAGGAGCGCATCCTCGGTGACGACACCTGCCTCGTGCAGACCGTCGCCGTGGACGGTGTGGCCGCCGGGCATCTCGTCGCCTGGTGGGACGGCGACCGTCGGTTCATCGGCTACTGGCTCGGCCGGTCGTACTGGGGCCGCGGTGTCGGGGGACGCGCCCTCGCCCTCTTTCTGCACAAAGAGAAGATGCGGCCCCTGTACGCCGACCCCTACTCCGGGAACACCGCCTCCGTCCGGCTCCTGGAGAAGTACGGCTTCCAGCGCACCGGTACCGTCCGGCACGGCGAGGACGAGCACATCGTGCTGAGGCTTACGGCGTCGGCCGATCGCCAGTAGCCCCGTCGATCAGCTCCCGCAAGATGTCCATGTGCCCCGCATGCCGTGCCGTCTCCTCGATCATGTGGACGAGCACCCATCGCAGGGACACGTCCTTGTCCCGCCAGTCCGGCCGGCCCAGGTCCTCCAGCGACAGCCGCGCGATCGTGAGGTCCGCCGCGGCGCGTGCACGGCCGTAGAACTCGACGATCTGCTCCGTCGTCTCGCCCTGGTCCGCGCGCATGTCCTGGTCGGTGTACGGGTCGAACCACAGCTGCTCGACCTCGCCGCCGAAGGTCGACACGAACCAGCCGTACTCCACCGAACCCAGATGCTTGACCAGGCCCAGCAGGTTCGTGCCGGACGGTGTCATCGGGCGGCGCACCTGCTCGTCGTCCAGACCCTCCAGCTTCCACAGCACCGCGTCCCGGTGCCGGTCGAGGCTCGCCTGCAGAGTCTCCTTCTCGTCGGCCGTGTACGAGGACTTGAGGTCTGAGTTCGTCATGCCGCGAAAAACTAGCAGCGGCCACCGACATCTCCCTGCGATCATCAACGCCATGGGACAGCGAGAGGGACAGGGACAGGGGCACGGGCAGGAACCGGGCAGCCGCCGCCGTACGTTCGAGGACCTGGTCGCCGAAGGCGCCTCCGTTCCCACCGACGGCTGGGACTTCTCCTGGTTCGAGGGGCGGGCCACCGAGGCGCGGCCGAGCTGGGGGTACGCCGTCTCCCTGGCGGACAGGCTCGCCCGCGCGAGCGCCGCGCTCGATCTCCAGACCGGGGGAGGCGAGGTCCTCGACTTCGCCCTCGGCCGCGTCCCGAAGGCCCCCGTCCCGCAGGCCTCCGCCCCCACGGCCCCCGCCCCCAAGCCCCCCACCCTCCTCGCCGCCACCGAGGGCTGGCCCCCAAACGTCGCCAAGGCCACCGCCCTCCTGCGCCCCCGCGGCGTCGTGGTCGTCGCCTCGCCCGAGGGCGCCCCGCTGCCCTTCGCGGACGAGACCTTCGACCTCGTGTCGAGCCGGCATCCGGTGCAGGCGCCCTGGACGGAGATCGCCCGTGTGCTCCAGCCCGGCGGCACCTACTTCGCCCAGCACGTCGGGCCGCACAGTGTCTTCGAGCTCGTCGAGCGCTTCCTCGGCCGCCAGCCGGAGGAGGTGCGCAACGGCCGTCATCCCGACCGGGAGCGTGCAGACGCCGAGGCCGCCGGGCTGGAGATCGTCGACCTGCGGGCGGAGGAACTGCGCATCGAGTTCCACGACATCGCCGCCGTCGTCCACTTCCTGCGCAAGGTGATCTGGATGGTCCCCGGCTTCACCGTCGAGGCGTACGAACCCCAACTGCGCGCCCTGCATGAGCAGATGGAGAGCGAAGGGGCCTTCGTCGCGCACAGCACCCGCCACCTCTTCGAGGCGCGCAAGCCCGGCAGATAAGCGGGCGGGCGGCCCGCCGGATCCGGAGTGGCCGGGAACTGCCGTTCGACCCGTCGTGCGCCCGGCCGCAGGAGCCCCGTGCCTGGAGATCGTCGGCGTCATACGTCGACGCCAGGGCGGAAAGGGGACAGATCGCGTCCTCTTGCGGCGGCGGGGCGGGCTACCGCGAGCGCAAATCCGGGCAAAGTGTACTCGTCGGCATGCTGACCCTGCGTATCCAAGGGTGGCCCGCGTTTTCACATTGTTATCGCCAGCCACTCGCGTCATTCGCGTTACTCGCGTAAGTTCAGACCAAGGTAATTCGCGTCAGCAAAGCTACGCGGGTGGCACCGCGCAGTGGAGGGGGCTGCGCGGTGCTGTACCCACCTGGGGAACGCGGGGTGGCGGGGAGGTCGCGCCGGCGTCAAGCGGGCGTTCGCGGTCGGGGTCACCCGGGTGGGGGATGCGAGGACAACTCGCCGAGCGGGTGCCAAGCTCCGCCAAAACCGTCGCTTCCCGCCCCATCCGGCCCGATCTCCCCTGAGAATCCACTGTGTTCCGGCCATGAGTCCGCCATCAAAGGGGCGCTTTGTGGCCACCCGGGCGTCGTCGGGCGATTTCGGAGAGTAGTTGTCCGGCGCCAATGCACGCAGCATCACTTACGAAGGGTTATGGTGGAAACCCCCCCTCGGGCCGGTCCGTCTCCCCCCCACGGACCGGCCCGTTTTTTGTGCCACGGCCGGTACCCCGCCCGTACCTGGCCCGTCCACCCCGCCCGCACACGACCCGTCCACCTCGCGCGCACATGCCCTCCATCCCGCGGGCACCCACTGACACCCCTTGGCGGTGCCCCGCCGGGACGGGGGTAGGCTTCGGGCCCTGGGGACCGCCTTCGGACCCCGCGGGGGACCGCCACCCGGGCAGAGACCGCCCTCGGCCGCCGAGTCGAGGCCGCGTCCGTCCGATCCGCACGGAGGGGCTGACAATCACGTGAACCTGCGCGACAAGCTGCGCGGCCTGCTGGTCAGGCTGTACGCACGCCGGGTGGAAGGTCACCTGGACCACGCTCAGGTGCCCAAGCACATCGGCGTCATCATGGACGGCAACCGTCGCTGGGCGAAGGCTGCCGGATCCAGCACCGTGCACGGCCACCGGGCCGGGGCCGAGAAGATCGAGGAGTTCCTCGGCTGGTGCAGTGAGACGGACGTCGAAGTCGTCACCCTCTGGCTGCTGTCGACCGACAACTTCGACCGCGCGAAGGAAGAACTCGTCCCTCTCCTCGGCATCATCGAGGACGTCGTCCGCACCCTCGCCGCCGACGGCCGCTGGCGCGTGCACCACGTCGGCACCCTCGACCTGCTGCCGGCGCAGATGCAGACCACCCTCAAGGAGGCCGAGGCGGCCACCGCGCACGTAGAGGGGATAGTCGTCAACGTCGCCATCGGCTACGGCGGTCGGCAGGAGATCGCCGACGCGGTGCGCTCGATGCTGCTCGACGCGCAGGACAAGGGCACGTCGATGGACGAGCTCGCCGAGGCCGTCGACATCGACATGATCGGCCGCCACCTCTACACGGGCGACCAGCCAGACCCCGACCTTGTGATCCGCACCAGCGGCGAACAGCGGTTGTCCGGTTTCATGCTGTGGCAGACGGCGCACTCCGAGTACTACTTCTGTGATGTGTTCTGGCCGGCCTTCCGCAAGGTCGACTTCCTGCGCGCGATGCGCGACTACGCGGCCCGCCACCGCCGTTACGGCGGCTGAGGCGCCGGGTCGCGGCGGCTGAGCCACAGAGACGGCGGCTGAGCCCCGGAGTTACGGCGGCTGAGCCACCGCGCTACGGCGGCCGAGCCACCGGTCACCCGGAGTACCCCGTTTGGGGCGGAAGTAACAAGGAGTTCACCAGCGCGCCGTCATATGCCGTGGCATGGCAGCGTCTGTTCGAGGGCATAAGCCAAGCAGGTCGACACCCGAACCACGGGTGTCGGATCTCAGCGGGCGGCACGGGGCCGTCCGCCCGGGAGGCCCTTTGCACCAGCCCGAACGTGCGCGCACCGCACGGACGAAGCAGCGGAGGGCCGGTTGTCGGCCCGTGCACGAGGGCCGTCGACCGGTCCAGCTCCTCTCCGTCGCTCCCCGACCTCTTCCGAGGGGGTACGTCCTTCCGTGGTGACCAGCACAAAGCGCCGCAAGCCCGACCGGCGCACCTACGTTCTCGACACCAGCGTCCTGCTGGCCGACC
This sequence comes from Streptomyces sp. NPDC079141, assembly GCF_040686775.1. Taxonomy (NCBI): domain Bacteria; kingdom Bacillati; phylum Actinomycetota; class Actinomycetes; order Kitasatosporales; family Streptomycetaceae; genus Streptomyces; species Streptomyces sp. NPDC079141. The sequence continues at coordinate 34,050 of NZ_JBFBLP010000016.1, read as the reverse complement.
CGAACGCCCTGAGCCGCTTCGACGAGCACGAGGTCGTGCTCCCCATCGTCGTGGTGACGGAGTTGGAGGCCAAGCGGCACCATCCCGAACTCGGCTACTTCGCCCGGCAGGCGCTGCGCCTGCTCGACGAGTTCCGGGTCCGGTTCGGCCGTCTCGACGCCCCCATCCCGATCGGGGACCTCGGCGGGACCGTCCGTGTCGAGCTCAACCACTCGGACCCCAGCGTTCTGCCGACCGGCTACCGCCTGGGGGACAACGACTCCCGCATCCTCGCGGTCGCCCGCAATCTGCAGGCCGAGGGGTTCGACGTCACCGTCGTGTCGAAGGACCTGCCGCTCAGGATCAAGGCCTCCTCCGTCGGTCTTCTCGCCGAGGAGTACCGCGCCGAGCTCGCCATCACGGACTCCTCCGGCTGGACCGGAATGTCCGAACTGACCCTGCCCGGGGAGCAGGTGGACATCCTCTTCGAGGAAGGCCACCTCTACGTCCCCGAGGCCTCCGAACTGCCCGTCCACACCGGGCTGACGATCCAGTCGGAGCGGGGCAAGGCGCTCGGGCGCATCACTCCCGAGGGCAACGTCCGCCTCGTGCGCGGCGATCGGGAGGCCTTCGGCATCAAGGGCCGCAGCGCCGAGCAGCGGATCGCGCTCGATCTGCTCCTCGACCCGGACGTGGGAATCGTGTCGATGGGCGGCCGGGCCGGCACGGGCAAGTCGGCGCTCGCGCTGTGCGCGGGTCTGGAGGCGGTGCTGGAGCGCCGCCAGCACCAGAAGGTCATGGTCTTCCGGCCGCTGTACGCGGTGGGCGGGCAGGAGCTCGGTTATCTCCCGGGCTCCGAGGCCGAGAAGATGAGCCCCTGGGCGCAGGCGGTCTTCGACACGCTGTCCGCGGTCACCAGCCGCGAGGTCATCGAAGAGGTCACCGCGCGCGGCATGCTGGAGGTCCTGCCGCTCACCCATATCCGGGGTCGCTCGCTGCACGACGCGTTTGTGATCGTGGACGAGGCGCAGTCGCTGGAACGGAATGTCCTGCTGACCGTTCTGTCCCGAATTGGTGCCAATTCGCGGGTGGTTCTCACCCATGACGTGGCCCAGCGGGACAATCTGCGCGTCGGTCGCTACGACGGTGTCGTCGCCGTCGTGGAGAAGCTGAAGGGGCATCCCCTCTTTGCCCACGTCACGCTGACGAGGTCCGAGAGGTCCCAGATCGCGGCCCTTGTGACCGAAATGCTCGAAGACGGCCAAATCTGAGGTCTTCTCCACCAGTTGGCGCCGTCCGGAAAGGCGTAGAGCCTAGCCGGGCGGCGTCTTGGTGCGTGCGGCTTTCCGTGAATCACCTGGGACAAACGAGGTGTGAGCTTTCACACGCAACACAGAATTGCCTTGCGGCGTCCGGTTACGGCAGAGTCTCACTCCTGTCAGGCCCCGCATACGACACACCTGTACCCCCAGCGGTACGGCACAACTTGAGTAACACCGCTAACTCCATAGCGAAGTCGTATGCCGCCCGCGCACCACGCGGCGCTCCCCTCGCGGGAGTTGCCCACCGGGCCCGTGCCTCCCGTGACCCCGCAGTTGGGAGGCCAGTGTCAAGGGCACGATTGCGTCCGCCAGGGTCACCGAAGCGGGCGATGCTGGAAGGAAACCGTGTGAGCCGGATTTCGGTCCGGGGATTCGCAGTGGCCTCGGCCACCGCGGTCACCGCTGTCGGAAGCGTCGTCGGCGTTGCCTCGGGCAGCACCGCGCAGAACAACGACGCCGAAGCGACGGCAGCCGACGCGACGCTCCTCGCGGACATACCCGCGGGCCAGCAGGCCCAGGTTCAGACCGCGTCCCTGACGCAGCAGGCCAACGTCCAGGCCATCGCCGCGGACGTCAGCGCCAAGAAGGACGCGGAGGAAGCCGCCCGCAAGGCCGCGGCCCAGACCGCGATCGACAAGAAGGAGGCCGCCGAGAAGGCGGCCAAGGCGGCTGAGGAAGCCAAGGAGCGCGAAGAGGCCGAGGCGAAGGCCTCCCGGTCCTCCTCCAGCTTCCCGGTGCAGAGCTCCTACACCATCGAGCAGATCCAGGCGATGGCGCGCCAGATGGTCCCCGCGGACCAGTGGACGTGCTTCAGCAACATCGTGGACCACGAGTCCAGCTGGAACTACAAGGCCGTGAACCCCTCTTCGGGCGCCTACGGTCTTTTCCAGGCCCTGCCGGGCTCCAAGATGTCGTCCGTCGGCTCCGACTGGCAGACCAACCCGGCGACCCAGATCAAGTGGGGCCTCAACTACATGAACGAGCGGTACGACAGCCCTTGCGGCGCCTGGTCGTTCTGGCAGGCCAACAACTGGTACTAGGCCCCGCCGCCGTCGTTCGTCGCTCAACCTCGCACAGCCCTTCACCGTCCTACGGTGAGGGGCTGTTGCCATGTACGGTCGGACGGAACGACTCCAGGGGGGAGTGGTGGGGACAGACGGGGGAAGAGGACGGATCATGTCGCGAGTGCCAGGGTGGCTCGGTCGGCTCGGCGCCGGACTGACCCAGATGGGAGAGCGGTTGGACGAGCGTCGCGCGGAGGTGGAGCGGGAGAGCACCGAGGAGTTGCCCGCGCCGACAGCGACCCTCGACAAGCCGACAGCGACCGTCGACAACGTGCCGCCGCCCCCCGACCGTGTACCCGCCGTGCAGGCCGCCCGCCCCGATCCCGCGCTCGCCGTGCCGTGGGGAGTCCGGGTCGCCGCCGAGGCCGGCTGGCGGCTGCTGGTGCTGGCCGGCACGGTCTGGGTGCTGATGCGGGTCATCAGCGCCGTCCAGCTGGTCGTACTCGCCTTCGTCGCCGCCCTGCTGATCACCGCGCTGCTGGAACCGACGGTGACGCGCCTGCGCCGCTACGGCGTCCCGCGCGGCCTCGCGACCGCGCTCACCGCGGTCCTGGGCTTCGTGGTGATGGGCCTGATGGGCTGGTTCGTGACCTGGCAGGTCATGGAGAACATCGACAACCTCTCCGACCAGGTCCAGGACGGCATCGACGAGCTGCGCAACTGGCTGCTGGACAGCCCCTTCCACGTCACCGACAAGCAGATCAACGAGATCGCCGAGAACCTGCGCGACACGATCGGCGCCAACACCGACGAGATCACCTCCGCGGGCCTTGAGGGCGTGACGGTCATCGTCGAGGCGCTCACCGGCATCCTGCTGGCGGCCTTCTCGACGCTCTTCCTGCTCTACGACGGCAAGCGGATCTGGCAGTGGTCGCTGAAGCTGGTCCCGGCGGCGGCCCGGCCGGGCGTGGCGGGCGCCGGCCCGGCGGCGTGGCGGACGCTCACGGCGTATGTGCGCGGCACGGTGATCGTGGCCCTGATCGACGCGATCTTCATCGGCATCGGCATCTACTTCCTGGACGTGCCGATGGCCGTCCCGCTGGCCGTCTTCATCTTCCTGTTCTCCTTCATCCCGCTGGTGGGCGCGGTGGCCTCCGGAGCCCTGGCGGTCGTGGTCGCCCTGGTGACGCAGGGCGTGTTCACGGCGGTGATGACGCTGGTGGTCGTCCTTGCGGTGCAGCAGATCGAGGGCCACATCCTCCAGCCGTTCATCCTGGGCCGCGCGGTCCGTGTGCACCCGCTGGCGGTCGTGCTGTCGGTCGCCGCGGGCGGCATGATCGCCGGGATCGGGGGCGCGGTGGTGGCGGTGCCGCTGGTGGCGGTGTCGAACACGGTCGTGGGGTATCTGCGGGCGTACAACCAGCCGGCGGCCGCGGTGGTGGCGGCTCCCGAGGACGCCAACGCCGAAGGCCCCGTCCACCAAGGTGAACGGGGCCCGGAGTAGAGCGGCTTACGCGGAGAGAACCGCTTCGCTCTCCAGCGTCACGCCGACCGCCTGGATCACCGAGGCGATCTTGAAGGCCTCCTGGACGACCTCACGGTCGACACCCGCCTTGCGCAGCACCTGCTCGTGCGAGTCCAGGCACATGCCGCAGCCGTTGATGGCGGAGACGGCGAAGGACCACAGCTCGAAGTCGACCTTGTCGACACCGGGGTTGCCGATGACGTTCATCCGCAGACCGGCGCGCATGGTCCCGTACTCGTGGTCCGAGAGCAGGTGACGCGTCCGGTAGAAGACGTTGTTCATCGCCATGATCGCCGCGGCGGACTTCGCCGCCGTGTACGCCTCCGGCGTGAGGTTCGCCTTGGCCTCCGGCTCCAGCTCGCGCAGCACGATCGGGGAGCGCGAGGCGATGGCGGTGGCCAGCACCGTGCCCCACAACTGCTGGGCCGGCAGGTCGGAGTTGCCGATGACCGAGCCCAGGTTGAGCTTCAGGTCCTTGGCGTAGTCCGGTATCGAGGACTTCAGGGAGTCGAGGGACATGTCAGTCACTCACCGGCCAGCAGCTTGACCGCGTCGAGGGTCTCCTCGCCCTTGTTCCAGTTGCAGGGGCACAGCTCGTCGGTCTGCAGGGCGTCCAGGACCCGCAGGACCTCCTTGGGGTTACGGCCGACGGAGCCGGCGGTCACCATGCTGAACTGGATCTCGTTGTTCGGGTCGACGATGAAGACGGCGCGCTTGGCGAAGCCGTCCTCGCCCTCGATGCCGAGGTCGCGCATCAGCTCGCGCCTGGTGTCGGCCAGCATCGGGAACGGCAGGTCGCGCAGGTCGTCGTGGTCCTTGCGCCAGGCGTGGTGCACATACTCGGAGTCACCGGAGAAGCCGAGGATCTGGGCGTCGCGGTCGGCGAACTCCTCGTTCAGCTTGCCGAAGGCCGCGATCTCCGTCGGGCACACGAAGGTGAAGTCGGCGGGCCACGCAAACACGATCTTCCACTTGCCCTCGTAGGACTTGTGGTGGATCTGCTCGAACTCCTTGCCCTTCTCCAGCGAGACACAGGCGGTCAGTTCGAACTCGGGGAACTTGTCACCGACAGTGAGCACAGGCTCTCCTTGCAGCGAAGAAGCGTCCGGATCGCGGACGCTTCTCATGGGTTGGACGAGCCCGATGCTGGCACAGGATGCATTGATTAGAGAAATCGCTACACTCGGGCATGTTGATCGGAGGCGTTTATCAGTGACTGTGGGTAATGCGGGAGCCAAGAGGCGGCTGCCCAGTCTGGCGCAGCTGCGGGCCTTCGCCGCCGTGGCGGAGCATCTGCACTTCCGGGACGCGGCCGCCGCCATCGGCATGAGCCAGCCGGCGCTGTCCGGTGCCGTCTCCGCGCTGGAGGAGACCCTCGGCGTCACCCTCCTGGAGCGTACGACCCGCAAGGTGCTGCTCTCACCGGCCGGCGAGCGGCTCGCCGTACGCGCCAGGGCCGTGCTGGACGAGGTCGGCGCACTGCTGGAGGAGGCGGAGGCGGTACGCGCCCCCTTCACCGGCGCGCTCCGGCTCGGGGTCATCCCGACCGTCGCGCCCTACCTGCTGCCGACCGTGCTGCGGCTGGTCCACGACCGCTACCCGGACCTCGATCTCCAGGTCCACGAGGAGCAGACGGCCAGCCTCGTCGACGGTCTGCACACCGGCCGCCTCGACCTGCTGCTGCTCGCCGTCCCGCTCGGCGTGCCCGGCGTCGTCGAACTGCCCCTGTTCGACGAGGACTTCGTGCTCGTCACCCCCCTCGACCACTGGCTCGGCGGCCGGGAGGGCATCCCGCGCGAGGCGCTGAAGGAACTGAACCTGCTGCTCCTGGACGAGGGGCACTGCCTGCGCGACCAAGCCCTGGACATCTGCCGGGAGGCGGGTCGTGAGGACGCGCCGGTCACGACCACGGCCGCGGGGCTGTCCACTCTCGTTCAGCTGGTCGCCGGCGGGCTCGGCGTCACCCTGCTGCCGCGTACCGCCGTCAAGGTCGAGACGACCCGCAGCAACCAGCTCCTCACCGGCTGCTTCGCCGACCCCGCCCCCACCCGCCGTATCGCCCTCGCCATGCGTACGGGCGCCGCCCGCGGCGCCGAGTACCGGGAGCTGGCGGCGGCCCTGCGCGAGGCGCTGCGGCCCCTGCCGGTGCGCGTGGTGGACGGCGACGACTGACGAAGAGGCGCATTCCATTCGGTCAAATGAGCGCCGAACACAGCGTTTTGAACGGCCCCCGATATCAACTTCCGTCAACTAGAGGCAGGTCGGAAATCCGCGGCCGGAATATGCCCAACGGCTGATAAACATTCCCTCCTCAGCGCGACGCGTCAGGCGTATGTGCGAGAGGCCAAGGGGAGTGATGTCGGGCTACGACCACCTGGCACCGGCCCTGGCCGCGTGTGGGCGCGACGGCTTCACGGGAGCACTGCGGGTCGCCGGAACCCCGGGCGGCACCGTCCACTTCCGCAACGGTCTCGTCGTAGCCGCCGAGTCGCCCGGTGCGCCCGGCCCCGAGGCGCTGCTGCTGCGCTCCGGCCGGGTCAGCGGCGAGCAATGGGCGGCGCTGGTACGGGAGTCCGGTGGCGCACACTGGCCCGCGGCCGAGCTCGTCGCCCACGGATACGCGGGCGACGCCCAGCTGCGAGTGGTCTGCGTGATGGCGCTGCACGACGCCATGTTCGCCATCGCCGCGGGCCGGGTGGACGACTGCCGGCGCACGACCGGCGCCGACCCGTTCGCGCCGGTCGAGGCCGGTGAACCCGCGGGCCGGCTGCTCCAGGACACCGCCCGCAAGCTCGCCGCCCTCGAAGCGCTGCCCCACCCCGTGCACCCCGACCGCGAACGCCCCCTGCCCGCACAGCGGCCGGACGGCCCGCTCACCCCGCTCCAGCAGGAGCTGCTCACCCGCACCGACGGCCGCAGCACCGCCCGCGACCTCGCCTTCCGCACCGGACGCAGCGTCTACGCCGTCACCGTCGAGATGGCGCGGATGCTCGGCGAGGGGCTCCTGGAGTGCGCCGCGGCGCCCGAGCCGGTCCACATCCGCATACCCACCGACGGCGCCGGCGTCCGCCCCCGGGCGCCCGAGCCCCCCGAACCACCCCCCGCACCGCAAGCCCTGCCCCGCCGTGAACCGGGCGCCAGCGGCATCGCCGAAGTGCTCGCGCCGGAACGGTCCGGAACGAGCTGGAAATGGTTCTTCCGCCTGAGGAACGGAACCGCCAAATGATCCGGACGAACAGATGTGAACAGCAATAGGGGAGTTGAAGACATGGACCATGAAGCGCTGGCACGGGAAATGCGTGGTCTGCGCGATCAGGTGACCGGAATCACCGACACCGCGGTCGCCGCCGCCGACGGCCTGCTCATCGCCGCCGACACCGCCGACTCCATCGACCCGGAGGGCCTCGCCGCCCTCGCCGCCGCCGGCCTCGGTCTCGCCCGGCGCACCGCGCTCGCTGCCGAGCGGGGCACCCTGCGCCGGACGGTGACCTACGGCAGCCACGGCTGCGCGGCCCTCTACGCCGTCGGCGACACCGCGCTGATGGTCGTCCTCGGCGACGAGGGCATGGACCTGGACCGGCTGCACCAGGCGACCCAGCCGGCCCTGCGCCGCATCGACTCGATCCTGACCAGGACCGGGAAAGCAACGGAAGGTGTCTGACCCATGGCGACCAAACGCATGACCCCCGGCTTCTCCGACCAGGTGATGGGCCTGGTCAAGTCCCTGCGGACGGAAGCCCCCGACTGCGTCGCCTCGGGCGTGGTCGACATGTCCACCGGCATGCTGCTGTCGTACGAGACCGTCGACAACCACCCGCCGGAGGTCCTGGACCTGCTGGCGGGCGCGACCCTCGACCTGTTCCAGGGCCGTACGGTCGTCATGATCGAGGACATCTTCAAGGAGCGCCGCGGGATCGACACCGACCAGCACTTCTTCCAGGAGATCCTCGTCAACAGCGAGAACCTCACCCACCTGTTCGTCCGGCTGAACGAGCAGCAGGACGTCGTCGCCGTGGTCGTCTGCCGCAAGTCGGTGAACGTCGGCATGCTGTTCGCCCAGACCAGACGGGTGGTGCGGGAGTACAACCTGTGAAACGGCCGGGCCCCTCCCCGAGCGGTCGGGGAGGGGCCTTTGGTCACTCCGTGCGCAGCCCGTCGGGCCGCATCAGCCGCAGCAGCGGCGGCAGACTGAGCAGGGTCACGGCCAGGACCACCGCGGCCCCGGCGCCGGTCATCGACAGCAGGCTCCCCCAGTCCACCCGTACCGGCGTGTCCGCCAGCCGCAGCAGCACCGCGCCCAGGGTCAGCCCCACCACCGAGGCCAGCAGCAGCCCCAGCGCGATCGGGATCGCCGTCTGCCACAGCACCGACAGGCTCAGCGTCCGCCGCCGGGTGCCGAAGGCGACCAGCGCCGACAGCAGCTTCTTGCGCTCCCGCAACTGCTCCAGCTGCGACACCAGAAGACTCGCCCCGATCAGCACCAGCACACACAAGGCGCCGACGAACAGGCCGGTGCGGATGGAGGCGTAGCGGCCCGACTCCGTCGTCGCCGACCAGTCCGTGGAGTACGTCAGCGGGCTGACGGCCGCCGCGGTGTTCCGTACGTATTCGCGCGCGTCGGGCACGGACGGGTCGAGGCCGATGTACACATGACCGGCCATGGCCTGCGCGGCCTTGTCCGACAGTGCCTTCGGGGTGATCAGCAGTCCGGGCCGCTCCAACCCGGTCATGCCGGTGCGAGCCTCGGCCCGGCGCACGCCCTCCGGCACCGTCCACGGCGCCTCCGCGCCCCGCGGGGTGCCCTCGTAGGACGGGTCCACGTACAACGTCCGGCCGGGAACGGCCAGTTGAGTGAGTTCCTGGTCGTAGTCGGTGTGTACGGCGAAGACGTCGCCGTCCCGGCAGGAGGGCAGGTGGGCCAGCTCGCGCAGCGCCGTGCAGTCGCCGACGGTCACCGGGGCGCCGAGCTCCGCGTCCTTGCGGCGCTCGCCGATGTATCCCTCGTAGCGGGCGTAGACCTCGTCGACCCCCTCGGTGCGCCGGAACTGCTCCGCGGCACCGGCGAGTTCCGCGTCGCCCGGCACGGTCACATGCATCTGCACCCGGCTGACGTCGAGGCCGGTGTCCTTGGTGTAGTCGCTGTCCACTCCGGAGAACAGCATCTGCAGCGCGATCGCCCCGGCCACCGCCACCGCCACGCCGTTGACCAGCCGGGCCGCCGTGCCGCTGCTCAACTGGAGCCTGCGTACGGCCAGTTGCCAGGCCACCGGGCCGCCGCCGAGCCGGGCGACGACCGACTCGACGAACCACGGCAGCAGTGCGGTCACCCCGACCAGCAGCAGCATGACGCCGCCGATGACCAGGTACTGGTTGAACTCGCCCCCGTCGCGGCCCTGCCCCACCATCGGGTACAGCAGCGCGAGCCCGCCCAGCGGCAGCAGCAGCCGCCACCACAGCCGGCGCCGCGCGGGCCGGGCCGTACGCACCACGCCCAGCGGCTCGATGACCACCCCGCGCAGCGCGAACAGCGTCACCAGCACCGCCGCGGCCGGCACGGCCACCGCGACCAGCAGCGCGAGCGTGGGGGAGGGGTTCAGATAGCTCGGGAACACACTGATCCGGAACACCTCGACGGAGCCCGCGACCTGACGTCCGATCAGGAAGAAGACCGTGCCGAGGACCAGCCCGAGCAGCGCGCCCGCGAGCGCCTCGCCGGCCGCGATCCGGCGGGTCATCCGGCTGTCGGAGCCCACCAGCCTGAGCGCCGCCAGCCGCCGGTCGCGCCGCTCGCCGCCGAAGCGCACGGCCGCGGCGATGAACACGGCGACCGGCATCAGCAGCGCCACGAAGACGACGAGGATCAGCAGGATCAGGACGGGATCGGTCTTCTCGGTGACCGGCTCGGGGTCCCCGAACCGGTCGATACGGGCCACCCGGCCGTCCCCGAGCTGCGGTGCCAGCCCGCCGCCGCCCCGGTAGAAGGCGAGCTCCTGCGAGCCGACCAGCCCGCTCTCGCCGATCGTCCCGGTCACCCGGTCGGGCAGCCGCTCCCGCAGCAGCTCGCCGTCCGCCGACTCCAGCAGCTCCTTCAGCGCGGGCGAGACGACCATCTCGCCCTTGGCCGGGAACTTCTCCAGACCGGGCGGCAGCGGCGCCCGCGAACCCTCCGGCTCCAGCTCCCGCCCCCGGACCTCCTTGCCGCGGAAGGTCGTGTCGACGTCCACGAGCAGGAGCGAGCGGTCGGATCTGGCCACACCGGTGTCGGTGGAGCCGAACAGCAGGTCGTAGCGCGCGTTCGCCCGGTCGTCCCGCGCCGCGAGCGCGTTCGGGATCGCGGTCGTCAGCAGCAGCAGCGCCACCCCGAGCCCGACCCCGACGGCCGTCAGCAGAGCCCGGGTCCAGCCCTCGCGGCCGCCGGCGAAGGCGAACCTGAAACCGAGGGCGAGGTCCCTCCCCCACTGGTTCATACGACGCGCTCCATGTCCCGGGACCGGCCGTCCCGTACGACGATCTCGCGGTCGGAGTAGGCGGCCACCCGCGCCTCGTGCGTGACCAGCACGACGGCGGCGTTGCTGGAGCGGGCGGCGTCGGTGAGCAGTTCCATCACGCGTTCGCCGTTGAGGGAGTCCAGCGCGCCGGTCGGCTCGTCGGCGAACAGCACCCGCGGACCGGTGACCAGCGCCCGGGCCACGGCGACCCGCTGCCCCTGACCGCCGGAGATCTCGCCGGGCCGCTTGCCGCCCAGGTCGTCGACCTCCAGCCGTTCCATCCAGGTCAGCGCGGCCCGCTCGGCCCGCTTGCGGGAGGTGCCGTTCAGCCGCAGCGGCAGGGCGACGTTCTCCACGCAGGTCAGTTCCGGCACGAGCTGCCCGAACTGGAAGACGAACCCGAACTCCGAGCGCCTGAGCGCACTGCGCTCCGCGTCGCTCATCGTCGCGAGCTCCCGCCCGTCGTAGGTGATCGACCCGGAGTCCGGCGGCACGATCCCGGCCAGACAGTGCAGCAGCGTCGACTTGCCCGACCCGGACGGACCCATCACGGCGACGACCTCGCCCGGGTGCACGGAGAACTCGGCGCCGTCCAGCGCGAGGGTCGGACCGTAGGCCTTGCGCAGCTCAGAGGCCGCGAGCAGGGCACCGGCAGGGGCGGTCATCGGGCCACCGCCTCGGCCAGCCGGTCGAGCCGCGCGGCGGTGAGTTCCAGCCAGCGCAGATCGGCCTCCAGATGGAACAGGGCGTGGTCGCAGATCAGCTGGTCCGCGAGATCGCCCTTGCGCTTGCGGTCGGTGAGGATCCGCATCATGCGCAGATGCTCGGCACGCTGGGTGTCGAGGATCTCGGCCGCGTCGCGCCGGGTGAGCAGCGCGAGCACGACCTTCGTGTACAGCGTCGACTGGAGGTACGGCTCGGGCTTCTCGGGCGTCGCCAGCCACCGCTGTACGTCGGTGACGCCGGCGTCGGTGATCGCGTACCGCTTGCGCTCGGGCCCGTCGCCGGGCTCGATGCCTTCGACCTCGACGAGGCCGTTCTTCAGCAGGCGCGACATCGTCGAATAGACCTGGCCGTAGTGCAGTGGCCGGTCGTGACCGAACTTCTCGTCGAAGGCCCGCTTGAGGTCGTAGCCGTGGCGGGGGCCTGTCTCCAGGAGCCCTAGGAGGGTGTGACCGATGGACATGCCGAGCACTGTACACGGGGTGTATACCTCGTGTGTATAGATTCCCGGGAAGGTCCGGAGCAACCTTTCCGCCCCCTGAGTGGTCGGTTCCATCGGGGCAGGTGCTGATTGTCACGTCCGCAAAAGACCGGATCGGCAGCCCTTTGTCACATCTCCCGGTGTTAGCTTTCTGAGCTGACCTGAGCGGCGAACCTGTGTGGCAGCAGTGCACACCAGAGCGAAGCGGAGCGGATCGGACTCATGGGACGAGCGGAAGAGAGACGAGCACGGCAGCGCGGCGGCCGCCGCGCGGCGCCCAGGCGTCGCCGCTCGTCCGGTGCGGCCGGGAAGACCGGCATACGCCGGTTCTTCACCTGGAAGAAGATCCTCGGCACGTTCCTCGGCTTCTGCCTGCTCGGCATCGGCGGGTTCATCGTGCTGTACATGATGGTGCAGGTGCCCACCGGCAACGCCGAGGCGAGGCTCCAGAGCAACGTCTACAAGTACAGCGACGGCACGGTCCTGGCCCGCGACGGTGAGGTCAACCGCGAGATCGTGCCCATCTCCAAGGTGCCCGAGGACGTCCGGTACACCTTCGTCGCCGCCGAGAACAAGAGCTTCTACAAGGACTCCGGCGTCGACCTGAAGGGCACGACCCGAGGCCTGATCAACACGCTCAGCGGCAAGGGCGCGCAGGGCGGTTCGACGATCACCCAGCAGTACGTCAAGAACTACTACCTCACGCAGGAACAGACGGTCACCCGCAAGCTGCGAGAGCTGGTCATCTCGCTGAAGGTGGACCGCCAGATGTCCAAGGACGACATCCTCGCGGGCTACCTCAACACCAGCTACTTCGGCCGCAACGCCCACGGCATCCAGGCCGCCGCGCAGGCGTACTACCGGGTCGACGTCGAGAAGCTCTCCGTCGCCCAGGGCGCGTACCTCGCCGCCCTGCTCCAGGCGCCGAGCCAGTACGACTGGGCGGTCGCGTCCGAGACCGGCAAGAAGCTGGTCAAGCAGCGCTGGAACTACGTCCTGGACAACATGGTCGAGGAGGGGTGGCTGGACGCCTCCGAGCGGCAGTCGATGAAGTTCCCCGTGCCCAAGGAGCCCAAGGGCGCCGCGGGCCTGGAGGGCCAGAAGGGCTACCTCGTCGAGCTCGCCAACAAGCAGCTGGAGGACCAGCTGATGGAGCAGGAGGGCCTCTCCCGCTCCGAGGCGGAGACCCAGGTCAAGAGCCAGGGCTGGACCATCACCCTGAACATCGACCGGAAGAAGCAGGCCCAGCTGGAGAAGGCCGCCGAGGAGCAGCTGATCAGCAAGCTGGACCCGAAGGAACGCGACGTCGACGCGGACATCCAGGCCGGCGCCGTCTCCGTCGACCCCGAGACGGGGAAGATCGTCGCCCTGTACGGCGGCGAGGACTACTTCAAGCACTACCGCTCCAACGCGACCAGAACGGACTACCAGCCCGCCTCCACGTTCAAGCCCGTCATTCTCGCCGCGGCCCTGGAGAACGAGGCGCAGACGCAGGACGGCGACCCGATCGGCGCGAGCACGGTCTACGACGGCACGAGCAAGCGGCCCGTGGTGGACGCCAACGGCAACAAGGTCGGCTTCGCCCCGCCGAACGAGGACAACGTCGACTACGGCGACGTCACCGTCCAGACCGCGATGAACAAGTCCATCAACTCGGTGTTCGCGCAGATGGGCATCGACGTCGGTATGGACGAGGTGATGGAGACGGCCGGCCAGCTCGGCATGGACGTCGAGGACCTGGAAGCCGTACCGGCCCAGACCCTCGGTTCCATGGGCGCGAGCCCGCTCCAGATGGCCGGCGTCTACGCCACCCTCGACAACCACGGCAAGCAGGTCACCCCGACCATCATCAAGTCGGCCGAGCAGAACACCCGCACGATCAAGATGCCCGACGCGATCGGCGACCAGGTCATCAGCCCGGAGACCGCCGACACCGTGACCTCCGTGCTCACCGGCGTGGTCGACGACGGTACGGCCCGGGTGTCCGTGCGCGACAACCCGTCCCGCGACGGCCAGGAGGTCGCGGGCAAGACGGGTACCTCCGACTACGGCAGGTCGGCCTGGTTCACCGGCTACACGCCGGACCTGGTGACCTCCGTCGGCCTGTTCGGCGAGGACAAGAAGACCGGCGACCAGGTCAACATGAAGGGCGCGACGGGCGAGCTGCCGGGCACCGGCCGGGTCAACGGCGGTGGCATCCCGGCGCAGATCTGGGCGGCGTACATGTTCGGCGTGACGGACAGCGACTCCGAGTTCGACCTGGACACCGACCAGGGCGCGGCGGTCGAGCCGACGTACACGCCGACGCAGACGCAGGAGCCGAGCCAGACCCCGACGGAGGACGAGCCGACGACCCAGGCCCCGACGACCGAGGCCCCGACGACTCAGGCCCCGACGCAGACGCCGTCCGAGACCCCGACGACGGACGAGCCGACCACGGACGAGCCGACGGCCCCGACGACCACGCCGACGGACGACATCCCGGAGGAACCGGGAAGACCGGACGAGGACACAACACAGTAGAGAAGGAACGGCGCCCGGTAGTCACCGGGCGCCGTTACGTACCCCAGGGGCGCGGGGAACTGCGCGACAAGCCACAACCGGCCCGCAGCCGCCACACAACAATCCGTGGCAGCCTCACCCGCGATTGAGCTCGAACCACACAACCTTCCCGGTGCTCAACCGAGTAGCCCCCCACCGCCGCGCCAACTTGTTGACGAGATACAGCCCCCGCCCACCTTCATCCGTGGCGCGAGCCTGCCGCAGCCGCGGCAACTGCGGCACGTCGTCACCGACTTCGCAGCGCAGCACATCCGTCCGCAGCAACCGCAACGTCACCGGCCGCGACGTGTACCGAACCGCGTTCGTCACGACCTCGCTGACCAGCAGCTCGACGGAGTCGGTCAGCTCCTCCATGCCCCAGCGCGACAGCGCGCGCCGGGCCAGCCGCCGGGCACGGCCCGGGGCCGCGTCCTCCGGCTCCAGGAACCAGTACGCGACATCGCTGGGCGCGATCCCGTCGAACCGCGCGGCGAGCAGCGCGATGTCGTCGTCCCGGTCGCCGGGACCGAGCATGTCGAGCACCTCGTCGCACAGCGCCTCCAGCGGCGGCGGATGGTCGGGCCCGGTCAGCTGAGCCGTCGCGGCGAGCTTCTCGCGCAGTTGCTCTATGCCGGTCCACACGTCCCGCAGCCGCGACTCCACCAGACCGTCGGTGTAGAGGAGCAGCGTGGCTCCGGCGGGCGCGTCCAGCTCCACGGCCTCGAAGTCGACGCCGCCGACACCGATGGGCGCGCCCGGCGGCACCCGCAGCACCTCGGCCCGGCCGCCCAGGTGCAGCAGGACGGGCGGCGGATGGCCGGCGTTGGCGATGGTGATGCGGTGCGAGACCGGGTCGTAGACGGCGTACAGGCAGGTCGCCATGCGGTCGGTGCCGAGCCGCTGGGCCTGCTCGTCGAGGTGGTGCAGCACCTCCTGCGGCGGCAGGTCGAGCCCGGCGAGGGTCTGCGCGGTGGTCCGCAGCTGGCCCATGATGGCCGCGCTGGTCATGGAGTGCCCCATGACGTCACCCACCACCAGCGCCACCCGGCTGCCCGGCAGCGGGATCGCGTCGTACCAGTCGCCGCCGACGCGCGCGGTCTCGGCGGCGGGGAGATAGCGGGAGGCCAGCCGTACGCCCGTGGGGCGCGGCAGGGTCTCGGGCAGCATGGTCCGCTGGAGTTCGTCGGCGATGTAGGCCTCACGGCCGTACAGCACCGCCTTGTCGATGCCGAGTGCGCTGTGCGTGGCGAGCTGGGCGGCGACCAGGAGGTCGTCGGCCTCGAAGGCCATGCGTTCGGGGCGGCGCAGGAAGAGCGCGGCGCCGATCACCCGGCGTCGGCCGCGCAGCGGGGCGAGGATCGCGCGCTGCCCGCCGGGTACGACCAACTCGCCGTCGTCGCCCAGCAGTTCCGGGAGGGCGGCGCGGGCGGCGGGCGCGTCGGCGAACACCGGACGTACCCCGCGCAGCACCTCGGCGAGCGCCCCGCCGGGCCGTACCTCGCACAATTCGGCGGTCACGGCGGACAGTTCGGCCAGCTCGGTCGGCTCCGGCTGCCCCGGCGCGGGCAGGAAGCCGCCTTCGGTGTCCCGCTCCTCCGGTATCCGGTCGGTGCGGCGCAGCCGCAGCACGACGGGGCCGGTGGGCCGCTCGTCGCCGACCGGCAGGGGGTCGCGCAGATAGACGAGGATCGCGTCGGAGAACGTCGGCACGGTGGCCCGGCACAGCCCCATCACGATCTCGTCGAGGTCTATGCCGCGGGCGATCCGCCGGGTCGCGGCGCCCACGAACCGCAGCCGGTCCCCGTCCCGCCGCATCGGCGTGGGCCGGCCGGGCTGCACCGTCTGCCCGCTGCGCCGCTCCCCGCCGCCGGGCGCCTCGGTACCCGGCTGGGCCGGAATGGCCTCGGGCGCGGGCCGCGGACGATGGGTGTCGGCCTCCGCCGCGGCGGAGGGCTGCGCATGCTCGGGACCGTTGCTCACGGGGGCCTTGTCGTTGCCGGACGGTGCGGTCGTGCCCGGGGTGGAGGGCGGTTCGCCGGTGCGGGCCTGCGCGGGTAACGCGGCGGCGCCGGACGATCGGGGCGGTACCGGGGAACGCAGGAGCGCCCCGCGGGGGTCCGCGGGGTCGGCGCCCTTCCGGGGGCGCTCGAAGGAGGTCGGCTGCTCCGTCACGCGTGTCGCATCCATCCGTCCGGGGCCGAGGCCCTGCGCGGTGAGCGCAGTTCGTCCCGCCGAAACTCCGATACCCGCAATACGTGCCCCAGGAACGGAATCCCCGCGTGGTCAGAGGCTGTTTCTGTGCCACCGGCGGACTGTGCGCAGCCCGCACCGGTGTTGCCCACGTACCCCTCGCTCACGTCCTGCCGCCCCTCGGTGACGATCGGTCAAGCCCAGTGCACGCTCCGCCAGTTGCCTCGGCGCACCCTTGCGGAGGACGATCCTACGTTTAGGGCCCCGGGGCGCATCAAGGGTCTCATGAGGACATGTGCGCGGGCGTGCGGTCCCAGTCCTCCGGCAGTGACGGTACAGCCCAGGACGCGTCCGGGCGCCAGTGTTGCCAGCTGTCCGAGAACGGCTGCCCCCAGGCGTGGATGGTCTCCACCGCGGCCTGCCCGGCCTTCCGCACCCGCTCGGCCACCTCGGGGCCCATCAGACCGTCCTGCTGGGCCTGCGCGAACTCGTCCTCGTCGCGCCAGCCCCAAGTCCGGTCCGGGTACACGCAGATGTCCAGGAAGTGGTCCTCGGAATCGACCCCGCCGGCCCAACGGGCCAGCGGCTCCTCCAGGTTCACGTACCAGTTCTTGAACCGCCAGCCCGGCTCCCAGAACAGCCACACCGACCACGGCTGGCCGGGCCGCGCCAGCTTCAGCACGCCCGTGCCGAACCACCGGTCGCGCTGCACCGTGCGCGGCTTGGTGTAGCGCGACTGGAGCGGCTCCAGGTGGACCGGCGTCCCGTCGGCCAGCGCGGGCTTGACACACTCGGTGCCGGGCGCCAGCCACACGGCGAGCAGGTCGGCGTCGTCGCGTACGACGGTCACGGGACGCACGATGTGGAAGCGCGCACCGGCGTTCTCCCGGTAGCGCCACAGGATCTGACTCCCGGGCGCCCAGTGCGCCGTAGACCCGCCCGCTTCCACTGCCGTCACCGCTCCGCCGTCTGCCATGACCAGATATTAGGTGTCACGGAGTAACGACGCTGCGGCGAACGTCACGGTTCGCGCCGACGCGAGGATTGGTTACGGGCGCGTCATACGCAGGACATCCAGGGCTTCGTCCAGGTCAGCGAGGGTGAGGTCGCCGCGCTCCAGATAACCGCTCTCCAGCACGACTTGACGGATGGTCTTGCGTTCCGCGAGCGCCTTCTTGGCGACCTTGGCGGCCTCCTCGTATCCGATGTACTTGTTCAGCGGGGTGACCACGGACGGTGACGACTCGGCGTACTCCAGGGCGCGTTCGCGGTGGGCGACGATGCCGTCGACGGTCCGGTCGGCGAGCAGCCGGGAGGCGTTGGCGAGCAGCCTGATCGACTCCAGCACGTTCTTGGCGATGACCGGGAGCATCACATTGAGCTCGAAGTTCCCCGCGGCGCCCGCGGTGGCGACGGTGGCGTCGTTGCCGACGACCTGCGCGGCGACCATGAGCACGGCCTCGGGGACGACCGGGTTGACCTTGCCGGGCATGATCGAGGACCCGGGCTGGAGGTCGGGGAGGGAGATCTCGGCGAGCCCGGTGCGCGGCCCGGAGGACATCCACCGCAGATCGTTGGCGATCTTCGTGAGCCCGACGGCGATGGTCCGCAGCTGGCCGCTGGTCTCGACGATGCCGTCCCGGGCCCCCTGCGCCTCGAAGTGGTCGCGGGCCTCGGTGAGCGGCAGCCCGGTGGCCCGGGCCACCTCCTCGATGACGGCGGCGGAGAAGCCGGGCGGGGTGTTGATGCCGGTGCCGACGGCGGTGCCGCCCAGCGGCAGCTCGGCGAGCCGGGGGAGCGAGGCCCGCAGCCGCTCGACGCCGTACCGCACCTGGGCCGCGTACCCGCCGAACTCCTGCCCGAGCGTGACCGGGGTGGCGTCCATGAGGTGGGTCCGCCCCGACTTCACGACGTCGGCGAACTCCTCGGACTTGCGTTCCAGGGACGCGGCGAGGTGGTCCAGGGCGGGGATCAGATCGCGGGTGACGGCGGCGGTGGCGGCGATGTGGATGGAGGAGGGGAAGACGTCGTTGGAGGACTGCGACGCGTTGACGTGGTCATTGGGATGCACGCTTCGCTGGAGCCGCTCGCTCGCGAGGGTGGCGATGACCTCGTTGGCGTTCATGTTGGACGAGGTCCCGGACCCGGTCTGGAACACATCCACGGGGAAGTGCTCGTCCCACGTCCCCTCGGCGACCTCACCGGCAGCCTCCTCAATGGCTGCGGCGATGTCCTTGTCGAGCACCCCGAGATCCGCGTTCACCTTCGCGGCCGCGCCCTTGATCCGGGCGAGCGCCTCGATGTGGGCCCGCTCGATGCGCTGCCCGGAGACCGGGAAGTTCTCGATCGCGCGCTGGGTCTGGGCCCGCCACTTGGCGTGGGCGGGGACACGGACCTCGCCCATGGAGTCGTGCTCGATGCGATAACCCTGCTCTTCGTCGGCCACTGCCGATCACCTCCACCTGTCACAGCATCCGGGACCCGACAGCTGTTCCCCCGCCGGAGGGGATCTTCACATCGCGCGGCCCGGAGGTGATCGCCGGACAATGGTGGGGAAGCGCAGGGGGGGCTCGTCACCCCACAGGAGGCAGGACATGCTCCGCAGCATCAGGACGCTCATCGCGCTCGGCGCCGGGCTGGCCGCCGCAGGGACCCTGGCCGTCGCCGCCCCCGCCCCCGCCATCGAAGGCGACGAGACGTTCACTCTCTACGCCAAGGAAGTGCCGGGCGAGGACGACGACCAGGGCGAGCAGCAGCTACCCGAGGTCGGCGACTCCTTCTCCTTCGCGGACGACCTCTACGAAGACAAGGGCGGCGAGAAGGTCGGCCGCGACGGAGTCGCCTGCACCGTCGTCCGCGCCGGCAACCCGATGGACATCCAGTGCGTAGGCACGTTCGTCCTCTCCGGCGGCCAGATCACGGCCCAGGTCCTCATGACGGTCCCCTTGGAGGAGACAGCCGAACTCCCAGCCTTCGACGCCTCCGTCACCGGCGGAACCGGCGACTACCGCGCCGCCAGCGGCCAGATCCACTTCACGGACGACGGCGACTACCAACGCCTGGCTTTCGACTTGAGCGGCTGAGACCGTAGCCGTCCCAAGCCCCCAGGCCGGCGCCTCCTGGCGCTGGTGCGCTTCATTCAGCCGGTCCGGTGTTTCGAGGACCAGCCGGTAGCCGTCCCGAGCCCCCACCCGCCCGCTGGGGCGCAGCCCTCAGCCCGGCGCCTCCTGGCGCTGGTGCGCGTCCTCCAGCCGGTCCGGTGTTTCGAGGACCAGCCGGTAGCCGTCCCGAGCCCCCACCCGCCCGCTGGGGCGCAGCCTCCAGGCCGGCGCCTCCTGGTGCTGGTGCGCGTCCTCCAGCCGGTCCGGCGTTTCGAGGACGAGGCCGTAGCCGTCCCAAGCCCCCACCCGCCCGCTGGGGCGCAGCCCTCAGCCCGTCCGGCGTTTGAGGACGAGGCCGTTCAGGCCGAAGGGGGGTTTGGGGGCGCAGCCCCCGGCGGGGTCGAAGGGGCGGAGCCCCTGGTGGTGGGACGGGTAGGGGCGGCGGGGGCGAAAAACGTCCCCGCCGCACCGCAGGCACTAGGCCAGCCCAGGCCCCCGTACCGGAATCGACGTGAACGTGGGCGCCGGCGCCGGGTCCTGGAAGAAGTCGTTGCCCTTGTCGTCGACGACGATGAACGCCGGGAAGTCCTCGACCTCGATCTTCCAGACGGCCTCCATGCCGAGCTCCTCGTACTCGACGACCTCGACCTTCTTGATGCAGTCCTGGGCGAGACGGGCGGCAGGGCCGCCGATGGAGCCCAGGTAGAAGCCACCGTGGCTGCCACAGGCATCCGTGACCTGCTTGCTGCGATTGCCCTTCGCCAGCATCACCTTGGAGCCCCCCGCCGCCTGGAACTGCTCGACGTAGGAGTCCATGCGCCCGGCCGTCGTCGGGCCGAAGGAGCCGGACGCGTAGCCCTCGGGGGTCTTGGCCGGCCCCGCGTAGTACACGGGGTGGTCCTTGAGGTACTGCGGCATCTCCTCGCCCGCGTCCAGCCGCTCCTTGATCTTGGCGTGCGCGATGTCACGGGCCACGACCAGCGGACCGGAGAGCGACAGCCGGGTCTTCACCGGGTACTTCGTCAGCTCGGCGAGGATGTCGTCCATCGGCTGGTTCAGGTCGATCCTGACGACGTCGTCGTCGGAGGCGTCGAGGTGCTCGTCCGTCGTCTCCGGCAGGAAACGCGCCGGGTCGGTCTCCAGCTGCTCCAGGAAGACACCCTCGGCGGTGATCTTCGCGACCGCCTGACGGTCGGCCGAGCAGGACACGGCGATGGCGACCGGGCAGGACGCGCCGTGCCGCGGCAGCCGCACCACGCGCACGTCGTGGCAGAAGTACTTGCCGCCGAACTGCGCGCCGATGCCGATCTTCTGCGTCAGCTCGAAGACCTTCTCCTCCAGCTCCTTGTCCCGGAAGCCGTGCCCCAGCTCCGAACCCTCGGCCGGGATCTCGTCCAGGTAGTGAGCGGAGGCGTACTTCGCGGTCTTGAGGGCGTACTCCGCGCTCGTACCACCCACCACGATCGCCAGGTGGTACGGCGGACAGGCGGCCGTACCCAGCGAACGGATCTTCTCCTCCAGGAACTTCATCATGGAGGCCTCGTTCAGGACGGCCTTCGTCTCCTGGTAGAGGAACGACTTGTTGGCCGAGCCGCCGCCCTTCGCCATGAAGAGGAACTTGTAGGCGCCGCCGTCGGCGGCGTACAGCTCGATCTGGGCCGGGAGGTTCGACCCCGTGTTCTTCTCCTCCCACATGGTGAGCGGAGCCATCTGCGAGTAGCGCAGGTTGAGGTTGAGGTACGCGTCGTAGATGCCGCGCGACAGGGCCGCCTCGTCCCCGCCCTCGGTCAGCACGTTCTGCCCGCGCTTGCCCATCACGATCGCCGTACCGGTGTCCTGGCACATCGGCAGCACGCCCGCCGCCGCGATGTTCGCGTTCTTCAGCAGGTCCAGCGCCACGAACTTGTCGTTGCTGGACGCCTCGGGGTCGTCGATGATCCGGCGCAGCTGGGCGAGGTGGGCCGGGCGGAGGTAGTGCTGGATGTCGTGGATGGCCTCTTCGGCGAGCTTGCGCAGCGCCTCCGGCTCGACCTTGAGGAACGTGCGCCCGTCGGCCTCGAAGGTGGAGACACCCTCGGAGGTCACCAGCCGGTAGGGGGTGGTGTCCTCTCCCATGGGGAGCAGATCGGTGTACGCGAACTCAGGCATCGGTGCCATTCCTCACTCGACAGATGCGGCGGCTGACCTCCATTGGGCAGCGTCCACCAGCGTAGAACCTGGCACTGACGGAGAGCTTGTGAGGTAAGGCTCAGTTCGGCCCCAGGAGGGGCTATCGCGATCTATCGTGTTTCGGTACGCTGCTGCCGTGGACCTTCAGAAGCAGACCGCGCCCGCTGCCGCCACCGAAGCCGAGCTCCGCGCCTCCGACGCCGACCGCGACCGGATCGCGGACATCCTGCGCGAGGCACTCGCCGAGGGCCGCCTCACCGCCGATGAGCACGCCGAGCGGGTCGAGGGGGCGCTCAGCGCCAAGACGGTGGGCGAGCTGGAGGGGTTCATACGCGATCTGCCCGCCGCCCACCGGCGCCGGGCCGCCCCTTCCCCCGGCCTGCCCGCCGCGGTCCCCGCCGTCCCGGACGACAACGTCGTCGCGGTCTTCAGCAGCGCCGTCCGCAAGGGCCGCTGGCGCGCCGGGCGCCGGATCCACGCGTACGCGATCTTCGGCAGCGTCGAGATAGACCTCAGCGAGGCCCTCTTCGAGTACCAGCAGGTCGTGATCAAGGCGTTCTCGTTCTGCGGCAGCGTCGAGGTCCGCGTCCCGGAGAACGTCTCGCTGCACGGCACCGGCGGCGGCGTCCTCGGCGACTTCCAGGTGATCGCGCTCGACTCGGGCGACCCCGAGGCCCCCGCCGTCCATGTGGAGGGGTGGGCCGTGCTGGGCAGTGTCGAGGGCAGAGCGAAGCGCGGCAAACTCGTGGCGGACATCCTCGATCGCGTCCAGCGCAAGGCCGACAAGGGTTTGCGCAAACACCTGGACCGTTGACGACTGCAAATTCGATCGGAACCGAAACCAACCAGTCCGCTCATGCAGCCGCGCGCGAGCCCCCGGAATCCAGCGGTTCGGAACTCAGTGCATAGGCACGCGCACAGCGGGTAGGCCTTGCTGCATCGTCTCTCGCTCGCGAAGCCGTCGTCAGGAGTAGACCGTGCTGCAACCGCCGCATTCGTCCCTGCAGGTAGCTGCCGTTCCGGCCCAGCGGGTGCCAGTGCGGGACAGGGACCAAGACGCCCCCTGGCACACCGAGGCGGTGTGCCGGCGCGACGAGGCCGGCCTGTTCTTCGCACCCTCCAAGGAACCGACCGCCGCCCGGCTCTCCCGCGAGGAGGCGGCGAAGCGGGTCTGCGCACGCTGCCCGGTCATGGTCGAGTGCCGCGAGCACGCCCTCCTCCAGCCCGAGCCGTACGGCGTCTGGGGCGGCCTCACGGCAGCGGAACGCCGAGTGGTGCTGGCCCGCCGCCGGCGCCGCGACCTGGAACTGAAGAAGGCGGCGAGGGCGGCGGGCCGCATAGCGCAAGCGGGTTGAGCAAGGAGCAGAGGAAGGGGCGCCCCCACCGCACCGGGGGCGCCCAACTCCAAGGCGCGGCTACTTCGCCCGGTCGAAGTCGATCGCGCTGTACGCCCGCAGCTTGCTCAGCCGGTGCTCGGAGCTGATCCTCCGCACCGTCCCCGACTTCGACCGCATCACGATCGACTCGGTGATCGCGGAATCCGACCGGTACCGCACACCCCGCAGCAGCTCCCCGTCGGTGATCCCGGTGGCGACGAAGAACACGTTCTCCCCGGTCACCAGGTCCTCGGTGGTCAGCACCCGGTCCAGATCGTGTCCGGCGTCGACCGCACGCGCCCGCTCCTCGTCGTCCTTCGGCCACAGCTTGCCCTGGATGGTGCCGCCCAGGCACTTCACGGCGCAGGCCGAGATGATGCCCTCCGGCGTACCGCCGATGCCGAGCAGCATGTCGACGCCGGTGCCCTCGCGCAGCGCGTAGATCGAACCCGCGACGTCACCGTCGGAGATCAGCTTGATGCGCGCGCCGGCGTCCCGGATCTCCTTGATGATGCCCTCGTGCCGGGGCCGGTCGAGGATGACGACGGTGACGTCCTCGGGCGTGGACCGCTTGGCCTTGGCGACCCGGCGGATGTTGACCGACACGGGCGCGTTGATGTCGACGAAGTCGGCCGCCTCGGGGCCGGTGACCAGCTTGTCCATGTAGAACACGGCGGACGGGTCGAACATCGCCCCGCGCTCGGTGGCCGCGAGGACGGCGATCGCGTTCGGCATGCCCTTGGCGGTCAGCGTGGTGCCGTCGATCGGGTCGACGGCGATGTCCACCTCGGGGCCGGTCCCGTCACCGACGCGCTCCCCGTTGAAGAGCATCGGCGCCTCGTCCTTCTCGCCCTCGCCGATGACGACCACGCCGTTCATCGACACGGTGGAGACGAGGGTCCGCATGGCGCGCACCGCGGCACCGTCCGCGCCGTTCTTGTCGCCGCGCCCGACCCAGCGGCCCGCGGCCATCGCGGCTGCTTCGGTCACCCGGACGAGCTCCAGGGCGAGGTTGCGGTCGGGGGCTTCGGAGGGGACATCGAGCTCGGACGGCAGGTGATGATGTTCGGTCATCGGAGCGCACCTTTCTGATACGACGACGGCCGGATGAGGGTATGGCCATGACTCTATCCTCAGGCCGACAAAATGAGCAGGGGCCCCCACGGATGAGCGGACCGGGGCACCTGCGACGATAGGGGACGTGGCAGGTTCGAACGGCAAGCAGAAGTCGGTCCGCAACATGGTCCTCTCCCTGGGAGTGACCATCCTCGCGGCGGGAGTCATCTACGTCTTCATCCCGCACGACGAATCGGCTCCCGACATCAAGCGAGTGGACTACCGCGTAGAGCTGCTCACCGCGCGGCGCGCGGCGTCCTACCCGGTGGTCGCCCCCGAGGGCCTGGCCAAGGACTGGAAGGCGACGTCCGTGCGCTTCCAGGGCGACCAGGCCGACGCCTGGCACCTCGGCTTCCAGGCGCCCGGCGATGAGTACGTCCAGGTCGAGCAGTCGTCGACGCCCAAGACGGCCCCCTTCATCGAGGAGGCCACCCAGGGCGCCCATGAGACGAAGGCCACGCAGGAGGCCGGCGGCCGGACGTGGACCCGGTACACCGGCGGCCGCTACGACGCCCTGGTGCTGAAGGAGGACGGGGCGACGACCGTGGTCGCGGGCACGGGGTCGTTCGCGCAGCTGACGCAGATGGCGCAGGCGCTGAAGGCCGAGTGACGAGAGGCATACGAGCAGGGCCCCCGGCGTGATCGCCGGGGGCCCTGCTCGTATGTGTCCCTGCTCAGACCGTGGTGACGACGTCGTCGTAGGCCAGGCGCGGGGAGCGCGGGAACCAGGCGTCCTCGCCCGGCTTGCCGATGTTGACCACCATCAGCGGGGTGTGGTCGTCGTCCAGGAACTCCTTGCGGACGCCCTCGAAGTCCAGACCGGTCATCGGGCCGGCGGCGAGGCCCGCGGCGCGGACGCCGATGATGAAGTACGCGGCCTGAAGGGCGGCGTTCAGCGCGGCGGAGCCCTCACGGGCCGAGCGCTCGCCGAAGAAGAGGTCCTTGGCCTGCGGGAAGTGCGGGAACAGCGCCGGCAGCTCCTCGTGGAACTCGTTGTCCGCGGAGAGGATCGCGACCAGCGGGGCGGCGGCGGTCTTGGGCTGGTTGCCCTCGGCCATGTGCTGCACGAGGCGCTCGCGGGCCTCGGCGGAGCGGACCAGCGTCACGCGCAGCGGCGACTGGTTCATGGAGGTCGGGCCGAACTTGACCAGCTCGTAGATCGCCTGCACCTGCTCATCGGTCACCGGCTCGTCGGTGAAGGTGTTCGCGGTGCGGGCCTCGCGGAACAGGAGGTCCTGGGCGGCGGGGTCAAGAACGAGAGACATGCGTGAACCTTCTCGGAGTGAGCGTCGGATCCGTGCGCCGGACCAGCTGACACGTCAACTATAGGTTCATGAAGTTCAATGTTCAATGAAAGTCAGGGCTGAGTGATCCGCTTCACACGATCACCTGGGCGGTCTACTCCTCGTCCCCGGCCTCTTCGTCCGCCGCCTCCTCGGCCAGCGCCGCGTCCAGCCGCGCCCGAGCCCCGTCCAGCCAGCGCCGGCACACCTTGGCGAGCTCCTCCCCGCGCTCCCACAGCGCCAGGGACTCCTCCAGCGTCGTACCGCCGGCCTCCAGCCGCCGTACGACCTCGATCAGCTCGTCCCGCGCCTGCTCGTACCCGAGCGCCTCATCCACCTTGCTGGTCATGCGTCCACCCTAAGCATCGACTCGGACACTGAACTCGCCCTCGGAAACCCGCGCCCGCAGTACCTCGTCGGCGGTGACCTCCTCGGGGTCCCGGACGACATGGCCGTCGGCCTTCTGGAGCACGGCGTACCCGCGCTTGAGGGTCGCCGCCGGGGAGAGGGCCACCACGCGCGCGTGGGTGTGCGTCAGTTCCGAGTCGGCGCGGTCGAGGAGATGGCCGAGGGTGCGGCGGCCGCGGTCCATGAGGGACGCCACATGGTCGGCGCGCTCGTCGATCATCCGGTGCGGATCCTGTATCGACGGCCGGGCCAGCGCATGGGCGAGCCCGCGCTCCTCCCGCTCGATGACGGCCCCGACACAGCGCCGGGCGCGATCGCGCAGCATCCGCACCCGCTCGTACTCCTCGCCCACGTCCGGTACGACCTTCTTGGCGGCGTCGGTCGGGGTGGAGGCGCGCAGGTCGGCGACGTAGTCGAGGAGCGGGTTGTCGGGTTCGTGGCCGATGGCGGACACCACGGGCGTACGGCAGGCGGCGACCGCGCGGACGAGTTGCTCGTCGGAGAACGGCAGCAGGTCCTCCACGCTGCCGCCGCCGCGCGCGACGACGATCACGTCCACGTCGTCCAGCGCGTCGAGCTCCTTCACGGCCTGCACGACCTGCGGTACGGCGTGCACACCCTGCACCGCGACGTTGCGCACCTCGAAGCGGACGGCGGGCCAGCGGTGCCGGGCGTTCTCCAGGACGTCCCGCTCGGCGGCGGAGGCGCGCCCGCAGACCAGCCCGATGAGCTGGGGCAGGAAGGGAAGCGGCTTCTTGCGCTCCGGCGCGAACAGCCCCTCGTTCGCCAGGGCCTTCTTCAGCTGCTCCAGGCGCGCCAGCAGTTCGCCGACGCCCACCGGCCTTATCTCGGCGGCCCGCAGCGACAGCTGGCCGCGCGGGGCGTACCACTCGGGCTTCGCCAGGACGACCACCCGAGCTCCCTCGCTCACGACGTCCGCGACGGCGTCGAACACCTGCCGATAGCAGGTGACGCTCACGGAGATGTCGTACGAGGGGTCCCGCAGCGTCAGGAACACCACGCCGGCGCCCGGTCGCCGCGACAGCTGGGTGATCTGCCCCTCGACCCACACCGCGCCGAGCCGGTCGATCCACCCCCCGATGAGCCGCGACACCTCGCCGACCGGCAGGGGGGATTCTGCGGACGTGTTGAGAGCCATGTCCGTGAGCGTAGCCGTCGGCACCGACAACGAACCGTCCCGGCGAGGGCCGTTGGTGCACCGTTCGGCGTGGCTGAAGCCCGACGGCGGTGCCGCGTCCCTAGCTTCATCTCATGTCAAATTACGTATATATGACTAAAGCGGGCGGACAGCGCCGTCTGGCGATCGCCCTGCTGGTCACGACCGGCACGGCCTGCTCCGCCGCCCTCGGCAGCGCCGCCCTGGCCGTGGCGCCGGCCCGCGACACGGTCAGCATCGGCAACCCGGTGGCCGGCAACAACGGCTTCGGAGTGGTCACCGAGGGCGACGCCCTGCTCGGCAGCACCGAGTCCGAGGGGCCGGTGGCGATCGGCGGGAACCTGTCCTACGGCGACGGCTACAACGTCTCCCTGCACACCGCCGGGACCTTTGTCGCCCCCGGCGACTCGAACCCGACCGCGCTGCTGGTCGGGGGCGGCGTCGACTACGTCGGCAGCAGCCCGTCCGGCGTGCTGAGGGTCCTCGCCAACGGCTACGCCAAGATCGGCGACATGACCGGCAGCCAGGCGCTGACCACGGACTCCAACGGCGCCTCCGTCAACACCCGCGTCACCGCCACCGGCGCGGGCTACGACTCGACCCCGCGCATCGAACTGACCACGCAGCAGTCGGCGGACTCGGTCGCCCAGTCGGGCCTGATGGACTTCACGTCGCTGTTCTCGACGTACCGCGACCGGGCCGACGAGATGGCCGGCTGCGCGACCAACGTGACCCTGCTGGACGGCAACGGCAACCCGCTCGCCGACCAGACGAACATCCCGGCCGGCACCGGCGTCAAGATCTCGCTCACCAGCGGGCAGACGAACGTGCTGCACCTGACCGGCGAGCAGCTCAACAACCTCAGCGAGATCACCTTCCTCGACAAGCCGTCGGCGTCGACCCCGCTGCTGATCGTCGTCGACACCACGGCCACGGGCGGCGAGTTCACCTGGAACACGCCGAACATGGCGGGCGTCTCCGGCACCGAAGCGCCGTACATCCTCTGGGACTTCCCCGACGCCACGGACATCACCATCGCCTCCGGCGACAGTCTCGAAGGCACGATCTACGCCCCCAGCGCCCACCTCACGGACCTCAGCCCCTCCAACATCGAGGGCGACGTGATCGTGAAGTCCCTCACGGCGGGCCCGCTGGACGACACCACGCGCGCGGGCGTGAACGCGGGCGAGATCCACTACTTCCCGTTCGCGGCGGACCTCCAGTGCGAGGACGAGACGACGCCTACGGATCCGACGGAGCCCGCGGAACCCACGGATCCGACGGACCCGACGGATCCGACGGAGCCCACGGATCCGACGGAGCCGACCGAGCCCACGGATCCGACGGAGCCCACGAACCCGACGGAGCCGACCGAGCCCACGAACCCGACGGAGCCCACGAACCCGACGGAGCCGACCGAGCCCACGAACCCGACGGAGCCGGCCGAGCCGACGGACCCGACCGAGCCCACCGACCCGAGCCCCTCCGATTCCACCGGCCCGCACCCGGCGCCCAGCCACAGCGACCCCGAGCTGGCCGACACGGGTGAGGACCTCCCCGTAGGCCCCCTCGCGGCGGCTGCCGCGGCTCTCACCGGCGCGGGTGCCGCCGTACTCCTGTGGACGGCCCGTCGCCGTCGCGGTCGGCACGAGGCGTGAGGTCGGGGGCGGGGCTCTGTGCCGAGTCCCCGGGTGGGTTCTCCTACGCCGAGTCCCGCCCCCGTTGGAGCACCAGCACCGCCAGTCCCACCGCCAGCCAGACCGCGCCCACCACCTGCGCCGTACCGGATGCCTCCACGATCACGGCGAGGGTGATGGCCGCCCCGGCCACCGGGATCAGCACGTGCCGCCACCAGATCACCGGGCCGCCCTGGCGGCGTACCGCGAACCAGCCCACCACGCTCGCGTGCAGGAGTGTGAAGGCCGTCAGGGCGCCGATGTCGACGACCGACACGAGGTGGTCCATGCCGTCGTCCCGGCGGGCCGCCCACACCGCCGCGACCAGCGTGACCGTGGCCGCGCACAGCAGCGCCACCCTCGGCACGCCGGCGTCCGTCTTCGACAGCGCGCGCGGGAGGCGCCGGTTGCGGCCCATCGCGAACAGCAGACGTCCGGCCGCCGCCTGCCCGGCCAGCGCCGCGAACGCCGCGCCGATCGCCTTGCTCGCGGCCACCAGGTCGTGCAGCCACGTCCCGACCGAGGCGTCCACGGCGTCGTAGAAGGCGGAGCCCTGTCTGCCCGGCTCGGCGGCCAGTTCCGCCGAGGACGTCGGCTCCAGCAGCGCCACCAGGTACGTCTGCGCGACGAAGAGGACGCCCGCGAGCGCCAGACAGAACAGCACCGCGCGCGCGACCTTCTCCGAGCCGCCCGTGACCTCCTCCGCGAAGGAGGCGATCGCGTCGAAGCCGAGATACGACAGGACCGCGATCGACACCGCGCCCAGCACCGCCGACAGCGCGAACGCCCCCTGCGAGCCGTCCCCGGACAGCGGCGACAGCCAGCCCCGCTCGGCCCCGTCCCCGGCGAGCACCACCACCGCCGAGACGACGAACACCAGCAGGACCACGATCTCCATGGCCAGCACCAGGAAGCCCACCCGGGCGGCCGTCCGCGCCCCCCACAGGTTCAGCAGCGTCGTGACGACCACCGCGAGCGCCGTCCACACCCAGCGCGAGACCTCGGGGACGAGCGCCTCCATCGCGATCCCGGAGAACAGATACGCCACCGCGGGGATCAGTACGTAGTCCAGCATCGCCATCCAGCCCGCGACGAAGCCGGCCCTCGGGCCCAGCCCCGCGCGCGCGTAGGCGAACACAGACCCCGCCTGGGGGACGACCCGCACCATCTGCGCGTAGCTGAATGCGGTGAACGCCATCGCGACGGTGGCGACGAGATAGACCAGCGCGACCGCCCCGTGGGACTTGGCGTCCAGCGTGCCGAACACTCCGACCGGCGCCATGGGCGCGATGAACAGCAGCCCGTACACCACCAGGTCACGGAAGCCGAGGCTGCGCCGCAGACGGTGGTGTTCCGCGTCGGTCGTAGAGGCCGCCGTATCAATGTCGGACATGCCGCCAGTGTCCAGAACCGTCATCGACGCCGCGATCTTTGACCCGCCGAACGCGGCCTTACGATGGGGTGCATGACTGCTTCGCCTGGCCGCCGTGTCCTGCTCGCCGCCCCCCGGGGCTACTGCGCGGGTGTGGACCGCGCCGTGATCGCCGTCGAGAAAGCCCTGGAGCAGTACGGGGCTCCGATCTATGTCCGCCACGAAATCGTGCACAACAAGTACGTCGTGCAGACCCTGGAGAAGAAGGGCGCCATCTTCGTCGAGCAGACGGAGGAGGTCCCGCCCGGCAACATCGTCATGTTCTCGGCGCACGGCGTCGCCCCCGTCGTCCACGAGGAGGCCGCGCGCGGCCAGCTCGCCACCATCGACGCGACCTGCCCCCTCGTCACCAAGGTCCACAAGGAAGCCGTCCGCTTCGCCAACGAGGACTACGACATCCTCCTCATCGGGCACGAGGGCCACGAGGAGGTCATCGGCACCTCCGGCGAGGCCCCCGAGCACATCCAGCTCGTCGACGGCCCCGAGGACGTCGCCAAGGTCGAGGTCCGCGACCCGTCCAGGATCGTGTGGCTGTCCCAGACCACGCTGAGCGTGGACGAGACGATGGAGACCGTCGACGCCCTCAAGGCGAAGTTCCCGCAGCTGGTCTCCCCGCCGAGCGACGACATCTGCTACGCCACGCAGAACCGTCAGCTCGCGGTGAAGCAGATGGGCGCCGAGGCCGAGCTGGTGATCGTCGTCGGCTCGCGCAACTCCTCCAACTCCAAGCGGCTCGTCGAGGTCGCCAAGCTTGCCGGCTCCCGCGAGGCCTACCTCGTGGACTTCGCGAGCGAGATCGACGAGGCCTGGCTGGAGGGCGTCACGACCGTCGGCGTCACCTCCGGCGCCTCCGTCCCGGAGGTGCTCGTCGAGGAGGTCCTGGAGTGGCTCTCCCAGCGCGGCTACGGCGATGTGGAGCTGGTGAAGGCGGCCGAGGAGTCCATCACCTTCTCGCTGCCGAAGGAGCTGCGCCGCGATCTGCGCGAGGAGGCCGCGACCCTGATCGCGGAGCGCAAGGGCACCTCCGGGGAGTGACTGTCAGTCGTCCGTCGTAACGTAGAGCCATGCAGATCTTCGGTGTGGACATCGGCGGATCCGGGATCAAGGGCGCCCCTGTGGACCTGGACCGGGGCGACCTTGCCCAGGAGCGCCTCAAGGTGCTCACCCCGCAGCCGGCGACGCCCGACGCCGTGGCGGACGGTGTGCGGCGGGTCGTCGGGCACTTCGGCTGGACGGGACCGGTCGGGCTGACCTTCCCCGGCGTGGTCACCGGCGGAGCGACGATCCGCACGGCGGCCAATGTCGACAAGGGCTGGATCGACACCGACGCGCGCGCGTTGTTCGGCGAGCGGCTGGGCGGCTTGCCCGTGACGGTGGTCAACGACGCCGACGCGGCGGGCGTCGCCGAGATGGCGTTCGGCGCCGGCCGGGGCCGCAAGGGCACGGTCATCCTGCTGACCTTCGGCACCGGCATCGGCAGCGCCCTGTTCGTCGACGGCGCCCTGGTGCCCAACACCGAGCTGGGCCACCTGGAGCTGAACGGCCACGACGCGGAGAAGCGGGCCTCCAGCAAGGCCCGGGAGGACGGCGACCTGACCTGGGAGCGCTGGGCCAACCGGGTCCAGAAGTACCTCGCCCATGTCGAGATGCTGTTCTCGCCGGAGCTGTTCGTCATCGGCGGCGGCGTCAGCCGCAAGGCCCAAAAGTTCCTGCCCTACATCGAGGGCATCAAGGCGGAGATCGTCCCGGCGCAGCTGCAGAACAACGCGGGGATCGTCGGGGCGGCGATGCGGGCGGTGAAGGAGTAGATCACACCGGCGGACGGTTCCGGGCAGCCACCCTGCGTCGCATCAGACGCACCTTCCGCACGGTCACGATCACCCCGGCGACGAGCGTCCCGCCGTAGAGCCACCCGGCCTGGGTCGCCAGGGCGGTGAACAGTCCCATCAGCCGGTCGCCGACTCCGTCGCCGCTGTCGGCGATCGGTACCAGTCCCAGGGCGAACGCGATCGGTACGACGATGACCGCGGTCACCAGGTCCGCCTTGCGCACCCAGGCCGCGGTCAGCGCGCACACCGGCAGGAACAGCACGCCGTAGACGGTCGGCGAGGCTCCGAACAGCAGGGCGTCCAGGCCGCCGAGCGCAAGCATCAGCACCATGCCGAACAGTCCGACGCCCAGCCCGGTGAGCCGGGGGTTCGGCATCCGCCGTACCGCCTGGACCACGGGAGGCGGGGGCCGGCGCACGGCGGCGGGGGGACGGCGCGGGACGCCACCACCGCGCGCCTGCGCACCGCGCTCACCGCGGTCACCGCCCCTGGCCTGCGGGGGCAGCGGCGGGGTGCCGCGGCGCGTTCCGTCCTGCCCGTACCGCGCTGGGCGTGTCCTGTGTTGCTCCACTGGACCAACTTAGGTCTGTTTATGTGCCGAATCGCCCATCAGACACGCCGAGGGGCGGACCTTGACCAAGCGTTCGAACGGATCGGCGGGCCGGTGCCGGGCACGCCGTAGACTGGTGGACCGCCCCAGCTCTCCACTCACTCTCACGTACGGGAAGTCGCAACGTGTCGCTCACGATCGGAATCGTCGGTCTGCCGAATGTCGGCAAGTCGACCCTGTTCAACGCCCTGACCAAGAACGACGTGCTGGCGGCCAACTACCCGTTCGCCACGATCGAGCCGAACGTCGGCGTGGTCGGCGTCCCCGACGCCCGGCTCACCCAGCTGGCCGAGATCTTCGGCTCCCAGCGCATCCTCCCGGCGACCGTCGACTTCGTCGACATCGCCGGCATCGTGCGCGGCGCGTCCGAGGGCGAGGGCCTGGGCAACAAGTTCCTGGCGAACATCCGCGAGTCCGACGCGATCTGCCAGGTCATCCGTGCCTTCAAGGACGAGAACGTCGTCCACGTCGACGGCAAGGTCTCGCCCAAGGACGACATCGAGACGATCAACACCGAGCTGATCCTCGCCGACCTCCAGACCATCGAGAAGGTCCTCCCGCGCCTCCAGAAGGAGTCCCGGATCAAGAAGGACGTCGCCCCGAAGGTCGCGGCGGTCGAGGCGGCGAAGGAGATCCTGGAGAAGGGCGACACCCTGTTCTCCGCGGGCATCGTCCAGGGCTCCGGCAACGAGGAGCTCCTGCACGACCTGCACCTCCTCACCACCAAGCCCTTCCTCTACGTCTTCAACGTCGACGAGGACGAGCTGACCGACGACGTCTTCAAGGACGAGCAGCGCGCCCTGGTCGCCCCCGCCGAGGCGATCTTCCTCAACGCCAAGCTGGAGGCGGACCTCGCCGAGCTGGACGAGGAGGACGCGATGGAGCTGCTGGAGTCGGTCGGCGCCGAGGAGCCCGGCCTCGCCACCCTCGCCCGCGTCGGCTTCAACACCCTCGGCCTCCAGACCTACCTCACGGCAGGCCCCAAGGAATCCCGCGCCTGGACCATCAAGAAGGGCGCCACGGCCCCCGAGGCGGCCGGCGTGATCCACACCGACTTCCAGAAGGGCTTCATCAAGGCCGAGGTCATCTCCTTCGCCGACCTCCTGGAGACCGGTTCGGTGGCCGAGGCCCGCGCCAAGGGGAAGGCGCGCATGGAGGGCAAGGAGTATGTGATGCAGGACGGGGATGTGGTGGAGTTCCGCTTCAATGTGTAGCGGCTGACATATCACCACGTCGCTGATCTTGCAAACATGCAGGTCAGATAGGGTCCGGCTCTTCGGGGTCGGGCCCTTTGTTTTTTCCCGTGCTGGGATGGTGCTGGGATAGCTGACCCCTCGTCACCTGTCGTCATCTCTGGTCATCCGTACCGTGCTGGGATGGTGCTGGGATGGGGTGAGGGTGCCCGTGCTGGGATTCAGGCGTGCGCTGCGCGATGCGAGGGGGTGGCGGATGGAAGCTCCGTCTGCACGCTTTCTTCACCGCTCCGGAGCGGTGCCGTGAGAGCAGGTTGGGCGCGTGAAGGTCCACGGGGCCTCCCCCTGAGTGGTGGACACGCTGATACTGGATCTGCTTGATCCGGAGGAAGCGAGAAGACCGCCGA
The DNA here is from genome assembly GCF_040686775.1 of Streptomyces sp. NPDC079141. NCBI lineage: Bacteria > Bacillati > Actinomycetota > Actinomycetes > Kitasatosporales > Streptomycetaceae > Streptomyces > Streptomyces sp. NPDC079141. Next base: position 20 of record NZ_JBFBLP010000016.1, on the reverse strand, counting down.
TGGCGATGAAGGACTATTCG
>NZ_JBFBLP010000015.1:0-226334 GCF_040686775.1 Streptomyces sp. NPDC079141 | reverse complement strand
GGTGCTCAGATGTGCCCGGCCTGGGGCTGCGGCCCCTGCGGGTGGGTGGGGGTCAGGGATGGTTGCGGCCTCGTCCTCGAACGCCGGACGGGCTGGAGGTACCGACCGGTGCTCAGATGTGCCCGGCCTGGGGCTGCGGCCCCTGCGGGTGGGTGGGGGTCAGGGATGGTTGCGGCCTCGTCCTCGAACGCCGGACGGGCTGAAACGCGTCGCCCCCTCTCACACCTGCACGATCGGTTCCCTCGTGAACAGGGCGCCCAGGGCGGGGGCGTTTACTCGGCGGTCTGTTAGGCGCAGGGCTTCCCAGACTGTTACCTGGTTGGCTGTGAGGATCGGCTTGGAGAGTGCCCGTTCCAGGGTTGGGATCAGGGCCACTGTGTGCAGGGCCGTGTCCGGGAGGAGGACGGCGTCTGCGTCGGGGTGGTCGGCCTGCCTGGCGAGGGCGAGGACCTCCTTTTCGCCCCACTTGCCGACCTCCGCGGCCGTGATGATTCCGGAGTCGCGTACGCCGACCACGTCCGCACCGCCCGCGCGGAGGAAGTCGGCGAAGAGGGCGGCCACGTCGTCGGGGTACGTCGCGCCGATCGCCACCCGGCGTGCGCCGATCTCCGCGGCCGCGTGGACGAAGGCGAAGGACGTGGAGGACGCCGGCATGCCGGCTGTGCGGGCAAGGGTGCGTACCTGGTCCTGGGCGCCCTGCCAGCCGTAGACGAAGCTGCCGCTGGTGCAGGCCCACACCACCGCCTCGGCGCCGGACAGGCGCAGGGACTCGATGCCGGCGGCGAGCCGCTGCGGTGAGCCCATCTCGCGCAGGGCGTCGACGCGGTGGGCGTCCTCGCCGATGTCCGTGTGCACCAGGTCCACCCGGATGTCACTGCCCAGTAGCTGCTCGATGCGTGGATAGTCGTCCTCGGCGGAGTGGCCCGGGTAGAGGAATCCGAGTGCTGTCATGTCGAGCCTTCCTGCTGCTGTTCCACGTCCGGGAGTACGGGACGGCCGCCACGCGCCGCCGGATCGATGAGCGCCTGGTACGGTCCCACCGCCCGGGTACCCAGCCGGCGCAGTGCCGCCCACATCGTCACCTGGTTGGCCGAGAGCACCGGCATGCGCAGCTCCGCCTCCAGCTGCGGGATCACGTCGTACGTCGGCAGGTTGGTGCAGCTGATGAACAGGCAGTCCGTGCCGGCCCGCGCCGCCCGGTGCGCCATGTCCACCACATCGCGGTAGGGCACCTTCCATATGTGCCGCGTCAGCCCCATGAAGGCACACCCCGTCACCCTGACGCCCGCCTCGGCGACGTACTCCTCCAGCGCCCGCGTCACCGACATCGTGTACGGCGTCACCAGCGCCACCCGTCGTGCGCCGAGGTCGGCCAGCGCCTCCAGCAGTGCCCCCGAGGTGGTGACCGAGGGCACCGCGCCCGCCCTGGTCATCGCCTCGCACATCGCCCGCTCGCCCGCGATGCCGCCGACGAAGCTGCCGGAGGTGCAGGCGTAGGCCACCACCTCGGGGGCGATCGCGTTCAGGGTGCGGACGCCGTCGGCCAGCGTCTCGTGCTCGCTGACCAGGCGGGCCAGGTCCAGGCTCACCTCGACCGGGACGAAGGGCGTGCGCGTCAGATGCAGGGAGATCTCGTCCGGGACCCAGCGCCACAGCTCGCGGTCCAGGGCGAAGTCAAAGGGGGCGACTACACCTACACCGCGTTGTGGGTGTGGTCCGCCGAGGAAGGAGACATCCATGGCAGGCACCGGCCTCACCGTGAGGAAAGGGGAGCAACGGACCGTAGGCTCCGCCCGTGTTGACGAAGGTAGGTTCGGGTGCGAGCGTGGTCAATCCGCGCATGTCAGACGCCCGGCCCCGGCCCGGAGGAACGGCTGCCGATGACCTTGCCCACCCTGCTCGTGCTGGACGCCGACCCCCTTCCCCGCCTCGGGCGCCTCACCGGTCGCGCCCGGATCGAGCACGCGGACGAGTCGACCCTGGCCGAGCGGCTGCCGCACGCCGATGTGCTGCTGGTGTGGGACTTCACCTCGTACGCGGTGCGTGAGGCCTGGCCCGGCAAGGGTCCGCGTCCGCGCTGGGTGCACACCGCGAGCGCGGGCGTGGACCATCTGCTGTGCCCCGAGCTCGCCGCCTCCGACACGGTCGTCACCAACGCCCGCGGCATCTTCGACGAGCCCATCGCCGAGTACGTCGCCGCCCTCGTGCTCGCCATGGCCAAGGATCTGCCGCGGACGCTGGAGTTTCAGGGAGAGCGAACCTGGCGGCACCGTGAGTCGCAGCGCGTGGCCGGCACCCGCGCCTGTGTCGTGGGCTCCGGGCCCATCGGGCGGGCCGTCGTCCGCACCCTCAAGGCCCTCGGCGTCACCTGCGCGCTCGTCGGCCGTGAGCCCCGTACCGGCATCCACGGCCCCGACGACCTGGACCGGCTGATCGCCCGCGCCGACTGGGTGATCGCCGCCGCGCCGCTCACCGAGCAGACGTACGGCATGTTCGACGCCCGCCGGTTCGGTGTGATGCAGCCCTCCGCGCGGTTCATCAACGTCGGCCGCGGGCAGCTCGTGGTCGAGGAGGCGCTCGTTCGGGCGCTGTCCCGGCGGTGGATCGCGGGCGCCGCCCTGGATGTGTTCGCGCATGAACCGCTCGGCCCCGACAGCCCGTTGTGGGGGCTGCCGGGGCTGATCGTGTCCCCGCACATGAGCGGTGACACGGTCGGCTGGCGGGACGAACTCGCCGTGCAGTTCGTGGACTTGTTCGGGCGATGGGAGGCGGGCAGGACGCTGCCGAACGTGGTCGACAAGCAGCGCGGGTATGTACCGGGACGCTGAACCACCCACGGCTGGAGGATGGATGACCGACCTCACCGCACTGACCGCCGTACAACTCCTCGACGGCTACCGCACGGGCGCGTTCAGCCCGGTGGACGCCACCCGCGCGGCACTGGAGCGGGCCGAGCGGATCCAGCCGGAGGTGAACGCGTTCGTGCGGATCACCGCGGAACAGGCGCTCGAACAGGCGGAGGCCTCGGCCGGGCGGTGGCGGCGCGGGGAGCCGGCCGGGCTGCTGGACGGGGTCCCGGTCACGGTCAAGGACATACTGCTGGTACGCGGGGCGCCCACCCTCAAGGGCTCGAAAACCATTGCGGAGAAGGGCACTTGGAGCGAGGACGCGCCCTCCGTCGCGCGACTGAGGGCACACGGCGCGGTCTTCCTCGGCAAGACCACCACCCCGGAGTTCGGCTGGAAGGGCGTCACCGATTCACCCCTGACCGGCATCACCCGCCACCCCTACGACCCGACGCGCACCGCGGGCGGATCCAGCGGCGGTGCGGCGGCGGCCGTGGCGCTCGGCGCGGGTCCGCTGGCCCTCGGCACGGACGGCGGCGGCAGCGTCCGTATCCCGGCGGCCTTCTGCGGGATCTTCGCGCTGAAGCCGACCTACGGCAGGGTGCCGCTGTATCCGGCGAGCGCGTTCGGGACGCTGTCGCATGTGGGGCCGATGACCCGGGACGTGGCCGACGCGGCGCTGCTGATGGATGTCATCGGGGTGCCGGACTCCCGCGACTGGTCGGCGCTCGGCCCGCCGCCGGGCTCCTTCGCGGCGGGGCTGAGCGGCGGGGTGCACGGGCTGCGGGTGGCGTACTCGCCGTCGCTGGGCGGCCAGGTGGCGGTGCGGCCGGCGGTGGCGTCCGCGGTGCGGCGGGCGGTGGAACGGCTCGCGGGGCTCGGCGCGTACGTCGAGGAGACCGACCCGGACTTCACCGACCCGGTGGACGCCTTCCACACCCTGTGGTTCAGCGGCGCCGCCCGGGTCGTCCAGCATCTCGGGCCGCACCAGCGGGAGTTGCTCGACCCCGGCCTGCGGGAGATCTGCGGCCTGGGCACCCGGTACAGCGCCCTCGACTACCTCGCCGCCGTCGACGTACGGATGGAACTCGGCCGCCGGATGGGCCGTTTCCACGACTCCTACGACCTGCTCGTCACCCCCACGCTGCCGATCACGGCGTTCGAGGCGGGCGCCGAGGTGCCCAAGGGGTCGGGGCACCGCCGCTGGACGGGGTGGACGCCGTTCACGTACCCCTTCAACATGACGCAGCAGCCGGCGGCGACCGTCCCCGTCGGCCGGGACGGGGACGGGCTGCCGGTGGGCCTGCAGATCGTGGCCGCCCGGCACCGGGACGACCTGGTGCTGCGCACGGCCCACGCGCTCATGTCCGGCGGAAGCTGAGCGTCTCCCCCGCGGCGCCCGAGCGCCACAGGTCGTTGCAGGCGTCCGCCATCTCCGCGAGCCCTTCGACGACCTGGCCCCAGACGATGCCGGGCACCCAGCCCACATCGCCGTTGAGCAGGAGGTTGTTGCGCTCGTAGAACAGGGCCAGGTCGACCAGGGTGGTGCCGGGGCGGACCTCGCGGTCGTAGCCGTAGGCCTTCGTGCCGAGTTCGGCGCCCGCGAAGGAGAAATAACAGAGATCTCCGGGGATCGGGGTAACTGTCGGATTTTCCAGGGGTGGCTCCGATTTCGCGAACGGCGGGAAGAGGGCGTAGATCTCGTTGCGGGCGTATTTGGCGTGGTAGACGTCGCCGCTCAGCGGGAGGGCGTCCCAGACGGCCGCGCAGGTGATCGGTGCGCGGTCGTCCAGGAGTTTCGCCGTGCAGTGGATGTCCCGTTTGAGGAGCGACACCTCGATGAACCGATCAGTCATGCAATCCAGGGTGCATACATCGCATGCTCCCGGGTAGCCGCGCCGCCATGGCTCCACCACTGGAACATGGCGAACACACATCCGGAACCACCCGCCGATCGCTGCTCGCGGGGGTGGCGGCGCTCGGTGCGCTGGGCGCGGCCGGCTGCTCACGGGTGGCCACCGCCTCCACCGAGGACGGCGGTGACCTGCTCGAACGGCTGCGCGCGGCAGGTGTCGTACGGCTCGGGATCGCGGGTGAGATCCCGTTCGGATACATCAACACGGACGGCGAGCTGACCGGTGAGGCACCCGAGCTCGCGGAGGTGATCTTCAAGCGGCTGGGGGTGGACCGGGTCCAGCCGGTGCCGACGGAGTTCGGCTCGCTGATTCCCGGGCTGAATTCCCAGCAGTTCGATGTCGTGGCGGCCGGGATGTATGTGAATCCCGAGCGCTGTGAGCAGGTCATCTTCGCCGATCCCGATTACCAGATGCTCGACGCGTTCATCGTCCGCAAGGGCAATCCAAAGGGTCTGAACAACTATCAGGACGTCGTCGAGAAGAAGGCGAAGTTCGCGACCGGCACCGGTTATGCGGAGATCCAGTACGCGGTCGAGGCCGGATACCAGGAGAGCGACATCCTCATCGTCCCGGACCAGGTCGCGGGGCTGAACGCGGTCGAGGCCGGCCGGGTCGACGTCTTCGCGGGAACCGCGGTGACCACCCGTGCGGTGGTGAAGAAGTCGAACAAGGCCGAGTCGACCGAGCCCTTCAAACCGATCGTCGGCGGCGAACCCCATGTCGACGGCGGCGCCTTCGCGTTCCGGCCGACCGAGACGAATCTGCGCGACGCGTTCAACGTCGAGCTGCACAAGCTGAAGAAGAGCGGCGAACTGCTGCGCATCCTCAAGCCGTTCGGTTTCACGGAGGCGGAGATGACCGATCTGACCGCGAAGGAGCTGTGCGGCGGATGACTTCGGGACTCTGGGAACTCGTACTCAAGGGCGTCTGGGTCACCGTCCAGCTGCTCGTGTTCAGCGCGCTGCTGGCCGCGGCCGTGTCGTTCGTGGTCGGCATCGCCCGCACCCACCGGCTGTGGATCGTCCGCTTCCTCGCGGGCTTCTACACCGAGGTGTTCCGCGGGACCTCCGCGCTGGTGATGATCTTCTGGGTGTTCTTCGTGCTGCCCACGGCCTTCGGCTGGCAGCTGGTGCCGATGTGGGCGGGCACGCTGGCGCTCGGTCTGACGTACGGCGCATACGGCTCGGAGATCGTGCGCGGCGCGCTGACGGCGGTCGACCCGGCGCAGAAGGAGGGCGGTATCGCCCTCAGCTTCACACCCTGGCAGCGGATGCGGCTGATCCTGCTGCCGCAGGCGGTGCCGGAGATGATCCCGCCGTTCTCCAATCTGCTGATCGAGCTGCTCAAGGGCACCGCCCTGGTGTCGGTCATGGGCATGGGCGATCTGGCGTTCAGCGGCAACCTGGTACGCCTCGCACTCCAGGAGAGCGCGGAGATCTACACGTACCTCCTGCTCATCTACTTCGTGATCGCCTTCCTGCTCACCCGGGTGATGCGGGGTCTTGAGCGGAAGCTGAAGGCGGGGGTCGGGAAGCGGCCGGAGCCGGCGAAGCGGCGGGAGCTCGTGGGCGGTGGTGTCGCATGACCTGGGACTGGAACGCCGTGAGCGACTTCATGCCGCTGTTCTGGGACGGGCTGTGGGTCACCCTTCAGGCCCTCGCCCTCGGTTCGCTGATCTCCTTCGCGCTGGGCCTGGTCTGGGCGCTGCTGATGCGCACGCCCACCCGCTGGGTGCGCTGGCCGGTCGGCGTGGTCACCGAGTTCGTGCGCAACACGCCGCTGCTGGTGCAGCTGTTCTTCCTCTTCTACGTGCTGCCCGAGTGGGGCCTGACCTTCTCGGCGCTGACCACCGGTGTGGTCGGCATCGGGCTGCACTACTCGACGTACACGATGCAGGTCTACCGGGCCGGCATCGAGGCGGTGCCGGTCGGCCAGTGGGAGGCCGCGACGGCGCTGAATCTGCCGCTGCGCAGGACGTGGACGGCGGTGATCCTGCCGCAGGCGATCCGCCGGGTCGTCCCCGCCCTCGGCAACTACGTGATCGCGATGCTCAAGGACACGCCGTTGCTGATGGCGATCACCGTGCTCGACATGCTCGGCCAGGCGCGGCTGTTCTCCCAGGAGCACTTCCAGTTCACCGAGCCCCTGACGGTGATCGGCGCGGCCTTCATCGTCATTTCCTATCTGGCCTCCCTTCTTCTGCGAGCCCTGGAGCGACGCCTTGTCCACTGACATCCAGCACAGTCCCGACATGAACCCCGCCGACAAGCGCTCCAGCGGCGAGCTGATCCGGCTGGAGCAGGTCACCAAGCGGTTCGGCGAGCACACGGTCCTCGACCACCTGGACTTCTCGGTCCGGGCCGGCAAGCACGTCACGCTCATCGGGCCGTCCGGGTCGGGCAAGACCACGATCCTCAGGCTGCTGATGACGCTGACCAAGCCGGACGAGGGCACGATCACCGTGGACGGGGAGCGGCTGTTCCCGGCGCCGGAGAAGCAGGTCCGCGAGGTCCGCAAGAAGATCGGGATGGTGTTCCAGCAGTTCAACCTGTTCCCGAACATGACCGTCCTGAGGAACATCACCGAGGCCCCGGTGACCGTGCTCGGCATGTCCCGGGACGAGGCCGAGGAGCGGGCCCGGGACCTGCTGGAGCTGGTGGGGCTGACCGACCATGTCGACAAGCACCCCGCCCAGCTGTCCGGCGGCCAGCAGCAGCGGGTGGCGATCGCCCGCGCGCTGGCGATGCGGCCGCAGGTGCTGCTGCTGGACGAGGTGACCTCGGCGCTCGACCCGGAGCTGGTCGCGGGCGTCCTCGACGTGCTCAGGGACATCGCGCGTTCCACCGACATCACGATGCTCTGTGTGACCCACGAGATGAATTTCGCCCGGGACATCTCGGACCAGGTGCTGATGTTCGACTCCGGACGGGTCATCGAGGCGGGCGCGCCGGAGAAGATCTTCAGCGAACCGGAGCAGGACCGGACGCGGGAATTTCTCAGTGCGGTTCTCTGACTACGGGATGTGAAGGCGCCAATCCACGAGGTCCGCTGGCTGGGTCATGACTTTGGCATATGCCAGAGTGCCAGCGGTGCTGCTGAGGGCGACACAATCTCGTCAACAGCCGCTCACTACAAGCCGTTTGCCGGTTATCGTGGAGAGGATTCGCTGACCGGATCACGGCACAGTAACTAGTGCGACTGAGCGAGCGCAGGGGGAAACCGTGGCGCTGAAGCACGAGCCGACCGCGCCGTACCACTCGGCCCAGGACGCCCTGCGCGTCCTGGAAACCGTGGCGCGGCACACCACAGGAATCACCGACGTCGAACTCGCGCGGCACACCGCCCTCAGCCCGGAGCGCCTGACCAGCCTCCTGAGGATGCTGCGCCGCGAGGGATACGTCGAGCAGGTCACCGACGGCGCGTATGTGACGGGCGAGGCACTGACCCGCCTCGGCTCCGCGCACGACCGCGAGGACGCCCTGCGCGAGAAACTCCAGCGCACGCTGGACCGGCTGCGCGACTCGGTCGGCGCAGCCGTGTACATCAGCCGGTACGTCGACGGTGAGGTGAAGGTCACACAGTACGCCGACGGACCGGACACCCCCGCGGTGAACGAGTGGGTGGACTTCCGCTACTCGGCCCACGCCACGGCGGTCGGCAAGAGCCTGCTCACCCAGCTCGACCACAACGGCCGCCGGGATCATCTCTCCCGGCACAAGATGGCGCGCCTGACCTCGCGCACGATCACCAGCGACCGGCTGCTCCTGTCCCGACTGGAGTCCCAGCCGGCCACCGTGCCGGTCCTGGACCTCCAGGAGTACGCGGTGGGCACGGTGTGCGCGGCGGTCCCGATCACCGCGGGGGCCTCCGTCGGGTGCCTGGCACTGTCCCTGCCGGTGGAGCACGCGCATCGCCTCCGGCAGGCGGCGGATGCGCTGAACCGGAATGCGGCGCCGGTGCTCTTGTCTTTGGCGATCTAGGTAGTTTCTTCGCCTGTGGGCGCGTGGGGGCTGGTCGCGCCCACGCGGCGGAGCCGCACATTGATACAGCCCCGCGCCCCTGGGTGGGTCCACTTGGCCGTGGTCAGAAGCACCCCTCCAGACCAGGTAGTATTTTCTTCGTCGCCAGCCGCGAAAGCGAGCGTGGCGAGAGTCATGCGCCGCTAGCTCAGTTGGTTAGAGCAGCTGACTCTTAATCAGCGGGTCCGGGGTTCGAGTCCCTGGCGGCGCACAAACGGTGAAGGCCCTTCGCGGAAGCGGGGGGCCTTCGCTTTTGACCAGGCTTCCCCCAGGCGCCGGGGCAGTCGGCTGGGGGTCTGGGGGTTATCCCCCAGAAGATGCAGCATCAGCGGGTCCGGGGTTCGAGTCCCTGGCGGCGCACAGATGAAGGGCCTCTCGTGGAAACGAGGGGCCCTTCGGCGTCCTCCGGGGTCAGTCGCCGGTAGGTCCGCTCCCCGGGCGGGCGCCACCACACCGGGTCCGTACACCGCACGCCCTCCCTTCTCAGCAGCGCTCGGTGGATCTTGTTCGTTGCGGTGACCGGCATCCGCTCCAGCACCCGGACGAAGCGGGGAGCCATCTTCGTCCCGAGGTCGGGCTGGGCGGCCAGGAACCCGGTGAACGCCACCGGCTCGAAGACCCCGGCGATGGCCGCCATCACCTGGTCCCCGGTCACGGGATCCGGCACCGGATAGACGGCGACGGAGTCGACCCCCTCGTACCGGGCGAGGATGTTCTCGATCATCGCGGCGGCCAGGTTCTCGCCGTCGACGCGGAGCCGGTCGTCGGCCCGCCCGGCGAAGTACAGGTAGCCGTCGGCGTCCCGGCAGAAGAGGTCGCCGGTCCAGTACGCACCGTCCCGGCGCCGTTCGGCCTCGGCCTCGGGGTTGCGCCAGTAGCCCTCGAAGGGGTTCGGCCCGCGGTTCACCAGCTCCCCGATCGCCCGGTCCCCGTTCAGCAGCCGCCCGGCCGGGCCGAAGCGTGCGGGCGGGCACTCCTCCCCCGTCTCCGGATCGAGTACGACGAGACCGGGCGCCGCCCGCCCCACCGCACCGGCCGGCGTGCCCGGCGACCACTGCACGGCCGCGCCGCCCTCCGAGGACCCGTAGCCCTCCACCAGCCGCACCCCGAACCGCCGCTCGAAGGCCGCCGCGTCCGCCGCCCCCGCCTCGGTGCCGAAGCCGACGCGCAGGGGGTTGTCCCGGTCGTCGGGGCGCTCCTCGGTGGCCAGTACGTACTGGATCGCCCGGCCCACGTAGGTGAAGTACGTCGCCCGGTAGGCCCGTACGTCCGCGAGGAAGCCGGAGGCGGAGAACCGCCGCCGCAGGGCCACGCCCGCCCCGGCCGTGAGGGCGGGAGCCCAGTCGGCGATGACCGCGTTGCCGTGGAACATCGGCATGCAGATGTAGTGCACGTCGTCGGGCCGGACCCCGAACTGCCCGGCCAGCGCCCGGCCGGCGGCGGCCAGGCGCCCCTGGGTGCAGATCGCGGCCTTCGGAGCGCCGGTCGAGCCGGAGGTGAAGCACAGCAGCAGCCGGTCGCCCGGGTCGGCCCGGGAGGCGTCCGGCCGGGCGTCGGCGTAGGGCGCGAGGAGGGCGTCGTACTCTTCCGAACCGGTCAGCAGCAGGCGGACGCCGGGCAGGTCGAGGCCGTCGAGGAGCGGGAGGCGGGCCGGTTCGGTGATCAGGATCCGGCACTCGGTGTGCAGGATGTCCCGGACCAGTTCCGGGCCGCGGCGGGTGGGGTTGATGCCCGCGACGGCGGCCCGGGCGAGGGCCGCCGCGCTCAACCACAGCGGGTATTCCGGGGTGTTGTCGAGCAGAACCCCGATATGCGGCTCGGAGCCCGCCGGCATCAGATCGGCCAGCAGCGCCGCCCGGGCCGCCGCGCCCGCCGCCACCTCGTGGTGGGTGAGCGCACGCCCCTCGAACCACAGCCCGGCCCGGTGGTCGCCCCACCGGCCGGCGACGAGCTCCGCGACCGTACGCCCTGTGGACTCCATGGCGGCGCACGGTAATTGATTAGTCGTCAGTTGTGGAGGGCCACGGGGTCAGCGTCTCGCCGTCGATCACAACGGTGTCGCCGATGTCGGTGCCCTCGCCGGAACCGAACCCGAACTCGTCGGACATCTTGTGGTACGTGACCATGAAGCCGACGCAGAACACCGCGATCACGCCGAGGAAGGCCAGGGCGCCGACGGTGGCGGCCGCGAGTCCGGCCCGGCGCGGGGCCTTGGCCGTGGCGAAGATCTCGCCGCCCTCGGCGTAGTGGACGGTGACGAAGTCACCCTCCAGCGTCGTCGCCGGGCCGTCCTCCTCCTCGAAGCGGACGACGCGGCCGTCGCGCGCGGTGAACTCGTAGACGTGGTGGAGCGTGGTGCTCACCGAGGTGTCACCGCTGCCGCCGTGGGTCGTCGTGAACATCCGCAGACAGCGCCCCTCGGCCGTCAGGCCGCTGTTCCAGGCGCGGCGGAGCCGCAGAGCGCGGCGCACCAGCCGGTGGGCGCCGAGCAGGACCACGGCCAGGATCAGGCCGGGTACCAGGTAGAAGAAGAAGTCCATGGTGCTCCCCCGAGGTCGGATACCGCTCCCCTACGCCGACTTGGTCGGGTCGGCGTAGGGGGAACGTACCCGTGGGGGGTGGCGGAGTTGCTCAAGCGATGCTCAGAACGTGATGTCCGAGCAGGCGTAGAAGGCGTTGCCCGTGTCGGCGATCGTCCACACCGCGAGGATGACGTGTCGTCCGCTGAGCCCGGACGGCAGTGTGCCGCTGTGCGAGAGCGTCGACGGCGGGCGCTGGCCGTTGTACGGCACCGTCAGGAACGGGGTGAGGTTGAGGTCGGAGCGGGCGAGGTTGTGGCTCTGGTTCCAGCCCGGCTTGGTGATGTAGTACTTGAAGTCCGTCGTGGCGTGCATGGCGGTGAACTGCCAGCGGAACGTGTAGCTCTGACCGCCCGTCACCTTGGTGGCCGGCCAGGTGCCGCCCGACGGGGTGCGCGGCGAGCTGAGCTGGCTGAACTGGCTCAGTCCCGCGTTGCATATCTGTCCGTCGGCCGGGCCGGAGCCCGGGAAGCCCTTCGGGCCCTCGACGCTCTGCGGCTCCCACTGGATCGGGCCGCAGTTGGTGACGGTGCCGTTCTGGCAGAGCTTCTGCCTGCTGATGGGGAGGTCGGTGTAGCCGTGGCCGCTGGCTCCGCCGGAGGAGAGCACCAGTGCTCCGGTGGTGGCGAGTCCGACCACGGCGGCAGACAACTTGGTCTTTCTGCGCATGCTGCCGCTCCTGGAGAACGTGGGGGAGTTTCAGTGAGCTGTGCAGGTAGGTCTAGACCAAGTCTGAGAGTAGGACCGTCAGTTGAACATGTCCATACCAATCACGATCCCGTTTCCCCGCGGCCCGCGCAGAACGCCACCGTCAGGTCCTTCACCAGCGCCTTGCGCTCGTAGTCGTCGAGCTCGACCAGGCCGCGCATGGTCAGCCGCGTCACCGTGTCCTCCACCGAGTCGACGACCGAGGTGAGCACGCTCGCCCGGTGCCGCGCGTCCAGCGCGGCGATCCGCCGGCGGTGCATCGCGGCGGCGACCTCGGGGGCGTACTCCACCCGCACCGGCTGCACCGAGAACACCTCAAGGCCCACCGGCGCCGTGTCCGCCGCCACCAGCCGGGTCAGCGCCTCCCCGGCCGCCTCCGTCGCGCCCTGTGCACCGCCCGGCGGCTCCACCGGCACCCGGGCCAGCGCCGCCTCGACGCACTCGCGCAGGTACGACTCGTGGTCCTCGACACCCAACGTGGCCCGCGCGGTGTCCCGCACCCGCCACACCACCAGCACCACCACCCGCAGCGCGACTCCGTTGCCGTCGGCGGCCGGCAGGGCCTCGCTGCGCCAGTGCCGCAGCCGTACGTCGACCCGGCGGCGCAGCAGCAGCGGGTTGACCCACATCAGACCGGTCCGGCGGACCGTCCCCCGGTAGCGGCCGAAGAGACCGAGCACCCAGGCCCGCCCGGTCCGGCCGCGGGCCAGCCCGCCGAAGCCGACCAGGCCGAGCGCCCCGGCCCCGGCATACGCCGCCCACTGCACCGGTCCCAGGCCCGCCGCCGTGGCCGCCGGCAGCCCGAGCGCGTCCAGCGCGAGCGGCGGCAGCGCGCCCGCCCACCACGAGGTGACCGCGCAGCCCGCCGCCCCGCAGGCCCCGGCGAGCACCCCGACCGCCCCGGGCAGCACCCGCGCGGGCCGCTCCGTCAGCTCGGGGTCGACCTCCGGCGCCGGACGCGGGGTCACCGCCGTAGGCCTGCGCAGCCGCGGCTGCTCCCCCGTCCCCTGCCGGCGTGCCACGACGGCGGGCCCGATCGGCACGGCCACCGGGTCGGGGTCGTCGCGGAACAGCAGGTGGACGGGGATCTCGGTGGTCGCCTCGTTCTGGATGAGCCGGGCGGGCCGTGGCCCCTCGGACTCCGGGGTCGAAGAAGACGTAGAAGAAGTGGTCGTGCTCATGCGTGCCTCCAGCCTCCGCGCCAGATGCGTCACAACAGGGGGTACAGCAGGGGTGCAACAGGGGATGCGGGTTGTGGGTTGTGGGTTGTGGGTCGCCGTTACGAGAACAGCCGCCGCCAGGTCTCCGGGCCCGGGTAGCCGTCCGCCGCGCCGCCCCGCCATCCCTGGGCGCGCTGGAAGGCCTCGACGTTCCGGCGGTCCGCCTCGCCCCAGCGCGGACCCGGACCGCTCGTGTAGTACTTGCCGAACCCTTTCTTCACGAGCTGCTTCCCGAGCAGCGTGACGTAGGTGCTCTTCGCCCCCGGCCGGAATGCCGCCCGCCCCGGATATCCGGGCGCCGCCGTGGACGGGGCGGGCGCCCCGGCCGCCCCCGCCCGGACGTCCTTGCCCCGGCCCGTGACGAGCAGCGCCCAGGTCTCCGGCCCCGGCAGCCCGTCCGCGTCCCGGCCCCGCCAGCCCTGCGCCTGCTGGAAGGCCTGGGTGGCCCGGCGGTCCGCGTCCGACCAGCGAGGGCCGGGCCCGGAGGAGTAGTAGTGGCCGGCCCCGCGCTCGACGAGCATGCGGCCCAGCTGGGTGACGTACTTGTTGTTGGCCCCGGGCCCGAAGTGGACCCGGCCCGGGTAGGGCGCCGCGGCCGGCTCCGGGGCGTCCGGCTCCGACCCCGCCGTACCGCCCGCGAGCCCCTTGTAGCGGTAGGCGAGATACCGGGCGGAATTGCTCCAGTAGGCGTACGGGGTGGCCTGCTTGCGGGCATACGGGCGGGTCGCCTCGTAGGCGATGTAGTAGGTGTGCGTGTAGTCGGTCCAGCCGCCGAAAATGGTGACGTGCGAGCCTTTCTCGGGGTCCGCCGGATTGTGGAACAGCAGAATGTCGCCGGGCTGGAGCTCTTCCTTGGGGATGCGCGTTCCGTACTGGTCGAGGCTGCCCGTCCATTCGTTCCCGGGCAGGTTCCAGGCCATCGAGACGAATCCCGAGCAGTCCTGCCGGTATCCGTCCGCCCAGTACCGGGACATGCTGTACGGCACTCTCGCCGCGACCCATTCCTTGGCCCGTTTGATGATCTCCGCGCGGGTGGTCTCCGGGGGCTTGGCGGGCCGGGCCGGGGTGCCGCTCGGGCCGTGCAGCGGGGCCTTGCTCCCCTGCGGGGTATCGGGCTCGTCACCTGCGGGAACGCTAGGCCGGTCGGGTGCCTGGGGGGCCGCGAGCGCCGGTACGGCAGGGGCGGCGCCGAGGACCGCGGTGGCCGCCGCCACGATCACCGTCCGGTGGGCCGGGCCGCCGCCCGTCCGGCCGGTCGCGGAATGCGCCGTGGCGCGGCGCCGGTGAACGCAGCCGGGGCAGTCGCAGTCGCTCGCGGGATCGAATTCCTCGAATACCGGAGTCTCCATGCGATTCCCCTCACACTCCAGGTGGAAATATCCGCGCCTGTACACGTTCGTCAGTTTCTCAACTGTCTTCCGGACGCGCATGTTGACGGTCCGAATGATGTACGGGGCCGCCCCCGCGCCTCCGACGCGGTCCGGAGCACCCCCGCAGGTCCGGTAGAGTTCTCACGTCAGCAGGCGCCGCTAGCTCAGTTGGTTAGAGCAGCTGACTCTTAATCAGCGGGTCCGGGGTTCGAGTCCCTGGCGGCGCACAGACAGTGAAGGCCCTTCGCGAAAGCGGGGGGCCTTCGCCTTTGAGGAAGCCCCTCGTGCACACGAGGGGCTTTCTGCGTAACCGGGCCGCTACCCTCTCGCCATGGCAGCGCGAGACCTCCAGGAGCGGATCAAGAAGCTCATCATCGACCGCCGGCTGGGCTCCGGGGCCCCGCTGCCGACGGAGCCGGAGCTGATGGAGTTCCTGGGCGCGAGCCGGAACTCGGTGCGCGAGGCGCTCAAGGCGCTCCAGGCCATGGGCATCGTGGAGATCCGGCACGGGTTCGGGACGTACGTCGGCCCGATGTCGCTGGCCCCGATGATCGAGGGCCTCGCCTTCCGCACGGTCGCCGGGCACTACCGGGGCGAGGACAGCCTGCTCCAGCTGCTGGAACTGCGGGAGGCCGTGGAGACGGGGCTGGCCTCCCGGCTCGCGGGCCGGATCCCGGAACAGGACCTCGTTGAACTGGACGGGCTCGTCGACCGTATGGAAGAGCAGGCCGCGCGGGGTGCGGGCCTGGCCGAGACCGACCGGGCCTTCCACGCCACCCTCTACCGGGGGCTGGACAACGTGCTGCTGAGCGAGGTCCTGGAGGCGTTCTGGGACGCGTTCCACCGGGTCCGCACGGACCTCGGGGGCGAGCCGCAGGATCCGATGATCACCTGCCGGCAGCACCGCGAGATCCTGGACGCGGTGCGGTCCGGTGATGCGCTGCGGGCGGAAGGAGCCATAAGGGAGCACTTCGGCAACATCCGTGCCCGGGTGTCCACAACCGGTACACAAGACCCCCACAGGCGCCACAATGAACGCGTATGACCGGTAAACACCGCGTTTCGCATCTTGCGATCATGCTGAACGCCGTAGAACCCTGGTTCTTCAAGCTGCCGCGGATTCGCGGTAGTTGGGGGGCAAGGAGCCGGTTGTCCGATTGCGGGGAGAGGGGCCCCGTCAATGAACGGATGCCGAGGGGGGCATCATGCAACCGGAAGGTCGCGTTTCCATGTCTATGAAGTGGAAGATGTGGTGACGGTGACCCACCACTGATACGTCTGTGAAGGTCGAGGGGGACCGAAGCAGACGAAGGAACCGACAGACACGCGGTGACCTGCGTGTGGGGGGATGACTCATGACGTCGACGCCGACGGGCGCCCGGCCGAACTCCGACCCGTCACAGACCACTCAGCTCAGAGTGCCTACTCATCGGACCGGGGCGTTCCGGCGCATCAAGAAGACGCTGCCCAAATACGACTACGAGCACTACAGCCGGCTGGCCGGTCCCCTCACCCAGCCCGATCCGAACAAGCCGTACCGGGTGCAGTACCGCTCCCTGATCTCGCAGGAGCCGCACCGCATCCGCGTCGCCCTGATGCTCGCCGCCGCACCGCTGCTCTCGCTGGTGCTGCTGGCCTGGCTGCTCCAGCCCGAGCACTGGACCGAACGCGACTACGTCGAGTACGACTTCCTGCCGGCGCTCGACATCGTGATGCTCGTCTCGATCGGCCTGATCGAGTTCTTCCGCTGCATGAACGTGCTGTCCAACGCGCACGCCACCCTGGTCGCCCGCGACCCGATCCCAGTGGTGCCCGAGACCGGCACAAGAGTGGCGTTCCTGACCTCCTTCGTGCCCGGCAAGGAGCCGTTGGAGATGGTGACGAAGACCCTGGAGGCCGCGGTCAAGCTGCGCCACCGGGGCCTTCTGCATGTCTGGCTGCTCGACGAGGGCGACGACCCGGCCGTCAAGGAGGTCTGCGCCCGGCTCGGCGTGCACCACTTCTCCCGCAAGGGCATCGCGAAGTGGAACCAGCCCAAGGGCCCGCACCGCGCCAAGACCAAGCACGGCAACTACAACGCCTGGCTCGACGCCCACGGCGACGACTACGACTACTTCGCCTCCGTCGACACCGACCATGTGCCGCTCCCCAACTACCTGGAGCGCATGCTCGGCTTCTTCCGCGACCCGAACGTCGGCTTCGTCATCGGCCCGCAGGTCTACGGCAACTACGACAACTTCGTCACCAAGGCCGCCGAGTCGCAGCAGTTCCTCTTCCACGCCCTGATCCAGCGCGCGGGCAACAAGTACGGCGCCCCCATGTTCGTGGGCACCTCCAACGCCGTACGCATCAAGGCGCTGAAGCAGATCGGCGGCCTGTACGACTCGATCACCGAGGACATGGCCACCGGCTTCGAGATCCACCGCCACAAGAACCCGGCGACGGGCAAGAAGTGGCGCTCGGTCTACACCCCGGACGTGCTCGCGGTCGGCGAGGGCCCGAGCGCCTGGACGGACTTCTTCACCCAGCAGATGCGCTGGTCGCGAGGGACGTACGAGACGATCCTCAAGCAGTACTGGAAGGGCTGGTACTCGCTGCCGCCGAGCAAGCTCTTCAACTACACGATGATGATCATCTTCTACCCGATGTCCGCCCTGAACTGGATCCTGGCCGCGCTGAGCTGCGCCCTGTTCCTGGGCCTGGGTGCCTCGGGTGTGAACATCGACCCCACGATCTGGCTGATGCTCTACGGCAACGCCTCCGCGCTCCAGATCGGCCTCTACGTCTGGAACCGCCGCCACAACGTCTCGCCGCACGAGCCCGAGGGCTCCGGCGGTGTGGCCGGCATGGTCATGTCCGCGCTGTCGGCGCCGTTGTACGCCAAGGCGCTGATCGACTCGGTGCTGCGCCGCAAGAGCAAGTTCGTCGTGACCCCCAAGGGCGACTCGGCCAGCCCCGACCGCTGGTTCGGGACCTTCCGCTACCACTGGTACTTCATCCTGATCTTCGGCGCGTCGATCGCCGCCGGTTTCGTGTACGGGCACTCCCACCCCGCGATGGTCATCTGGGCGACGTTCGCCATGCTGATCACCGCGACGCCGGTCTTCGCGTGGCGTCACATGCTGCGGCAGGCGAAGAAGAAGCCGCCGGTCGCCGCCGAGCCGCAGGAGGCGGTCGCCCCGGTGGTGCCGCACCAGGCGCAGCCGCTCCCGGCGCAGGCCGGCGCGCACCACAGCCCGCAGCACAAGCCGAGTTGGGCCGCCTCGCAGGGCGGCGGCACCGACCAGACCATGCAGATCGCCCTGGGTGGACTTGGGGGACGTAAGGAATGAAAGACCAGGCCGGCCGCCGCCGTGTCCGTCGACTCGCGATAGGCACGGCGGTGGTGCTCGCGCTGGCCGGGATGAACGGGCCGTGGCTCTACCGCTTCGGGACCGAGAAATACCACCAGTACCAGATCAACCGACCCGAGTACAAAGCGGACAACGGTCACTGGGAGATCGTCGACTTCCCCGAGGAATACCGGCAGAACACCATTCACGCGGCGCTGCTGCGCACCGGAAAGGTGCTGCTCGTCGCGGGCTCGGGCAACAACCAGGACAACTTCGACGCGAAGAAGTTCGACACCCGGATCTGGGACCCGGTCAAGGGCACCATCAAGAAGGTGCCGACCCCGAGCGACCTGTTCTGCACGGGCCACACGCAGTTGGCGAACGGCAATCTGCTGATCGCGGGCGGTACGAAGCGGTACGAGAAGCTCAAGGGCGATGTCACCAAGGCCGGCGGCCTGATGATCGTCCACAACGAGAACCCGGACGAGCCGATCACGCTGCCCGCGGGCACCAAGTTCACCGGCAAGGAGAACGGCAAGACGTTCGTCTCCAAGGACCCGGTGCTGGTGCCGCGCGCGAAGAAGGTCTTCGACAAGGCGACCGGCGAGTTCCTGCGCAACGACCCCGGCCTCGGCCGGATCTACGTCGAGGCGCAGCAGAGCGGCTCCAAGTACGAGACCGGCACCGAGGACAACTACCGGGTGCAGGGCCTGTCAGGTGCCGACGCGCGCAACACGTACGGCATCGCGCAGAAGCTCGCCCTCGACAAGAAGGACTTCCAGGGCATCCGGGACGCCTACGAGTTCGACCCGGTCGCCGAGAAGTACATCAAGGTCGACCCGATGAAGGAGGCCCGCTGGTACCCGACGCTCACCACCCTGAGCGACGGGAAGATCCTCAGCGTCTCCGGGCTCGACGACATCGGTCAGCTGGTGCCGGGCAAGAACGAGCTCTACGACCCCGAGACCAAGAAGTGGACGTACACGGAGAAGATCCGGCAGTTCCCGACCTATCCGGCGCTGTTCCTGATGCAGAACGGCAAGGTCTTCTACTCGGGGTCGAACGCGGGCTACGGGCCTGACGACGTGGGCCGTGACCCGGGCATCTGGGACGTGGACAGCAACAAGTTCACCAAGCTGCCGGGGCTGAGCGACGCCGACAAGCTGGAGACGTCCGGGACCGTGCTGCTGCCTCCGGCGCAGGACGAGAAGTACATGGTGATCGGCGGTGGCGGCGTCGGTGAGTCCAAGCTGTCCAGCGAGAAGACCCGGATCATCGATCTGAAGGCGGACGACCCGAAGTTCGTGGACGGGCCGTCGATGGACAAGGGCACGCGGTATCCGCAGGCGTCCGTGCTGCCGGACGACACCGTGCTGGTGTCGGGCGGGTCCGAGGACTATCGCGGGCGCGGCGACTCCAACATTCTTGAGGCGCGGATCTACCACCCGGACAGCAACTCCCTCGACCAGGTCGCCGATCCGCTGGTCGGGCGGAACTACCACTCCGGGTCGATTCTGCTGCCCGACGGCCGGGTCATGTTCTTCGGGTCGGACTCGCTTTACAGCGACAAGGCAAACACCAAGCCGGGGAAGTTCGAGCAGCGGATCGAGATCTACACGCCGCCGTATCTCTACCAGGGGTCCCGGCCGTCGCTGTCCGGGGGCGAGCAGTCCATCGAGCGCGGCGAGTCGGGGACGTACACCTCGCAGCACGCCGCGTCCATCAAGAAGGTGCGGCTGATCCGTCCCAGCGCGGCCACGCATGTGACGGACGTGGACCAGCGGTCCGTCGCGCTGGACTTCAAGACGGAGGGGAACAAGGTCACGGTGACGGTGCCGAAGAACAAGAACCTTGTTCAGGCCGGGTGGTACATGCTGTTCGCCGTGGACGACCAGGGGGTGCCGTCGGAGGCACAGTGGGTTCAGGTCCCCTAGGACGGCTCCCCGCGCCCCTCCCGGGGCGCGGGGATGGTCACTGGGACGCCTTGGCGAGACCGAGCGCGTACTCGGCCCACCACTCCCCCGCCTTCGGACCCCCCTTGCACTCCCCGTCCGACTCCCCCGGGCGCTTGACCCAGACGTAGGCGTCGACGAGCGGGTCCGCGGTCTTCGTCGTCGGGGTCTCGCCCAGGGCGCGGCCCGGCGGGTTGCACCAGCGCTCGCCCGGGTCGCCCTCCTCGTAGGGGCCGTTGCCGTTGCGGCTGGTGTCTATGACGAAGGGCTTGTTGCCGACCTTGGCGGAGAGGTCCTTGCCGTACTTGACGGAGGACTCGGTGGTGTAGAAGTTCGAGACGTTGACCGAGAAGCCGTCGGCCTGGTCGATGCCCGCCCACTGGAGCGGCTCGAAGATCTGGTCGGGGTGGCCCCAGCCGGCGTTGCCCGCGTCGAGGTACACCTTGGTGTTCGGCAGCGACTTGAGCTTGGTGATGGCGCCCTTGAGGAGGTCGTAGCGCTCCTCGTGGAACTCGTCCGGGGTGCAGCCGTCCACCAGGTGCAGGACTGCGTCCGGTTCCAGGATGACCGTCGCCGAGCGGTCGCCGATGCCCTTGGCCACACCGTCGATCCAGGACCGGTAGGCGTTGCCGTCGGCGGCGCCGCCCTGTGAGTACTGGCCGCAGTCGCGGTGCGGGATGTTGTAGAGGACCAGCAGGGCCGTGCGGCCCGCCTTGTCGGCGGCCTCGGTGAAGCCGCGGGCCTCGTCCTCCGGGTTCTCGGGGCCGATCCACTCGCCGGTCGGCTGCTCGGCGATCTTGCGGATCTGTTCGGCGTTCGCGTCCTTGCCGGCCTTCTCGTAGTCGGCGACCTGCTGGGCCGCGTTTCCTCCCGGGTTGACCCAGAACGGGTCGACCTCCTTGGGCTGTTGGGTGATGGCGGCGCCGGCGTCATCCGGCTCGTCGCCGCCGTCGTCCGAGGAGGAGCATCCCGCGATCAGCAGTGCCGCCCCCAGCACCACCGCGGTCGCCCCCCTGCGGGCCCCCCTGCTGCCGTACATCCAACTCCCCCTTGGGTGCACTGTTCCAAGGCTCAATCCTGACATACGTGCCGTGGGGCACACGAGATCGGCCGTGCCTTGTCGGAGACCTGTTACACCTCCGGGGGCGGGGGTAGGTGCGCCGGTGCGGGAGCGGCTGCTGACGAAGGCGAGGGCGGGGGCCATGCACCACACCATGAGGGAGATCCGGCTGGCAGAGGCTCTGCTGGAGGCCTCGGACACACTCACCGACGGCTTCGACGCCGACGACTACTTACGGCAGGTGTCGGACCGCTGCGTGGAGCTGCTCGCCGCGCGGGCGGTCGGGATCATGCTGATCGAGCAGGGCCGCACGGTGTCGCTGGCCGGCAGCAGCGGCCAGGCCGAGCTCGCGCTCGACCTGCTCCAGGCGCAGGCCGACGGCGGGCCCTGCCTGGACAGCTACGGCACCGGGAAGGTGGTCGAGCCGGTCTCCATCCGGGTCGCCCATGCGCGTTCGCGCTGGCCGGCCTTCACCGAGCGGGCGCTGCGCTACGACATCGCGGCTACCTTCGCGGTGCCGCTGCGCCGCCGGGAGCGGCTGCTCGGCGCGCTCAACGTGTTCGCGCCGACGCTGCCCGACGACTCCGCGGGCGGCAGCGCGGGGGAGCTGCGGCTGGCGCAGGCGCTGGCCGACGCGGCGGCCGTCGGGCTGCAGAACCACCGCACGTACACGCAGTACCGCACCCTGGCGGGCCAGTTGCAGGCGGCGCTGTCCAGCAGGGTGCGCATCGAGCAGGCCAAGGGGATGCTCGCCGAGCGCTGGCAGACCGGGGCCGATCAGGCGTTCATGGTGCTGCGGCAGTACGCGCGGCGGCGTCGGCTGCCGCTGGACCAGGTGGCCCGCTCGGTCATCGACCGGTCCGCGGACGACGCCGAGCTGCGGCAGGGCGGCGGCGCCTCCGGTCCGCAGCGGTAGAACGGCTTACCACCTGTGCGGATGACGCAGCGCAACCAACCTGGGACTTGACGTCAATTGACCTCTAGGCCGGGGACCGCATCCGTTCTAGAGTCTTCTCAGACGGCCCCAGCCCCCGGCCTGTCACCACCTCCCACAGTGGCTTTCCAAGGCCTCCCGCGCCGGTCGCCGGGTTACTCCCGCAGCCCGTGCGTGCGCGGTTGAGGACCAGCCCGGTCGGCGGTTTCGGGGGGAGCGGGCCGTCGACCGGGCACGGTGACCTCACAGACCCGTCCCGGTCAGATACGCCGACACCACCACGTTCGCCGTGTAGCTGCGGCTCGCCCGGTCGAAGGTGCCGCCGCAGGTGATCAGCCGCAGTTCGGCGCGGCCGGGTTCGCGGGCGCCGTAGGCCTGCGCGGGGTCGAAGCGGTCGCGGGCGACGACCTGGACGTCGTCGACGGTGAACTCGGCGACCGTGCCGTCGTCGCGGATCACCCGGACCGGCTGGCCGGGTTTGAGCGCGCTGAGCTTGTAGAAGACGGCGGGCCGGGTCTCGGTGTCGACGTGCCCCACCATCAGGGCGGGGCCGGCCGCGCCGGGTGCGGGGCCGGCCGCGCCGGGTGCGGTGCCGGCCGCGTACCAGCCCACGATGCCGGGCTGGTCGAAGGGCGGCGGGTCGACCGCGCCCTGCCCGTCCAGGCCGCGGGCCACCACGGGCGCCTGCACGCCGAGGCCGGGGATGTCGATGCGCTGCGGCCGGGCCCGGTCCAACGGGCGGGCCGCGGGCGGCAGTTCGACCTGGGGCGGGCGGCCCACCGCCGCCATGTCGCCGGTGGTCGGCGCGGATGTCCCGTGCCGTACGTCGGTGACCTCCCGACCCCACAGCCACAGCCCGAGCAGCAGCACCGCCCAGGCCGTGCCGGTCAGCAGCCGGCCGTTCACCGGGTCAGTCCGTCCCGCGGCTCCGGCGGGCGCTTCTGAGCGCCACGGCCGTTGCCGCGACCCCGGCGAGGACCAGGCCGGTCACCGCGTGTGCCGTGCCGGGTCCGGTGGTGCGGGCGTCGGTGGCGGCGAGGCGGGCCGCGGTGCCGCCGCCGCCCGCGCTGACGGGGGCGACGGGCGAGGCGGGCGCGGAGGGCCTGTCCGCGACGGTGAGCGTGGCCTTGTGCGCGGCGCTGCCGCAGGTGACCTTCACCTCGTAGCCGCCGGCCTTGAGCGAGGAGCGCACCCGGCTCTCGCCGACCAGGGCGCCTTCGGCGCCGGTGAGGGTGAGCGTCACGTCGGCGACGAAGGCCGCCGAGACGGCGGTGGCCGTCCGTTCGGTGCAGCCCGTGACCCGCAGTGCGATGTCGGAGCCGGGGGCGGGGGAGGCGGGGCTCACCGAGATGCCGCCTCCGTCCGCCGCGTGTGCCGCCGGGGGGAGCAGGGCCGCGACCAGCGCGGCGCCCGCACAGAGAGTGACCTTCAGTGAGCCCATCGTGAACCTCCAGATACCTTGGAGGCTCCTCCTGCGGGCCGGGCCCCGCATCCTCAGCGGGGCCCGACTGCTCCGTACGGGTCGTATTGCGGCGTCGCGGGGTTTCAGATCCGGTCGACGAGGTCGGCGATGGAGTCCACGATCTTGGACGGCCGGTAGGGGAAGTTCTCCACCTGCTCGGGCGCGGTCAGGCCGGTGAGCACCAGGAAGGTCTGCATTCCGGCCTCGATGCCGGCCAGGACGTCGGTGTCCATCCGGTCGCCGATCATGGCGCTGGTCTCGGAGTGGGCGCCGATGGTGTTCAGGCCGGTGCGCATCATCAGCGGGTTGGGCTTGCCCGCGAAGTACGGCTTCTTGCCGGTCGCCTTGGTGATGAGGGCGGCGACAGCGCCGGTCGCGGGGAGCGGGCCCTCGGTGGACGGGCCGGTCTCGTCGGGGTTGGTGCAGATGAACCGGGCGCCGTCGTTGATGAGCCGGACGGCCTTGGTCATGGCCTCGAAGGAATAGGTGCGGGTCTCGCCGAGGACGACGTAGTCGGGCTCGTGGTCGGTGAGGACGTACCCGATGTCGTGCAGCGCGGTGGTCAGACCGGCCTCGCCGATGACGTACGCCGTGCCGCCGGGCCGCTGGTCGTCCAGGAACTGGGCGGTGGCCAGGGCCGAGGTCCAGATGGACTCCACCGGCACGTCCAGGCCCATGCGCCGCAGCCGGGCGTGCAGGTCGCGCGGGGTGTAGATGGAGTTGTTGGTGAGGACCAGGAACGGCTTGCCGGACTCGCGCAGCCTCTTCAGGAAGGCGTCGGCGCCGGGGATCGGCACGCCCTCGTGAATGAGCACTCCGTCCATGTCGGTGAGCCATGACTCGATGGGCTTGCGGTCTGCCATGTGCTGGTGACTCCTGCGTGCGTACGGGCTTGAGCGGGGGCGCCGGAACCACGGCGTACCGACGCCCCCAGCGTAATCAGGAAGTCGTCACATTGACCCCGTCGATCACCCAGTACCAGTTGTTGGACCCGGTGTAGCGGAAGCGGAAGCTCACGGTGGAGGCGCCGGCGGGGACGGGTACGGAGAGGGACTGCGGCTGGGAGATGACGTCGGAGGTGTAGCTCTTGACGAGGATCGGGGTGCCGCCGTTGAAGGAGGCGAGGATCTGGGCGGTCTGGGCGCCTTCCTGACGGTAGAGGGTGACGAAGTCCAGCCGGACCGTGCTCTTGCCGGTGACGTCGTGGGCGGGCGTCACCAGGGTGGTGTCGTAACTGCCGGAGAACGTCTTGTCCGACCACTCGTCGGAGTCGGCGACGGCGAAGACCCCGCGGGCGCGGACGTTGAGTTCACGGGACTGGTCGCGCTGGGTGCGGGACCAGAACTCGTCGGTGGCGAAGGACCAGCCGCGCCACTCGGTCACCCCGCCGGTCCCCATGGCGCTGTTGATGACCGACCAGCCGCTGGGCGGGGTGTGCGTGTAGCCGAGGACGGTCGACGGGATGCCCGTCTCGTCGGTGCGGGTGGACAGGGTGAGCGCGTCGAAGGGATCGGTGGAGCGCTCCTGGATCGGCTTGCCGTCCAGCCCCCAGGCGGGATCGACGGTGATCCCGAGCTGCTTGAGGACAGTGGGTACGACATCCACGAGCCGGGTGTCGACGGGGCGGGCACCGGCGGCGATACCGGGGCCGGTGGCGAGGACGAAGGTACGCCGCTCCTCGATCGCGGACCCTCCGTGGCCGCCCGCGTCGAGGTGGCCGTGGTCGGTGGTGACGATGACGGTCCAGCGCTCGGTGGAGTAGCCGGGCCGGGCCTTGATCGCGGCGCGGAGTCTGCCGACGAACGCGTCCTGTACGGCGATCTGGTCGAGGTAAGCCTGGCTGCCCGCGCCGGAGTTGTGGCCGACGATGTCCGACTGGCCGAAGTAGACGAAGACGACGTCCGGGTTCTGGTCGCGCAGGACGGCCTCGGCCTCGCCGGCGATGGTGGCGTCGTGGCCGGTGTATCCGTCGGCGTCGCCGTCGAGGACCAGCTTGGCGTCGGCGCCGGGGGTGACGGTGCCCTGGGTGTCGAGGGGCTTCCAGTCGACGGCGGCGTACGTGGACAGCTCCGGCCTGACCTGCGCGAGGCGGGCGAGGAAGCCGGGGTACTGGCCGTACTTCTTGCCGGTGAAGGTGTTGTCCTTGACTCCGTGCTTGTCGGGCCAGACGCCGGTGGAGATGGTCGACCAGCCGGGTCCTGAGGAGGTGGCGGCCATGGGGTTGGCGTACAGCAGGGAGGTGCCGAAGGTCCCCTCGCTCATCATGGCCTTCAGGTGCGGGGCGTTGGCGGCGGCGATCCGGTCGTGGCGCAGACCGTCCATGCCGATGACGAGGACCTTGTCCTTGCTGGTGCCGCCCGGCAGCGTCGGCACGGCGTGCGCCGCGGACGTGCCGAGCGCGAGGGCTGCGGCTCCGGCCCCGGTGGCGGCGAGCACGGTACGGCGGGTGGGTTGAGACGTCACGTGTTCCTCCGGGAGGTGAAGGGTTGGGTCGCTGGGGTGCCGCGAGCCAGGTCAGCTGCCTGTCGCCGACTTCCAGTTGTCCACGTGCTCCGTCAGGTTCTTCTCGATGGCGTCCCAGTCCGGCTCGAAGATCTCGACGCCGTCCATGAGCTTGGTGAGGGCGATCGCGTCGGCGTCGAACGCCTTCACGTCCTCGCGGGCCGCGAATCCGCCCCCGATCTCGCTGACCTGCTGCTGCGCGGTGCGGCTGAGCATGTAGTCGAGAAGCTTCCTGCCGTTCTCCGAATGCGGGGCGTCCGTCACCAGACCGGCCGCGTACGGCAGCGCGAACGTCGTCGGCTCGCCGCCCTCCTTCGCCGGGAACCAGATCCCGAGGTTCGGCATGTCCTTGGACTGGGCGTAGTTCATCTGCACATCGCCGTTGGCGACGAGGAGTTCGCCCTTGTCGACCTTGGGCGCGAGCTTGCCGGTGGAGGCGGAGGGGCCGACGTTGTTGGACTGGAGCTCGCCGAGATACTCCAGGGCGGCCTCCTCGCCGCCGAAGTCGTGCATCGCCTTGATGAGGACGGCCGTGCCGTCACCGGCGACACCCGGGGTCGAGTACTGGAGCTTGTTCTTGTACTTGGCGTCCAGCAGCTCCTCCCAGGTGGTGGGCGCCTCGGCCAGCTCCTTCTTGTTGTAGATGAACCCGAAGTAGTTGTTGACGACAGAGGTCCACGTCCCGTCGGCGGACTTGTCGGCCCCGCTCACCTGGTCGGCGCCGGCGGGGACGTACTTCTGGAGGAGTCCCTTGCCGTCGGCCTGCTGGATGAACGGCGGCAGCGTGACCAGCACGTCGGCCTGGGCGTTGCTCTTCTCGCGGACGGCGCGCTGCACCATCTCGCCGGAGCCGCCCTCCACGTACTCGACCTTAATGCCGGTCTCCTTCTCGAAGTCGGCGAAGACCTGGTCGTACCAGCCGTCGCCGTTCTCGCCCTTGAGACCGTCGGCGCTGTAGACGGTGACGACCTTCTCGTCGGAGGCGGCGGAGTCGCCGCCGCAGGCGGACAGTGCGGGGGTGGCGACCAGGGCGAGGGCTACGGCGAGCGTGCGGCGGTTTCTGGGCATGGCGAGGTGAACTCCTTGCTCGGCAGGGGTGGTTGATCAGCGGTAGGAGGCTTTGGTGCGTACGCGGGAGACGACGAGCAGGACCAGCAGGGTCGCCGTCATGAGGACCACGGCGAGGGCGGAGCCGGTGAAGAGGGCGCCGCGGTCGGTGGCCGCGTAGATCAGGACCGGAAGCGGGGTCCAGTCGGGCGGATAGAGCATCATCGTGGCGCTCAACTCGCCCATGGACAGGGCGAAGCAGAGGCCGGCCGCGGCGGACAGGGAGGGCAGCAGCAGAGGCAGTTTCACCCGCCA
This sequence comes from Streptomyces sp. NPDC079141, assembly GCF_040686775.1. NCBI lineage: Bacteria > Bacillati > Actinomycetota > Actinomycetes > Kitasatosporales > Streptomycetaceae > Streptomyces > Streptomyces sp. NPDC079141. Next base: position 199,072 of record NZ_JBFBLP010000015.1, on the reverse strand, counting down.
CAGCACGTAGGAGGGGCGTGCCCCGAGCGAGGCGGCGGCCTGCTCGTAGGCGGGGTCGAGCCGGGTCAGCGCGGCCGACACCGACTGGTGGGCGAAGGCGGTGACCAGCACGGTGTGCGCGACGATCACGATCCACCGGGTGCCGTTGAGCAGCATCGGCGGCTGGGAGAAGGCGACCAGCACCGCGAGCCCGACGACCACGGAGGGCACCGCGAGCGGCAGCACGAACAGGGCGTCGAGCAGTCGCCGCCCGCGCCGGCCGAGGGCGGCCGCGGCGAGCGCGGCCCAGGTGCCGGCGGCGAGGGCGAGCAGGCTCGCGGCGGCGGCCGTGACCAGGCTGGTGGTGAGCGCCTGGAGGGCCTCGCCGCGGGTGGCGGCCGCGTAGTGCTCGGTGGTGAAGTCCGACGGCAGCACGCTCGACCAGTGGGTGGCGAAGGAGGCGCCCACCACCACCAGCAGGGGCAGCGCGAACAGCGGCAGGAAGAGCAGGAGGAACAGGGCCCATACGGCCCACCTGGCCCCGCGGCTATGCACCAGCACGACGGCTCACCACCCGGTACAGGCCGTACAGGCCCACGGAGATCAGGACGTTGACGACGGCGACCACACAGGCGCCCGGGTAGTCGGACTCCAGGATCGCCTTGCTGTAGACGAGCGTGGGCAGTGTGGTGACGCCCTTGGCGCCGGTGAACAGCACGATGCCGAACTCGTTGAGGCAGAGCACCAGGACGAGGCTGCCGCCGGCCGCGAGCGCGGGCAGCGCCTCGGGCAGGATGATCCGCCGGACGATCCTTGGCGCCCGCGCGCCGAGCGAACCGGCCGCCTCCAGCTGCGCGGTGTCGAGCTGGGCGAAGGCGGCGAGCAGCGGGCGCATCACGAACGGTGTGAAGTACGTGATCTCGGCGAGGAGCACGCCCCAGGGCGTGGTGAGGAACCGGAAGGGTCCCTCGGCGGTCCCGGTGACGTCCGTCCACAGCCCGTTGGCCATGCCGACCGTGCCGTAGACGAACAGCAGGGCGAGGGTGATCAGGAAGGACGGGAAGGACAGGAAGACGTCCACGAAGCGTGCGACCGCGCGGGCCCCGGGGAACGGGACGAAGGCGATGACCAGCGCCAGCAGGAAGCCGAGGACCAGACAGCCGGCGGTGGCGGCGACGGCCAGCCACACGGTCGTCCACAGGGCCTCACGGAAGGCCTCGGAGGCGAAGACGTCGGCGTACGGCGTGAGGGAGGTGCCGCCGGTGTCGGGCTTGAGGGACTGCTCGACGACGAGGGCGAGGGGGTAGAGGAAGAAGAGGGCGAGGAGGGCGACGGGCGGGACAGCCCACAGCAGTCGCCTAGTCATGAGTGACTCCGGCGGTCAGCAGTACGGCGTCCTCCGGGGAGAAGTGCAGGCTCACCGTGTCGCCGAGGGCGGGCGGGTCCTTCAGTTCCCGCAGGTCGGTCATGATGCGGTGGCCGTCGACCTCGACGTACAGGCGGTGGGTGGCGCCACGCCACTGGATCTCCCGTACGGTCCCGGAGAGCCGGTTGGGCCCGTCGCCTACGCCGATGAGGTGCGGCCGTACGCAGAGCGTGGCCCGCGCGCCCTTCGCGGCGCCCGTCGTGTCCACCTTCAGCTCGGCGCCGGCGAAGGCCACCCCGCCCGAACTCACGGTCACCGGGAGCAGGTTGGCGTTGCCGACGAAGGACGCCGTGAACTCGTTGGCCGGGGACCGGTACAGCTCCCTCGGCGTCCCGCAGGCCTGCAACCGGGCGCTGTCCATCACGGCGATCCGGTCGGCCAGGGTGAGCGCCTCGACCTGGTCGTGGGTGACGTAAAGGATCGACACGTCGGGCAACTCGCGGTGCAGCCGGGCGAGTTCGGCGAGCATGCCGGAGCGGAGCCGGGCGTCGAGGGCGGACAGGGGTTCGTCCAGCAGCAGCACGGCAGGCCGGATGGCGAGCGCCCGCGCGATGGCGACGCGCTGCTGCTGGCCGCCGGACAGCTCGCGCGGGTGGCGGCGGGCGTAGGCCGCCATGCCGGTCATCTCCAGCGCCTCGGCGACCCGGCCGCGGATCTCGGCGCGGGCGACCTTGCGGGCCTTCAGTCCGAAGGCGACGTTCTCCTCGACCCGCATGTGCGGGAACAGCGCGTACTGCTGGACGACCATCCCGATGCCCCGCCGGTGCGGCGGCAGGCCGGTGACGTCCCGGTCGCCGAGGAACACCCGCCCGGAGGCGGGCCGTACGAACCCGGCGACCGCCCGCAGCGCGGTGGTCTTGCCGGATCCGGACGGCCCGAGCAGCGCCATCACCTCGCCGGGGGCGACGGTGAGGTCGAGGGCGTCGAGGACGACGTTCCCGTCGTAGGCGACGGTCACGGAGTCGAAGCGGATGCCGCTGCTCACGCCAGCGCTCCCGGCAACTCCGCGACGCTGCCGAGCACTTGGCCGGCACCGGCCGCCCGCAGCGCCTCCGCGTCGTGCGCGCCGGTCAGGACGCCCGCGACGACGCCCGCGCCCGCGCGAACCCCGCTGAGCATGTCGTAGGACGTGTCGCCGACGACCGCGATCTGCCGGACGCTGTCCGCCGCGGCGGTGCGCAGGAAGGCGGCGAGGACCATGTCCGGGTACGGCCGTCCGCGGCCCCCGGCGTCGGCCGGGCACAGCGTCAGCGGGACGAGGTCCTGCCAGCCGAGCGCGGCCAGGATGGCGTCCTGAGTGGGGCGGGCGAAGCCGGTGGTCAACACGACCGTACGGCCTTGTGACCTGAGCTCCTCGACGGCCTCGCGCGCGCCGGGGACCGCCGCGACGCGGCCGCCGTCGACGAGTGCGGCGTACGCCTCCTCGAAGGCCTTGTTGGCCTGCTGGGCCCTCGCCTCCTCCCCGAACAGGTGCCGGAAGACGGAGATCTTGGACTCGCCCATGGTGGCGCGGACGTGGTCCAGCATCGCGTCCGGGTCCGCGCCCAACCTCCGGGCCGCCGCCGCGAACGCCTGCTCGACGAGACCGCCGTCGGCGACGGTGGTGCCGGCCATGTCGAGGACGACGAGTCGGATGTCGGTGGTCTTGTCGGTGGTCTTGTCAGTGCTCATGTGGGTGCCCATGGGGGTGCTCACCAGCCCAGTTCGTTCGCGGTCGTCTCGGCTATCGCGGGCGAGCAGGTCATGCCGCGCCCGCCGGGCCCGGTGACCAGCCACACTCCGTCGCGCACCCGCTGCCGGTGCACGACCCGGCCCGGGTCGGTGCACTGCGCGTACACCCCCGCCCAGCGGCGGCGGACCTTCGGCAGCGGGCGGCCGAGGAGGGATTCGACGACCCCGGTGAGGTGGTCGTAGGGGTCTTCGAGGGTGTCGAAGGCGAAGGGGTGCTCGTACTCGTGGGTGTCGCCGATGGTCAGTCCGCCGTCGGCGCGCTGGACCATGAGCAGCTGCATCGCGTGCCGGGCGGCCGTGTCGGGCTGCGGCTGACCGGAGTTGAGGGCGTCCAGGGCCTTCGAGGCGTACGCCGGGTAGTAGCGGAAGCTGTCGGCGTCGGCGACCGAGGTGGTGAGCGGCTCGCCCAGCGGGTCGGTCTGCATCATCTGGAGGCGGACGCGGCGTACGGGCAGTTCGGGGCCGGCCAGTTCGCGGACGAGCCCGCCGAGCCAGGCGCCGGTGCACAGCAGGACGACATCCCCGGTGTGCACATCGCCGTGGTCGTCGCGGACGGCACCCTCACCGACGACCTCGCGGACCTCACGGCCGGGGAGGAAGGTGTAGCGCGGGGACTTCAGCAGCTCCTCACGCAGGGCGAGTTGAGCCGTGCGGGGCTCCACGGCCGCGTCCCGCTCGCAGTACAGGGCGGCGGTGAACTCGCCACGCAGGGCGGGGTTCAGGGCGCGCGCCTCGGCCGGCGTGAGCAGCTTGTGGCCACGGGCGGCGGCGTCCTCGCGGGCCACGGCGGCCTCGGCGACGGCAAGTTCGAGGTCGCCGCGTACGGGGGTGAGGGAGCCGTTGGCCCGGAAGCCGAGCTTCGGCACCCGGGCGCCGATCCCCTCCCACAACTCCCTTGCCCGCAGGGCGGTTTCGAGCTCCTCGCCACCCGCGCGACCACTGACCCAGATCTGGCCGAAGTTGCGCAGCGAGGCGCCGCGAGCCTCCGTCTCGCGCTCGATCTGTACGACCTCATGGCCGCGTTCCACTGCATGCCAGGCGTGCATGGTGCCCACCACGCCGGCTCCGACGACTATCACTCTCACGGCGGCAACGCTCCTCGGACTCGGGGAACCGGAAAGGTCCGGCTGCCAACGAGAGCGTGAACGAGCCATCACGTTTGGGCTAGACCCGTTATCTTTTCGTGATGAGACGGGGCTCGCGAATCGGTCGACTTTCAGCCGCGCAGATGTGTGGTGAAGGAGAAGCGGTCCCCCCGGTACAACGTCCGCACCCGCTCCAGCGGCCGCCCGGCCGTGTCCCGCGAGACGCGGTGCAGGAGCAGCATCGGCAGGGCCGGCGGGGTGCCGATGAGCAGGGCCTCGCGCGGGGTGGCGAGCACGGTCTCGATGCGCTCGTCGGCGTCGCCGAAGGCCATGCCCTGGGAGTGGAGATAGGCGTAGAAGGAGGAGTCCGGGTCGAAGTCGCTGTCCAGGCGCGGCACGCGGGCCACGGCCACGTAGGTGCTCTCCAGGCCGACCCGCTCGTCGTCCGCGAGCAGTACGCGCTCCAGGTGCCACACGGGCTCGCCGCGGGTCAGCCCGGTCTCGGCGGCGAGGGCGTCCGGACAGGGGAAGCGGTCGAGGGTGACGAGGGTACGGCCCGGGGTGCGCCCCTGCCGCCGTACGCCCTCGGTGTAGCTGGCGAGGGAGAGGGGCTGTTCGAGCTTGGGCCCGGCAACGACCGTCCCGCGCCCTTGGCGCCGCAGCTTGCCCTCCAGCACCAGCTCGCGCAGCGCCTGCCGGACGGTCTCGCGGGCGACGTCGTACTCCTCGGCGAGGTCGCGCTCGGTCGGGATCGCGCTGCCCTCGGGGAGGTCCGCCACCAGGCGGTCGATGCGCGCCTTGACCGCGTAGTACTTCGGGATACGGCCGTGCTCCGGGATGCCGGAGCGAACGGGGGCGCCGGGGGCCTGGTCGTTCGGGTAGTCCACACGAGGATCGTTTCAGACGCTCCCGGCGGACTCAGCGCCGCCTCCGCGCGAGCAGCAAGGTGCCGGTGGTGGTGAGCAGCAGGGCGAGGGCGGTGACGAGGGCGGTGACGGGGGTGCCGGTGCGGGCGAGTTCGTCGGGGAGGGGGAAGGGCGGGGTGGTGGGGTCGGTGGTGGAATCGGTGGCGGTGTCGGGGTCCTCGTCGGCGTCGATGTCGAAGCGGTAGTCGTTGGACTGGCCGATCCAGTCGCCGTCGTCGTCGTGGCGCTGTACGACGGCCGCGTTGGCGGTGACCCGGTTGGGCACGGCGTCGGAGGTGACGGCGAGACGCAGCTTCACGGTGAGGGTCTCGCGGGGGCCGACGGTGAGGCCGTGCGCGAGGGCGCCTACGAGTTCGTCCGCGTCGGTGGTCTCGAAGCGGACGGGGTGGGGCTGCGGGGTGTCGCCCGCGTAGTACTCCAGGCGGGGTTGGGCGGGGCGCAGGGCGTGGCGCTCGTCGACGAGGACGACTACGGGGTGGACGTTGCGGCAGGTCTGGGTGGTGGTGTTGGTCAGGTCCAGGTACCAGGTGCCGTATCCGCCGCCTGCCTCGTAGGTTTTCGGGCCGCTGTGGAGGCGGGTGGTTAGGGGGAAGGTGGGGTTGGTGGGGTTGGTGGGGGTGGCGCAGGTGGCGGTCGGTGGGGCGGGGGCGGCGGCGTGCGTGGCCGGTGGCACGGCGGCCTGCGCGGCCGGCGGCGCTAAGAGAAGGGCGGCGGCTGCGGCGAGGGGGAGGGACACGGGCGTGGGCGGGCACAGTCGCATGAACACATGACCATGCCGGAGGGGGTGGGGGGTGGGGTGGAGCCGCTCCGGCGGGAGTCCGGTTTCCGCCCGATCGGACGCGGAGTTTTACGCCCCCGCCGCCCCTGGCTCCGCCCCCTGGACCCCCGATCGGCCTGAACGGCCTCGTCCTCAAAACGCCGGACGGGCTGGATGATGCGGACCGGCGCCGACAGGTGCCGACAAAGCCGCCCAACCTGCGGGCATGAGTGCCGCCTAGGGCGGCCCCGCTGCCAAAGAGAGGCGGCACCCCGTTAGCGCCGGGCTGCGCGACCCACCCCCACGCCGGCGCAAAGCTGCGGGTGCGTGGGGGCTGGTCGCGCAGTTCCCCGCGCCCCTTTCGGGGCGTCACCCCTCCCCCCGCCCGAACAACGGCGCCAGCAGCAACTGGGCCGCGCCCTCCGCCACCTCCCGCCCCCCGCCGGGAGCAATCCGCACCGGCACCGGCTCCTCACCGACGCGCCGGGCGCGTTGCTCAAGGACGGTCGCCGTACCCCGTACGAAGCACTCCGGTCGGTCGGCCACCGTACGGCCGCCCAGCAGGACCACGTCGATGTCCAGCAGCGCGACGAGGTTCCCGGCACCGGTGCCCAGCACGCGCGCCGCCTCCTCGAAGTCCCCGCGCCCGACCGCGGCCAGGCACAGCGCCTCCACGCAGCCCCGGTTGCCGCACTCGCACAGCGGCCCGTCCAGCTGGACCACCTGATGTCCGAATTCCCCCGCCCCGGTCCGGGCCCCGCGTCGGACGACACCGCCGAGGACGAGCCCGCCACCCAGCCCCGCACCGAAGTGCAGATACGCGAAGGACTCCCCCGCGTCCCCGGCCACGGCCAGTCCGAGCGCCGCCGCGTTGGTGTCCTTGTCGACCACGACCGGCACCCCGAGCCCAAGGGCCTCCTCCAGTGCCTCCCGCAGCGGGAAGCCGTCCCACTCGGGGAAGCCGGTGACCCGGTGCAGGACGCCCCGGGTGTGGTCGAGCGGGCCCGGCAGTCCGACGCCCACTCCGAGAAGGGTCCCGACGGCGCACTGCGCCACCAGCGCCGTCACCTCCCGTACGACACCGTCGACGACGGCCGCCTGCCCCGCCCCCAGGTCCAGCTCAGCGTCGCGCTCCGCGACAACCGCGCCCGTCAGATCGACCAGCACAGCCCGCAGCGCGTCCCGGTCCAGATGCACGCCCACCGCATGCCCGGCCTCCGGCACCAGCCGCAGCGCGGTCCGCGGCTTGCCGCCCGTCGAGGCCCGCCGCCCCGCCTCCGCCGCCAGCCCCTCCGCCCGCAACCGCGCGGTGATCTTGCTGACGGCCTGCGGGGTCAGCCCGATCCGCTCGGCCACCTCCAGCCGGCTGATCCCGTCCGGCCCGGCCGCCCGCAGCAGGTCAAGGACCAGCGCGGTGTTGTGGCTGCGCAACGCCGGCAGGTTCACGCCCTGGGTCACGCCCTTCGTACTGCTCACGCCCTTCGTACTGCTCACGCCTTTCGTGCTGCTCACGCCCCCCATTCTCCCCGCCGCTTGCACTTTGGCAACAGCGTTGCGAAAGTAGAGCTCATGACTGGTACCTCCCTCCGTGTGGGCCTGATCGGCTACGGCCTCGCGGGCTCCGTCTTCCACGCCCCGCTGATCGCCGCCACCGAGGGCCTCGCCCTGGACACGGTGGTCACCTCCAACCCGGAGCGGCAGGAGCAGGCCCGCGCCGGGTTCCCGGACGTGCGCGTCGCCGCGGCCCCCGACGAGCTCTTCGAGCGGGCGGGCGACGACCTCGACCTGATCGTCATCGCGTCCCCCAACAAGACCCACGTCCCGCTCGCCACCACCGCCCTCAAGGCCGGCCTCCCGGTCGTCGTCGACAAGCCGGTCGCGGGCACGGCCGCCGAGGCGCGCGAACTGGCGGCGCTGGCCGACGAACGCGGCCTGCTCCTCTCCGTCTTCCAGAACCGCCGCTGGGACAACGACTTCCTGACGCTCCGCAAGCTGATGGCGGACGGCGAGCTCGGCGACGTCTACCGCTTCGAGTCCCGCTTCGAGCGCTGGCGCCCGCAACTCAAGGGCGGCTGGCGGGAGTCCGGCGACCCCGCAGAGATCGGAGGTCTGCTCTACGACCTCGGCAGCCACGTCGTCGACCAGGCCCTCGTCCTCTTCGGCCCGGCCGCCTCCGTCTACGCCGAGTCGAACGTCCGCCGCCCCGGCGCCGAGACCGACGACGACACTTTCATCGCCATCACGCACACCGGCGGCGTCCGCTCCCACCTCTACGTCTCCGCCACGACCGCCCAGCTCGGCCCCCGCTTCCGCGTGCTCGGCTCCCGGGCGGGCTACGTCAAGTACGGCCTCGACCCGCAGGAGGCCGCCCTGCGCGAGGGCCTGCTTCCCGGCGCCGACTGGGGCACGGAACCCGAGTCGCTGTGGGGCCGCGTCGGCTCCGGCGAGTCCCCGCTGACCGGCGGCGGGCGCCCAGAACCGACCCTTCCGGGCGATTACCCCGCGTACTATGCGGCCGTGGCCAGGGCCATTACCGACGGCGGCGCCAATCCGGTGACCGCCCTGGAGGCGGCCGCCGCCCTCGACGTACTGGAGGCGGCCCGCCGTTCGGCCCGCGACGGAGTGGTGGTGACGCTGTGACGCACAACAACGGGATCAGCCCGAAGTTCACCCCGGAGATCACCCCGACCATCGAGGAGCTGGAGGCCCAGGAACGCCGCCTGGTCTTCCGCCGGTTCACCCACGACGACGCGTGGTCGCTGGGCTTCCTCCTGGTCCAGCTGGCCCGGGAGCGCCAGGCGCCCGTCGCCATCGACATCCACCGCGCCGGCCAGCAGCTCTTCCACGCCGCCCTGCCCGGCTCGACCCCCGACAACGACGCCTGGATCGCCCGCAAGCGCCGCGTCGTCGAACGCTACGGCGCCTCGTCGTACCTGGTCGGCGCCCGCTTCCGGGCCAAGGGCACGACGTTCGAGGAGTCGTCCCGGCTGGACGTCGACACATACGCCGCGCATGGTGGTTCGTTCCCGATCGCCGTCGAGGACGTGGGCGTGATCGGCTCGGTGACGGTGAGCGGTCTGCCGCAGCTGGAGGACCACCGGTTCGTGGTGGAGGCGCTGGAGGAGTTCCTGGGCAAGTCCCAGGAGCTGTAGGGCCTACAGCAGTCACAGCAGTCCCAGGTCGCGGGCGCGGACCGCGGCCTGGGTACGGTCCCGCAGGGCGAGGCGGCTGAGGATGCGCGAGACGTGGTTCTTGACCGTGCCCTCGCTCAGGAAGAGCCGTGCCGCGATCTCCCGGTTGGTGTGGCCGTGCGCCACGAGCCGCAGGATGTCGATCTCCCGCGGGCTCAGCGCGACCGCGGGTCCGGGCGGCGCCGCGCGCACACCGGGGTCGGGCAGAGCGGCGGTAAGACGGCGGGCCACGGAGGAGTCGAGCTGGGTGACACCGGCATGCGCCAGGCGGACCGCCTGCGCGAGCTCCTCGGCGGGCAGATCCTTGAGCAGATAGCCACTCGCACCGGCGCGCAACGCCTGAACGACGTACTCCTCGTCATCGAAGGTCGTCAGCATCACGACCCTGCACTCGGGCGCCCTGCCGCGCAGCACGGCGACGGCCTCGACACCGTCCACCTCCGGCATCCGCACGTCCATCAGCACGACGTCCGGCCGCAGCTCGACCGCCTTCGCGACGGCATCCCGCCCGTCCACGGCCGTCCCCACGACAGCGATCCCGGCCCGCACGGACAGCAACGACGCGATGCCGTCCCGAATAAGCCGCTGATCATCCACAACGAGCACGCGCACGTCGGGTTCCACCCCGGTCTCCCCACCACTCACGATGCGCCACCATTGCAGCCGCCCAACCTGCGGGCATGAGTGCCGCCTAGGGCGGCCCCGCTGCCAAAGAGAGGCGGCACCCCGATAGCGCCGGGATGCGCGACCCACCCCCGGCCAGTGCAACCGGCAGTACCCGCAAGCACCGGGCAAGCACACCCACCCCTCACACCCCCACCCCTCCCCGAGGCACAGTCACGACCACCCGAGTCCCGGCGCCCCGCCCACTGTCGACGTCCACTCGCCCGGCGACCAGCTGCACCCGTTCCCGCATCCCCGCCAGCCCAAAGCCCCCCGCCACCTCCTGCGGAGCAAACCCGCAACCGTCGTCCGCCACGACAAGCCGAGCCCCGTCCTCCGCCAGCCGAAGCGTCACCGTCACCCGAGACGCCCCCGCATGCCGGCGCGCGTTCGTGACACCCTCCTGCGCGGCCCGGTGGAGGGCGGTGAGTTCCGCCGTACCGTAGCCCGACTCGTCCCCGCTCACCTCGACGACGATCCGCGGCCCGGCCGCTCCGTCCCCCCGGGCCAGCCCGGCGAGTTCGTCGGCCAGCACAGGCCGCCGCGCCGCCTCGTCGCGCAACGCCCGCACGGACCGCCGTACGTCCCCGAGCGCGAGCGACACCGACCGCCGGGCCTCGCCCAGCGCACGCTGAGCCGCATCGGGGTCGAGGGCGCGGAACTCGGCCGCCATCTCCAACTGCACGGACATCGCGGTGAGATGGTGGCCGAGGCTGTCGTGGATGTCCCGGGCCACCCGGTTCCGCTCGGCCGCCGCGGACAGCTCCGCGACCCGGGCCGCGTACTTCTCCGCCTCCCGCCGGGCCCGCTGTTCGCCGACGGCAACGGCCGCCATCGCGACCGCCAGCACCAGACCGACGAAGAGCATCAGCAGGTCGGAGACACGCTCCACGTCCCGGTACCAGCCGGGCGCGGTCAGTACGTACCCGACGAGCGCCCCGGCCAGACACAGTCCGCCGAGCGCCAGCGCGACGCCACGGCCGTAGGCGAAGTAGGCGGTGAACGGCAGGAGGACGAACAGGACTTGGGCCAGCCCCGAGGCGTCGAGGAGGACGACCGCGCCGATCAGCGCGCCGCGCGAAAGGAGGACCGGCAGCCGCCCACCCCGTACCGAATCGACGGCGAACAGCGCCCCGAGGGCGACGACGAATCCGGTCGTCCGCCACACAGCGGGGCCGTCCCCCGGACCGGCCGCCACAAGGCCGGCGACCAGCACGGCGCCGTACAGCAGCGGCGCAACCCACCGCACCGGCACGTACTCCCCCATGCCCGCACCCCCTCCACCCCCGCCAGGCTAGCCCCGCGCCGGTGGCCCCGCCGGTGCCCGGCCCCGGAATGTGGCCGACCGGCACATGCCGAACGGCCGTACCCCGTCCGGCAGATGGTGCCGCCCGGCAGCCGAAGTCGCCGCTCTTCACCTCCCCGCGGGAACCGGCCGACGCCTACGTTTCCCGCGTCGATTGCCGTCCGAGCAAACGGAGGTGGACAGCATGTCCTCGCTCTCCCCGCGCACCGCCGCACTCTGCGGAACCCTGTCCGGCCTGCTGATCGCCCTGCCGGGCCTGATCGAGGCGTTCACCGGAGAGACCGCCGCGACCAGTTTCCTGCTCGCCCTCTCCCCCGCACTCGCCCTCCCCCTGCTCACCGCGCTGCACCTGCGGCAGGCCCCGGCCACGGGCCGCTTCGGGGAGACGGCCTACACCGTCAACCTGATCGGCCTCGGCCTGTTCGGCGGGGCCGCCTTCGCCGGGAACCTCGTCCTGTTCTACTTCGACGAGAAGGTCATCGAGGACACCCTCACCGGCCCCACCGTCCCGGCCCTGATCGGTTCGGCGGCCGTCTTCGCCGTGGGCTGCGCCCTGTTCGGCGCGGCCCTGCTGCGGGCGCGGGTGTTCCCGAGGGTGCCGTCGTGGGGGTACGCGGTCGTCGTCCCGCTGTTCGCCTTCGTCACCGCCCTGCCGGACTCGCTGCTCGGCAGCGCCCTGCACGTGACGGTGGGCGTCATCCTGATCTGGCTGGCCGCGGCGCTGCTGCGGTCGCGCCCCGAAGGGGCGCGGGGAACTGCGCGACCGGCCACGACGGCGCCGCAGCCGATCAACCGCCTGTGACGGCTCACCCAGCGGAGCGACTACGCGTCCTTGAACTCCTGACGCTGCCGCCCCAGCCCCTCGATCTCCAGCTCGACGACGTCCCCGGCCCGCAGGAACGGCTTCGGGTCGGGAGCGCCCAGTGCCACCCCGGCCGGCGTCCCGGTGTTGATGACGTCGCCGGGGTACAGGGTCATGAACTGGCTGACGTACCGCACGACTTCCCCGACCGGGAAGATCTGCTCGGCCGTCGTCCCGTCCTGCTTCAGCTCGCCGTTGACCCACAGTTTGAGCGAGAGGTTCTGCGGGTCGGGCACCTCGTCGGCCGTCACCAGCCAGGGACCCAGCGGGTTGAACGTCTCGCAGTTCTTCCCCTTGTCCCAGGTGCCGCCCCGCTCGATCTGGAACTCCCGCTCGGACACGTCGTGCGCCACCGCGTACCCGCCGACATGCCCGAGCGCCGCCTCCGCGGACTCGACATACCGCGCCGTACGCCCGATGACGACCGCCAGCTCGACCTCCCAGTCGGTCTTCACCGACCCGCGAGGCACCAGCACGGTGTCGTTCGGCCCCACGACCGTGTCCGGGGCCTTGAAGAAGACGACCGGCTCGGCGGGCGGCTCGGCCCCGGTCTCACGGGCGTGGTCGTGGTAGTTCAGCCCGATGCACACGATCTTGCCGATCCGGCCCAGCGGCGGCCCTACGCGCAGCCCGGTGGCGTCCAGCACCGGCAGCTCACCGGCGACCGCGACCGCACGGATTCGGGCCAGCGCTTCCTCGTCGGCGAGCAGCGCGCCGTCGATGTCCGGCACGACTCCGGACAGGTCCCGCAGGACCCCGTCGGCGTCGAGCAGCGCGGGCGTCTCCGCTCCCGCCGTACCGACTCGCAGCAGCTTCATGATCACAATCTCCCTCGATCGCGGTCGCCCGCCGATGTGTGCAGCCATCGGAGGACTGGTCGATCCTCCAAGCTGCGGGTCCAGTCCGCAATACCCGGTTCACGTACTGGACCGTAGGTACGGGGTCACGGATAGAGCACGGCCCGCTCCACCGCACTCCACGTCGTACTCGTGACGACGTACAGCGCCGCCGCGAGCGGCACGACCGCCACCGTGACCAGCGTGAAGAAGGACATGAACGGCATCACCGCGGTGATCGCCCCGGCACCCGGGGTGTCCATCGGCGCGCTGCCGGCCATGGTCGTCTTCGTTTGGCGGTAGTTGAAGAAGGCGACGCCCGCGACGAGGGCGAACAGCCCGACGTACACGAGCCAGGCCGTCCCTCCCGCGGTCAGCGCGTCGAGCCACCGGTCGCCGAGGGGCGCGGACAGCAGGGTGTGGGTGAGCAGCTCGTTGGTCCGGCCGCCGATCTCCGACGCGGAGAAGAGGTGGTAGAGCAGGAAGAAGGCGGGCAGCTGCAGCAGGCTCGGCAGGATGCCCGACAGCGGCGACACCTTCTCCTCGGTGTGCAGTTCGAGCACCGCCTTCTGGAGCTTCTCGGGGTTGTTCCGGTGCTTCTTGCGCAGCTCGGCGATCCGGGGCTGGAGCGCGGCCCGGGCACGTGCGCCGCGCGCGGCGGCCCGGGACAGCGGGTGCACGAGCAGCCGTACGAGCGCGGTGAACAGGACGATCGCGGCGGCGGCCGCGGAGTTGTGGAAGAGCGGCTGGAGCAGGTCGGCCAGGTGCTGGACCAGGTCGGCGAAAACGGACATGGGTGAGCCCTCCGGGGGTCTCGTCGTGCCGGAAATCGGAATGGCGGCATGACGACCCGCGCGGGGTCAGCTGTGCGGATGAGCCCCTACGCGACGGCCGTCGGGAGGGCGTGTCCGGGCGCTCGGGGACGGGTGCGCCCCCTGGCATCGGGGTCGCGTTGCGGCAGGAAGGCCGTACGCCGGTCCCGGTCGCGGATGGCCGTACGCACCCGGGTGGGCGGCACGGCGGGTGCGCAGCGCGCGGCGAGCAGCGAGCAGGCGGCGAGCGCGGACCCGGCCGCCGCGGTGGCGGCGAGGGCGACGGTGGCGGTGAGGCTGCCGGAGTCGAGGAGGAGGAGATCCAGGAGAAGGACCAGGAGGGCAACGGCGAGCCGCGAGTTGGACCAGTACCTGCCCATCAACTGCCCTCCCCCCTCCGGTCGTCGGTCGCCTCCCGTTATACCTCAACGCGCCCGCATCGAACGAAGTGTCCCCCACACCACCAGGCGGTACTTGGACGTGTACTCAGGCGTGCAGGTGGTCAGGGTGATGTAGTACCCGCGGTCGCGATAGCCGCGGCCGGGGTGCACGAGACTGCGGGGCACCGGCCGGATGACTCCGGTGTCGCGGGCGGTGGTCTGCGCGATCGTCTCGTCGACGGCGTACGTGTACACCGCGTCCCGCGTCTCTACGACGATCTCGTCGCCGTCGCCGAGCCGGTCGAGGTGCCGGAAGGGCTCGCCATGGGTGTTGCGGTGCCCGGCGAGGGCGAAGTTGCCGGGGCGGCCGGGCTGTTGGGTGCCGGGGTAGTGGCCGGCGTAACCCTTGTCGAGGACGTCGGGCTTGCCGACGCCTTCGGCGACGGGGACGCGGAGGTCGAGGCGGGGGACGGTGAGGATGGCGTAGGCCTGGGAGGGGTCGGGGGCGGCGGGCTGCGGCCGGGGTTCCCTGCGGGGCTCGGCGGGCGACGACGGGGTGGGCCGCGGCGTCGCCGTCGTACGGGAGGGCTCCGGCGTCGCCGTATCGGAGGGTTCGGCGCCCCACTCCCGCTCCAGCGCCTCCACCCTCCGCTCGGCCCCCGCCTTGGCCTCCCGGTTGGTCCACCACAGCTGATGGACGACGAGCAGCAGGAGCACCAGCCCTACGGTGACGAGGAGTTCGCCGCCGGTCCACAGGGCGCGTCGACGCCGGGCGCGCCGACGGCGGGTGCGGTGCTGCACGACGGGGACGCGCATTCCGTACGCCTCCTTGAGCGGGGCCGCCCGCACGATAGGGGGCGGGGGGCGAAGTCACCAGCGTTCGACATCCCGTACTTCATACAGCGGTTTTAGAAAGGGTCCAGAAAGGTCTGTCACAACCCTCGACAACCTCAGGAGCCACACCCGATGCTTCCTGATGCCATGGCATGTACGGGACAGGCCATGCCATCAGGAAGCATCGGGAAGCGGAGAAGCCATGATCCGACGCAGAACTCTGCTGGCGGCAACGGGCGGCGCGGTCCTCGGCAGCGCACTGGCGACGGGCACCGCCCACGCGGACGCCACGATCGCCGTCAACCCGGGTACGCGGTACGGCACTTGGGAGGGCTGGGGCACCTCCCTGGCCTGGTGGGGCAATGTCTTCGGCACCCGGGACGACTTCGCCGACCTCTTCTTCACCACCAAGTCGGTGACCTACAACGGCACTTCACTCCCCGGCCTGGGCCTGAACATCGCCCGCTACAACCTGGGCGCTTGCAGCTGGAACACCGTGAACGGCGAGACGATGGCCGAGTCGCCGAACATCCCGGGGTTCAAGCAGATAGAGGGCTACTGGCAGGACTGGTCGAACGAGGACCCGGCGTCCTCGGCCTGGGACTGGACGGCGGACGCGACACAGCGGGCGATGCTGGTGAAGGCGACCCAGCGGGGTGCGGTGAGCGAGCTCTTCGCCAACTCCCCGATGTGGTGGATGTGTTACAACCACAACCCCTCGGGCGCGGCGGACGGCGGCAACAACCTCCAGTCCTGGAACTACCGCCAGCACGCCTCGCACCTCGCCGCCGTCGCCCTCTACGCAAAGACGAACTGGGGCGTGAACTTCGCGACGGTCGACCCCTTCAACGAGCCGGCCTCCACCTGGTGGACCGCGACGGGCACCCAGGAGGGCTGCCACCTGGACCCGGCGGTCCAGGCGGCCGTACTCCCGTACATGCGCAGCGAGTTGGACAAGCGCGGCCTGACGGGCATCCGCATCTCGGCCTCGGACGAGACGAACTACGACACGGCGCGCAGCACATGGTCGTCCTTCAACTCCTCCACGAAGGCCCTGGTCTCCCAGGTGAACGTGCACGGCTACCAGGGCACGGGCGGCCGCAGGGACCTCCTGTACACGGACGTGGTGACGACGTCCGGCAAGAAGCTGTGGAACTCGGAGACGGGCGACGGCGACGGCACGGGCCTGAGCATGGCCCGCAACCTCTGCTACGACTTCCGCTGGCTCCACCCGACGGCCTGGTGCTACTGGCAAGTGATGGACCCGTCGACGGGCTGGGCGATGATCGCCTACGACGCGAACACCCTCCAGCCGACGACGATCCAGCCGAAGTACTACGTGATGGCCCAGTTCAGCCGCCACATCCGCCCCGGGATGACGATCCTGGACACGGGGGTGAGCTACGCGGTGGCGGCCTACGACGCGACAGCGCGCCGCCTGGTGATAGTGGCCGTAAACACCGCGACCACGGCCCAGACCCTGACCTTCGACCTCTCCCGCTTCACGACGGTGACGGGCGGGTCGGGCGGCCTGGTCCCGCGCTGGAACACGGTGACCGGCGGCGGTGACATGTACCGGTCGTACTCGAACACGTACCTGAGCGGGAAGTCGGTGAGCGCGTCGTTCGCGGCGGGGGCGGTGCAGACGCTGCAAGTGGACGGAGTGACTGTGTGACTGCGTGACGATCTAGGAGATCAGCCAGGTACATGAGTGCCCTGGCCTGCCTATATCTCACCTATGTCCGCGCCCGGCAGTACGGTGTCCCCCATGCGCCCCGACACGCCTGCCGAGAACGTCGACCACACCGCCGAAGCGGCACGCCTGGAGCGGACCGCCGGCCTGTATCCCGAGGACGCCGAGGCCCTGCTGCTGCAGGCCGCGGCCCACCTGGAACTCGCCGGCGACCGCCCCGCCGCGACCGCGCTCTACGACCGCCTGCTGTCGTCCCAGGCCGCACTGGAGAACCCGCACCTGGTCCGCGCCCTGAAGGCCTCGAACCTCTGGGAGTACGGCCATGAGGCCGAGGCCCGCGCGATCATCGACGGCATCCGCGCATCTGCCCCGCGGGACCCGGCCCCCTGGGTGATCGTGGCGGAGGCCCTGGAGTCCCACGACGAGCTGGAGGCGGCGAGCGCGACCTTCACGGAGGGCGTCCACCTCCTACTGACGGACGTGACGGACCCTCCGTACTCGACGCACCCGTTGTTGTTCGGCCGCCACCGAGTACGCCGCATGCTGGGCGCCACCCACGACGAGTGGGACACCTTGGCCGACACGGCCCACCTGGCGCACGTAACCCCGACCTCGGTCGTCTCCCTGGACGAACTCCACGACCCGAAGCGCGTCTGGTCCCTCGGCTCGGAAAACCCAGCGGAACTGGAAGCGGAAATCTCCCGCCTCCGCGCCGAACTGGGCGCCTACAGGGAGGCCCTGTCCCGCCCGTTCCCGGTAGCGATCCTCCGCTGGCCGGAAGCAGAACTCGCGGAGCTGCTGGAGGCGTACCCGTCCCTGTCCGACGAATACCCGTCCCACGAGACCCACCTGGCGACGATAGAGGCCTCGCTGAGGGAGCTGGCCTCGTCAGGCACGCCAAACCTGGGCATCGTCACGGGCACGGTCCCGTCGTACGAGGCATTCGCGGCGTCAGAGGGTTCGTCCCCGGGAGACGCGTCCCTGCTACCGCAGTACGCGACGACCCTGGCGGCAAGGGGCCGGGCCGTGGAGTGGCCGCCGCAGAGGGGGACAGCTTGCTGGTGCGGCTCCGGCCGGGCCTACGGCGAGTGCCACGGCGCGGAGTAATCAGCCCCGGGCCCGCCCCTCGACGGCAGAAGCAACGTCGTCGAGGTCCTTGGCGACGGCCTTACTGACGGCCCGGGCCCCCACCCCACCCAGAACCTTGGCGAGCAGCCCCGCCACCCCACCGGGCGCTGCCGCCGTAAAGGTCATACGGACGGTCGTAGCCACGGGCCCGTCCGCCCGCAGCACCCACTCCGACACGTAGTGAGTGCCATGCGACTCAGCCTCAACAACAAACCGCTCGGGCACCTCACTCGCGGTAACCCACATCTCCTCGGTGGCGTCCTTCCCAAACATCCGCCGGGTCTCCCGCCACCGGGTACCGACCCCGAAGGCCCCACCGGTAAGGGGCTCGATCTTCGAGACGCCGCTGAGCACGCGTTCCATACCTTTGAGGTCGGTCAGCGCTTCCCACACAGTCTTCCGGTCTGCGGCAATACGACGCTCGACGACGACGCTTTTGCTGGTCATGGGTCCATGAAAGCAGCGGAGCCGACCACCCGCCCGACGACCGCAAGCCCTCAAGCAGACCGTGCATACTCGAAGAAGCCCGTCGACTCACACCTGAGTCGACGGGCCTCGGCCCTTTGCGGGTGCGGGATTGGCTCACATCCCTCCAGGATTACGGATATTTGGTCGGATCCGTCGACAGCATGTGGATCGTCTCTGACGTTGCCTTGTCGACGACTTCGATGGTGAGCGAGAGCTTCACCAACATCTCCAAGCCTCCCGAGGTCGCGCCGACGTTGAGGTTGCGGGGACGGCGTTCGGCGACCTTGGCCTCCACGTACTGCGTGCGCTCACCGTCCTCGCCGAGGTCTGCGGTGTCGGCCGTGCAGACCGCCCAGTCCTCGCCCTCGGCCCCTTCGAGGGAACCGGTTTCGGGGCGGTGGAAGTAGAGGAACGCCTGGACTTGCCCGTTGGGGTCGGCGTCGACCACGCGGATCGAGGCGATCCTGCCCAGGCCGGTTGCCTCCAGCGCGTAGGCCTTGTCGTCGGAGCTCGGCAGATGGAACACGCTGCCCTGGTAGTCGCACTCGCTGTACAGGTAGACACCGGGTTCTTCGGTCACGGTGGCTCTTGCCTTTCATTGGCCGGGGCGACCCTCGCTCGTGTGCAACGGCCGTCAGCGGTGGCAACGCCGAAGCTGGTCTTCCGGTTACGGACCATGGGAGCCACGTGGGGTACGCATCCGACGGTGCCAGACTCACAAGATTGAGCCTCACTGGTCGTACCCGAAGGCCCGGCCCGGAGCGCAAACGACGCCCCTGCTCCACGGGTCCGCTCGTTCTTTGGCGACTCCTCGCGATCGAGAAGTGCAGGCAATGTAACCGGTACGCCGGTCCGTAAAATCACCACCGGGCCAGACTATTCGACACCCTGCCATTGATTCCGATGGTACTGAAGATACTCCTCATGCACCTTATGCGTTCGATCTATATTCAGCTTCGACCTGAGGTTGACACCAAACAATCCAGCACGCTTGACGATTGACCAGTCACGCGCTATCGCTATAGCTCCGATGTCAAGCAGAACATGGCAATTTGCGCAGAGGCACAAGACATTCGATTCAACGTCGGGACCGTAATGCGGCTTGCCAAGGGGCTTAATGTGAGCACCCTCGCTGTACGGCCTTCCGTCCGCCCCCACCAAACGCAGGCCGCAGGTCTGACACTCGTGATCGTACATCGCCTTGATACGCCTGATCAGCGCACTGTCGCGAACTTGCCGCTGCACCCACGAAGAGCGTACGACGGGGGCGCCCTCAGCCTCCCACTCCTGCTCGCGCTCCTCTTCCGCCTCCTTTAGCGCCTTTATCGTATGACGCTCCAGGTCAGTCGTCTCTTGAAGAGGCTCAGGAACTCGCTGCAGATCGAACTGGCAGATCTTGATTTCTGAACCGTCAGGTGCTGGAGACTTGGAAGTTGCCGTACGGATGTCGGTTATCTCGTACAGGCCGTCATATCTATAACCCTGCACAGGAGAGTATCGCTTGTCTCCTTTGCGGCCACGAAATACTCGAATGAGATGGTCCCGCTCATAGCTCAACTTCAGGGCAGCATTGTCTTGGTGCTCCCAAGACTGGCTGCGCTTGAGCTTCGTTACGCCGTGCTCCTTGTACTTATCGACGTCCGGCGAGGCTCCCGTGTACAGGACGGTGTGCCACTCGTCCGCGTCATCCTCGTAACCGCCATAAAGGACAATGGCGTCGGCGACCCAAGCACCGTCCGGGTCTTTGATTCGAGAGATACCTCGTCGCAGGTCGCCGTGCAGCTTAGCGTCGAACATCTCCCTTCGCCCATCGAAGAAGGTCCCGGGTCCGACGCCCTCGACGTAGCCGATCACGCGTTCGTTCCTCATGCGATCAAACTGGACCGCAGACGATCGATACTGTCAACTCCTTTGAACTGTCAGGCGATCCCTTCCAACTTCCTATGATCGTTCCTGGCCACTTCCCCATCACTTGTCAGTGGCACCTGTTACAACTGGCCCATCGTGGTACGACCGTTGAAGGAGCCAGCGTGAGCCAGCCCGGGGACCTGTCTGAGCCGATCGCGGGTGTGTACGAGGAGCTCATCACTGAGCGCATGCAGGAACAGATTGCGCAGCTGGGGGCGTCTGGCTGGAAGGCGATCGACGCTGACGTCAGCGAGGAGTCGTCTCCGCATGTGCTCGCTCGGCACCTAGGGCGGGCCATAGGTCGACGGCTACGCCAGTTGCCGCCCGATCAACGTGTGGCCATGGCCAACCAGATCATTGAGTCACTGGCGTCCGATTCGCCTGCACCCGATGACTCTGAGCTCATCGCCGAGGGGCCTCGCCAACTGCTCGCGCTGGCTGAACAAGAGGCTCCCGGCGTCTACGCGATGCGCCCACTTACCCCGCTGTCCGAAACAGCGCTCATCACCAACTCCCCCGAAGACCCGAGCCTTGGTAGCGAGCTGCGTGCGGAACTTGCCACGGCAGACCGTATTGATCTGCTCTGCGCCTTCGTGAAGTGGTACGGCCTCCGTGTACTCGAAGACTCGCTCCGCGCTGCCAAGGAACGCGGCGTACCGATCCGCGTCATCACGACCACCTACATCGGCGCCACCGATCGCCATGCGCTCGACCGTCTAGTGCGCGACTTCGGTGCACAAGTGAAGGTCAACTACGAGATCCGCTCAACGCGACTGCACGCCAAGGCCTGGCTGTTTCGCCGCGAGAGCCGCTTCGACACGGCGTACGTGGGGAGCTCCAACCTCTCCAAGGCTGCTCTACTCGACGGCCTGGAGTGGAACGTACGTCTGTCATCGGTCACCACTCCCGAAGTGCTCAAGAAGTTCGAGGCCACCTTCGATGCGTACTGGAACGACATCGCATTCGAGCTGTACGACCCCGATGAGGACGGCGCGCGTCTCGATCGAGCCCTCGCTCAGGCCGGCGGGACCGGCCCCTCGACCGACCTCAAGATCAGCCTCTCAGGACTTGAGGTCCGGCCCTTCCCACACCAACAGGACATGCTCGAACGCCTCCATGTCGAGCGGGAACTTCGCGGCCGAGACCGCAATCTCCTCGTAGCCGCGACGGGTACCGGCAAGACCGTCATGGCTGCCTTGGACTACCGGAGCCTGAGGAAGGAACTGCGCAACGGGAACCCGACCCTACTATTCGTGGCACACCGCAAGGAGATCCTCGATCAGTCCCTGCGTAAGTACCGCGAAGTCCTCGACGACGCCTCCTTCGGGGAGCTTCTCTACGGCGGCAAAGACCCGCGCGACGGGAACCACGTCTTCGCGAGCGTCCAGTCGCTGAACATGCAGCGGCTGGAGCAGCTCGCCCCGGACCACTTCGACATCATCGTCATCGACGAGTTCCATCACGCCACGGCAGCCACGTACCGCCGAGTGATCGACCACTTCAAGCCGAAGCAGCTTCTGGGCCTCACCGCTACTCCAGAGCGGATGGACGGCAAGAACGTCCAGGACGAGTTCTTCGACGGTCGCATCGCGGCCGAGATGCGCTTGTGGGAAGCCCTGGAGAACGACCTCCTCTGCCCGTTCCACTACTTCGGCATCCCTGATGGAACGGACCTGACCAACCTCACCTGGCAGCAGGGCGCGTACGTGGACCGTGATCTCGACAACGTCTACACCGGCAATCACGCCCGCGCTCGGATCGTCGTCAAGCAGATCCGCGACAAGGTCTCCGAGCCGGGGGCGATGCGTGCTCTGGGCTTCTGTGTGTCCAAGAAGCATGCGCATTTCATGGCCGAGTTCTTCGTCAAGGCTGGCTTCCGAGCTGTGGCGCTCGACAGTGACTCACCTGCCGAGGTGCGGGCGCAGGCGCTCGCTGATCTCCGGGACGGGAGGCTCCAGGTGATCTTCTCTGTCGATCTATTCAATGAGGGTCTCGACATTCCCGATGTCGATACGTTGCTGCTGCTCCGGCCTACGAACAGCGCCACCATTTTCCTTCAGCAGCTCGGACGTGGCCTGCGCCGCACCGACGACAAGCCAGTGCTGACCGTCCTCGACTTCATCGGCCAACACCGAGCTGAGTTCCGCTTCGAGGAGCAGTTCCGTGCCCTCACGAACCTCTCCCGCAACCGACTCATCGAGCACATCGAACGAGACTTCCCTCAGCTCCCCTCGGGCTGCCAGATCCTCTTGGAAGGCAAGTCCAAGGACCTCGTCCTCGACAACATCCGCACGCAGCTGGGCGCCACCGTCAAAACACTGGTGAAGGAGGTCAAGGACTTCCGCACTCCGCGGCTCACGGACTACCTCCGTGAGAGTCGCCGGGAGCTCAAGGAGCTGTACAAGAGCAACAACTCCTGGACGACCATCCTTCGCCGTGCTGGCCTGGTCGAGGAGCCTGCGCCCGAAGGGGAAGCGGCCCTCCTCAAGCGCGTGCACGCCTTCCTCCACGTAGACGACCCCGATAGGGCCGAGACGTATCGCCGCCTCCTCGCCGACGATGCACCTTCGTACGACGCTCTCTCGGCGGCCGACCAGTCCTACGCCCGCATGCTCTTCTTCAATCTGTGGGATGACGCGGGGGGCTTCACCAGCTTCCAACAGGGCCTGGAATCCTTGCGCTCCCAGAGGATGCTCCGGGACGAACTAAGCCAAGTACTGACCCACGTCATTGAGCAGGCCGATCACTTCCCGATCGCTCTGTCGGGCCCTCATGCCCAACTCCCCCTGAAGGTGCACTGCTCCTACAACCGCTCTGAGATCCTGGCTGCGCTGGGCGTTGCCCGCTTCGGCGGTCAGATGCCTCGGTCGTTCGCTCAGGGTGTGCAGTGGGTCGCGGATATGCAGACCGATGCCCTACTCATCACCTTGGAGAAGAACGAGAGGGACTTCTCCCCGACGGTCCGCTACAAGGACTTCGCCTTGAGTCCCACGCTCTTCCATTGGGAGTCGCAGAACGCCACGGCCGAAAACTCCCCCACTGGCCTGCGCTATCAGCACCACGCGCAACAAGGCAGCCACGTTCTGCTGTTCATGCGCCGCTA
The DNA here is from genome assembly GCF_040686775.1 of Streptomyces sp. NPDC079141. Classification (NCBI taxonomy): domain Bacteria; kingdom Bacillati; phylum Actinomycetota; class Actinomycetes; order Kitasatosporales; family Streptomycetaceae; genus Streptomyces; species Streptomyces sp. NPDC079141. Next base: position 175,984 of record NZ_JBFBLP010000015.1, on the reverse strand, counting down.
CAAGAACACCGACATCGGTAAGTCGCAGCCTTGGATGCTCCTCGGCCCCGCAACATACGAGGACCACAGTGGCAGCAAGCCGATGGCCATCACCTGGAGACTCCAGCACGAGCTTCCTGCCGACGTCTTCACGTACTCAGCCATCGCCACCGGGTAGCGATGTCACACGCGGACGCCGGCTTGCTCAACCTGCACCTCAAAGCGAGTCTGCGCACAGTCCAGGACGTCCTCCGCGTCGCGCCCATGCGCCCGGAGCCAGTGGAGGACGTCCGTGATGACGTCGATGACCGCTTCTTCAGCGATCGACGCGCTCAGTCTGCTTGAGCCTGGATGACGGGGGAGCTTCGCTGCCCCATAGAGCCCGAGTAGAGCCTCCGCGCGAACCACGCTATCGCCGCTCACATGTCCGTCCGGCGAGATGAGCGTCGTAGTGAGCTCACACCAGGTGACCTTCCGATCGGCATGGAGTTGGACGCCCCACCGCTCTGCGACTGCGTTGATTAAGGCCATGCCCCTACCGTCCTCGGAGTCGGACGCGGCATCGAGGAGCGTAGGGGTAGCGCGCGTGTCCGGGTCGTGGACTTCGATACGCAGATGAGTGCCCCTCATCGAGACGGCAAGGGTGGCTGGTGTACCGCGCCCAACGTGCGTGATGACGTTGGCAACCAGCTCGCTTACGCAGAGTTGGGCCCCGTCGATCAGGTCGTGCAGACCCCAGATTCCCAGGTGGATTCGCAGGAGGCGGCGCAGCACCGCGACTTCCTCGGGCTCCGCCAGGAAGGGCAACTCCCACGGCTTCCTCGGCATGCAGCCAGTGCAGTCCATCTATCAACCCTCCACGACAGTCGCAGTGTGCAACCTTGCACACACCGAGAGTTGCACTGGAACTCTCAAAATGGAACTCTCATCTCGCACCTTGCGGGAGCACGCTGATGAATCGCGCGCCCCCCGCGCACGCCACCTTGCCCATGCATTCGAACACCCGCGACGATCCCAGAGATCGACATGAGGGGCTAAGAGCATGCCAATCGGACCGACCACACGAAGGCGCCAACTCGGCGCCGACCTGCGCCGCCTCCGCGAGTCCAAGGGGCTGACCCTTGAGGAGGCCGGGGCCCGCGTCGGCATCTCAAAGGCGACGCTCAGTCGCTACGAGACCAAGGAGGGCGCGGTCAAATGGCCAGCCGTAGACGCCCTTTGTCGCGAGTACGGCGCCTCAGACGAAGAGCGTCAGGCCCTCGTCGAGCTTGCCAAGGGAGCCAAGATCCAGGGCTGGTGGCGATCGCTTGCCGACCCCATCCCTGAGTCCATGAACCTCATGCTCACCCTGGAGGACGAGGTGGTCCGCGAGGACCACTACGCCTGCATGTACATCCCCGGCCTTCTCCAAACGCGGGCCTATGCAGAGGCTGTTCATCGAGCGTCGGAAGTGCAGTGCCCGGAGCGGGAAGTGCAGCACATGGTCGACATCCGCATGAAGCGCCAGGAGCTCCTCGACCGAGATGAGCCACCCCACCTCTGGTGCGTCATCGACGAAGCAGCACTACGACGCCGGGTGGGCGGCAATGCCGTCATGCATGACCAACTGAAGCATCTACTCACCGTCTCGCAGCGACCACATGTCACCGTCCAGGTGCTGCCGTTCTCAACAGGCGCCCATGCCGCTGCGGTTGGCAGCTTCGCCGTTCTCCGCGGCCCGACTCCGGAACTGGACGTGGTGTACGTGGATCTACTCGGCGGCGGCCTCTTCATGGAGAAGCCCCAAGAACTCGGCCGCTATAGGTTGGCGTTCGAGTACCTCAGCGCACAGGCACTCGATCTCGATTCCTCCGCGGAGATCATCCACCGCATAAGCAAGGAGACCTGATGCAGGCGCCCTCTACGCACCAGTGGTTCAAGTCGTCCTACAGCGGCGGCAGCGGGACTGAGTGCGTGGAGTGCGCCTACGTCACTGGCGGGGCTCTGATACGTGACTCCAAGCGCACGGATGGGCCACTCGTTTCGGTCGCGACGGAGACTTGGCTGCGATTTGTGGGCGCGTTGAGCGACGGTGGCCTGCGCTCAACGCATCGCGCCTGACTTGGCAGATCTCTGGACGACCAGGAAGAAGTAGCCCGCGCCGAGCAGGACCGCCACGATCGTCGGCGTCACGAGCTGCCACGGAAGCCCGAGCCACACCGCGGGCAGTCCCACGCCGAAGGTGGCTGCCAGGCTGGTGAAGAACAGGATCTTGCCGGAGCGGCTCCAGGTGAAGGGGCCGGGGTTGCGGGGCGCGACCAGGCGTGCCGCGCCGAAGGTGAGGCCGAGCAGGGCGAGTACGCCGAGGCAAGCGCCTCCGGCGGCGATCATCTGGGGCTCGTTGCGCGGCTCGTCGGAGGTTTTCTGGCGGACGCCGTCCTTGGTGAGGGCGACGATGTCGCCGCGCCAGACGGTGGCGGTGACCTTGTCGCCCGGCTGGAGTGTGTCCAGGAGTGGTCCGGGATCGCCGAAGTCCAGTTCGACCCGGACCTGTTCGCCGTTCAAGGTCGCCCGGTACTCGCTGCTCTTGGCCCTCGTCTCGACCACCGTGTCCACGATGTTGAGCTCGATCTCCCGCAGGCAGTCCTCCCACCACGTTCCCGGGGTCGAGCCGGCCGCGCAGGGCTCGGCCGCGCGGTAGTCCTCGTACCGCGCGACGTTGGCGGGCAGCCAGTCAGTGAAGGTGAGGGCGCAGCCCGTTGCCAGGGCCACGGACACCGCGATCATCAGCAGCCCCCAGGCCCGAGTCACCCCGGTCATCGCCCACTCCCGCGCCTCCGAGGCTGGGTGTCCCGGCCTGTCGGCCTATCCTCGCCTGCCGCGAACTGCCACTCCATGAGGGGTTCTGGCAGGCAAGTACGGTGCTTTCATGCCGGGTGCGGGCAATCAGCGGCAGCGCAGCTGTAAGCGGGAGCGTAGGGCGCAGTGCCCTGGCCGGGGCGGCACGCGTCACGCCCCGGCCGGCACGTCCGTCAGAGCTGGCCCGACTCCGCGATGGTGATCTTCGCCTTGGTGGCGCCGCTGCCGGAGCCGAGGGACTCGATCTTCTTGACGAGTTCCATGCTCGCGTCGTCGGCGACCTCGCCGAAGACGACGTGCTTGCCGTCGAGCCAGCCGGTCACGACCGTGGTGATGAAGAACTGCGAGCCGTTGCTGTTCGGGCCCGCGTTGGCCATCGAGAGCAGGCCCGGACGGTCGTGCTTGAGCTTGAAGTTCTCGTCGGCGAACTTCTCGCCGTAGATGCTCTTGCCGCCGGTGCCGTTGCCGCGGGTGAAGTCGCCGCCCTGGAGCATGAACTCCGGGATGACGCGGTGGAAGGAAGAGCCGGCGTAGCCGAAGCCCTTCTCGCCCGTGGCGAGCGCGCGGAAGTTCTCGGCCGTCTTCGGGACGACGTCGTCGAAGAGGTTGAAGGTGATACGCCCGGCGGGCTCGTCGTTGATGGTGATGTCGAAGTAGACCTTGGTTGTCATACCCCCCATCCTGCACCCTCGGGTCGGCCGCCGCGTCCACGGGCTGCCCGGTCAGGTCCGATCGGGGTCCGGAGCCATGCCCGAGCCGTCGCCCGGCCCGGTCTCAACGGCTCCACGGATCCGCCCTCCGCGCCAGCCTCCTCGCCCTGCGGCGCACCGCCAGTGGGAGGTGGTGAAGCAGGACCCGGGCTCTGCGGCGCAGGTCGGGGGAGGTCGTTGCATGGAGGATGAGGCGGTGGTGGGGCGCTGTGCTGCCCAGGGGGCCGACCGCCAGGCTGAGCTGGGACTCGCGGGGTGTCCGGGTCGGGATGATCAGGCGGGGTGGCGTGCCCGCCTGCACCGTCTTCAGCGTCGCGAGACCGTCGCCGTCCACGATCACGCGCGCCCGCCGCCCCACCCCCAGCATCTGCGCATTGGCCCAGATCAGGTGGGTGCCGGGAGGCATGGCCTCGCCCGCCGCCAGGGTCAACGGGTCGATGACCGTCGTTCCCGAGACGACTACTCGCATACGGCCCGCGGCGCCCGCCCGTTCCGTCCGTGCCGTCAGGTCCCCGTCCGGGAACCACCACGCGTCCCGGCCCGTGTCGTGGGTCAGCAGTTCGCCGCGGGCGTAGGCCAGGGGGTCCGGGACCTCCCAGTCCTCGGCGCCCTTGATGCCGTTGAGGAGGTCGGGGTCCAGGAAGAGGCGGCCTTGGCGTTCGTGCAGGACGAGCGGCTCGCCGTCCGGGCGGAGCATCTCCGCCGTAACCGTGACGTGGAGCTTGCCCGAGCTCCAGTGGATGTCGTCCACCGTCAGGCGCGGTCGCACCGCCTCCACCCTCCTGGCCAGCTCGACCAACGACTCCAGCCGGCCTTCCTCCAGCAGGGTCGCCCGCAGGCGGGTGATCGCGGGCAGGCCCTCCCGTACGCCCGGTGGGAAGCAGTCGAGGGCGGTGCGGCGGACGACGGTGAAGTAGCGGTCCAGGGACTGGCCCTTGCGGCGCAGGACGCGCGGCTCGGTCACCGGGCGGAGGACCTCGACCCGGTAGGAGCGGCGCAGGAGGTGGTCCTGGAGGGGGCCTGGTTCCGTGCCCTCCTTCACCGCTTCGACGACCGTGCGCAGATGGCCGTAGTACGTCTCCGGGGTCGTCGCCGAGGAGCTCGTGTTGCCGCCGTCCTCGCGGCGGTTCCAGATGTAGCAGGGCTTGGAGAGGATCGAGACCGTCTTCGCTCGTACGTACGCCCGGGCCATGAAGATCTGGTCCTCCAGGCGTACCCGGCCCTCGGGGAACTCGATGCCGTGGTCGAGGAGGAAGGACCGGCGGAACATCTTGTGCGGGGTGAGGCTCTCGAAGAGCGGCGCGTCGGCGGCGGTGCAGCGGTCCACCGTGCGTTTGAAGACGTGGCTGGGGCCCTGCATCGTGCCGACGATCCGGCCCAGGACGATGTCGGAGTCGTTGCGTTCCGCGAGGCGGTGGAGGTTCTCCAGGGCGTCGCTGGTGAGTTCGTCGTCCTGGTCCACGAACTGGACGTAGTCGCCGCGTGCCGCGCGGACGCCTACGTTGCGGGGTCTGCCGGGCCAGCCGGAGTTCTCCTGGCGGAGGACGCGGACGTGGGGATGGCTGGCCGCGAGCCGGGCCAGGCGGTCGGGGCTGTCGTCGGTCGAGCCGTCGTCGACGTAGACGATCTCGTACGCGTCCCGGCCGATGGTCTGGGTGAGGAGGGAGGGGGCGCAGCGGTCCAGGTAGGGGCCCGCGTTGTAGACGGGGACGACGACGCTGACCTTGAGCATGACTGCCCCCAGTGGTTCACCTTGGGTTCATCGGTCCGTAGGTGCCACGCTATGTCAGGTTTTGGGGTGCCGCTCAGGTCGCCTCCGGGTGTGTCCCGCCGTCCGTGAACTTCTTGATCTCCGTGTGCAGGAGTTCCGGCTGGTCCAGGTGTACGTCGTGGGCCGCCGCCGGGATCGTGCGCAGTTCGGTGCCGGGGCGGGCGGCGGCCATCGCGTGGAACTCCTGCTCCGGCTGCCAGCCGTTCTCACCCCGGACGACCAGGGCCGGGGCCGTCGTGCGCCGCCATTCGGGCCAGCGGTCGCGGGTCGTCAGGGGGCTGATCGTCGCCACCATCACGTCTCGGTCGACCCGCGGCCACCAGCCGTCCTCACGTTCCTCCAGGCCCCTCGCCCATGCCTCGTGGCCCAGGAAGTCCCGTGCAGCGTCGAAAGACTCGAACGGCTTCGGCCAGCTGTCCAGCCAGGCGCCGATCTGGGCCGGGAGGTCCGTGGCGGCGCGCTCCGGGCCCGCCTCCACGAGGACCAGGGCGCGGACCAGATCCGGGCGGACGGCGGACAGCAGCAGCGCCGTGTGGCCGCCGAGCGACTGGCCCACGAGGGTTACGGGGGACAGGGCCAGGTGCTCGATCAGGGCTACGGCGTCCTCGACGCAGGCCTCGCGGGTCACCGTCGGCGGGCGGCGCGTGCTGGCGCCGTGGCCGCGGGCGTCGTACGTCACCACGCGGCGGCCGTCGGCGAGCAGGCGGGCCGTCAGGTCGTCCCACTCGCCCTGGTGTCCGGCGAGGCCGTGCAGGAGCAGGAACGGGCGGGCGGGCGGTGCTGCCGGGCCGTGGTCGCGGTAGGCGATACGGGTGCCGTCGGGGGTGGTGAGGTGCTGCGATGCCGGTGTCAACGGGTGCTCTGTTCCTGGGAGTCGGGACCGGAGGGGTCGGTGGGGCCGGGGACGTCAGGATTCTTGCCGAGGGTGCCTCCGCGGCGGGCTGCAGGGGTGTTCGAGTGATCGTCGAGCGCGACGATTAGCCTCGTTCACATCAGTCACGCAGGCAGGAGGAGTCGAACATGGCGAAGGTTCCCAGCGCGGTGGTCGCAGCGGGCGGGCTCGTCGGTGGGTACGGCGTGGCCAGGCTCACCAAGAAGCGGCAGCTCGGCGGTGCCGTGCTGGCCGCCGCCGGAGCGGCCGCGGCGCAGCAGTGGCGGGAGCGGGCCGGCGGGCGGGCCGCGGGCGCGCTGACGGCGGCGTATGTCGCCGCCTTCGCCGGTTCCCACCCGCTGGCCAAGAAGGTGGGCGCCTGGCCCGCCGTGGTCGGCGTGGCCGGGGCCGTTGCCCTGGCTTCGTGGGCGGTGGCGGACCGCAAGGCCTGAGCCGGACGGTGACGCCTGAGCCGGACGGTGGCGCCTGAGCCGGACGGTGACGCCTGAGCCACCCCGCAACGGCACACGCACGGCAGGCGTGAGCCACCCCGCGCCTGCCCTCGCACCCGCACGCCAGGCGTGAGCCACCACCCCTCCCCCCCCAGCCAGTCGCCCCCGGCCTCCAACCCACGCCAAGGCCGGGGGCGACTTTCTGTTATCGCCGCGCCGGCCCGTACGTCTCCTCTCCGTCCCCCACCCCAGACGTTGAGGTACGCGCACGTGACACGACACATCAGCCGTCGCAGCATGCTCAAGGCCACGGGCGTGGCAGCGGGAGCCGTCGGTATCGGTACGGCGCTCACGCCGGCGCCCGCCGCGGCCGCCGGCGCCTACGCCCACCCCGGTCTCCTGCACACCCGCGCCGATCTGGACCGTATGACGGCGAAGGTGAAGGCCGAAGCGGCGCCCTACACCGCCGGGTTCGCCAAGCTGAGCGCCAACCGGCATGCGCAGAGCGGCTGGACGGCGAATCCGCAGGCCGCCGTCTACCGCGGCGCGGGCAGCCCGCAGAACTACTCGATCCTCTACAACGACATCCACGCCGCGTACCAGAACGCCCTGCGCGGCCACATCAGCGGCGACGGCGCACACCTCGACACCGCCGTCGCGATCCTGAACGCCTGGTCCGCAACGATGACCCGGCTCGACGGCAGCGCCGACCGCTTCCTGGCCGCCGGTCTGTACGGCTACCAGTTCGCCAACGCCGCCGAACTCGTCCGCGACCACCCCGACTTCGAGCTCGGCCGCTTCCAGGAGATGCTGACGACCGTCTTCGCGCCGCTCAGCGACAACTTCCTGACCGACCACAACGGCGCCGTCATCACCAACTACTGGACCAACTGGGACCTGACGGCCATGGCCTGCGTCCTGGCCACCGGCATCTTCTGCGACGACAGGGCCCAAGTCGCCCGCGCCGTCGACTACTTCAAGCACGGCGAGGGCCTCGGTTCCGTAAAGAACGCCATCCCCGTCGTGTACGACGACGGACTCGGCGAATGGCTGGAGGCCGGCCGCGACCAGGGGCACGCGCTGCTCGGCGTCGGCCTGATGGGCACGGTCTGCGAGATGGCGTGGAACCAGGGCATCGACCTCTACGGCCACGACGACAGCCGTTTCCTCAAGGGCGCCCAGTACGTGGCCAAGTGGAGCCTGGGCGGCGAGGTGCCGTTCACCGCGAACACCCGCGCGAAGGGCGCGGTGAACGGCTGGTCGGGTTCCGAGACCGTCACCGAGGCCGCCGCCGTGGACCCGGCCATGACCCGCCCCATCTGGGCCATGATCGCCAACCACTACACCAAGCGGCGCGGCCTGTCCGCCTCCTACGTCACCCGGATCGCCGCCAAGTCGGCGCCCGAGGGCGGCGGCGGGGACTACGGGCCCAACAGCGGCGGCTACGACCAACTCGGCTTCGGCACCATCGCGTTCACGCGGGACAGGGCGGCAGCGGAGGGCGGTACGGCTCCGTCGGCGTCCGCCACCCCGTCGGATCCCCGGCCGCAGACCACGCCCAAGCCCACCGGCGACGACCTCGCCGCCACCGGCTCCGACGACCTCGTCGGATGGACGGCCGCCGCGGGGATCGGCGCGCTGGCCGGAGGTCTGCTCCTGCTGCGGCGGCGCGGCAAGGCCACGAACTGAGCCGCGGAGAACGCCAGGACGGCCCGGGGCCGATCGCCCCGGGCCGTGCCTCCGTGCCCCGTCCAGCGCCGTCCCGGCGCCGTCTTGCGCCGTCGCTCAGCCGAACATGCCCGGCTCGTAGTCGCCGGCCGGCTGCCGGACGAGGACGTTCAGCCGGTTGTAGGCGTTGATGAGGGCGATCAGCCCCACCAGCGCGACGAGCTGGTCCTCGTCGTAGTGCTTGGCGGCGTTCTCCCAAACCTCGTCGCTGACACCGGCCGAGTCCGCGATCCGGGTGCCCTGCTCGGTCAGCTCAAGGGCGGCGCGCTCGGCCTCGGTGAAGACCTTGGCCTCGCGCCAGGCGGCGACCAGGTGCAGGCGCTGTACGGTCTCACCGGCCGCGGCGGCGTCCTTGGTGTGCATGTCGGTGCAGAAGCCGCAGCCGTTGATCTGGCTGGCGCGGATCTTCACCAGCTCCTGGGTGGCGGCCGGAACGGTCGAGTCCGTGACCGCCTTGCCCGCGGAGTTGAAGTGCTTCAGGGCCTTCATCGCGAAGTCGTTGCCGAACAGGTTCAGGCGGGCTTCCATCGTGGGCTCCTCTGCCGTCGTAGGTGGTTACACACAACTGACGGAGCGGCTCGACGCGATGTGACAGACGCGGGAGTGACCTGCGTCTCACCCCCGGCTACGCCCCCAGCGCCCGCGACACCGTGTAGATCAGCAGCCCCGCGAGGGAGCCGACCACCGTGCCGTTGATCCGGATGAACTGCAGGTCACGGCCGATGTGCGCCTCGATCTTGCGGGTCGTGTGCTCGGCGTCCCAGCTCGCCACGGTGTCCGTGATCAGGGAGGTGATCTCCTTGCGGTACGTGGTGACGACGTACACCGCCGCGCCCTCCACCCAGGTGTCGACCTTGCTCTGGATCTTCGGGTCCACGGCCATCCGGGCGCCCAGCGACAGCAGCGAGGCGCGCACCCGCAGCCGCAGCTCGCTGCGCTCGTCCTCCGCCGCCGAGACGATCATGGAGCGTACGGCGGTCCAGGCGGAGGCGATCAGGTCCTGGACCTCGCCGCGGCCGAGGACCTCGCCCTTGAGCCGCTCCACGCGCGCGCGTGTGTCGGTGTCGGACTGGAGGTCGGAGGCGAAGTCGGTGAGGAAGCGGTCGAGGGCGCCGCGGGCCGGATGGGAGGGCATGTCGCGCATCTCGGTGACGAAGCGCAGCAGCTCACGGTAGACGCGCTCGCCGACCCGCTTGTCGACGAACCGCGGGGTCCAGCCGGGCGCCCCGCCCTGTACGGCGTCCATGACCTGCTCGTCGTGCAGGACGAGCCAGTCGTGCGCCCGGGTGACGACCAGGTCGACCACGCGCCTGTGGCCGCCGTCGGCCACCACCTTCTCCAGCATCTTGCCGATGCCGGGCCCGATCTCCTGGGCGTCGGCCCGCCGGGTGATCGCCTCGCCGACGACCGCCTGCACGTCGGAGTCCCGCAGGACGGTCAGCGCGCCGCGCAGGGCCGCGGAGAGCTCCGCCGTCACCCGGTCGGCGTGCTGGGGTTCGGCCAGCCAGGCGCCGAGCCGGCTGCCGATGCCGACGGCGTGCAGCCGCTGCCGTACGACGTCCTCGGAGAGGAAGTTCTCGCCGACGAACTCACCCAGGGAGACGCCCAGCTGGTCCTTCTTGGTGGGGATGATCGCGGTGTGCGGGATGGGGATGCCGAGGGGGTGGCGGAAGAGGGCGGTGACGGCGAACCAGTCGGCCAGCGCGCCGACCATGCCGGCCTCGGCGGCCGCGGCGACATAGCCCGCCCAGGCGCCGGCGCCCTCGTTGGACGCCCATTTGGCGAGGACGTAGATCAGTGCCACGAAGAGCAGCAGGCCGGTCGCGGTGAGCTTCATCCGGCGTACGCCGCGCTGCTTCTCCTCGTCGGCGGCGCTGAAGGTCGTCATCGCACGGACGGCCGATGCCGGGACGCCGGCAGGGTTGGCCGATGCGTCCCGCCGGGAATGCTCCTCCATGCTCGAAGACTCCGCTTCGTCCGTTTTTGATCGGTTCATTCACTCCACCCGTTCGCGACCCTCGTACCTCATTGTCCCTTCCTGACCGACTCCTGGAACGAAATGAGAGTTCCCGGCGTCTGACCGGACGGGGGAGCACACTGGGGAACTCCACGGCCCAACGGGGGGTCTGTTCAAGTCCTCCTTCCCTCATGACGCATCATGAGGTGATCACATCGGAGCCTCGGGCTCCCATCGCCCGAGGAGACTGCACCGCATGACCAGGCGACACGGTTATGCCCTGCTTTCCATGATCGTCGCGCTGATCATGGCTCTTTCCGCCGCCATCTACATCGGGGTCGCCGCCGACGACGGCACCGGCAGCAAGACCAACCTGGCCAAGGGCAAGGCCCCGCACAACTCCGCCGCGCCGGTCTCCACCGGCACCTGGGTGGGCGCCTGGTCCGCGTCGCCGGCCGGGGCCGAGCCCGGCACCGAGACGGAGGGCATGGCGGGCCGCTCGGTGCGCAACGTCGTCCACACCAGTGTCGGCGGTACGAGCGCCCGCATCACCCTGTCCAACCTCTACGGCACGTCCCCGCTGACCGTCACGCACGCCTCGCTCGCGGTCGCCGCGGGCAGCGAGACCGCCGCCGCGCTCACCGGGACCATGCGGCGGCTCACCTTCGGCGGCAACCCCTCGGTCGTCGTGCCGCCCGGCGGGCAGGTGATGAGCGACGCCGTCCGGGTCACGGTCCCGGCGGACGCCGACGTCCTCGTCACCACGTACTCCCCCAACGCCTCCGGACCGGTCACCTACCACCCGCACGCCCGCCAGATCTCCTACGTCGCCCGGGGCGACCGCGCCGAGGACGCGACCGCGGCCGCGTACACCGAGGAGACCGCGTACTGGCGGTACCTGACCGCGCTGGACGTGCTGAGCAACGAGTCCGACGGCACCGTCGTCGTCCTCGGCGACTCGCTCACCGACGGCATCAGCTCCACGGAGAACGCCAACCGGCGCTGGACGGACGTGCTGTCGAAGCGGCTGCGTACGGCGATCGAGTCCGGCGCGGACCTGCCCCGCTACAGCGTCGTCAACCAGGGCATCAGCGGGAACCAGATCCTCGTCGGCGGGCTGGGCCGGCCCGCGGACAACCAGAGCGGGCTCGGCCGCTTCGGGCGTGACGTGCTGAACCGGACGAACGTCAAGGTCGTCGTGATCGCCCTCGGCGTCAACGACATCCTGCGCAGCCGGCAGCTCGCCGATCCCGGCGCGATTCTCGACGGGCTGCGGACGATGGTCCGCCAGGCGCATGCTCGTGGGCTGAAGGTCGTCGGCGCGACGCTGATGCCGTTCCAGGGGCACCGCGGCTACACCGACGCGCGGGAGGGTGTGCGGCAGGAGATCAACTCGGAGATCCGGGCGGGGCACGTCTTCGACGCGGTCGTCGACTTCGACGAGGCGCTGCGCGATCCGTACAACCCCCGCAAGCTCCGCCCCGACTACGACTCGGGCGACCACCTGCACCCGAGCGACCGGGGCTACGAGGAGATGGCGGAGGCGTTCGACCTGAAGGACCTGAGGGGCTCGGCACCGGCGAAGCTGTAGGGCTTTTCCTCGCCCCCGCCGCCCCTACCCGTCCCATCCTCCAGGGGCTGCCGCCCCTTCGCCCCCGCCCAGGGGCTCCGCCCCTGGACCCCATCGGCCTGAACGGCCTCGTCCTCAAACGCCGGACAGGCTGGATGTAGCGACCGGCGCCCAGATGCGACCGCCCCGGGGCTGCGCCCCTGCGGGTGGGTGGGGGCTCGGGACGGTTGCGGCTCGGCCTCGAACGCCGGACAGGCTGGATGTAGCGACCGGCGCCCAGATGCGACCGCCCCGGGGCTGCGCCCCTGCGGGTGGGCGGGGGCTCGGGACGGTTGCGGGCTCGGCCTCGAACGCCGGACGGGCTGGATGTAGCGACCGGCGCCCAGATGCGACCGCCCCGGGGCTGCGCCCCTGCGGGTGGGTGGGGGCTCGGGACGGTTGCGGGCTCGGCCTCGAACGCCGGACGGGCTGGAGGGCGCGGACCGGTGTCCAGATGTGACCGCCCCGGGGCTGCGCCCCTGCGGGTGGGTGAGGGCTCGGGATGGCTACGGCCTCGTCCTCGACCGCCGGTGAGGCCAAGAAGCTCAGGGCTCCCCCAGCTCCTTCCGTTCCGCCCTCCGTTCCAGCTTCTCTCGGCGGCGTTCCTCCTTGAGGCGTTGGCGTTCGTCGCGGGTCAGTTTGCGTTCGACTCCGACGCCGCCCCAGAAGGCGAAGCCGGTGATGATCACGCGGGGTGCTCCCGGGTCGCCCGGGATGCCCTCCTCGCGGTGGTCGAAGCCGCCCATGATGCCGATGCCGCGGACGACGACCTCGACGCCGGGGGGCACGATCACGTTCACGCCGCCCATGATCGCGATGCTGTTGATCACGATCTCGCGGTCGGCGAAGTTCGCCTCGCGCAGGTCGATCTCACCGCCGCCCCAGAAGGCGAAGCAGGTGAAGCGCTTGGGCGCCGTCCACCGACCCTTGCGCTGGAAGCCCGACATGACGGCCACGGCCCATGTCGAGGAACCCTCGCCGCCGGTGATCCGTCCGGCCCAACTCCCTCTCGCCTCGGGCTCCTTGACCATGCTCACCGTGGGAGCGGTCGGCAGGTCCCGGGTGATCGGCGTCAGCTCGCCGTAGGTCCGCGCCTTGTACGTCGCGTCCAGCCGTTCCTCGAACTCCTCCATGTCGAGCCGCCCCTCCGCGAGGGCGTCCCGCAGGATCTCGGCGACTCGCTCACGATCGGCGTCGGAAGCCCGGAGCTCCGGGAGTTCGTCGGTCATGGATTCAGCCTACGTTTTCCGGCCGCCGGGCACTATGCGGTGGCCTTCTCCGCGTACATGCGCGCGATCACGGCCTCGATGTCCGGCTCCCGCACCGACAGGTCCACCAGCGGATACTCCGCCGCGATCCGGGCCACCAGCCCCGCCGCCGACTCCCCCGACGGGAACGCCAGCCACTGCCGGGGCCCCTCCACCTTCACCACCCGCGCGGGCGCGGCCTCGATCGGCGGCAGCTCACGTTCCAGGTCCACCACCAGCACCCGCTCGCTGCCGCCGCGCTCGTGCAGACCGGCGAGCGAACCGTCGTACACCAGTCGCCCGTGGTCGATGACCATCACCCGTGAGCACAACTGCTCGATGTCCTGGAGGTCGTGCGTGGTCAGCAGCACCGTCGTGCCGCGCTCGGTGTTCAACTCCCGCAGGAAGCCGCGGACTTTCGCCTTGGAGATGACGTCCAGTCCGATCGTCGGCTCGTCCAGGTACAGCACCTCCGGATCGTGCAGCAGGGCCGCCGCGATGTCCCCGCGCATCCGCTGGCCGAGGGAGAGCTGACGGACGGGGACGTCCAACAGGTCGGCCAGCTCAAGGAGTTCGACGCAGCGGTCGAGGTTCTCCCGGTAACGGGCGTCGGGGATGCGGTACATGCGGTGCATCAGCCGGTAGGAGTCGATCAGGGGAAGGTCCCACCACAGCGTGGTGCGCTGCCCGAACACCACCCCGATTCGGTGCGCAAGTTTTGTCCGCTCGCGCGAAGGGTCGATGCCGGCGACCCGCAGCCGGCCGCCGCTCGGCGTCAGGATGCCCGTCAGCATCTTGATCGTCGTCGACTTTCCGGCGCCGTTCGGCCCGATGTAGCCGACCATCTCGCCGCGCGCCACGGTGAAGGAGATCGAGTCGACCGCCCGCACCTGCCGCCGCTCCCGCTTCAGGAACCCGGTCTTCCTGCGCACGTCGAAGACCTTCTCGACGCCGTCCACCTCAATGAACATGCACCCTCAGCTCCCCGTACTCCGATAGGCCCGCAGCCCCGCCCGCCACGCAAGACCCGCCAGCGCACAGAACCCGGCCGCCACCAACGGCGGTGCGAAGGCGGCCCAGTCGGGCAGGCCGAGCGGATACGGGCGCCCCAACACATAGGCGGCGGGCACCCAGTTGACGAAGGCGAGCGGCAGTACGTACGTCACCCCGCGCACCAGATCCGTTCCGAACACGGTCGGCGGATACTGCAACAGCGTGTTGCCGCCGTAGGTGAAGGCGTTCTGCACCTCGGCCGCGTCCTGCGCCACGAACTGGAAGGCCGCGCCCGCCACGAACACCGATCCGAAGATCACCGCACCGCAGGCCACCATCACCGGCACCAGCAGCACCTTCGGCGCGGTCCAGTCGACGTCCACGGCCAGCAGCGCGTACCCCAGCACCAGCCCGCCCTGCGTGATCCGGCCCAGGCGGCGCAGCGCGAAGTGGTCCGCGCCCACCTGGGCGAGCACCGGCGCCGGCCGCACCAGCAGGACGTCGAACGAACCGTCCCGGATCCGGCCGCCGAGGACGTCCATCGAACCGAGCAGCAGATCGGCCAGGCCGAACGCCGTCGCGGACAGCCCGTACAGCAGGGCGACCTCGGGCAGCGTCCAGCCGCCCAGCGAGTCGACCTGCGAGAACATCAGCAGGATCGCGACGAAGTCCAGCCCGGTAATCAGCAGATTGCCGACCACGGTGAGCGCGAACGACGTGCGGTAGGCCGTCATCGACCGGATCCACATCCCGGCGATCAGCCGGTAGGCGCGCAGGCCCTCGCCCAGGCGGGTCGTCTCAGCCACCCTGCACCACCACCCGCCGGGTCGCCGCGGACTGCAGCAGCCGCCCGGCCGCCAGCAGCGCCACCGCCCACCCCGCCTGGAAGGCGTACGCGTGCAGCGGCGCGGTCTCCCCCATCAGCACGTCCGCCGGCATCTGGAGCTGCGCCGCCCAGGGCAGCGCCTGGACGATGTCCCCGAGCGGGTCCGGGAAGGCGTTCAGCGGCAGGACCATGCCGGAGCAGAAGACACCCGTGATCATCAGGGTCTGGGCGACGCCCCGGTCGTCCATCAGCCAGAACATCGACAGCGCGGCCAGGTACCGGATGCCGAAGCTGACGATCATCGCCAGCACCACCGCGAGCAGGAAGGCCGCCCAGGAGATGACGTCCCGGGGCAGCGCCATCGAGAAGAACAGCGCGCCGAAGGCGAAGGGGATCACCCCTCGGCCCAGAAGCTGGAACATCGAACGGCCCAAGTCGCTCGCCAGCCACCACAGTTGGAGATCGGCGGGCCGGTACAGATCGACCGCGATCTCCCCCGTGCGGATCCGGGTCATCAGGTCCTTCTCGGCGCCGCCGCCCTGGATCGCCAGCGTCGAGTACAGGGCCTGCCCCAGCCACGCATAGGTGACGGCCTGCGTCTGGTCGTACCCTCCCAGGTGTGGTCTCTCGTCCCACAGCGCCTGGTAGGTGTAGACGAGGATGACCCCGAAGACCGTGTTGGTGAACACCCCGGCCGCCGTGGCCGCCCGATAGGTCACGTACCGTCTGAATCCCCCCGCCGCGACGGCCGCGTACAACCGCCCGGAACCCACACCCACAGCCCTCCTCGGCCCGCCGCGCGCCAAAGCGCAGGAGCCTAGCGCGCAGGTGTTGACAGACGCCACGCATTTTCCGCCGCCGAAGCGTGCCGTGATCCGGGAACGGAACGCTTGGTGCGAGAGTCTTCAACAGGGGGCGCAGAACGCGTACGAGGTCGTACGGGAACGTACGACGCGAAACAGGAGTCCGTGCACGACATGAGTGACGAGCCGCAGCCGCAGCAGCCGACCGAGGGCTGGGCACCCAGAACCGAGGACGACGGAGGGAAGAAGCCGAAGCGGCCCAAGCGCACCGGCTGGCGCCGGCTGATCCCCACCTGGCGCATGGTGCTCGGCACGTTCGTGATCGGTGTGCTGCTGCTGGTCGGCCTGTTCTTCCTCGGCTACTCCCTGGTCAAGATCCCGCCGGCCAACGCGCTCGCCACCAAGCAGAGCAACGTCTACCTCTACGCCGACGGCTCCCAGCTCGCCCGGGACGGCGAGGTCAACCGGGAGAACGTCACGCTCTCGCAGATCTCCAAGGACGCCCGGTACGCCGTACTCGCCGCCGAGGACCGCGACTTCTACAGCGAGTCCGCCATCGACCCCAAGGCGATGCTGCGCGCCGCCTGGAACACGGCCACCGGCAAGGGCAAGCAGTCCGGCTCCACGATCACCCAGCAGTACGTCAAGAACTACTACCTGGCCCAGGAACAGACCCTCACCCGCAAGGTGAAGGAGTTCTTCATCTCGATCAAGCTGGACCGCAACGAGACCAAGGACCAGATCCTGGAGGGCTACCTCAACACCAGCTACTTCGGCCGCAACGCCTATGGCATCCAGGCCGCCGCGCAGGCCTACTACGGCATCGACGCCGCCGAACTCACCGCCGCCCAGGGCGCCTACCTGGCCGCGCTGCTGAACGCGCCGAGCGAGTACGACGTCGTCGCCCACCCGGAGAACAAGGCCGCCGCACAGGCCCGTTGGAACTACGTCCTGGACGGCATGGTCAAGGAGGACTGGATCAGCCAGTCGGAGCGGGCGGGCCTGAAGTTCCCGATGCCGAAGGAGGCGACGGTCTCCACCGGCATGTCCGGGCAGCGGGGTTACATCGTCCAGATCGTGAAGGACTACCTCGTCGACAACAAGATCGTCGACAAGGAGGAGCTCGACGCGGGCGGTTACCGCATCACCACCACCCTGCAGAAGAGCAAGCAGGACGCCTTCGTCGACGCCGTCAACGACAAGCTGATGGACAAGCTCGACCCGAAGGCGCGCAAGGTCGACTCCTACGTCCGCGCGGGCGGCGCCGCCGTCGACCCGAAGACCGGCAAGGTCGTCGCGATGTACAACGGCATCGACTACGTCAAGCAGTACACGCCCAACGCCGCGCGCCGCGACTTCCAGGTCGGCTCCACCTTCAAGCCGTTCGTGTTCACCTCGGCCGTCGAGAACAGCTCCACCACCCAGGACGGCCAGCTGATCACCCCCAACACGTACTACGACGGCACCAACATGCGTCCCGTCCAGGGCTGGACGGGAGGCACCTACGCCCCCGAGAACGAGGACCAGTACTCCTACGGCGACATCACCGTCCGCGAGGCCACCGACAAGTCGGTGAACTCGGTGTACGCGCAGATGGCGGTGGACGTCGGCCCCGAGAAGGTCGAGCAGACGGCCATCGACCTCGGCCTGCCGACCGACACCCCGGACCTGGAGCCGTACCCGTCGATCGCGCTCGGCACCGCCACCGCCAGCGTCCTCGACATGGCGGAGGCCTACGCCACCCTCGCCAGCCACGGCAAGCACGGCACGTACACGATGGTCGAGAGGATCACCAAGGACGGCGCCGACGTCGTGGAGATGCCCGCACGCAAGACCTCCCAGGTCATCAGCCGCGAGGCCGCCGACACCACGACCTCCGTACTGCAGAGCGTCGTCGAGAACGGCACCGCCACCGCCGCCCAGGCCGCGGGCCGCCCGGCGGCCGGCAAGACGGGCACCGCCGAGGAGGACCAGGCCGCCTGGTTCGCGGGCTACACCCCCGAACTCGCCACCGTCGTCGCCGTGATGGGCCAGGACCCGGTCACCGCCAAGCACGAGTCGCTGTACAACGTGATGGGCCTGCCGCGCATCAACGGCGGCGGGGCGCCGGCCGAGATCTGGGCGCAGTTCACCGAGGAGGCCCTCAAGGGCAAGCCGGTGACGGAGTTCGACCTTCAGCTCCAGGAGGGCGCCGACATCGTCCAGCCCCCGCCCACCGTCGAGCCGCCGGCCGACCCGACCACGGGCGGCCAGGACGACGGCGGCACGACCGGCGGCGAGGACACCGAAGGCCAGACCGGGGGTCAGACCACCGAGGGCACGACCGGCGACACGACCACCACGGGCGGTACGACGACCGGCGGCACCACGGGTGACACGACGGACGGCGGCACGACCACGGACGGCGGCACGACCACCACGGGCGGCACCACCGGCGACACGACGGACGGCGGCACGACCACGGACGGCGGGACTACGGGCGACACCACCGGTGGCGGCTCGACGGGAGGCACCACCGGCGGGGTGACGGCGGGCCCGCTGTCCACGAGCCGCAGGGAGTGACCCTCAGTGACCCCCGGTCGCCTTGAGTCCCACCACGGCGACCAGCAGCAGACATACGAAGAAGATGCGGGCGGCGGTGACCGGCTCCCCGAGTACCACCATGCCGAGCACCGCCGCACCGGCCGCGCCGATCCCGACCCACACGCCGTAGGCGGTGCCGATGGGCAGGGAGCGGGCGGCGTAGGACAGCAGCAGCATGCTGGCGACGATTCCGGCGCCGGTGAACAGGCTGGGGACCAGGCGGGTGAAGCCGTCGGTGTACTTCATCCCGATCGACCAGCCGACCTCCAGCAGACCGGCGACGACGAGCAGAACCCAGGCCATGGGGAGCACCTCCGAGAGACGGACGGAACAGACTTCGTCGCGTCGTCTTTTCCTTGGGTCCCGGTACGGCGCGTCTCGTCGGGCTCCTTGCAAAGGTAGCAAGAAAACGACAAAAGGGGCCGGTGACGATGGTCACCGGCCCCTTTGAACCGTGCTTCTACAGGTACAGCCCCGTCGTGTCCTCGGACCCCTCGAACCGGTCGGCGGCCACGGCGTGCAGATCCCGCTCACGCATGAGCACGTAGGCGGTCCCCCGCACCTCCACCTCGGCCCGGTCCTCCGGGTCGTACAGGACCCGGTCGCCCGGCTCCACGGTGCGTACGTTCTGCCCCACCGCGACGACCTCGGCCCAGGCCAGCCGGCGGCCGACCGCCGCGGTGGCCGGAATCAGGATGCCGCCACCGGAACGCCGCTCGCCCTCACTGGTGTCCTGCCGCACGAGGACTCGGTCGTGCAGCATCCGGATGGGCAGCTTGTCGTGGTGGGTGCTGTGCTCGTTTCTGTTGGCGCTCACGCTGTGAACCTACCTGCCTTTGCCGCGTCCGTACGCCGCCGGGTCAGCGCCTACGGCGCCGGGAGCCCACGGTGAGCAGCCCGACCACGCCGACGACGAGCAGCGCGACGGGCACCACCCGCTCCAGCCGGGGCGCGCCCTCCTCGTCGACGAACTGCGCCTTGACGTCACTGACGACCCGGTTGGCCTGAACGTAGGCCCGTCCCAGTGTGTGGTCGACGTTGGAGACGACCTTGGCCTTGACGTCCCCGACGATGGTCTTCGGGTGCACACGGACCCCGATCTCGTCGAGCGTCTCGGCGAGCACCTCGCGACGGCGCCTGATGTCCGCCTCGATCTGCGCCGGGGTTCTGGTGTCCGAGGTTTCCGCCACCGTACGGCCTCCGATTTGAGCTGATGCCTGTTGCGGACAGTCTGTCAGTTCCACGCGCCGCCGCACTGTCAGGACCCCCGGTTACGCTAGCCCGATGAGCGAGCGACTCCAGCCCGGGGACACCGCCCCCGCCTTCACCCTCCCCGACGCCGACGGCAACGGGGTCTCCCTTGCGGACCACAAGGGCCGCAAGGTCATCGTCTACTTCTACCCGGCGGCCCTGACGCCGGGCTGCACGAAGCAGGCGTGCGACTTCACCGACAACCTGGACGTGCTGGCCACCGCCGGCTACGACGTCATCGGCATCTCCCCCGACAAGCCGGAGAAGCTGGCGAAGTTCCGCGAGAAGGAGAACCTGAAGGTCACCCTCCTCGCGGACCCCGAGAAGACGGTCACCGAGGCCTACGGCGCCTACGGCGAGAAGAAGAACTACGGCAAGACGTACATGGGCGTCATCCGCTCCACGATCGTCGTGGACGAGGAGGGCAAGGTCGAGCGGGCGCTGTACAACGTCCGCGCGACGGGCCACGTGGCCAAGATCATCAAAGATCTGGGGATCTGAACACACTGCCCGGCCAGTAGCATGGCCGGGCAGTGTCAGGCGGCCGTGGTGGAACTGGCAGTCACGCTGGGTTTAGGTCCCAGTGGGGTAACTCCCGTGAGGGTTCGAGTCCCTCCGGCCGCACCAGCTCTCAGCCGAGCAGCTCCCGCACGACGGGCACCAGCGCCCGGAACGCCTTGCCCCGGTGGCTGATCGCGTTCTTCTCCCCGGGGGTCAGCTCGGCGCAGGTGCGCGTCTCGCCCTCCGGCTGGAGGATCGGGTCGTAGCCGAAGCCGTTGGTGCCCGTCGGCGCATGCCGTAGTACGCCCCGCAGTTGGCCCTCCACGACCCGCTCCGTGCCGTCCGGCAACGCCAGGGCCGCCGCGCACGCGAAGTGCGCGCCCCGGTGGGCGTCGTCGATGTCGGCGAGCTGGGCGAGGAGCAGCTCCAGGTTGGCCCTGTCGTCCCCGTGGCTTCCCGCCCAGCGGGCCGAGAAGATGCCCGGGGCGCCGTTCAGGACGTCCACGCACAGGCCCGAGTCGTCGGCGACGGCCGGGAGGCCTGTTGCCTGCGCCAGGGCGTGCGCCTTCAGGAGAGCGTTCTCGGCGAAGGTGACGCCTGTTTCCTTGACGTCGGGGATGTCGGGGTAGGCGTCCGCGCCGACGAGGTCGTGAGACAGACCTGCGTCGGCGAGGATGGCCTTCAGTTCGGTGATCTTTCCGGCGTTGCGCGTGGCGAGGATCAGGCGGGTCATGCCCCCCAGTATCAGGGAGTGCAGACCTTCGTCAGCTCGCCGGCCGCGTCCGTGACCGGGGAGAGGTCGGGCGTCTCGTCGCCGTTCTCGATGGCCGTACGGACGTTGTCGACGGCCGCGGCGAGGTCGTCGACCGCCTTGTTGACGTCGGCGTTGTCGGTCTTGTCGCCGATCTCGTCGAGGTTCTTGTCGATGGAGTCGAGGGACTCGTCGATCTGGGTCGGGTCGTTGCCCGCGGCCTCCACGGCCTGCTGGAGGTCGGTCACGCTGTCGGCCACGGCCTCGGCGGTCTGGACGCAGTCCAGTGCCTTGCTGACGGCGTCGCAGCCGGTGGTCAGTCCTGCGGTCAGCCCTACGGCCGCGACCGCGGCGACAATGGCGATACGGCTCCGACGGCGTCGGCTCGCGCCCATGCTGGTGTCCCTCCCGTGCTCAGGCCCCGCCTTGAGGCAGGCCCCCGTACCCCTAGTGACGCGGGGGCGGTCGACGTGGTTGCCCGCGCCGCCCGCCGCCTCTTGGTGCGTCCTTTACTTTTGGAGGACGGTATCAAGTGCCGCGCGCTGGAGGGCAGCCAATTCTCCGCAGCCGGAAACGGCCAGGTCGAGCAGGGCGTTGAGCTCGTCGCGGGCGAACGGCTCGGCCTCGGCGGTGCCCTGGACCTCGACGAAGCGGCCGTCGCCGGTGCAGACGACGTTCATGTCGGTCTCGGCGCGGACGTCCTCCTCGTAGCAGAGGTCGAGGAGCGGGACTCCGCCGACGATGCCGACGGAGACCGCGGACACCGTGCCGGTCAGCGGCTGGCGGCCGGCCTTGATGAGCTTCTTGCCCTGGGCCCAGGAGATGGCGTCGGCGAGTGCGACGTAGGCGCCGGTGATGGCGGCCGTACGCGTGCCGCCGTCGGCCTGGAGGACGTCGCAGTCGAGGACGATGGTGTTCTCGCCGAGCGCCTTGTAGTCGATGACGGCGCGCAGCGAGCGGCCGATGAGACGGCTGATCTCGTGGGTGCGGCCGCCGATCTTGCCCTTGACGGACTCGCGGTCGCCGCGGGTGTTGGTGGCGCGGGGCAGCATGGAGTACTCCGCGGTGACCCAGCCCTCGCCGCTGCCCTTGCGCCAGCGCGGAACGCCCTCGGTGACGGAGGCGGTGCAGAAGACCTTCGTGTCGCCGAAGGAGACGAGGACGGAGCCCTCGGCGTGCTTGCTCCAGCCGCGTTCCAGGGTGACCGGGCGGAGTTGTTCGGGGGTGCGGCCGTCGATTCGAGGCATTGAGGACATGCCGCTGAGCCTAGCCGGACATATGGAAGGGGTCCCTCCCCCGATGGGAAGGGACCCCTTCGAGTGCGCCCGTGGGCTCACATCATGTCTTCGATCTCCGCCGCGATCGGGTCGGCGTCGGTGCCGATGACGACCTGGATGGCCGTGCCCATCTTCACGACGCCGTGGGCGCCGGCGGCCTTCAGGGCCGCCTCGTCGACGAGGGAGGCGTTGGCGACCTCGGTCCGCAGGCGGGTGATGCAGCCCTCGACCTCTTCGATGTTGTCGATGCCGCCGAGCCCGGCAACGATCTTCTCAGCTTTGCTGGCCATTTCGGTCTCCTCACGCACAGTTGGCCCAACTTTACGAGCGATTGCGCCGTACGTACCGAAAGATGACGTCACAGCAACCCAATCGTCGATAACTGGTCTACACCACCTGACAGGCGGTCGCCAACTGATGAACGCTCCCACCGAGACCTCTCCAGCACGTCGGCGGTGGCAGTCGGCGTTCCAGGGCCTCCAGAAGATGGGCCGCAGTCTCCAGCTCCCGATCGCCGTGCTGCCGGCCGCGGGCATCCTCAACCGGCTCGGTCAGCCGGATGTGTTCGGGGACGACGGGCTCGGCTGGGACAACGTCTCCAAGGTGATGGCGGGCGCGGGCGGCGCACTGCTCGACGGCTCGCTCGGCCTGCCGCTGCTGTTCTGCGTCGGTGTCGCGATCGGCATGGCGAAGAAGGCCGACGGCTCGACCGCACTGGCGGCGGTGGCCGGGTTCCTCGTCTACTACAACGTGCTGCGCCAGTTCCCGGAGGGCTGCCCGGACGGGGCGGAGAAGGTCGCCACCGGCTGCCAGGCGACGGACGGGGCGGTGACGGCCTTCACCTACCAGAACCCCGGGGTGTTCGGCGGGATCGTCATCGGCCTGATGGCGGCCTTCTTCTGGGCGCGCTACCACCGCACCAAGCTGGTGGACTGGCTCGGCTTCTTCAACGGCCGCCGGCTCGTGCCGATCATCATGGCGTTCGTCGCCATCTTCTTCGCGGCGCTCTGCCTGTGGGTCTGGCCGCCGATCGGCGACGCGCTGGAGAACTTCAGCGACTGGCTGAGCGACGCGGGCTCCTGGGGCGCGGGCATCTTCGGCGTCGCCAACCGGGCGCTGCTGGTGATCGGTCTGCACCAGTTCCTGAACGTGCCCATCTGGTTCCAGTTCGGCACGTACACCAAGCCGGACGGCACCGAAGTGCACGGCGACATCAACATGTTCCTGGCGGGCGACCCGGACGCGGGGCAGTTCTTGTCGGGCTTCTTCCCGATCATGATGTTCGCGCTGCCGGCCGCGGCACTGGCGATCACCCACTGCGCGAAGCCCAGCCGCCGCAAGGAGGTCGGCGGCCTGATGCTGTCGGTCGCGCTGACGTCGTTCGTCACGGGCATCACCGAGCCGATCGAGTACTCGTTCCTGTTCATCGCGCCGCTGCTGTATGTCGTCCACGCGGTGCTGACGGGTGTGTCGATGGCGGTGACATGGGGGCTGGGCGTGCACGACGGCTTCAGCTTCTCCGCCGGCCTCATCGACTACATCATCAACTGGAACCTGGCGACCAAACCCTGGCTGATCATCCCGATCGGCCTGGTGTTCGCTGCCGTGTACTACGTGATCTTCCGTTTCGCGATCACGAAGTTCGACCTCAAGACACCCGGCCGGGAGCCGGAGGAGGAACACGAGGACGTCACCAAGGCCTGACCTCGCAGGCTCCGAAGAGCGGTTACAGAACCCGCGGTTCCGGTCACGGAATCGCGGGTTCCTTACGTGGCCTTCATCGTGCTACAACAGGTCTACACCACTGAGTGGTGTAGACCACCACCCGATGGAGGAAGTCTATGAGCACCGCCACCGCATCGGCGGTCCCCGCAAAGAAGCGGGGATCAGGCCTGTTCCAGGGCCTGCAGAAGGTCGGCCGCAGCCTCCAGCTGCCCATCGCCGTACTGCCGGCGGCGGGCATCCTGCTTCGTCTGGGCCAGGCCGACGTCCAGGAGAAGCTGAACCTGCCCGACAAGGTCACGGCGGTCTTCGCCACGGCCGGTGGCGCGATCTTCGACAACCTGCCGATGCTGTTCTGCATCGGTGTCGCGATCGGCTTCGCCAAGAAGGCCGACGGCTCCACCGCGCTGGCCGCGCTGGTCGGCTTCCTGGTCTACAGCAACGTCCTGAAGGCGTTCCCGGTCACCGAGGCAAAGGTGCAGGCGGGCGCGGACATAGCCGCGACCTACAACAACCCGGGTGTCCTCGGCGGCATCCTCATGGGTCTGCTCTCCGCCGTGCTGTGGCAGCGCTACCACCGCAAGAAGCTGGTGGACTGGCTGGGCTTCTTCAACGGCCGCCGACTGGTCCCGATCATCATGGCCTTCGTCGGCACCGCCATGGGTGTCTTCTTCGGCCTGGTCTGGGAGCCGATCGGTGAGGTCATCTCCGACGCCGGCGAGTGGATCACCGGTCTGGGCGCCGCGGGTGCCGGTCTGTTCGGTCTGATCAACCGCGCGCTGATCCCCATCGGCATGCACCAGTTCGTGAACACCGTCTCCTGGTTCCAGATCGGCGACTTCACCAACGCCGCCGGCGAGGTCGTGCACGGCGACCTGAACCGCTTCTTCGCCGGTGACCCGGACGCCGGTCAGTTCATGTCGGGCTTCTTCCCGATCATGATGTTCGGTCTGCCGGCCGCCGCGATCGCCATCGCGCACGCCGCCCGTCCCGAGCGCCGCAAGGCCGTGATGGGCATGATGATCTCGCTCGCGCTGACCTCCTTCGTGACCGGTGTGACCGAGCCGATCGAGTTCTCGTTCATGTTCATCGCGCCGGTGCTGTACGCGATCCACGCGGTACTGACCGCCCTGTCCATGGCGATCACCTGGGCGCTGGGCGTCCACGTGGGCTTCACCTTCTCCGCGGGCGCCATCGACTACGGGCTCAACTGGTCGCTGTCCACCAAGCCCTGGCTGATCATCCCGATCGGCCTGGTCTTCGCGGCGGTCTACTACTTCGTCTTCCGCTTCGCGATCGCCAAGTTCAACCTCCCCACCCCGGGCCGCGAGCCCGAGGAGGAGGTCGAGGACCTCACGAAGGCGTGAGCCCCCTCCGCCTGACGGCATGACAAAGGCCCCGGAACCTGATTGGTTCCGGGGCCTTCGCGCTCGTGTCGATCAGATCTCGTACGACACCCTCGGCGCCGCCAGTTCCACCGGCCCGTCGTAGGCCTCGCGGGCGTCCGCCAGGTTGGTCCGGGGGTCGGTCCACGGCGGGATGTGGGTGAGCACCAGGCGGCGGGCGCCTGCGCGGGTCGCCGTCTCGCCGGCCTCGCGGCCGTTGAGGTGGAGGTCGGGGATGTTCTCCTTGCCGTGCGTGAACGCCGCCTCGCACAGGAACAGGTCGGTGTCGCGGGCGAGTTCGTCCAGGGCAGGGGTGACACCCGTGTCGCCGGAGTACGTCAGCGACCTCCCGCCGTGCTCGACGCGGATGCCGTACGCCTCCACCGGGTGCGCCACACGCTCCGTGTGCACGGTGAACGGGCCGATCTCGAAGGTGGACGGCTTGACCGTGTGGAAGTCGAAGACCTCGCTCATGGAGGAGGCGGAGGGGGTGTCGGCGTAGGCCGTGGTCAGGCGGTGCTCGGTGCCTTCCGGACCGTAGACCGGGATCGGGGCGCAGCGGCCGCCGTCGTGCCGGTAGTAGCGCGCGACGAAGTACGCGCACATGTCGATGCAGTGGTCGGCGTGCAGATGGCTCAGGAAGATCGCGTCGAGGTCGTAGAGACCGCAGTGGCGCTGCAGCTCGCCAAGGGCGCCGTTGCCCATGTCGAGGAGCAGCCGGAAGCCGTCGGCCTCGACGAGGTAGCTCGAACAGGCCGATTCCGCGGACGGGAACGACCCCGAGCAGCCGACGACGGTGAGCTTCATGAAGCAGAAACCTCCGCTGGCGGGGATGTCGGATGGGGGTCCCCCCACGCGAGCGAAGCCGAGCGTGGGGGAGGGGCGTCGGGGGTCGTGCGGTCCGTCGAGCGTAAGGCGCAAAACCCCCGGTCGCTCCTCCGCCAAGGGCTGTTGTGGGCGAACTCACCTGTGCTGTCACCGGTTCGGCTGGAAGCGGGGCGTGCGGGGCTCGCAAGAGGGCGCGCGCTTCTGGGTGCGCGCCGGTAACGTCGTCCGTATGGATACGTCCTGGTGGCTGGCGCTAGCGGCGGTGGTGTTGCTGGCGCTGGTCGCCGCGCTCGTCGACGGGTGGGGACGGGGGCGTACTCCGCTGCTCCGGCGGACCCGGACACGGGTCGCCGCGCGGCCTCGGCCGACGGAGATCTGGTGGGCGAGCGTGCCGTTCGAGGACGGGCCGGGGACGAAGGACCGGCCGTGTCTGGTGCTCGCGGTGCACGGGAAGCGGGTGCGCGTCGCGAAGATCACGAGCCGGTTCCATGACGAGCGGGCCGGGGTGATTCCGCTGCCGCCCGGTGCCGTCGGCGATGCACAGGGGCGGGCGAGCTATCTGGAGACCGACGAGCTGCGCGAGGTGCCGGTGTGGGACTTCCGGCGGCGGGTGGGTGTGGTGGACCCGGTCCTGTGGGACCAGGTCCGTCACCTGGCGTCGTGAGGGACTACGCCCAGAGCTGGCCCTGGAGCGTCTCGATCGCTTCCTCCGTCGTCGCCGCCGTGTAGACGCCGGTCGAGAGGTACTTCCAGCCGCCGTCGGCCACGACGAAGACGATGTCGGCGGACTCCCCCGCCTTGACCGCCTTGTTGCCGACGCCGATGGCCGCGTGCAGCGCGGCGCCGGTGGAGACGCCCGCGAAGATGCCCTCCTGCTGGAGGAGCTCGCGGGTGCGGGTGACCGCGTCCGCGGAGCCGACCGAGAAGCGGGTGGTGAGGACGGAGGCGTCGTACAGCTCGGGTACGAAGCCCTCGTCGAGGTTGCGCAGGCCGTAGACCAGGTCGTCGTAGCGCGGTTCGGCGGCGACGATCTTGACGTCCGGCTTGTGCTCCCTGAGGTACCGGCCCACGCCCATCAGGGTGCCGGTGGTGCCGAGGCCCGCCACGAAGTGGGTGATGGAGGGGAGGTCGGCGAGGATCTCGGGGCCGGTGGTGGCGTAGTGGGCGCCGGCGTTGTCCGGGTTGCCGTACTGGTAGAGCATCACCCAGTCGGGGTGCTCGGCGGCCAGTTCCTTGGCGACGCGTACGGCGGTGTTGGAGCCGCCCGCGGCCGGGGAGGAGATGATCTCCGCGCCCCACATGCCGAGCAGGTCCCGGCGCTCCTGCGAGGTGTTCTCCGGCATCACGCACACGATGCGGTAGCCCTTGAGCTTGGCCGCCATGGCCAGCGAGATACCGGTGTTGCCGGAGGTGGGCTCCAGGATGGTGCAGCCCGGGGTGAGCCGGCCGTCCTTCTCCGCCTGCTCGATCATGTGCAGGGCGGGGCGGTCCTTGACCGAGCCGGTGGGGTTGCGGTCCTCCAGCTTGGCCCAGATCCGGACGTCGGCGGAGGGCGACAGCCGCGGCAGGCGCACCAGAGGGGTGTTGCCCACCGCGGCCAGCGGGGAGTCGTAACGCATAGGAATCAGACCATGCCGCCGGCCACGGCCGGCAGAATCGTGACGTTGTCGCCGTCGGCGAGCTTGGTGTTGATGCCGTCGAGGAAGCGGACGTCCTCGTCGTTCAGGTAGACGTTGACGAAGCGGCGCAGCTGCTCGCCGTCCACGATGCGGGCGTGAATGCCCGCATGCCGGGTCTCCAGGTCGGTGAACAGGTCGGCGAGGGTGTCCCCGGAGCCCTCCACCGCCTTCTGGCCGTCGGTGTACGGGCGGAGGATGGTCGGGATGCGGACCTCGATGGCCATGGCTCAGGGCTCCTGTCGGATGGTGTTCGGATCGGTGGGCGCGCGGCAGCGCAGTACAGCAGGTCGTGCATGTCAGAGTGCGCCGCGGCCCACGGCCGTACGGCGGCAGGGCAGCGTCAACAGATGGCGCTGGCGAGCCTGCACAGGTCGACGTGCAGCCGCGCCACGAGCAGCATGCCCGGCGTCTTTTCGCTCACGTCGTGGGAAACCATGGGGTCATCGTATCGATTCCCGACCCGACTCCTGGAGTGTGATCTCACCTTCCGGACGCAATTCATCCGCGATGCGAGATCAGTACGACTCCACGATCTCCACCTCCTCTTCCGTCACCTCTCCCTCCACGATCCGGAAGGACCGGAACTGGAACTCGCCCAGCCCGTCGGTGTCGGCGGTGGAGACGAGGACGTAGTGCGCGCCGGGCTCGTTCGCGTACGAGATGTCCGTCCGGGACGGATACGCCTCGGTCGCCGTGTGGGAGTGGTAGATCACCACCGGCTCCTCGTCGCGGTCGTCCATCTCGCGGTACAGCTTGAGCAGGTCGCCGGAGTCGAACTCGTAGAACGTGGGCGACATCGCGGCGTTCAGCATGGGGATGAAGCGCTCGGCGCGGTCCGAGCCGGCCGGGCCCGCGACGACGCCGCACGCCTCGTCGGGGTGGTCCTTGCGCGCATGGGCGACGATCTGGTCGACGAGGGCCTGGGTGATGGTCAGCATGCTCGTCAGGATAAGCAGAAGGGCGGCCCTGTACCGAGGAGTGGTACAGGGCCGCCCGTATTCCGGACAGCTCGGCTGGGATGGGGGTCAGCCGACCTGGTCGAACACCTCGCGCCGCTGCGTGACCTGCGGGTTCCGCGACTTCAGTACGGCCCAGCCGACGCCGAGCGCCGCGGCCCAGCCGGCCATCACGTACAGGCAGACGCGGGAGTCGGCGTCGTAGGCGATGAGGCCCGTGACGAAGAGGAGGAAGGCGATGGCGACGTAGGAGCACTTCGCGCCGCCCGGGGCCGGGAACGACGAGGCCGGCAGGCGGCCCGCGTCGACCGCGCGGCGGTACAGGACGTGGCTGACGAGGATCATGAGCCAGGTCCAGATGCCGGCCGCGGTGGCGACGGAGACGACGTAGCCGAAGGCCTTCTCCGGGACGACGTAGTTCAGGACCACGCCGATGCCCATGAAGACGGCCGAGACGCTGATGCCGAGCGCGGGCGTCTTCGTCGAGGACAGCTTGCTGAAGACGCGCGGGGCCTCGCCGTTGTCGGCCAGGGTGCGCAGCATGCGGCCCGTGGAGTACATGCCGGAGTTGCAGGAGGACAGGGCGGCGGTGAGCACCACGAAGTTCACGAGGCCGGCGCCGGCCGGGATGCCGATGACCGCGAAGGCCTTCACGAAGGGGCTGACGCCCTCGGCGAACTCGGTCCACTTCACCACGCACAGGATGACGGTGAGGGCGCCGACGTAGAACAGGGCGATGCGCCAGGGCAGGGTGTTGATCGCCTTGGGGAGGGTCTTCTCCGGGTTCTCGGACTCGCCCGCGGTGACGCCGACCAGCTCGACGGCGAGGTAGGCGAACATGACGCCCTGGAGGGTCATCAGGGACGAGCCGATGCCCTTGGGGAAGAAGCCGTCGAAGGCCCAGAGGTTGGAGACCGCGGCGGTGTCACCGGCGGAGCTGAAGCCGAAGGTGAGGACGCCGAGACCGATCACGATCATGCCGATCAGCGCGGTCACCTTGACCATCGAGAACCAGAACTCGATCTCGCCGAACAGCTTCACCGAGATCAGGTTGGCCGCGAACAGCAGGACCAGGAAGGCCAGGGCCGTGACCCACTGCGGGATGTCGGGGAACCAGTAGTTGACGTAGATCGCGGCGGCGGTGAGTTCCGCCATGCCGGTGACGACCCACATCAGCCAGTACGTCCAGCCGGTGAAGTAACCGAAGAACGGGCCGAGGAACTCGCGGGAGTACTCCGCGAAGGAGCCCGAGACGGGGCGGTAGAGCAGCAGCTCACCGAGCGCCCGCATGATGAAGAAGATGATGACGCCGGCGATGGCGTACATGAAGATGAGGCTGGGTCCCGCCTTGGCGATGTTCGCCCCGGCCCCCAGGAAGAGGCCGACGCCGATCGCGCCGCCGATGGCGATCATCTGGACCTGACGACTGCCGAGCCCGCGCTCGTACCCCTCACCCGACTCTGTCGGGGCCTTTTCTGTGTCGACCTGAGCGGAGGTCATGTGTGGTGCGCCTTTCTCCATGCCGAACCGGGCCTCTCGTCGGCCTCAGATCGGGTTTCGATCCCCCCGGATTGATGGAGCTGGGCGGCCTCAGCGGGCCCGCCCGTGCCTGGCCGGCGGTCGCCGGCTCGGTGGCGCACCCGGCGGAACATACGGGTGGTGTTCGCCGGGCGGTCGTGAAGATTTATCACGGCCGCAACAGTGATCGCCTGAGTGACATGTGGCGCACCGCACAGGAAGAAGCGGACAAAGCGCCCGGTCGGTGGCATACACCGCCACCGCGGTGACGGGATCGTTATTCGGATTTGAGCGTCCGCTGAGCGAACGCCAAATCGGTCACATCAGGGCATGAGGGTCGTCACGAGGGTCTCCTGGAGCCCGCCGAGCCACAGATAGGCCATCACC
The DNA here is from genome assembly GCF_040686775.1 of Streptomyces sp. NPDC079141. Lineage (NCBI taxonomy): Bacteria > Bacillati > Actinomycetota > Actinomycetes > Kitasatosporales > Streptomycetaceae > Streptomyces > Streptomyces sp. NPDC079141. The sequence continues at coordinate 145,362 of NZ_JBFBLP010000015.1, read as the reverse complement.
ATCGGCTTGCGCGGGTCCTCGTCGGGGAGCCGGTAGAGCAGATCGGTGTCGTCCTCGTCGAGGATGTCCAGGCGGGAGCCGATCGCCAGGCGCAGGTCGTTGAGGGCGCCCAGCCACTGGCGGGACTCGTCGGGCGACAGCTTCAGCACGGCGCCGCCGTCGCCGGCGGAGCTGAGCGCGTCCAGGGAGCGGATCACCGCGAGGGCGTTGTCGCGCTTGCCGGCGCGCAGGTCGTTCTCCGTATAACGGCGGAACTCCGCGGAGTGGGCGCGCTGCTCCTCGGCCTCCTGGGGTCCGGGGGTGCCCTCCGGGTCGCCGTAGGCGTCCGGGAACAGGCGGCGGAGCACCGGGTCGGCGGGCGGCTCGCTGGGGCCCTCGGCGAAGAGTTCGGCGAGCGGGTCGTCGGGGGCGTCCTCGGCGGGGCCGGGGCCGATGAGCTCCAGGAGCTGCACGGCCAGCGACCGGATGATGGAGATCTCGACGTCGTCGAGCGCGACGGCCGCGCCGCCGCCGGGGAGCGGTTCGAATTGTCCTGGCATCAGGGAATGTCGCTACTTCCGGTCCTGCTGGAGGGTGGCCCACAGACCGTAGCCGTGCATGGCCTGCACATCGCGTTCCATCTCCTCGCGGGTCCCGCTGGAGACGACCGCCCGGCCCTTGTGGTGGACGTCGAGCATGAGCTTGGTGGCCTTGTCCTTGGAGTAGCCGAAGTACGTCTGGAAGACGTAGGTCACATAGCTCATGAGGTTGACCGGGTCGTTGTGGACGATCGTGACCCAGGGGACGTCGGGCTCGGGGACGGCGAAGACCTCTTCCGCCGACTCGGTGCGTTCGATCTCTACGGGAGCGGGTGACGTCACATGGCCCATGCTGCCACGCGCGAGATAAATCGTCACACTGACACAAAGAGGGGTAGCATCTTCGTCATGAACACAGCGGACCTTGGGCTGCCGGTGGACGTTCCTTCTACGGCGCTCTTCACGGACCAGTACGAGCTGACGATGCTGCAGGCCGCCCTGAAGGCGGGCACGGCCGAACGGCGGAGCGTGTTCGAGGTCTTTACCCGGCGGCTGCCGAACGGGCGTCGCTACGGCGTGGTCGCGGGCACCGGGCGGGTGCTGGACGCCGTGGAGAACTTCCGCTTCGACGCGGGCGTCCTCGGCTTTCTGCGTGAGCGCGGCATCGTCGACGCGGAGACCCTGGACTGGCTCGCCTCCTACCGCTTCAGCGGCGACATCTGGGGCTACCCCGAGGGCGAGGTGTACTTCCCCGGTTCGCCGATCATGCGGGTCGAGGGCTCCTTCGCCGAGTGCGTGCTGCTGGAGACCGTGATCCTGTCGATCCTCAACCACGACTCGGCGATCGCCGCGGCCGCCTCCCGGATGTCCTCGGCGGCGGGCGAGCGCCCGCTGATCGAGATGGGCGCCCGCCGCACCCACGAGCTGGCCGCGGTCGCCGCCTCGCGCGCCGCGTACGTCGGCGGCTTCGCGACCACCTCCGACCTGGCGGCCGGCTTCCGCTACGGCATCCCGACGGTGGGCACCTCCGCGCACGCCTTCACCCTGCTGCACGACCGCGAGCGGGACGCCTTCCAGGCCCAGGTGAACTCGCTCGGCCGGGGCACCACCCTGCTGGTCGACACCTACGACGTCACCGAGGCCGTCCGTACGGCCGTGGAGGTCGCCGGGCCCGAGCTGGGCGCGGTGCGCATCGACTCCGGCGACCTGCTGCTGGTCGCGCACCGGGTGCGCCAACAGCTGGACGAGCTGGGCGCGACCGGCACGAAGATCGTGGTGACCTCGGACCTGGACGAGTACGCCATCGCCTCCATGGCGGCGGCGCCCGTGGACGCGTACGGCGTCGGCACCCAGCTGGTGACCGGCTCCGGGCACCCGACCTGCTCGATGGTCTACAAACTGGTCGCCCGTGCCGAGTCCGCCGACCCGAAGGCCCCGCTGGTGCCGGTGGCGAAGAAGTCGACGGGCGGCAAGACCTCCATCGGCGGCCGCAAGTGGGCCGCGCGGCGGCTCGACGAGTACGGCGTCGCGGAGGCCGAGGTGATCGGCACCGGCGCGGTCCCGGCCGAGCTGGCCGACCGGCAGCTGCTGGTGGAGCTGGTCAAGGGCGGCGAGGTCGTGGCCCGTGAGCCGCTGGACGTCGTACGGGACCGGCACATCGCGGCCCGGGCCGGTCTGCCGCTGTCCGCGACACAGCTCTCGCGCGGGGAACCCGTCATTCCGACGGAGTACGCCACGGGGCGGTCGGGTAGCTAAAGCGGGTGCGCCCTCCCGCAGTGCCCTCGAAGTCTCTAGGCTCGTAAGTTCACTCTTAGTCGAAGGACACATCATGCGCCGCGCCTTGATCGTCGTAGACGTGCAGAACGACTTCTGCGAGGGGGGCAGCCTCGCGGTGGCCGGCGGCGCCGATGTCGCCGCGGCCATCACCGAGCTGGTCGGGCAGGCCGCCGGTACCGGGTACCAGCACGTGGTGGCCACCCGCGACCACCACATCGCCCCCGGCGGCCACTTCGCCGACAACCCCGACTACGCCCACTCCTGGCCGGCGCACTGCGTCGCCGGCACGGAGGGCGTCGGCTTCCATCCGAACTTCGCCCCCACGGTCGCCTCCGGCGCGATCGACGCCGTCTTCGACAAGGGGGCGTACGCGGCGGCGTACAGCGGGTTCGAGGGCGTCGACGAGAACGGGGTCACCCTGGCCGACTGGCTGCGGGCCAGGGAGGTCACCGAGGTGGACGTGGTGGGCATCGCCACGGACCACTGCGTACGCGCCACCGCCGTGGACGCGGCCCGGGAGGGTTTCCGTACGCAGGTGCTGCTGGACCTGACCGCCGGGGTGGCCGAGGAGACCACCGAGCGGGCACTGGAGGAGATGCGCACGGCGGGCGTGGAGCTGACCGGGAAGCCGGTGGTGGCGTAGGCGTCAGGCCTGGGCCGCGGGGCGCCTGAGCAGGGCCCTGATCGGGTGCCACAGCTCCTGGGGGAGCTCCGGGCCGCCGACCACGACACCGTTGTCAGGGGCCGTTCGCCATATCAGGCCGTCCGGGTGGTGCAGGACCGCGGTGATCTCGTCCGGGGTCGGCGGGGCGGCGTTGCCGCGCAGATAGACCGCCCGCATGCCCAGGTTGCGGAGCCTGGTCAGGGCTCGCGCCCGGTTGCGGGCGTGGACGAGGACACGGACCGAGCCCGTGCCGTCGGTGGTGGGTCTGGGCAGGTTCAGCGCCACCACCACGCTGCCGGTCGGCAGCTTGCAGAATCCCCCTGCGGCCATGCGGTCATACCCCCGTGTGCGTCGGTGTCAATAAGAGAGCCACAGGACGCACCTAAACACGATCGGCGGCAACCCGCCAGAGGGTTGCCGCCGATACGCGTCTGACCTGCGGAAATACCGACTACTTCACCGCGGGGCCAACCTGGACCGTGATCGTCGAGCCGCTCTTGGCCTCCTTGACGATCTTGATCTTGGTGTTGGTGTCAGTGATCTTGACGCCCGCGAGCGGGGTCTGCGGGTCGTAGTAGGTGTTCGTGTGGTCGTTGAAGACCGACACACCCTTCGACGACGGGATCCGCGCCGCGACACCGTCCAGGTGCAGCGTGATGCCGTCCGTGCGGTACAGGCTGAACGGCGAGTCGTAGGACTGGATACGGCTGCGCATCGGCGTACCGTCGGCCCACTTCGTGGCCTTCGGGTGCGAGTCGACGGGCAGCAGCAGACCGGTGCCCTCGTGCGCGCTGGTGTTGTTGTCCGCCTGGGAGGTGTCCCACTTCCAGATCAACAGGCCGTTCTGGTACGGGAAGTGCTCCACCCAGCCCGGACGGGTGTCGTCCCAGCCGTAGTTGTACGGGCCGACCTTCAAGGTCTTGTCGTACGACACGTACTGACGGTTCTCGGCGATGTAGTACTGGTCGTACTCCTTGGTGAAGGACGCGCCGATCCGGGAGAACCCGTTCTTCGTCCAGGCCGCGTCCTCGGTCTCGGCGTTGTCCGTGAACAGCGCGGAGCCGTCGGCGGTGACCGTGATGGCGTCGGCCGCGAAGCCGTCCAGGGCCACGCCGCCGTCGGAGGTGTAGCGGAAGCGCAGGTCGATCTTCTTGCCCGCGTAGGCGTCCAGGGAGTACGCCAGCTTCTTGTAGCCGTCGACCGAGCCGGTCAGGGCCGGCTTGTCGCTGCCGTCACGCGGGATCGGCTGGCCGTCCACCGTGCCGTCCACGGCGGTCCAGTTGGCGCCGCCGTCGGTCGAGACCTCGGTGTAGAGGTAGTCGTAGTCCTTCTCGATGTCGTACCAGCCGTCCAGCGTCAGCTTCGCCGACGCCTTGCCGGTCAGGTCGACGGACCGGGTCAGGGTGTTGCGCAGGTCGTTGCCGCTGCCGCTCCACCACTGGGTCGCGCCCTCGGCCGGGGTGACGATCTCGGTGGTGACCGCCTTGTCCGGGAGCTCGACGACCAGCGCCTGCTTGTTCCTGGTGTTGTACTCGGCGACGCCCAGCTTGTGCTTGGACTTCGTCGCGGCCTTCGCCGTGTCGTAGTCGAGCCAGCCCAGCTGGAGCTTGTCCCAGGCGGTCATGTCGCCGGGCATGTCACCGATGGTGTCCTTGCCGGTGCCGAGCCAGGAACCGGAGGACATCAGGGTCCAGAAACCGGTGGAGTTCTCGCCGTCGCCGGAGGTGTCGTAGTGGTCCGGCAGACCGAGGTCGTGGCCGTACTCGTGGGCGAAGACGCCGAGTCCGCCGTTCTCCGGCTGGATGGTGTAGTCGCCGACCCAGATGCCGGTGCTGCCGATCTGGGTGCCGCCGAGCTTGTTGCCCTCGGGGCCGGTGGCGCCGGCGTCGGTGCCGAACGCGTACCAGCGGTGCGCCCAGATCGCGTCCTCGCCCTCGACGCCGCCGCCCGCGGACTCGTCCTCACCGGCGTGCACGATCTGGAAGTGGTCGATGTAGCCGTCGGCCTCGTTGAAGTTGCCGTCGGCGTCGTGGTCGTAGCGGTCCCACTGGTCGTACTCGGCGAGCTTGGCCTTGATCTCGGCGTCGGTCTTGCCGGCCGCCTTCTGCTGGGCGGCCCACGCGGTGACGCCGTCCTGCACCGCGTACCAGGCGCAGTTGTCGGGGTCGCACTTGTTGGAGCCGTAACGGGCCTCGTTGTAGGGGACCTTGACCCAGTCGGCGACCTCGCCCTCCACCGAGTAGCGGCCCGAGGACTGCTTCTCGTAGTAGGTCTTCATCGAGGCGGTGCCCTCGCCGAAGTACAGGTCCTGGTAGTGCTCGCGGTTGTAGTCCGCCTGCCAGGCCGTGCTGTTGTCGTCGGCGCGGTCCGGCTGGGCTATCGCGTTGTGCAGCGGGCCGGGCGTGCCGCCGTAGCGGCTGTCGACCTGGTCGCCGAACTCGACGAGGATCGTGAAGATCTTGTCGGTCTTCTCGCGGCCCAGCTCGACGTACTTGCTGTCGCCCTTCTTGCTCTTGAGCTCGACGACCGAGGAGCCGGCGCGCTCCTTCACCTTGGCCTCGCCGGATATGACCTGGTTCAGCGCCTCTTCGCGCTGGGCCTCCACGGTCTTGGTCAGCGGGCCGTCGAAGTCGTGCTCCTGCTCGCCGTGCGCCGACGCGGGGTCGTGCCGGTCGATGGCGGGGCTCTTGGCCGTGTCGTCGGCCTGGGCCGCGGTGAACGTCGAGAGCGTGGCGGTGGCCGCCGCGAGCGCAACGGCCGTCGCGGCCGCTCTGAACGTCCAGGGTCTGCTGGTCACTTGAGATCCTCCCCCGCGTCCGGGCGCGCGGAAGGAGGGTCCTGGTCATGGATGATCCGCGGGCGCGTGATCGACGCGTGTAGTCAAGTGACGCAATTTGACTAGAGGTTTAGAAGAAAAGACAGACCTTGACTTGAGCAGGTCAAGTGCACTATGCGGAGTCGAGTTCCGCTTTACGGACACCTGGAGATCACTCAACAGGCGCGCGACCCCGTCCACTTGGTGGACTGCATGACTCCGTGCGCCCCCCATGCACCGGTACTGTTGGTTAGGTCACGCTTACTGTTCGTTCCGCTCGGGCATGCACGCGATTAGAGTCGATTGGCGGAACGCCCGGACGTCGGCGGAATGCCAGGCCGACACCCCCCGTGTACCCCCGATTCCGAGGACACGATTGACATGCCTCGTCCGACCGCCGCACAGCTCGCCTACGGTTCGTGCACCGTGATCTTGTCGACCCTCGCCATGCTGCTGCTGTCACAGACGAGTTCGGGTGCCGGCATCGCGCTCATCGTGGTCGCAGCGCTCGCCCTCGGCCTCCTGGTCTCCCTCACCGTCCCGACGCCCAGGTCCCGGGTGGTCGCCGTACGCAAGCCCACCCCCGTGGCAGCGGAAACGCCCGTGCCGGCCCCGGTCGCCGTGGTGGCGTCCGAGCCCGTGCACGAGCGCGCTGCTTCCTGACCGACCCGCGCGGGGCTGCTTCAGCGGGTGCTGACCACCACCGTCTTGGCGGCCTTGTCGTGCAGGCCCTGCTTGTAGGGCTTGTCGAAGAAGCTCCAGCCGCCCGAGATCGCCGTCCAGATACAGGCGCAGCAGAACGCGAACGGAATCCACAGCACCAGCGCGCGCACCAGCGAGGTCTGGACGGAGGGCGTCGAGCCGTTGTCGAGGTTGGCCACCCGCATGCCCAGCCACTTCTTGCCGAGCGTCTGCCCCGACTTGGCGATCATGAAGGTGTCGTAGCCGATGTAGAGCAGGGCGGCGACCAGTGACTGTCCGAGGGACTTGCCGTAGTCGACCTCGTCGGCGTCCATGTCGTACTCGTTGACGCCGAACGCCCAGGTGAGCAGCCAGACCACGACCAGCACGAGCAGCATGTCGATGATCCGGGCCAGGGTGCGCTTGCCGCTGTCGGCGAGCGGGGGCATACCGGCGAGCGGATCGGCGGGGTAGCCGCCCGCGCCGCCGCCGTAGGGATCGCCGCCGTAGGGGCCGCCCTGATAGGGGGGCGGCTGACTGCCGTAGGGTCCGCCCGAGTCCCCGGGCGGGGGCTGCTTCCTGAACGGGTCGTCTTCCGGTGGCTGCTGACCGGAGCCGGGAGGCGGTTCACTGCTCATGGCCCGAGTCGACCGCGAACCCCCCGGCTCCGCATCCGGCGAGCGGCCGTCCGGGGTACGGAATTACCCGGCCACTTCGCCGTATGCCGTCATCCCGCTACGAACGTACGCGCGGCCTTGTCGTGCCAGCACTGGCGCCACGGCTTGTCGAACAGACACCACAGGACACCGACGACGCCGATGACGAGCAGACCGGGGATGCTGTAGACGAGCCAGCGGCGCAGCGCCCCGCCGAAGGACGGCGGTTCGTGCGCCTCGATGTCCCGCACCTCAAGACCGAGCAGCTTCTTGCCCAGGGTGCGGCCCCACTTGGCGGTGGGCAGCGCCTCGTAGAGCGCGCCGAACAGCAGCAGGACGGCCAGCACGATGCCGAGATACGCCGAGGTCGTGCCGTCCAGCAGCCAGACCGTGACGGTCTCCCCGGACAGCTTGGCCGCGTCGATCTTCTCGGTGACGTGGTCGATCGCCTTCGTGCCGAGCGGTACGGCGGCCACCGCGGTGACGCCCACGACGACGACCGTGTCCAGCAGCCGCGCGGCCAGCCGCTTGCCGAGGCCCGCGGGACGCGCGGCGGCCTGGCGCCGGGCGGCCGCCTGGAAGACGTCCTCCACGGGCGGCTTCCACGGCGCGACGGGCTGGTCCTCGCCCGGCGCCCCCGCGAGCCGGTGCACCTGCTGCGCCCACGAGGACTGCCCGCCGCCGGGGCCGGAGGTCACCGGGGCGGCGGCGGAGGCGGGCATCGCGGAGGAGGGCATGGCGGAGGCGGGCGTGGCGGAGGGCTGGGGGCCGGAGGACTGCTGAGGGACCGTCGGGACGGCCGCCTGAGCGGCCTGCGCCTGCGCGGCGGCGGCCCGCTCGGCGGCCGCCTTGCCGGCGCTGAAGCCGGGGCCCTGCGGGGCGCTGGAGGGCGCGGTGGAACCGGAGTTGACGCCCTGCGGGGCGCCGGGGGCTCCGGCCGCCGGGGAGGCACCGAACCCGGCGGCACCGGCACCGGAGGCACCGCCGAAGCCACCGGCTCCCGCGCCACCGGCCGCACCCGCTGCCCCGGCACCAGCACCAGCACCAGCCGGTGCGCCGAAGCCACCCGTACCGGCACCGGCCCCTGCCGAACCCCCTCCCGAACCAGCGGCCCCCGCTGTCCCCTGTCCGCCCGTCGAAGGGGCCGTGCGCCCCGGGCGCGCCCCGGACGCCCCGTCCTGCTGACCCGTGCGCGGGGACACGGCGCGGAATGTCATGGTGCCCTCGTCGGCAGCGGGGCCGGCGGGGCTGGGGACGCCCGGTGCGGCCTGGCCGGAGGGGTTCGTTCCGGCGGGTCCCGGCGTCGGGCGGCGGAACACGAACGTGTTGCCGGAGGCGGCGCCCTGCGCGTCCCCGGCCGGCTCCGCGGGCGGAATCGTGGCCGTGCCGTCGGTGCGCGGGGCCGTGCCGTCGGCCGGGGCCGCCGTACGCGGGTCGCGCGGGTCGGCGCCCTGCGGGGCGCCCCAGGAGACGCGGCGGTCCTGCTCGCCGCCGAAGCCGGTCTGGCGGGAGCGGTCGGCGCCCCAGGCGGACGCGGGCTCGGGGCGAGTGCCGTGCTGGGCCTGCGCCGGACCGGGCCCGGCGACCGGGTCCTCGTCGAAGAAGTGCGGGCCGGTCTCCTCCACCGGAGCGGGCGCGGGGCCGGCGCCGGGCGGCGGCGCGAGCGGCTCGCCGTCCGACGGTGCCGGACGGCTGGTGCCCGGTACCCAGGCGGCACCGTTCCAGTACCGGACATATCCAGGAATGGACGGGTCCGGGTAATACCCTTCGCGGGGCCTGTCGTCACCGGGGGCCGGGGTTGGGGCGCTCATGTCCGTCGTCCCGTATCTGCTCGGGGGTCATTTGGGGGCCTCCACATCTATCAGACGCGGGCAACCCCCACTGCCGGTCCCGCCGGACCCGCCCCTTTCCGGGCAAGCTCGTGCACGCTCTTCACGGCCCCGAAAGAAGTGCGGAAAAAAGTTCTGCGAACCCGCGTAATGCTCGACGCCCCACGCCCTCTCCACTCGTGCGGCCCCACCACGGGACCGCACGACGTCATGAGAGGACACCGCAGTCATGTACTCCACCGTGGTCGAACGGGAGCTGGAGCTGAAGCTCATCCTGTCTCCCGAGCGCAGCATCCCGGTCCCGGCCCGTCTCACCTACCGCAGCGACGACCCCTACGCCGTCCACATCGCCTTCCACATCGGCTCCGACCACCCCGTCAACTGGACCTTCGCCCGCGAGCTGCTGGTGGAGGGGGTGTTCCGGCCGTGCGGGCACGGGGACGTGCGGGTGTGGCCGACGAAGGTCGAGGGCCGAAGCGTCGTGCTGATGGCGCTGAGCTCGCCCGACGGGGACGCCCTGCTGGAGGCCCCGGCCGCGCAGGTGTCGGCCTGGCTGGAGCGCACCCTGCGGGTGGTCCCTCCGGGCTCTGAGGCCGAGCAGCTCGGCATCGACGACGGCCTGGCCGAGCTGCTTGCCCCGACCCCGGCCGACGATCTGTACCTGTGCGACCCGTGGCCCTCGGACGAGTCCAAGGACGGGGAGTGAGCCGTAGCGCGAGGGGGTCAGAACAGCTTGCCCGGGTTGAGGATGCCGAGGGGGTCGAAGACCTGCTTGACCGCCCGCTGCATCTCCACGCCCACCGGGCCGATCTCGCGCGCCAGCCACTCCTTCTTCAGGACGCCGACGCCGTGCTCGCCGGTGATGGTGCCGCCGAGCTCCAGGCCGAGCGCCATGATCTCGTCGAAGGACTCGCGGGCGCGCGCGGACTCGTCGGGGTCCTGGGCGTCGAAGCAGACGGTGGGGTGGGTGTTGCCGTCGCCGGCGTGGGCGACGACCCCGATCGTCAGCCGGTGCTTGTCGGCGATCCGCTCGACGCCCTCGATCAGGTCGCCGAGCCGGGACCGCGGCACGCACACGTCGTCGATCATCGTCACGCCCCGGACCGCCTCCAGCGCGGTCAGCGAGAGCCGCCGCGCCTCAAGGAGCAGTTCCGACTCGGTCGCGTCGTCGGCCGGGACGACCTGGGTGGCGCCGGCGGCCTCGCACAGCGCGCCGACCGCGGCGAGGTCGGGGGCGGGGTCCGGGGTGTCGAAGGCGGCCAGGAGGAGGGCCTCGGTCGTCTCCGGCAGGCCCATGTGCGCCAGGTCGTTGACGGCTTTCACCGTCGTACGGTCCATCAGTTCGAGGAGGGACGGCACGTGCCCGCCGGCCATGATCCGGCACACGGCGTCGCAGGCCTCGGCCGCGGACCCGAACTCGGCCGCGAGCACCAGCTGCCGCGGCGGCTGCGGCCTGAGCCCCAGGATCGCGCGTACGACGATGCCGAGCGAACCCTCGGAGCCGACGAACAGGCGGGTCAGGTCGTACCCGGCGACGCCCTTCGCGGTACGGCGGCCGGTGGTCATCAGGCGGCCGTCGGCCAGCACCACGTCCAGACCGAGGACGTACTCGGCCGTCACCCCGTACTTCACGCAGCACAGGCCGCCCGAGGCCGTGCCGATGTTGCCGCCGATGGTGCACATCTCCCAGCTGGAGGGGTCCGGCGGGTAGTAGAGGCCGTGTTCGGCGACCGCGCGGGACAGGGCGGCGTTGATGACACCCGGTTCGACGACGGCGACGCGGTCGACCGGGTTGATCTCGATGATCCGGTCCATCTTGGTCAGCGACAGCACGATGCAGCCGTCGGAGGCGTTGGCCGCGCCGGACAGGCCCGTGCGGGCGCCCTGCGGGACGACCGGGACGCGCAGTTCGGTGGCGGTGCGCATGACGTGCTGCACCTGCTCGACCGTGCGCGGCAGGACGACCACGGCCGGGGTGCCGGCCGGGCAGAAGCTGGCCATGTCGTTGGCGTAGGAGGCCGCGACGTCGGGGTCGGTCAGGACGGCCTCGGCGGGCAGGCCGGTCAGCAGACGGTCCACGAGGTTGCCCGTCACTTCGTCGCGGGGCGCTTCGATACGGCTCATGATCACAGCGTCGCACCGGGGGCCATCGGTGTGAACCCCGTCTGCGCCGCCCGTCGTAAGCGGGGGTGTGGTCGTCGTATTGACGCACAGTGAGCGCCATGGAGAACCAACGAGGGCTGCGGGTGGTGGCCGCCTCCGTGGCGGGGTGTGCCGTGCTCGGCGGGGTGCTGGTGCTGCTGCCGTGGGAGCGGTCGGCGGGCGGGCCGCCCGCGCCGGCCCCGGGGGCGCAGGCGCTGGCCGCGGTCACCACGGGGGTGCCGGCGGCGCTGCCCGACCTGGCGGTGCTGATCGGTGAGCGCGAGGCGCATCTGCGGGCGCATCCGAAGGACGCGGAGTCCTGGGCGGTGCTCGGGGCCGCCTATGTGGAGCACGGGCGGCGGACCGCGGAGGCGGGCTACTACCCGCGGGCCGACCGGGCGCTGCGTACGTCGTTGAAGGTGCGGCCCAAGGGCAATGTGGAGGCGCTGGGCGGGCTGGCCGCGCTGGCGAACGCGCGCCGGGACTTTCCCGCCGCCCGGAAGTGGGGCGAGGCCGCGCTGAAGCTGGCGCCGAAGCGGTGGACGACGTATCCGCTGCTGATCGACGCGTACACGGGGGTCGGTGACCACAAGGCGGCCAAGAAAAGCCTCGACCGGCTGCTGGAGCTGCGTTCCGGGCCCGCCGTGATGGCGCGGGCGGCGGCCGTCTACCGCGACCGGGGCTGGCGCGAGGACGCGGCGGCCCAGCTGTCCGACGCGGCGGCCGCGGCCGGGACACCGGCCGAGCAGGCGGCGTATCTGGAGCGGGCCGGGCAGCTGGCCTTCGAGCGCGGGGACCGGGAGGTCGCCCTGCGGCACTTCCAGGCGGCGGTACGGCTGGACCCCGACCAGCGGGCCGCGCTGGCCGGGCAGGGGCGGGCGCTGGCGGCCCTGGGCCGCACGACGGAGGCCCTGAACGCCTACCGGATGGCCCTCGCCAAGCAGCCGCTCCCCCAGTACGCCCTGGAACTGGGCGAGTTGTACGAGTCGCTGGGCCTGGAGCAGGCGGCACGGGTGCAGTACGACGTCCTGCGCGAGCGCGTGCGCGGCGCCGCCGCGGGCGGGGCCGACGAGGAGCTGGTGCTCGGGCAGTTCGAGGCCGACCACGGCGATCCGCAGGCGGCGGTACGGCGGTTGCGGGCCGAGTGGAAACGGCAGCCCGGGATCCCGGTGGCCGATGCGCTGGGCTGGGCGCTGCACCGGGCCGGGAAGCACGAGGAGGCGCTGCGGTTCGCCGAGACGGCCACGGACAGGACGCGCGGCGGCGCGGTGCGCAGCGCGCTGTACGCGTACCACCGGGGCATGATCGAGCGGGAGTTGGAGCGGTACGGTCCCGCGCGGCGGCATCTTCAGGAGGCGCTGCGGATCAACCCGTACTTCTCCCTCGGGCATGTGCAGGCGGCTCGCCAAGCCCTTCAGGAACTGGGCGAGCCGTCGCTCGAAGCGCCTTAGAGGTTGCCGCGCCTGGCCTGCTCCCGCTCGATCGCCTCGAACAGGGCCTTGAAGTTGCCCTTGCCGAAGCCCATCGAGCCGTGCCGTTCGATGAGTTCGAAGAACACGGTCGGACGGTCCTGGACCGGCTTGGTGAAGATCTGCAGCAGATAGCCGTCCTCGTCGCGGTCGGCGAGGATCTTCAGCTCGCGCAGGGTCTCGACGGGGACGCGGGTGTCGCCGACCCACTCGCCGAGGGTGTCGTAGTACGAGTCCGGGGTGTCGAGGAACTGCACGCCGGCCGCGCGCATGGTGCGGACCGTCGCCACGATGTCGTTGGTGTTCAGCGCGATGTGCTGGACGCCGGCGCCGCCGTAGAACTCCAGGTACTCGTCGATCTGGGACTTCTTCTTGGCGACGGCGGGCTCGTTGATCGGGAACTTGACCTTGAGCGTGCCGTCGGCCACGACCTTCGACATCAGCGCGCTGTACTCGGTGGCGATGTCGTCGCCCACGAACTCCTTCATGTTCGTGAAGCCCATGACCTTGTTGTAGAAGGCGACCCACTCGTTCATGCGGCCGAGTTGGACGTTGCCGACACAGTGGTCGATCGCCTGGAAAGTGCGCTGGGCGGGCGGCTCGACGAGGGGCTGCGCGGCGACGAAGCCGGGCAGGTACGGGCCGGCGTAGCCGGAGCGCTCGACGAGGGTGTGGCGGGTCTCGCCGTAGGTGGCGATGGCGGCCAGGACGACCGTGCCGTGCTCGTCCTTCAGCTCGTACGGTTCGGCGACCGAGCGGGCGCCGTGCTCGACGGCGTAGGCGTACGCGGCGCGCGCGTCCGGGACCTCGATGGCGAGGTCGATGACGCCGTCGCCGTGCTCGGCCACATGCCGGTCGAGGAAGTGCCCCCAGTCGGTGGCGGGCTTGATCACCGAGGTGAGCACGAACCGGGCGGAGCCGTTCTCCAGCACGTAGCTCGCGGTCTCACGGCTGCCGTTCTCCGGTCCGGAGTAGGCAACCAGCTGCATACCGAAGGCGGTGGAGTAGTAGTGCGCCGCCTGCTTGGCGTTGCCCACGGCGAAGACGACCGCGTCCATTCCCTTGACCGGGAAGGGGTCCGCCTGCCGGGCTGTGTCGGGAGTGTGGTGTGTGGTCTGCGTCATATCGGAAGCCTGGTCGCACCTCGCAAGGTGCGCAATAGTTCGCATCATCGCTGGGCATTGTGTGCGGCGATACGCCCGCGTCGGCGGGCGTCCTGTACAGGATGACCAGTGCCGGGAGGACCCTGATGGCGATCGATCATCTGGACGGGCAGCTCATCGTGCTGCTGGCCCGGGAGCCGCGGATCGGGGTGCTGGAGATGTCCCGGCGGCTGGGTGTGGCGCGCGGGACCGTGCAGGCGCGCCTTGACCGGCTTCAGTCGAATGGCGTCATCCGCGGATTCGGTCCGCAGGTCGACCCGGCGGCGCTCGGCTATCCGGTCACGGCCTTCGCCACGCTCCAGATCCGGCAGGGCCAAGGGGCGGATGTGCGGGCGCACTTGGCGACCGTTCCGGAGGTGCTGGAGCTGCACACGACCACCGGCAGCGGGGACATGCTGTGCCGGCTCGTGGCCCGCTCGAACGCCGATCTCCAGCGTGTGATCGACCTGGTTGTCGGTTTCGATGGGATCGTCCGGGCTTCCACCGCGATCGTGATGGAGAACCCCGTTCCGCTGCGGATCATCCCGCTGGTGGAGCAGGCGGCGGAGGACCGCCGGGCGAGACCGTAGCCGAACCTGGGGTGGCGATGTGAACTTCTGGGAGTACCTGGGCGCGCGCCACCAACAGCTGCTCACCGACGCGTATCAACATGCGAGCGCGGTGTTCCAGTGCATGGTCGTGGCGACGGTGATCGGCGTGCTGATCGGTGTCGTCACCTACCGCAGCGAATGGGCGGGCAACCTCGCCACGACGACCACTTCGGCCATCCTGACCATTCCGTCGCTGGCCATGATCGGTCTGCTCATTCCGATCGTGGGTCTCGGCGTGCCGCCCACGGTGATCGCACTGACGCTGTACGGGCTGCTGCCGATCGTGCGCAACGCGATCGTCGGCCTGCGCGGGGTCGACCCGTCGCTGGTGGACGCGGCCAAGGGCATCGGGATGTCCCGGCTGATGCGTCTGGCGCGGGTCGAGCTGCCGCTGGCCTGGCCGCCGATCCTGACCGGGATCCGGGTCTCGACGCAGATGCTGATGGGCATCGCAGCGATCGCCGCCTACGCCTCCGGTCCTGGCCTCGGCAATGAGATCTTCCGCGGGATCGCCTCGCTGGGCAGCAAGAACGCGCTCAACCAGGTGCTCGCGGGCACGCTCGGGATCGTCGTCCTGGCGCTGCTGTTCGACGCCGCGTACGTCCTGATCGGACGGCTGACCATTCCCAGGGGGATCCGTGCCTGAGTCCAGTACGTCCGGCACCTCGGGCGCGTCCATCGAGCTGGAGAACCTGACCAAGCGCTATCCGGGCAATCCGCAGCCGTCCGTGGACAACGTGAACATGGAGATCAAGGCGGGTGAGATCGTCATCTTCGTCGGCCCCTCCGGGTGCGGAAAGTCCACGACGCTCAAGATGATCAACCGGCTGATCGAACCGACCGGCGGCCGGATCCGGATCAACGGCGAGGACGTCACCGACATGGACCCGGTGAAGCTGCGCCGCAAGGTCGGCTACGCGATCCAGTCGGCGGGGCTGTTCCCGCACATGACGGTCGCGCAGAACATCGCGCTCGTGCCGCGGATGGTCGGCTGGCCGAAGGCGCGGATCAAGGGCCGGGTGGAGGAGCTGCTCGACCTCGTCGGTCTGGACCCCGGCGAGTTCCACGGCCGCTATCCGCGTCAGCTGTCGGGCGGTCAGCAACAGCGGGTGGGCGTGGCACGGGCGCTCGCCGCCGATCCTCCCGTGCTGCTCATGGACGAGCCGTTCGGCGCGGTCGACCCGATCACCCGGGACCATCTCCAGGACGAGTTGATCAGGTTGCAGCACGAGCTGCACAAGACGATCGTCTTCGTCACCCATGACTTCGACGAGGCGATCAAGCTGGGTGATCGCATTGCGGTGCTGCGCGAACGCTCGCACATCGCTCAGTTCGACACCCCCGAGGCGATCCTGACCAACCCGGCCGACGACTTCGTCTCGGGGTTCGTCGGGGCCGGGGCGGCCCTGAAGCGGCTGAATCTGACGCGCGTACGGGATGTGGAGATCACCGACTATCCGACGGTGACCGTGGACGACCCGCTCCAGGAGATCTTCAACAAGCTCCGCTCCAGCGGCACGAACGAGATCCTGCTGCTCGACAAGCGCGGCCGCCCCTACAAGTGGCTCCGGCGCGGTGACCTGATGAGGGCCAAGGGCTCGCTGGCGCGGGCGGGCACGCTGGTGCACGACACGGTCACCCGGGACGCCACCCTGCGCGACGCCCTGGAGGCCGTACTCACCGACAACGCGGGGCGGGTCGCGGTCACCGGGCGGCGCGGTGAGTACGACGGCGTCGTCGACATGGAGACGCTGATGAACTCCGTGCACGAACTGCTGGAGGCCGACCGGCTGGAGGCGATGGAGCACCAGCACGAGCTGGAGTCGGCCCGGGCCACGCAGACGCATGCCGAGCAGGAGGGCGACGGAGGGGAGAAGAAGGCGTGACCGTTCCTTCGAGGTCTCCCGATCAGCAGCGTCCGCAGGGCGAGCACGAGGTCAAGGGGCTCGCCTTCCGGGACGAGGGCGAGGCCGAGCAGGAGGCTCCCCCGCCACCGGCGCCCACGCGGCGCCGGGTGACCTGGCAGAAGCTGACGGTCCTGCCCGCGCTGCTGGTGGCGGTGCTGCTGGCGACCTGGCTGTGGTTCCAGCAGGCCGACCTGGACCCGATCTCCGAGAACGCGCTGTCGAACGGGCAGGTGTCGAAGGCTCTTTGGCAGCATGTGGAGCTGACGGTGGTCTCCACGTTCTTCGTGCTGATCATCGCGATCCCGCTGGGCATCCTGCTCACCCGCAAGGCGTTCCGCAAGGCCACTCCGGTGGCGATGACGGTCGCCAACATGGGCCAGGCGACCCCGGCGATCGGCCTGCTCGCCCTGCTGGTCATCTGGCTCGGCACGGGCACGAGGGCGGCGCTGATCGGCATCATCATCTACGCCGTCCTGCCGGTGCTGTCCAACACGATCGCGGGCCTGAAGGCGAACGACCCGACGCTGCTGGAGGCCGCCCGCGGCATCGGCATGTCGCCCCTGGGCGTGCTGGCCAAGGTGGAACTCCCCCTTGCCGTCCCGCTGATCCTGGCGGGCGTCCGCACGGCCCTCGTCCTGAACGTCGGTACGGCGACGCTGGCGACCTTCGGCGGAGGCGGCGGCCTGGGCGTGCTGATCACCACCGGCATCACCACCCAGCGCATGCCGGTGCTGGTGCTGGGCTCGATCCTCACGGTGTCGCTGGCGCTGCTGGTGGACTGGCTGGCCTCACTGGCCGAACTACTGCTCCGGCCGCGGGGGTTGGAGGCGGGGACATGAAACGCAGATGTCTGGCGGTCGCCGGGGCGCTGATCGTGGTCTCCGGCTGCGGGCTGACCAGCGGCTCCCCCATGGTCGACGACGTCGTCCCCGGCTCGATCGGCAAGGGCGAGCCGCTCAAGGGGGCCGATCTGACGGTGACGTCGAAGGAGTTCACCGAGCAGCTCATCCTCGGCGCGATCATGGGCATCGCCTTCGAGGCGGCCGGCGCGGACGTCCTCGACCGGACGGGCATCCAGGGCTCCATCGGGGCGCGGGAGGCGGTCAAGTCCGGTGACGCGGACGCCATGTACGAGTACACGGGCACCGCCTGGATCACGTACCAGGGCAACAGCGAGCCGATCGACGACCCGCGGGCGCAGTGGGAGGCGGTGCGCGACGCCGACCTGAAGAACGGGCTGACCTGGCTGGAGCCCTCCGCCCTGAACAACACCTACGCGCTGGCGATGAACCAGGACAACTTCAAGAAGTACGGCACGAAGACGCTCTCGGACGTGGCCGCGCTGGCCGAGTCCGACCCGGACGCGGTGACGCTGTGCGTGGAGAGCGAGTTCGCCAACCGGGCGGACGGGCTGCCGGGCATGGAGAAGGCGTACGGGATGAGCGTCCCGGCGAAGAACATCACGCAGATGGACACCGGGATCATCTACACCGAGGCCGCGAAGGGCGGTTGCACCTACGGCGAGGTGTTCACCACCGACGGCCGCATCAAGTCGATGAACCTCACGGTGATGGAGGACGACAAGAAGTTCTTCCCCAACTACAACGCGGCACCCGAGGTCAACTCCAAGACCCTGAAGGAGTATCCGGCCATCGCCGAGATCCTGAACCCGGTGACCGCGAAGCTGAACAACGCGGTGGCACAGGAACTGAACGCCAAGGTGGACGTCGACGGGGAGGACCCGCACGAGGTGGCGCTGGACTGGATGAAGGCGGAGGGGTTCGTGAAGGAGGGCTGAGTCGCGTGCGGACCCGTTCCTGCTAGCAGCTCGGGACCGAGCCCTTCCCCTGCTCCAGGGCGACCAGGGAGTCGACGGCGCTCTTGAGGGTGGTCACCGGGATGAGGCGCAGCCCCTTGGGCAGTTCGCCCTTGGCGTCGGAGCACTCGTCCTTGGGCACGAGGAACACGGTCGCGCCGTCCCGCTTGGCGGCCTGCGTCTTCAGGGCGACGCCGCCGACCGGGCCGACCGTGCCGTCGGCGTCGATGGTGCCCGTACCGGCGATGGTGCGGCCGCCCGTGAGGTCGCCGCCGCTGCCGTCGCCGTCCAGCTTGTCGACGATGCCGAGGGAGAACAGCAGTCCGGCGCTGGGGCCGCCGACGTCGGCGAGTTCCAGGCTGACCTTGATGTCCTTGTCGTCGAGGTTGAGGTAGTTCAGCGCCGCCTCGGTCGCGGTGTCCTGGGACTCCCGCATCTGCTCGGCGTTGTGCTCCTCAATCTCCTTGGTGCTCTGGCCGCTCGGGTAGACCGCGTCACGCGGCATGACCGCCTGGTCCGTACGGAACCAGGAGTCGATCACATCGCCGAGCTGAACCGTCGCGTCCGGGCCGGTCGCCTCGATCGTCGTCATCCGCAGCTGCCCGCTGGTCTCCCGCGTCGGCGCGCCGGAGATCGTGATCACCGGCTCCCCCTTGTCCTCGCCGAGCACGTTTGCCGTCATCCCGGGCTGCGTCAGCGAGAACGGCAGCGGCGCGAACACCGCGGCGGCGAGCAGCCCGACGACGGGCGCGGCACAGACAGCGAGAGCTTGGGGGCGCGAGAGACGAGAGAGCACGGGGTCAATCTAACGTGCGGGGCCCGCGGAGCCTGTGGGCAGCTCAGCGCAGCGCCTCCGCCACCTCCCGCGCGGCGTCCATCACCCGCGGCCCGACCCGTTCCGGTACCGCGTCGGCCAGCATCACGACTCCGACGCTGCCCTCGACACCCGTGACCCCGAGCAGCGGCGCCGCGGCCCCGCTGGCGCCGGCCTCCAGCTCGCCGTGCGTCAGGGTGTACCCGGGCTCCTCCAGCGGCTGGTGGCGCGCCGAGAGGATCGCCTTCCCGGCCGCCCCGCGCTCCAGCGGGTGCCGGAACCCGGCCCGGTACGCCACGTGGTAGTCCGTCCACGTCGGCTCGACCACGGCGACGGCCAGCGCCTCCGCCCCGTCCACGAGCGTGAGATGTGCCGTCGCCCCTATGTCCTCGGCCAGCGATCGCAGCGCGGGCAGCGCCGCCTCCCGTACCAGCGGATGCACCTGGCGGCCCAGTCGCAGCACGCCGAGTCCTACCCGGGCACGTCCGCCCAGGTCACGACGGACGAGGGCATGCTGCTCAAGCGTGGCGAGCAACCGGTACACAACGGTCCGGTTCACGCCCAGTTTGGTGGATAGCTCGGTGACGGTCAGCCCGTGGTCCGTATCGGCCAGCAGTTTGAGGACACGCAGTCCCCGGTCGAGCGTCTGGGAGGTCTCCGCGGTCACGACGCCCACTCCTTAGTGGTGAGGTCGGCAGCCCCCTCGCGGCGGATGCGTCACCGAGTCCCGTCAGTGACGCGCTTCAGAGGCCGCCGATCGGCCGGCGGCCCGGCCTGTACCGGGCCGCGTCGCTTCACGGCTGCGCTCCGCGGCGGCGCTGCCACGGGGCGTGTGCGTAGCGGGACAGTAGCGAAGGCGGTTCGCTGAGCGGAAGGCTCCGTCCAGAATCCGGGCAATGGCCGGTACGGCCTGCTTGGCTTTGTCCTGTTACGTACGTCACTCGCCCGGGGAAGACCGGTCGCCGCCGGTCACCTCATCCGCGTCGCCCACTCCTGGACCTTGGCGATGCGCTGCCGCAGCTGTCCCGCGGTCGCCTCCGCGCTCGGCGGGCCGCCGCACACCCGGCGCAGCTCGGTGTGGATGACCCCGTGCGGCTTGCCGCTCTGGTGGACGTAGGCGCTGACCATCGTGTTGAGCTGCTTGCGCAGCTCCATCATCTCCTTGTGCGAGACGACCGGGCGCCGCTCCGCGGGCAGTTCCAGCAGGTCGGCCTCGGCGTCCGGCTTCTTGCGGCTGTGCGCGATCTGCCGGGCCTGCCGCTTCTGCAGCAGCAGCTGGACCTGCTCGGGCTCCAGCAGTCCGGGAATCCCGAGGTAGTCCTGCTCCTCCTCGCTGCCCGGGTGGGCCTGCATGCCGAACTCGGCACCGTCGTAGAGGACGCGGTCGAAGACGGCCTCGGACTCCAGCGCCTCGAAGGAGAACTGCTCCTGCTCGCCGGTGTCCTCGTCCTGCTCCTTGTTCGCCTCCTCCATCTCCTTCTCGGACTCGGCGTACGGGTCCTCCTCGCCCTCCTTCTTCGGCTTGTCGAGGGCGTGGTCCCGTTCCACCTCCATCTCGTTGGCGAAGGTGAGCAGGTCGGGGACGGTCGGCAGGAAGACGGAGGCGGTCTCGCCGCGCCGGCGGGACCGTACGAAACGGCCGACGGCCTGGGCGAAGAAGAGGGGCGTGGAGATGGTGGTGGCGTAGACCCCGACGGCCAGCCGGGGCACGTCGACGCCTTCCGACACCATGCGTACGGCGACCATCCAGCGGTCGTTGTTGCCGCTGAAGTCGTCGATCCGCTTGGACGCGCCGGCGTCGTCGGACAGCACGAGCGTCGCCCTGCTGCCCGTGATCTCCCGGATGAGCTTGGCGTACGCGCGCGCGGAGTCCTGGTCGGAGGCGATGACGAGGGCGCCCGCGTCCGGGATGGCCTTCCTGACCTCGGTCAGCCGCTGGTCGGCGGCGCGCAGCACGCTGGGCATCCACTCGCCGCGCGGGTCCAGCGCCGTGCGCCAGGCCTGGCTGATGGCGTCCTTGGTCATCGGCTCGCCGAGCCGGGCGGCGATCTCGTCGCCGGCCTTCGTCCGCCAGCGCATGTTGCCGCTGTAGCTCAGGAAGATGACCGGGCGGACGACATGGTCGGCCAGCGCGTTCCCGTAGCCGTACGTGTAGTCGGCGGCCGACCGCCGGATGCCGGCGTTGTCCTCCTCGTACGTCACGAAGGGGATCGGGTTGGTGTCGGACCGGAACGGCGTACCGGTGAGCGCGAGCCGGCGGGTGGCGGGCTCGAAGGCCTCCAGACAGGCCTCGCCCCAGGACTTGGAGTCACCGGCGTGGTGGATCTCGTCGAGGATGACGAGCGTCTTGCGCTGCTCCACGCGGTTGCGGTGCAGCATGGGCCGCACGCCGACACCGGCGTACGTCACGGCGACGCCCTGGTAGTCCTTGCCGAGCGGGCCCGCGCTGTACTCGGGGTCGAGCTTGATCCCTATCCGCGCGGCCGCCTCCGCCCACTGCTTCTTCAGGTGCTCGGTCGGCGCGACGACGGTCACCTGCTGCACGACATGGTGGTGCAGCAGCCAGGAGGCGAGGGTGAGGGCGAAGGTCGTCTTGCCCGCGCCCGGGGTCGCGACCGCGAGAAAGTCACGCGGCTGCTCCTGGATGTACTTCTCCATCGCCCCCTGCTGCCAGGCACGCAGCTTGCTGGCGGTACCCCAGGGGGCACGGCCGGGGAAGGCGGGAGAAAGGTGGTGGGAGGTGGAGGCGGCGGTGGTAGTCACGGTCTCCGTGGGGGTCGGCCTGCTCGGCTACGTATGACAACCGGGCCACCTTACCGGCGACCCGGGAGTGTCAACGTGCGCACGGGGGCGGGTCGCCCTCGGGTGGGACCGAGGTCACAGTCACCGCGCGAAGCACGGCAGCTGGGCCGCGATCTTGGGAACGTCCAGGGCACCCTGGCAGACGTCCAGAACGAACCGCTCCGCCTCGTCAGGCGATGCGCTTGTTCCCGTCGACAAGGCCGTGATTGCGGGCTAGGCACTCCATCAGCGCCGCAGCCTTCTACCATACGTCCGGGTAGGCATCCTGCCCGAAGACACTCGACCGGGGCCGCGCCAGAGCCGAGTCCAGCAACCCGTAGTCACGCACCTCGTCGGCCCCGCCGGCTATGCGGGTGCGGGCGGAATCCCGGTGACACTATGCGGTATGGGTGGTGCCCCTTTAGGAGCACCACCCTTTCAGTCGTCAATCCGATCGACCAGCCTGAAAGTCGAGTCGGCCGCCATGCCCGGCTCGGCCCTGTCGCGCAGCCAGAGGTGGAAGGTCTTGTGCCCGATGAAGCGGTCGGAGAACTCCTGCTGGAACGCCTGGTACGAGCGCCACCCTGCGTTGGGGTCACCCACCAGCGGAGGGACTTCGCGAAACGCGTTGTCCTGCTTGAACTGGTCGCTCCCGTCGGGGCGTTCCAGCACCAGCCGGAAGCCCTTGTGGCGAAGATGGAACCCCGCCGGACTGAGTGACTTGAATGCCACCAGCCTGAATCCATTGTCCATTCTGAGAAACTTGACCTGCCATTCGAAATCACTGATTGGCCCCGGGCGATCAAGTTCGTTTATCTCGCCCTCGAAATTGTGATGCCGAATGAAGAACTTCGAGTTCAGGTTGAACGTTTGAATGCGAGTCATGTTCTCACGCCTCCGATCGCTCAAAACCCTTGGAAGCTGCTGGAGTTCAGCCGAGGAGAAGTGCGTTGGCGCTGAAACAGCCTTCTGCGAAGACCCGTCGGAGTTATTTGCCCGTCTTGACGAGTGTAGTACTCGGTGATGGGCTCCGCACGCCGATGACGCTGTGCAGCGAGCTCACACGCCGTCGTCGTCCGCCCCGTCCGTCAACTCGGCGGGCTCCGCCGGGCGGACGGTGGTGTTCTCCGTCCGTGCGTTGTGAACGCCGGGCCGTCCTGGCGCGGCGCATCAGCCAGAGGGTGAGGACGACGGTGGAGACGTCGACGTTCGGCAGTGGGGACGGGGTGGTGCCCGAGCCGTGCCAGTGGAGTACCGCGCCGGTCCCGCCGTCCAGCAGCAGGCTGGCCCCGCCGGTGAGCCGGCCGAGGCGTATGAGGTGGCCGGACCGGGCCGGTACCTCCATCAGGCCCTCGTCGGCGCAGAGGTCGGCGAGCGTCGGCAGAGGCACGTCGGCGTCCGGCTGGAACAGGACCCCGTCCTCGGGCAGGCCCGTCTCGCGCAGGAAGCGGCGGGTCGGGTCGTGGGTGAGTGTCGCGGGAAAGTCGACGTCCTCGAAACGCATCATCCGGCCCCGGCCGAACTCCTGGTCCAGCAGGCGGGTATGAAGGTCCAGGGCGAGGCCTGAAGCGGTGGCGGTCGTGCTCATCGTTCCCCCGGGATGATCACTGTGCCCCGGGCCGATGTCGGGTCGGGGCAGGTCGTGCACGTGCTCATCACACTACGCCGCACCACTGACAACGCCCTCCGCCCAAGGCGCGTCCGCCTACTGTCCGGTCACCACCGCGGCCTGCGGCCGGATCGGCAGCCGGTTCACCGGACGGCCCGTCGCCGCGCGCACGGCGGAGGCGATCGCCGCCGGGGAGGCGACCACCGGCGCCGCGCTGACCGCCTTCGCCCCGAACGGGGCGACCACGTCACGCTCCTCCACCAGCTTCACGATCCTGATGTCCGGCGCGTCCAGCGCCGTCGGCAGGGCGTAGCCGGTGAGGTCGGGGTGGCGGATCAGACCGCGCGCGGTGCGCAGGTTCTCCGTCAGCGCGATGCCGACGCCCTGTGTGACGCCCGCCTCGATGCGCGCCGCGAGCTGCGCGGGGTTGAGCACCCGGCCGACGTCCTGGGCGAGCGCCAGCTCCACCACCCGTACCGAACCGAGTTCGATGTCGACGTCCACAACCGCGCGGATCGCGCAGAACGCCAGGCCCACGAACGCGTCGCCCTGGCCCGCCTCGTCCAGCGGCTCGGTGGGGTGCGGGCGGCACTGGGCCGTCGCCCACAGTTCCTTGCCGTCCATCGCCTCGGTGACCGTGGTCGACAGGACACCGTCGTACGAGGTGATCTTGCCGTCGGTGATCTGGAGGAGCTCGGTGGACATGCCGAACTTGTGCGCCAGGGGCTGGAGAAGCTGGGTGCGGACCATCTTCGCCGCGCGCTCCACCGCGCCGCCGGACACCCAGGTGTGGCGGCCCCGGCAGCCCGGGCCCGCCGGCGGCTGGTCGGTGTCGACCGGCGCGACGTGCACCTCGTCGATGCCGAGCGTCTCCTGGACGATCTGCCGGGCGAGGGTGGCGAAGCCCTGGCCCGTCTCCACGGCCGCGCACAGGACCGTCGCAACCCCGTCGTGGACCTTCACGGTGGCCGTGGACACCTCGTCGGCGCCCTCCGCGCCCAGCATGTGCACCATGCCGAGCCCGTAGCCCACGCCCCGGCGCACCGCGCCCGGTTCGCCCGCGCCCTCGGGGCCGCCGGGCAGCAGCCACTCGTCCTCGGGGGTGTCCTTCGGCAGCGGCGGCAGCGGGAAGTCCCGTACCGCCTGGAGGAGTTCGGCCACCGGCGCCGGGCAGGTCACCGTCTGGCCGGTGGGCAGGACGTCGCCGGTCGCCATGGCGTTGCGCAGGCGCAGCTCCGCCGGGTCGACGCCGAGCTTCTTCGCCAGCTTGTCCATCTGCGCCTCGTAGGCGGCGGCCACCTGCATGGCGCCCTCGCCGCGTACATGGCCGGAGGGCGGGTTGTTGGTGCGCACCGCCCAGCCCTCGATGAAGGCGTTCGGGACGACGTAGGGGCCGCAGGCGAAGGACACCGCGGCGGCCAGGGCCTCCGACGAGGTGTCCGCGTAGGCGCCCGCGTCCAGCAGGATCTGTGCCTCGACCTTCACCAGCTTGCCCTCGGCGTCCGCGTGGTGGCGGTACCTGAGGAGCGTCGGGTGGCGGTGGGCGTGGCCCAGGAAGGACTCCTCGCGGGTCGCCGTCAGCTTCACCGGGCAGCCGGTCCTGAGCGCCAGCAGGCCGAGCGGCAGCTGGAAGCCCTGGTCCTCGCGGTCGGCGGTGGCGCCGGGGACGCCGGTGACCACGACCTTGACCTGCTCCGGCGCCAGTCCGTAGCAGGCGGCCGCGGTGTCGCGGTCAGCGTGCGGGTCGGTGGAGGCCAGGTACAGCTCGACGCCGCCGTCGGGGCGCGGTACGGCGAGGCCGGCCTCGGCGCCGATCGGGGCGGGGTCCTGGCGGCCGATGCGGTACAGGCCCTCGACGACGATCTCGGCGGCCGCGTCCGGGTCGCCGTGGCGCAGCGGGATGTGCCGGATCAGGTTGCCGTCGGGGTGCAGCGGCTCGGCCTCGAAGGCCTGCTCGGGGTCGGTGACCGGGTCGAGCACCTCGTACTCGACGATGACGGCCGCCGCGGCCATGCGCGCGGTGTCGGGGTGGTCGGCGGCGACGGCGGCGATGGGCTCGCCGTGGTGGCGCACGACCTCGGAGGCGAACACCGGGCGGTCGGCCTTGCCGCGGCCGTGCACCGGGGTGCCGGGGACGTCCTCGTGCGTGATGACGGCGTGCACGCCGGGCATCTCGCGCGCGTGGGTGGTGTCGATGGAGACGATGCGCGCGTGCGCGTGCGGGGAGCGCAGGACGGCCGCCCAGAGCAGGCCCTCGGCCCACAGGTCGGCCGCGAAGGGGAAGGTGCCCTCGGTCTTGGCGCGCGCGTCGGCGGCCGCCAGGGAGGCGCCGAGGCCGTGCGGGATCGGTTCGGGGGCGGGGGCTGCCTCCGCGGGGCTGGTCGCGGTGGCGGCTTCGTTGCTCACGCCTGGCCTCCGTCCTGTCCGTACGCCTGGTCATGCGGTGCCGGGTCCCCGAACGCCGACGGGTTGACGCCGCCGGCCCCCGGGCCCGCCTGGTGCGGGATGCGTGCCTCGTCCGGATCGGGCTCGCCCTCGGCCGAGGTGTGCGCCTCGCGTTCGGCGACGACCTCCTTGACGGCCTCGACGACGCCCCGGTAGCCGGAGCAGCGGCACAGGTTGCCGCACAGCGCCTGGCGGGTCTCCAGCTCGGTCGGAGCCGGGTTGCCCTCCAGCAGGTCGTGGACGGTCATCGCCATGCCGGGCACGCAGAAGCCGCACTGCACGGCGCCGCACCGGGCGAGCGCCCGCTGCACGTCGGAGGGCCGGCCGTCGACGGCCAGGCCCTCGACGGTGCGGACCTCGCTGCCGGCGGCGGTCACGGCGGGCACCAGGCAGGAGGCGACGAGCCGTCCGTCGACCTGGACGTTGCAGGCCCCGCACTCGCCCTGCGAGCAGCCGTCCTTGGCGCCCGCGAGCCCGAGCCGCTCGCGCAGCACGTAGAGCAGCGACTCGCCGATCCAGGCGTCGGTGACGGGCCGGTCGACGCCGTTGACGCGCAGCACGTAGGAGGCGAGGGGGTGTTCCTCGCCGGGCAGGGATGGCTGCTCGCCGGATCCGTCGGGCGCGTCGGCCTCGGCTCCGGCCTCCGTGGCGGCCTCGTCGGGCTCCTGCGGCCCCTCGGGCGCCTCACCGGCCTCAGGGGCCGTCTGCGCGGCCTCTGAGGCGCTTTCCGGGCCACTGGGGGCCGGTGCCTCGGGGGCGGGCGCGGCATCGGAGGGTACGCGCGCGTGGTCGTCGGCCCCGGCCCGCTCCGCCGGTACGGCCGTGGCGGCGTCCTCGGCCTCGACGGGCACGTGCGCGTGCGGGCCGGGCTGCTGCTCGCCGGTGTGCGGGCCCCACGGCTCCCCGATGGCCTGCGTCGGCTGCGTCGCCCAGGGTGCGGGCGCGCCGCCGGGCAGCGTGGGCGGCGGGGTGCCGCCCCACTGCTCGACCAGCGACGAGGTGGTGAACTCGCCCGATTCGTCCGGAAGGTCGCCGCCCGCGACGGGGATCGACCACTGGCCCGTGACGTCGTGCCCGGGTGCGCCCTCCGCGGCCGCCGCCTCTTCGAAGTTCCACTGCCCGGTGGCACCCGGGTTGTACGTGAACCGGTCGTCGCCGGTCTCCTGGGGCGCCGCGTTCGGCTCGGGCCACTGGACGCCGCCGGCGGGCATCGTCCAGGTGCCGGTGGCCGCCGGGTCGGTGCCCGCCGTGGTGGCGGGCGTGACCGTTATCGGCGGCGGGACGTAGCCGTGGCCGGGCGCGGCCAGCGGGCTGTCGGCGGAGGCCAGCAGGGCGTCGATACCGCCCTCGGGAAGCTTCACGAAGGCGGTGGCGCCGTCGTCGTACTCGCCCTGGGGCAGCGGGTCCCAGCGGCCCGCGCCCTGGGGCGCGCCCTCTCCGTGCCGGTCGTCGGTCACGACAGCGCCCTCCCCAGTGCTCGTCGGGCCAGCGCGGCGACAGTGCGCCGCAGGTGCAGTACTGCGGGCGGAAGCTGCGGCACGGAGCCGTCGCCCTCCGGGGCCGGATCGGGGATGCAGGCCGCGGCGACGTACTCACCGAAGGCGGTCAGGGCCTCCGGGACGATCGTGCGGTTGTTGTCCCAGTCGATCAGCTGCGCGACCCACTGCTCGGCCTCCAGGGGCCTGAGCGGCATCGGCGCTATGGCACCGACCGCGCACCGCACGCCCCGCCGGGCGGGGTCGAGGACCAGCGCGACGGAGGCCATCGACCGCCCCGGGCCGGTGCGGCCGGTCGCCTTGAGGAAGACCTGGGGGGCATGCAGCAGCGGCACGCGCACGTAGCCGATGAGTTCGCCGGCGCGCAGCATCTCCATGCCGGCCAGCAGGTGCGACACCGGGATCTCCCGGCGGGCTCCGCCCGGGCCCGCGATGATCAGCGTCGCCTCCAGGGCGGCCAGTACGGGCAGCGCGTCGCCCGTGGGGGCCGCCGTGGCGATGTTGCCGCCCAGGGTGCCGGCGTTGCGGATCTGCGGCGGTCCCGCCGCGCGCGCGGACGCGGCGAGCGCCGGGATCAGCGCGGCGAAATCGGGGCGGCCCATGCGCGCATGGGTGAGCCCGGCACCGAGCAGGGCGTGACCGTCCTGGTACTGCCAGCCGCGGATCTCGCTGATCCGGCCGAGGCCGACCAGGGCGGCGGGCCTGAGCTGCCCGGAGTTGACGGACGTCATGAGGTCGGTACCGCCGGCCACGGGTACCGCGGCCGGCATGGCGGTGAGCGCCGCCACGGCCTCGTCCAGTGTCGTGGGCAGCGTGACGGCCTGCGCCGCCTGCGGTGCGTGCGTGGTCAAACCGGCTGCCCCTTCCCGCTGCCCCACCTGGTCCCACCTGTTGCTGCCGTACGGTACGTGCTGACAGGGCGGACGTGGCAACTCTGGCACATCTTCACAGGGCCCGAACGCGGGGGTCCACTAGGAGGCATTCGCCCACCTCACCGGGGAGATGGTCCGTTTTCGTACGGCATCGCCCGTGCGCACCGATTGACACTCTTCAGTGACCCTTGTGGGCTTTTTCCATTACCTGTTCGGCGGCGGCCCCTCGACGGGCCGCCCCAGCACCCCGGGCCGCCGCTGCCAGGGCAGCGGGCCGGTGGGCGGCCGGTAGCCGACCCCCAGGGCGTCAAGTCGCCGGTAATGGACGGCCATCCGCCGCTCGAAGTCGGCGAAGTCCCGTTCCCCCGGGGCGGGCAGCCGGCTCCAGGCCACCTCCGCGAAGGCCGAAAGCCGCGGGAACGTCTGGTAGTCCACACGCGTGTGGTCCTCCATCACCTCGGTCCACACATTGGCCTGTGTGCCGAGCACATGCGCGGCCTCCTCGGCCGTCAACTCCGGCGGAACGGGCTCGAAGCGGTAGACGTCCTCCAGGGTGCGGACGTAGCCGATGGGGACCGGCTCGTCCGCGCCGGCGTCCTGCCGGTGGTCCAGATACACCTGCTGCTCGGGGCACATGACGACGTCGTGCCCGGCCCGCGCGGCGGCGATCCCGCCCTCGTACCCGCGCCACGAGGACACGGCAGCGCCCTTCGCAAGACCGCCCTCCAGGATCTCGTCCCAGCCGATGAGCCTGCGCCCGCGCGCGGAGAGCCAGTTGTCGAAGTGGCCGATGAACCACGCCTGGAGTTCGTCCTCGTCGGCGAGCCCGAGTTCCCTGATCCGGGCCTGCGCGGCCGGCGACTTCCGCCACTGGTCCTTCGGGCATTCGTCGCCGCCCACATGAACGAACTCCGAGGGAAACAGCTCCAGGAGTTCCTCGAACACCCCCTCGTAGAAACGCAGGGTGTTGTCAGTGGGCGCGAGTACGTTGGGAGAGATTCCCCAGTCGTCCCAGACGGTCAGCGAGGTGGTGTCGATAATGTCGGTGTTGCCGAGTTCCGGATACGCGGCGATGGCGGCCTGCGAGTGGCCGGGTACGTCGATTTCGGGGACCACGGTGATATGCCGCTCGGCGGCGTAGGCGACGATCTCGCGGATGTCGTCCTGGGTGTAGAAGCCACCGTGCGGTTTCTCCTCCCACAGCGGCGAGGCACGATGGCCGAATCTCGTGCGTGAGCGCCAGGAGCCGACCTCGGTGAGCCGGGGGTGTTTCCTGATCTCGACGCGCCAGCCCTGGTCGTCGGTCAAGTGGAAATGGAGGACGTTGAGTTTGTGCGCCGCCATCAGGTCGAGGTAGCGCAGGACTCCGTCCTTGGGCATGAAGTGACGGGCGACGTCGAGCATGAGGCCGCGCCAGTGGAAGCGGGGGGAGTCCTCGATCGTGACGTGGGGTACGGTCCAGGTACGGCCGCGGCCGAGCGGCGCCCTGCGGTACGCGTCGGGGCCGAGGAGTTGCCGCAGTGTCTGGGCGCCCCAGAAGACACCGGCCGCGCTGCCGCCCTCGATGAGGACGCCGTTCCAGTCACTGACGAGGCGGTACTCCTCGGCGCCGAGCTCGGGGTCGAGCTGGAGCCCGATGCCGTCGTCGCAGGCGTCGTCGAGCTCCTGGCCCTCGGTCAGCGGCAGCCCGGTGGCCTCCCAGAGGACCGTCCGCAGCCAATGGCCGACGCCCTCCGTGCCGGTACCTGCGTAGAGCTGGGAGTGCGCCGTCAGCCGCACCTCGCCGTCACCCGCGACGCCGCGGCGCGGCCCCGGAATCAGTTCAGTCACGTCAGTCCTTTACGGCCGCGAGAAGACAATCAGCGCACGCGAGACCCCCGAGAACGCGCCGGAGCGCGCCCGCGGGGGCCTTCAAGAACCTCGGGAAACCGGCCGGGCTACTTCTTGTCGCCGCCCTTGCCCTTGTCGTCCCCGCCGGAGCCCATGGACTCGTAGATCTCCTTGCACATGGGACACACGGGGTACTTCTTCGGGTCGCGGCCGGGCACCCAGACCTTGCCGCACAGCGCCACGACGGGGGTGCCGTCGAGGGCGCTCGCCATGATCTTGTCCTTCTGGACATAGTGGGCGAAGCGCTCGTGGTCGCCGTCGCCGTGGGACACCTGTGGCGTCGGCTCTACGAGGGTCCCCGTACCAGTCCCGCGCTCGGGCTCAAGAGTGCTCATATCGCCAAGGGTACTGAAGCTCACACGCATCAGTTGAGCGAAGGGTCGTCCGGGTACGTGGCCACCATCGCCAGTTCGTTGCGCTGGCGGCGCAGGACCTCGCGCCAGAGTCTTTCCGGCGACGGCGAGGAGACGTCTCCCGGTTCGGACTCCACGACGTACCAGGCGCCCTCCACCAGCTCGTCCTCCAGCTGGCCCGGCCCCCAGCCGGCGTATCCGGCGAAGATCCGCAGGGAGCCGAGGGCCGAGGCGAGCAGCTCCGGCGGGGCCTCCAGGTCGACCAGCCCGATCGCCCCGTGCACCCGGCGCCAGCCGAGCGGGGCCCGCTCACCGGACGCACCGCCCGGGATGACGGCGACACCGAGGGCCGAGTCGAGGGACACCGGGCCGCCCTGGAAGACGACGCCGGGTTCGCCGGCGAGATCTCCCCAGCCCTCCAGGATGTCGCCCACGTCCACCGGGGTCGGACGGTTGAGGACGACACCGAGCGAGCCCTCCTCGTCGTGGTCGAGAAGGAGCACCACCGCGCGGTCGAAGTTCGGGTCCGCCAGGGCGGGTGTTGCCACGAGCAACCGCCCTGTGAGCGAGGACACCTCGGTCATGCCAGACATGATCCCGCATCTTCCCCTCGTGTGGGGAGGCAATCACGGTAAGGGAGTGAACGCAGCTCAGCGACGAATCCAGCGCCCCCGGCGCACACCGCGCGCGGTGACCCGACGTACCCGGCAGCGAACGGTTCGTGTTGTGACACAGCTATGACGTACCTGGGCCGTACTTGGGCTTACAGAAGGGGGGTGGGCGGCGATTACCCTGTCTCTTCGGCCCCTGCCCCACTCATCGGAACGCGAGATACATGACCGTCAACGACGATGTCCTGCTTGTCCACGGCGGAACCCCGCTGGAGGGCGAGATCCGTGTCCGCGGCGCGAAGAACCTCGTGCCGAAGGCCATGGTCGCCGCCCTGCTGGGCAGTGAGCCAAGTCGACTGCGCAACGTTCCGGACATCCGTGACGTCCGTGTCGTACGCGGCCTGCTGCAGCTGCACGGTGTGACGGTCCGTCCCGGTGAGGAGCCGGGCGAGTTGGTGATGGACCCCTCGCACGTCGAGAGCGCGAACGTCGCTGACATCGATGCCCACGCGGGTTCGAGCCGTATCCCGATCCTGCTGTGCGGTCCGCTGCTCCACCGCCTCGGGCACGCCTTCATCCCGGGCCTCGGCGGCTGCGACATCGGCGGCCGGCCGATCGACTTCCACTTCGAGGTGCTGCGCCAGTTCGGCGCGACGATCGAGAAGCGGGCCGACGGTCAGTACCTGGAGGCTCCGCAGCGGCTGCGCGGCACGAAGATCCTGCTGCCGTACCCGTCCGTGGGCGCGACCGAGCAGGTGCTGCTGACGGCGGTGCTCGCCGAGGGTGTCACCGAGCTCTCGAACGCGGCCGTGGAGCCGGAGATCGAGGACCTCATCTGCGTCCTGCAGAAGATGGGCGCCATCATCGCGATGGACACCGACCGGACCATCCGCATCACCGGTGTGGACCGGCTCGGCGGCTACAACCACCGCGCCCTGCCGGACCGCCTGGAGGCCGCTTCCTGGGCGTCCGCGGCGCTGGCGACCGAGGGCAACATCTACGTCCGCGGCGCCCAGCAGCGCTCGATGATGACGTTCCTGAACACCTACCGGAAGGTGGGCGGCGCCTTCGAGATCGACGACGAGGGCATCCGCTTCTGGCACCCCGGTGGCCAGTTGAAGTCCATCGCGCTCGAAACGGACGTCCACCCGGGCTTCCAGACGGACTGGCAGCAGCCGCTGGTGGTCGCCCTGACGCAGGCCACGGGCCTGTCCATCATCCACGAGACGGTCTACGAGTCCCGCCTGGGCTTCACCTCCGCGCTCAACCAGATGGGCGCCCACATCCAGCTCTACCGCGAGTGCCTCGGCGGCTCCGACTGCCGCTTCGGCCAGCGCAACTTCCTGCACTCGGCGGTCGTCTCCGGCCCGACCAAGCTCCAGGGCGCCGACCTGGTCATCCCCGACCTGCGCGGCGGCTTCTCGTACCTCATCGCCGCCCTCGCGGCCCAGGGCACGTCCCGCGTCCACGGCATCGACCTCATCAACCGCGGCTACGAGAACTTCATGGAGAAGCTCGTGGAGCTCGGCGCGAAGGTGGAACTGCCGGGCAAGGCGCTCGGTTAACAAGCGCGCATACGCCGATGGGGCGGTTACCCGGACTCGGGTAACCGCCCCATCGGCGTTGTGCTGATGCGCCCCAAAGGGGCGCGGGGAACTGCGCGACCAGCCACGGCGGTCCCGTCGGCCGAAAGGCGGCCCGCAGTTACCCGGCGCTCAAAGCGGAGCGCTTACTTGCCCTTGGCGGCTTCCTTGAGCTTGGAGCCCGCGGAGACCTTCACGCTGTAGCCGGCCGGGATCTGGATCGGGTCGCCGGTCTGCGGGTTGCGCGCGGTGCGCGCGGCGCGGTGGGTGCGCTCGAAGGTCAGGAAGCCGGGGATGGTGACCTTCTCGTCGCCCTTGGAGACGATGTCGCCGACGACCTCGGCGAACGCGGCCAGCACAGCGTCGGCGTCCTTGCGGGTCACCTCGGCGCGGTCGGCCAGCGCGGCCACCAGCTCACTGCGGTTCATGTTCTTACTCCCGTGTTCTAACTTGCCGTTGAGGCGTGCCACGCGGCGGAGCCGCATGTTAGGCGCTGTGAAGCCGATGCGCTCGCGCCCAGGGACGCATCCTGCCCCTACCTGCGGCGGGAAAGCCAATCCGGCACCCGTCGGAGTCGTGAGAACACCCTAGGGAGTCACACGAAAGGCCCGCGCGTGCCCGCAGGGCGTCCCGCCAACCTAACGGGCGGCCACAGGCCTGTGGTTCCACGACGCGCCGGTGCGCGGGCCATGAGGCGATCCTCACAGCCCTCGCACAGTACGACATGGTCCCGACGTCAGGCCGAGGCGCCCGCGGCCTTGGCCGCCTCCCGCACCGCCCCGGCGACCGCGCCCGCGACCTTGTCGTTGAAGACGCTCGGGATGATGTAGTTCGGGTTCAGCTCGTCCTCGGTCACCACGTCCGCCAGCGCCTTCGCGGCCGCGAGCATCATCTCGGTGTTGACCGTGCGGGACTGCGCGTCCAGCAGACCGCGGAAGACACCCGGGAAGACCAGCACGTTGTTGATCTGGTTGGGGAAGTCGGAGCGGCCGGTGGCCACAACCGCCGCCGTCTGGCGGGCGATTGCCGGGTCCACCTCGGGGTCCGGGTTCGCGAGCGCGAAGACGATCGCGTCCTCGGCCATGGCGGCCACGTCGTCGCCGTCCAGCACGTTCGGGGCGGAGACGCCGATGAAGACGTCCGCGCCGCGCACGGCCTCCTTCAGCGTGCCCGTCAGGCCCTCGGGGTTGGTGTTGTCGGCGATCCAGCGCAGCGGCGAGTCGGCGGCGGCGTTGACCAGGTCCTCGCGGCCGGCGTGCACGACGCCGTGGATGTCGGCGACGACGGCGTTCTTCACACCGGCGGCGATCAGCAGCTTGAGAATGGCCGTACCGGCCGCGCCGGCGCCGGACATGACGACGCGGATGTTCTCGATGGCCTTGCCGGCCACACGCAGGGCGTTGGTGAGGGCGGCGAGGACAACGATGGCGGTGCCGTGCTGGTCGTCGTGGAAGACGGGGATGTCGAGGGCCTCGCGCAGCCGGGCCTCGATCTCGAAGCAGCGGGGGGCGGAGATGTCCTCCAGGTTGATGCCGGCGAAGCCCGGGGCGATCGCCTTGACGATCTCGACGATCGCGTCGGTGTCCTGGGTGTCCAGGCAGATCGGCCAGGCGTCGATCCCGGCGAACCGCTTGAACAGCGCGGCCTTGCCCTCCATCACCGGCAGCGCGGCCTTGGGGCCGATGTTGCCGAGGCCGAGCACGGCGGAGCCGTCGGTCACGACCGCAACGGAGTTGCGCTTGATGGTGAGGCGGCGGGCGTCCTCGGGGTTCTCGGCGATCGCCATGCAGACGCGGGCCACACCCGGCGTATAGATCATGGAGAGGTCGTCACGGTTGCGGATGGGGTGCTTCGACGCCATCTCGATCTTGCCGCCGAGGTGCATCAGGAACGTACGGTCGGAGACCTTGCCGAGCGTGACGCCCTCGATGCCGCGCAGCTGCTCGACGATCTCGTCGGCGTGGGCCGTGGAGGTCGCGGCGATGGTGACGTCGATGCGGAGCTTCTCGTGGCCGGAGGCGGTCACGTCGAGGCCGGTCACCGAGCCTCCGTGGGACTCGACGGCCCCGGTGAGCTGCGAGACCGCGGTTCCGCTCGCGGGCACCTCCAGCCGGACCGTCATCGAGTAGGAGACGCTGGGCGCCGTTGCCATGGCCGACTTCCTCTGCTTTCACCGTGTGACACCAGGTATGCCGTCCGATCGTCGCACCTACCACTGAGTACGTGGTAGCCGCCCTGGATTGCGCTCTTTTTGTTCACGGGTCGGCGCGATTTTCGGAAACCGACTTCCACCATACGAGAGTTGATCGGGCAAAGAAAGAGGCCCACGTCACACTGGGTGACGTGGGCCTCTTCTTCGTTCAGTGACACCGACCCGCCATGCTCGCCTCGCGGCAAGTGGTCGCTCGTAGCGACGAAGGTTGGGCCCGGGGGCTTGGATCGGGCCGGTGTCACACCCAGGCTAACAAACGGATCCCGCAAGCCCATTCCCGTCCCGGGAGTCAGTCCCTGAGAAGGTCCGGAACCCCGGTCGCGTCCGGCTCGTCCCGCTCCCCCGACACGACGGTGAGCTGCTGGGTGGCGCGGGTGAGGGCGACGTAGAGCACGCGCAGGCCGGCCGGTGACTCGTCGGCGATCTCCGCGGGCGACACGACGACCGTCGCGTCGTACTCCAGGCCCTTGGCCTCCAGGCTGCCGAGGGCCACCACCCGGTCGCCGAGTCCGGCGAGCCAGCGGGCCGCCTCCTCGCGGCGCTGCATGGCGACGACCACGCCGACCGTGCCGTCGACCCGGTCGAGCAGCCGGGCTGCCTCCTCGCGGACGGTGTGGGCCAGGGAGTCCCGGACGACGGCGAACCGCGGCCGGACGCCCGTGGAGCGGACCGCGGAGGGTGACGCGGAGCCCGGCATGGCGAGCGCGAGCACCTTCGCGGCCAGCTCGGCGATCTCGGCGGGGTTGCGGTAGTTCACGGTGAGCTCGAAGCGGCGGCGCGGGCGGGTGCCGAGGGCCTCGTCGCGGGCCTCGGCGGCCTCGTCCGGGTCGGACCAGGAGGACTGGGCCGGGTCGCCGACGACCGTCCAGGTGGCGTGCCGGCCGCGGCGGCCGACCATGCGCCACTGCATGGGCGTGAGGTCCTGGGCCTCGTCGACGATGACATGGGCGTACTCAACGCGCTCCTGCGCGAGGCGCTCGGCGCGTTCGCGCTGGGTCTCCTCACGCACCGGCATCAGCTCCTCCAGGCCGGTGAGCTGGTCGAGCGGGTCCAGCTCGCGCCGCTTCTTCGGGCGGGCCGGGACACCGAGGATCGCCTGGAGCTCGTCGAGCACGGCGATGTCGTGCACGGACAGGCCCTCGCGCCGCAGGGACCGGGCCACGCGCCGGACCTCGCCGGGGTTGAGGATGCGCCGGGCCCAGCGGCCGAGCCGCCTCTCGTCGGCCATGGCCGCCAGCACGGCCTTCGGGGTCAGCTCCGGCCACCAGGCGTCGAGGAACTCGATGAAGGAGTCCTCGCTGGTGACGTCCTCGTCGAAGGAGGAGCGCAGCTCGGCGGCGAGCTCGGGGTCGGTGTGCCGGGCTGCGGCCCCGGACTGCGCCCACAGGGCGTCCAGGAGCAGCTTGCGGGCGCGCGGGCGCAGCAGGTTGACGGGCGCGGTGCCGCCGAGGGCGTTGCGCCGGATCCCCGCCAGCCGGTCGGCCTCCAGCTCCAGCCTGCGGCCGAAGGCGACCACCCTGAGGCGGGTCGGCGAATCGTTCAGCTCCAGGGCTCCGCGGGCGGCCTTCCGCAACACCTTGAGCATGCGGTACGAGCCCTTGGCGCGGGCCGTGGACGGGGAGTCGTACAGCGTGGCCTCGGCGCCGTCGACGAGCGAGCCGATCGCGCGGATGGCGACCTGGCCCTCCTCGCCGAGCGAGGGCAGCACGCCCTCGGTGTAGGCCACCAGCAGCGGGGTCGGCGAGACGATCAGGATGCCGCCCGCGTACCGGCGCCGGTCCTGGTAGAGGAGGTAGGCGGCGCGGTGCAGGGCGACAGCCGTCTTGCCGGTGCCGGGGCCGCCCTCGACGTAGGTCACGGAGGCGGCGGGGGCGCGGATGACGAGGTCCTGCTCGGCCTGGATGGAGGCGACGATGTCCCGCATGGTGTGCGTGCGCGCCTGGCCGAGGGCGGCCATCAGGGCGCCGTCGCCGATGACGGGCAGCTCCCGGCCGTCGAGGGAGGCCTTGAGCTCGGGGCGCATCAGGTCGTCCTCGACGCCGAGGACGCGGCGGCCCTTGGAGCGGATGACGCGGCGCCGCACGACCCGGCCGGGGTCGACGGGGGTGGAGCGGTAGAAGGGGGCGGCGGCCGGCGCCCGCCAGTCGATGACCAGCGGCGCGTAGTCGTGGTCGAGGACCCCGATCCGCCCGATGTGCAGGGTCTCGGCGATGTCGGCGGTGTTGTCGGACCGCACGGCGCCCTCGGCAGGCTCTACGGCGGTGTAGGCGCCGTCGGGGCCCTTCTTGCCGTCCTTGCCGAGGAGGAGGTCGATCCGGCCGAAGAGGAAGTCCTCGTACTCGTTGTTCAGCCGGTTCAGGTGGACGCCCGCCCGGAAGACCTGCGCGTCCCGCTCGGCGAGCGCGCCGGGCGTGCCGACCTGGCCGCGCTTGGCCGCGTCGTGCATGAGGAACTCCGCCTCGTGGATCTTCTCCTCAAGGCGGTGGTACACCCGGTCCAGGTGTTCCTGTTCGACGCTGATCTCACGGTCCCGGACCGAGTCCGGGACCGAGCCGACCGCGGTTTCCTGCTGAGCCTGAGCGGCCACCGGGCCCCCTTCTGACGTGCTGGGCAGCCGTCAACCGTACGCGAAGGGGGCCCCGGGAAGCTATGCGTCCGCCATGAGCGGATTCACGCGTCCCGGGTGGCGGTCGTCACGCGTCCACCTCCACGAGCCGCTCGCCCTCGAAGGTCATGACCTCGAAGTGGTCGATCTCGTCGGGCGTGAAGGCGGCTCCGCCGTGCACGTACAGCGGATTCCGGGCCTGTTCCGTCTTGGCGTTCGGGATGCCGTAGCCCCAGTTCGGCACGGACCAGGAGGTGATCGTCTCGCGCTCGCCGTTCTTCCCTACGGCGATCAGGGAGCACTTCTCCGGGCCGGTGACGTTCTTCAGCTCCAGCACCGCGTGGGTGCCCCAGGCCTTCGGTTCCATGGCCACCGTCGCGGAGACCTTGGTGCTGGCGTCCCGGCCGGAGACCCGGTCCGTCATGACGTCGAAGGCGGCCTTGGCCGGGCTGGTCTCGTGGGACGCCTCGTTCGACGTACCCCCGTCGTCGCCGGTGGTCGCGATCGCCGCGACCGGGCCGCCGATGATCAGTGCGGCCGCGGCGGCCACCATGTAGAAGCTGCGGCGGCGGGTGACCGCGCGGCGCTCGGCGATCTCGTCGACGAGGTTGTTCACCAGGCGCGGGCTCGGCTTCGCCGACAGCGACTCGCCGATGGCGGGCGTGCCGGAGCCCGGCAGGTCCGCGAGGGCGGCCAGCATCGGCTCCATCCCGGCGAGTTCGTCGAGCTGCTGGGCGCACCACTCGCAGGTCGCGAGGTGCGCCTCGAAAGCGGTTGCCTCGGCGTCGTCGAGAATCCCGAGGGCGTAGGCGCCGACGGTCTCGTGCTCGTTCGCGCCGGAGCCGCCCGAAGATCCCTGCATGGGGCCAGACATACCCGGACCCCCTGCTCCGTATCCCCCGTATGTGTTCATCACGCCGTCACCCCCCGCTCCTCCAGGGCCAGCTTCATCGACCGCAGGGCGTAGAACACCCGCGAGCGCACGGTGCCACTGGGTATGCCCAGCGTCTCAGCAGCCTCATTGACGGTACGCCCCTTGAAGTACGTCTCGACGAGCACCTCCCGGTGGGCGGGGGTCAGGTCGTCGAGCGCGTCCGACAGCGTCATCAACCACAGCGCCTTGTCGATCTCGTCCTCCGCGGGGATGACCTCCAGCGGCGACGGATCGACCTCCTGCGGCCGGGCCTGCCGGCTGCGGTGGCCGTCGATGACGATGCGGCGCGCGACCGTCACCAGCCAGGGGCGTACCGAACCGGTCGCTCGATTGAGCTGACCGGCGTTCTTCCAGGCACGGATGAGCGTCTCCTGCACGACGTCCTCGGCGCGCTGCCGGTCACCGGCGACCAGCCGCAGTACGTACGCGAGCAGGGGTCCGGCGTGCTCTCTGTACAGAGCACGCATCAGCTCCTCGTCAGGTTCCACCGAGGGCTGGGACATGCGATGTCGGGCCCTCGATCCACGTTCCTTGGCCACGGCCGCATCCTTGCGCACGCCCACCTCCGGTGTCCGGGGGTTCCCCCAGTCGGTCGCTCAACCACCGGTACGCAAGGCGTCCGTTGCGTGTTCAAAGTGAGGTGACAGTTTTCTCCGGGGTGACATGACGAGGGGGACATGGGCACACATTCCCCCCTCTTTGTCTTTACATTTCCGCCACAGCGACGGGATTGAGTCGGCGGTCCCGGCCGCGGGCAAGGTAAACGTCGTGTAATCGAAATCACTTCGACAGCCGTGTCACAGAAGGCACATAACGGACCCTCAGGTCCGCGGCGATCTCTCTCAGGCACGCGCCAGCGCCGCGCGACGGCGGTGCCGGGCCACTCTCTCCCGATTCCCGCAGACCTCACTGGAGCACCAACGCCTTCTGCGCCCCCGCGAGGTGTCCAGGTACACGATCGGGCAGTTGTCGCCCTCGCACTGCCGCAGCCCGGCCCGCGCGACGGGATCGGTGAGCAGCTCCACGGTGTCCCGGGCGACCGCCCCGAGCAGCGCCGCCCGCTCCGGCGGCCGCTCCAACTCCCTGACCAGCGCGCCGTCCTGGGCACGGACCGCGCGCGGGGCGGGCGGTGCGGCGCGGGCGGTGTCGTTGACACCGGCGAGGGCGAGGTCGTACGAGGGGCCGTATGACGGGTCGTACGACGAACGGGAGCGGGCCTCGGCGAGGAGCGAGCCGCGCACCAACTGGCCCACCCGGCCGCGCAGTTCCCGGAAGTCCACCAGCCAGGAGGCGTCGGCGTGCGTGAGCACGGTCCCCGGCGGGACGAGACCGGACCCGGTGATCCAGGCGCACAGCACCTCGACCGAGTCCAGCCGTTCCATGGGGTGGGTCGTCGCGAGGAGGTCCAGACAGATCCGTCCGGCGTCGAAGCGCAGCTCGTACGAGACCGTGGCCGTACCCAGTGCCATGTGCCTGTCACCGCCTAGGGGTCACCCCGGGTCGTCCCGGACGAACCGTTCCCTCTAACAGTGCCTGCCCGCTTTCCCGCCCGGAACCCCTCGTACCGCCGTGGACGCGCGCGTATGCGGACGCGCGCGTGGGCCATGTTCCGGCGGCCCGCCGGGACCTTGACTGGACACATGACACGGACAACGACGAAGACCACGCTTCTCACGGCGGCCACGGTGACGACCGGCCTGCTCGCCGGCTCCTTCTACGTCTTCGCGTGCGCGGTGATGCCGGGGCTGGCCCGCAGCGACGACGCCACGTACGTCGAGGTCATGCGCAACATCAACGACGTGATCCAGAACCCGGTCTTCCTCGCGAGCTTCCTCGGGGCGCCGGTGCTGACGGGGGTGGCGGCGTGGCAGTTGCGGGGGGCTTCCGGGCGGCGCTGGTTGTGGGCGGCCGCGGCCGCGAACGTACTGGCGTTGCTGGTGACGGTGGTGGTGAACATCCCGCTCAACGACGACCTGATGCGCGCGGGCGATCCGGCGGTACTGCGGGAGGAGTTCGAGGGGGTTTGGGTGGCTTGGAATGTGGTGAGGGGGGTGCTGGTGACGGTGGGGCTGGGGTGTCTAGCGGTGGGCAGCCGCTCTTCCCGTTGGTCCGCGGGCAGTCCCGCTGGGGCGGCACGGGTGGGCGCGGACGGCACCCGATAGCGCCGGGCCGCGCGACCCACCCCCACGGCAACCCCTACGCGTCCGCGTACTTCGCATCCGCCGCAGGGTCCAACGCCAGCCGGTACCCCCGCTTGACCACGGTCTGGATCAACTTCGGCGTCCCCAGAGCCGTACGCAGACGGGCCATCGCCGTCTCCACCGCATGCTCGTCGCGGCCGGCGCCAGGCAACGCCCGCAACAGCTCCGCCCGCGCAACCACCCACCCCGGCCGCCGGGACAGCGCCCGCAGCAGGGACATCCCGGCCGGCGGAACCGGCCGTAGCGCCCCGTCCACCAGGACCGCGTGCCCCCGTATCTCCACCCGGTGCCCCGCGATCGGCAACGACCGTGCCCGACCGGGCAGTTCCTGGCAGAGGAGCTGGACGAGCGGGCCGAGCCGGAAGCGTTCGGGCTGCACCGTGTCCACGCCCCGCGCCTGGAGCGGCAGCGCCGTCACGGGACCGACGCACGCCGGCAGCACATCGTGGTTGAGCGCGTCGAGCAGCTCCGGCAGCAGCCCCCGCTCCTCGGCCCGCGACAGCAGCGACGCCGCGGCCGGCGCGCTGGTGAACGTAAGAGCGTCCAGTCCGCGCGAGACGGTGGCGTCCAGCAGCCGGTCGACCGGGCTGATGTCCTCCGGCGGCATCCACCGGTAGACCGGCACCCCGACGACCTCGGCGCCACCCGCCCGCAGTGCCTCCACAAAGCCCGGCAGCGGCTCGCCGTGCAACTGGACGGCGATACGACGGCCGTCGACGCCCTCCTCCAGCAGCCGGTCGAGCACCTCGGCCATGGACTCGGACGACGGCGACCACTCCTCCGTCAGCCCGGCGGCCCGGATCGCGCCCTTGACCTTGGGCCCGCGCGCCAGCAGCTCGACGCCCCGCAGCCGGTCGAGCAGGTCCTCGCCGAGCCCCCAGCCGTCGGCGGCCTCGACCCAGCCCCGGAAGCCGATCGCGGTCGTCGCGACCACCACGTCCGGCACCTGGTCGACGATCTCCTTGGTGGCGGCGAGCAGCTCGCCGTCGTCGGCGAGCGGCACGATGCGCAGGGCAGGCGCGTGCAGGACGGCGGCACCGCGCCGCTGGAGCAGCGCCCCCAGCTCGTCGGCCCGGCGGGCGGCGGTCACGCCCACCGTGAATCCGGCGAGGCGGCCGTGCGCGTGGTCGGGTTTCTGCTGTTCGTCGTACATAACTCTCGTCCCGCACTTCGAGTCGTTTGCACCATATGAAGGTCGTGTGACCCGCATGCCGAACGAGCCTGTCAACGCTGCGTGACAGGCTCGGTTCGGCTTCATGTCGCTGGTGTTACGTCACACCTCGGCGTAGCTGAGCTGCGGCTTCGCCTCGGTGGTCGCCGCGGCCTGCGCCTTCGCGGCGGCCGGGCGGCGAAGGTATACGGCCCAGGTGACCACGAAGCACACGCCGTAGAAGGCGAGGAAGCCGACGAAGGCGCCGGTGCCGGAGCCCACCGAGAGGAAGGACTGGCGGAAGGCGAGGTTGATGCCGAGTCCGCCGAGCGCGCCCACCGCACCGATCAGGCCCATGGAGGCGCCGGAGAGCCGGCGGCCGTACGCGGCGGCCTCCTCACCGACGAGCCCCTTGGCGAGGGCCTTGGCCTGGAAGATGCCCGGGATCATCTTGTACGTGGAGCCGTTGCCCAGGCCGGTCAGCACGAACAGGGCGATGAAGGCCGTGGTGAACATCGGCAGCGACTCCTGCATCGACGCGACGACGATCACCGCGGTCGCGGCCGCCATGCCCACGAAGTTCCACAGCGTGATCTTCGCGCCGCCGTACTTGTCGGCGAGCCAGCCGCCCACGGGACGGATCAGCGAGCCGAGCAGCGGGCCGATGAAGGTGACGTAGGCGGCCTGGAGCGGCGTACGGCCGAACTGCGTCTGGAGCACGAGACCGAAGGCGAAGCTGTAGCCGATGAACGACCCGAACGTCCCGATGTAGAGGAAGGACATGATCCAGGTGTGCCCCTCCTTGACCGCGTCCCAGGCGGCGCCGGTGTCGTTCTTCACGGACGAGATGTTGTCCATGTAGATCGCGGCGAGGACGGCGGCGACCAGGATCAGCGGGATGTAGATGCCGAGCAGCACGCGCGGGCCGCCGCTGGCGCCGATGACCGCGAGGCCGACGAGCTGGACCACGGGCACACCGATGTTGCCGCCGCCGGCGTTCAGACCAAGGGCCCACCCCTTCTTACGGAGGGGGAAGAAGGCGTTGATGTTGGTCATGCTGGAGGCGAAGTTTCCGCCACCGACACCGGCGAGCATCGCGCACAGCAGGAACGTCGTGTAGGACGTGCCCGGCTCCATCACGATGAACGCGGCGATCGTCGGCAGGAGCAGCATGGCCGCCGAGACGATCGTCCAGTTCCGCCCGCCGAAGATCGCGACGGCGAAGGTGTACGGCACCCGGACGACGGCGCCGACCAGCGTCGCCATCGAGACGAGGAAGAACTTGTCCGCGGGGGTGAGCCCGTACTCCGGCCCCATGAAGAGCACCATCACGGACCACAGCGTCCAGATCGAGAAGCCGATGTGCTCGGAGAGGACGGAGAAGAACAGGTTCCGCCGGGCGATCTTCTCGCCCTTCTCGTTCCAGAAGGTCTCGTCCTCAGGATCCCAGTGATCGATCCAACGGCCTCCCCTGCTCGCGGCGGGGGCTGTGCTAGGGGCTGTCATGACGCCTCCACGGTGCTCCGGGGCTCGGGTGGTTCGGTGAGCGGTATGAGTCCCGAAGGTAGGGAGAGCGCGTTTCCGCCCTGTGGCAGCGAGTGACCGGAAAGGAACTTTGCTCTCACCTCGTGAGGAGGTGGGATGAGAGGTTCCCGAGACGCAGGCGGGCGGGGCAGGGCGTGGGTCAGTGCTGCGGGGGCTGCCAGTGGGGGTTCTGCTGGGGGTTCGGCTGCGGGTTCTGCTGGGGGTAGGACTGCGGCGGGTAGGGCTGCTGCTGCGGGGGGTACGGCTGCTGCTGCGGGGGGTACGGCTGCTGCTGTTGCGGCGCCGCGTACGGCTGCTGCTGTTGCGGTGCCGCGTACGGCTGCTGCTGTTGCGGTGCGTACGGCTGCTGTTGTTGCGGCGCGTACGGCTGCTGGGGAGCGCCGTAGGGGCTGGGGGTGCCGTACGGACCCGCGGCCGGAACGTTGCCGTACGGACCCGCCGCCGCGAACGGATTCGCCTGCCCCAGCATCTGAGCCCCCGGCGGCAGATACCGCAGCCGTCCGCTCTCGTCCGTGACCGGGTGGAACCCGGCGGCCTGGAGCCGAGCCGCGAACTTGGCGTTCCTCTTCCGCGTCACGACGAGCCCGATCGCAAGCAGGGCGAGGAGCCCGGCCCAGCCGAGACCGCCGTAGAAGACCGCGTCGGCGTCCCCGCCGGCCTGCGCGACGGCGATCACGAACCCGAGGGTGATACCGCCCGCGCCCCACCACATCCGCTTCTCGGCCTGCTTGCCGGTGAGGTCGAAGTTGATGCGGGCCTTGAGGAGCTCGAAGGCGTCGGGGACGAGCGGCGGTACGGAGACCCCGTCACCGGCGTTCGGGTACTGCGCCCAGTTCTGGGCGGCACGGGCGCGCGCCTGCGGGCTCGGGTCGGGCACGATCAGCATGACGAGCGCGTTGTTGCGGCTGCCGCTCTGCCGTACGTCCATGTACTCGTACCCGAACTGCTGGGCGATGAAGGCGAGCCGGGCGAGCTTCTTCACAGAGGCCATGGCGCTCGTGAGCTCAACGGGCTCACCACTCGCCATCAGC
Organism: Streptomyces sp. NPDC079141; assembly: GCF_040686775.1. Classification (NCBI taxonomy): domain Bacteria; kingdom Bacillati; phylum Actinomycetota; class Actinomycetes; order Kitasatosporales; family Streptomycetaceae; genus Streptomyces; species Streptomyces sp. NPDC079141. The sequence continues at coordinate 101,204 of NZ_JBFBLP010000015.1, read as the reverse complement.
CCCAGCATCTTCTGCACCTGCCGCTTGCTCATCAGCACCTACTCCCCATCCGGGCAACCCCGTTCACTTGCGCAACGCCCGTCAGTGTTCCATGGGGACATGACAGAGGGAACCTCGGTGGGCGGGGAGCGGTACCCCGTACCGGAACACGTGGTCGCACGTTCCGTCATCGCCCCGCTCGGCGGGCTGCTGGAGATCGGCGCGGTGACGGCCACCGGAACCTGGCGGCTGCCCGACGCCTCGCTCGGCACCTTCCTCTCCCATCACCGCAGCGAACTGGACCGCCTGCTGGCCGGCATCCACGAGGTGTGCGGCTTCGGGCCGGCGTTTCTGGAGGTCGCGGACGAGCTGGGCTATCTGCGCGAGCACGAACTGACGGCGATCTTCCTGCTCCTCTGGTCGGGCGGGGTGGAGGGGGTGTCGCCCCACCTGGAGGAACCGGCCGCGGTGCGGCGCATGTGCCGTACGGGTGCGGATCTCCAGCTCGCGGAATTCCTGGACGCGCTGATCGCGGCGGCGCTGGTGGCGGGGACGGAGGCACGGTCGGGCGCGCGGACGATCTCCGAGATCCTGGCCCTGGCCGCGGCCCTGGCGGACGGCACGGGCCGCTGCACCCCGGCGACCGCCTTCCGCGGCTGGCGGGTGCGCTGCCTGGTCCCCCATCTGCGGCCGGACTCAGGCGCGCCGGAGCAGGGGAAGGCGGGGTTCCGGGCGTACGAGCGGGCTCTGGAGGAACTGCTCGATCCGTGAAGCGGCGGGGGCACGGGGCTTCCCGCGTGGGCTGCGGGCGCCGTTATCCTCTAGCGGACCCCATAGGAAGGGGAGAGTCCATGTCCGCCGAGTCCACGCCCGAACGTACGAAGGCGCAGCGCCCTCCGCGTTCCCTGGCCGGAAACATCGCCTTCGGGGCGGGCGCGATCGTCGTGCTGGCGACGACGGTGCTCGGCGCGTTCGGCGCCGCGGCCCTCCTCATGTCACCGCTGTCCGCCGTCGTCCCGGACGACGGAGAGCACGCCGTGGCAGTGGGGTGCATCGGGCTCGGCGGGATCACCGGGCTGATGGTGCCGATCGTGCTCTTCGGGATGGTGCGGGGCAGCGAGGACACCCCGCGGGTCGGGCCCGCCGAGGGCCTGCGCAAGCTCCTCGCCGTGCTGGTCTTCGGCGTCTGGATGCTGGCCGTGGCCGTCGTCGTGGCCCAGCTGGGCCTGTTCCTCCCTCGGGACCTCACCACCACCGTCGCCGTCTTCGCCGTCGGCTTCAGCTGGGCGCCGCTGGCGATGGTGCCCTGGGAGAAGCTCGGGCTGGCCGGTGTCGTGCCCGGCTCACGCAAGACGGACTGAGTCCGCCAGCTCGTCGGCCATCCTCACCAGCTCCTCGCCGAGACCGAGCGAGGTCCACAGCAGGCGGCACTCCAGTGCCGTGGGGTACAGGGTCGGCAGTACGTAGTGGGCGACGCCCTCCACCACCACGCCGCTGTCGCTGTCCGGGGCCGTGGGCTCCTGGCGGTGGACGCGCAGCGCCGGGCCGAGAGGCAGCTCGACCTCCGACAGGCCCTGGCCGCCGCCGAAGTAAGGCCCCTCCGCCCGCTCCGCCTCGGCGCGGAACGCGGCCAGGTTCCGGGACTCCGGCGGAACCCTCAGCTCGCGGACCGTGTAACTGGCGACGATCGGGCCGCTCCACGGGGCCAGGACCGCGGCGCACAGCGCGCCCTGGCGTACGGCAGCGCCCCAGTACCAGAGGAGGTCGGTCGCGAAGGCCGTACGCAGCTCGTCCCCGGTGTGCTGTTCGGCGACGGCCAGTGCCCACGCCTCGGGGTCCTCGTTCCGCAGGTCCAGCACCAGCCAGTTGTGCGCGGCGGGCAGCTCGACGCGGCACTCGCGCCAGTCCGTCGTGGACGTCATGTTCGTGCTCACACTCCAGCCAGCGAGGCGTCGGACCCGGTGACGTCGATCTCGGGATCGCCGCCGAAGAGACCGACGAAGCTCTTGGTGTCGGAGCCGGCGCCGGTCGCGGTGCCGCCGAGGCCCAGCGAGTTGTAGGCGATGGCCTGCTTGAAGGCGTCCGGCGTGCCGATGAAGGCCAGGTCGGCGGGGTCGATGTTCTTGATGCGGGAGAGCTCGTCGACCATGCCCGGCCCCGCGTACATGCTGGCCAGGCCGCGCACACCGGCGGTGTTGTAGGCGTCGCGGGCCGCGGAGAAGTTGTCGCCGACCTTGAACAGGTCCCGCCAGTTGCCGCGGATGGTGCCGAGGTCGTCGGCGAAGGAACGAGGCAGTCCGCGGAAGGCGGCCGCGAGGGAGACGTCGGGCAGGGCGGCTCCGGGGGTCGCGCCGGCGCGCGCGCCGACCATGGACTCCACGAGTGCGCGCCGCGCGTTGGAGGCCATGTTCGGATTCCAGCCACGGACGTACTGCGTGGCCGCGGTCCAGACCCGGCTGCGCCCGACGGTGGCGGCCATCTTGGCGCCGGCCGAGAAGACCCGCCCGATGCCGAAGGTGGCGAGGCCGAGGACGTCCATCGCCACGTCGCCCCAGGAGCCGTCGCCGTTGATGGCGAGCAGTACGTGGCAGACGAGCGAGATCGCCGTCATGACGAGGGCGATGGTGCCGAGCACACCGGCGAGGGCCTGGCCGATGATGGGAATCCAGCCGACGACCAGGGCGAGCAGTCCGCAGACGGCCGCGATGGCCCCCGCGATATCGCTGACGATCTTGAGGGTGTCCCGTAGATCGTCCAGCCACGAGTCGTTGAGCCCGTCGCCCTCGGTCGTGTCGTGGATCTTCTTGGCGGCCTTGTCGCCCGCCTCCTTGTGCCGGGTCTTGAGCTTGGAGAGCTGTTCGCGCAGGCCGTCGAGGTCGTCCTGGATGTCGGAGGCCGCCTTGTCGAGCTTCTTCTGCCCGGCGTCGTCGGTGCCCTTGGGCGGGTTCTGCGCACGGGACTTGGCCGTGCCGAGGTCGCCCGCCTTCGTCTCGGCCTGGGTGAGGAGCTTGTCGGCCTCGCCCTGCACGGACTCCAGCTCGGTGCAGTACTCCTTGAGTGCGGCGCCGGAATCGGCGTACCGGCCATGGGCCTTGCTCACCGTCTTCGCGGTCTCGTTCGCCTTCTCGGCGAAGGCGCGGCCCGCCTCGGAGTCCCAGCTCTCCAGGTTCCCGATCCGCCGCAGTGCGTCAGCGGTGTCGGTGATGGTCTTCGCCGTCGCGGCGAACCGGCGCGAGAGCGCCTTCATGTCGTGGACGTCACCGGGAACGGGGTCGCCGCTCTCCCCGAGGACCTCCCACCGGTGATCGGCAGGCCGAGTCACGACTTCTTCCCCTTGTTCTTTCCGGTGAGGGCGTCGTACAGGGCGGTGTCGAGCTCGGTGTACGCCTTGCCCGCCTCCTGGGCGAGCGTGCCGAGGCCCTTGATCTCCTCGATCATCTTCTTGCGGTTGTCGTCCCAGCCGTCGGAGAACTCCTGGAGCCGCTCGTGCAGCAGCTGATGGCCGACGGTACGGCGGTCGTAGTCGTCCATGAGTTTGTCGAGCCCTTCGAGCTCGGTGGCCACGGTGCGCAGGCCGGTGCCGGCGGTGTGCAGATCGTCGGTGGAGACCTTGAGCTTCTTGCTCACGCCTGTATCTCCTCTGGTTCCTCGGGCTGATGCCAGCGAAGGGTTCCGGCCACGGCGTCGAAGAGCCCGACCATGGCGTCGGCGATGGGCTCCAGTGGGGTACTGAACGTGAGCAGCAGCACCTCGTCCCGATCCGGAACCGGCACGAAGTACTCCACGATCGTGTCGTCGAACTCGGTTCCCAACTTCCGGGACTGCTTGCCGCGCTCGCGCCGGACCAGACGGGCGGCGGGCCCGGCGGCGGGCAGCTTCACGGGCTCGACATCCCCGGACCCGGCAAGCGCCGCGACAGCGTCAAGACTGTCGAACTTCTCGAACAGCCGGCAGACGAGCAGAGAGGCGGAGAGCGGAATCCCCCCGGCCTCCAGGAAGGACAGATAGAGCACTACGCCGCCCTGCTCGACGCCCGCCTCGGCGGCCCCGAGCAACTGCTCCTCAGCCTTCCGCCGCAGCACGGGCTGATCGTCGACCCCCGCGAACTGCCGCTTGATCAGCGCCCCGACGGACGCCTCAAGCCGCTCCCGCGGCTGAAGCGGAATCCGGTACCAGTCCTCGGGCGTGATCAGCCCGAAGACGGGCGCACGCCTGTCGTTCATGGGGGCTCCTGGTGGCGCGATTGCATCGGTCGGGGGGAGGCAGCGTTACGGTAGCGGGTGCCCGGCCGCTCAGGAAGCGGACCCCGCCTGCACCAGGCACCCGTCATTCGCGGCCGTACAGGTCCCGCATCCCCACAAGCAGCGCCCGCCCCGCCGCATCCGCCGCCACGAGGTCAGCAGCGGATTCGCTGCGCGCATACACCGCGAGTACGGCACTCTCGGCATCCCAGCCCTGGGCGCACAGCAGGTCCCGAACATGCTCAAGCCGGCGCAGGTCGGCAGCCGTTCTGGGCTTGTTGGTCGCCTTGGCCTCGCCGAGGAGGGCGATACGGGCGCTCTTGTCGCGCGGACGGGAGGTACGGCTGAGCGCGACGACGTCGATCTCGTGCCCGCGGTGCTCGCGGCAGGCGACGGTGGTGGTCCCGACCTGCCCGATGTCACCGAGGCCACGCTCCCGCCCGTGCCGGAGTGTCCACTGGCGAGCCAGGTACTCGAAGTGCGGCCCGAGGACCTTGGAGGAGAAGGTCTCCCGGGACCTCTCCCACGCGGCGCGCCCCTCACGGAGCTCGAAGTCGACGAGGTTCGGCCGCACGATCAGGTCGTGGAAGCGCACGACGGGGTCGGCCACAGTGATGACGGGCTTGCGCTGGAGCAGCAGATCCTGCTCGTACCGGATGAAGCCGGCGGCCTTCATGATGTTGAGGTGATACGTCAGCGACTTGGCGTCCATCCCCACCAGCCCGCCGATCTGCGTGGGCGTGGCCGCTCCGGACGCGACAGCCTCCCAGATGGCGTGGTAGGTGGCTCGGTCGCTGATCCGCGGATCCTCCGCCAGCAAGTACTCGGGTTCGGTGAACAGAATGTGGGACGGGTTGAAGACGCTGCGCGCCAGCCAGGCGTAGAAGCCCTCCTCGCCGGGCTCGGGCGAAGCCCCCACGACGTCCCGGTAACCGGGCGCCCCGCCGAGAACCGCATCCACGAGGAAGGCCGTGTCGGCATCGGCCGCGCCCCAGTACTCGGCCGCGTCGCGGAACCCGAAGGGCCCGATCCGCATGTCGATCACAGCGCGTCCGCGCAGCGCCTGGTCGCCCGCGAGAAGGGTCGACATGGTCGACAGCGCGGAGCCGCAGAGGACGATCCGCAGGGGCGGCCCGCCGGAGGACGGACCCCGCTGGTCGTAGAGGGCCTGGAGGACTGACGGCAGCTCCGGGGAGTGGGTCACGAGGTAGGGAAACTCGTCGAGGACGAGGAGCGGGGGCGGCATCTGGCCCTGGCGGCTTGTAAGGACATCCGCAGCGGCGTCGAGCGCCTCCACCCACGAGGTGAAGTGTCCGACTCTGATCCCGGTCGCCCGAGCCAGGCCGTCCGAGAAGCGGTCCAGCGCCATGGCGCGGCTCTGCTGCAGGGCGAGCGTGTACACACCGTCGACAGCACGGCAGAGATGCTCCAGCAGAAAGGACTTGCCATGCCGCCGGCGCCCTCGCACGACACCAATACGCAGACCGGGCGCGGAATCGGTACAGAACCCGGCGAGATCGTCCCACTCGTGGGCGCGGCCGAAGACGGCGGGGGGTTTGGGGAGGGGGGTGGGGAGGGGCATGAGGTGTGGTCTCCTGACCTGCGGGCGGGGAACCTAGCCGGACCACACTTAGCCTAATTCGCACTCGGCTATCTATTCAATCGCGGTCGATCCACTCCTCTCCGTGATCGCTGCGGATGGCTGTCCCACACCACCACCCGCAACCGCCCGTCACCCAACGTGGTCAGGCACAGCGAGGCAGGTCCTCGGGTGTGCAGATAGGCGCTGGAGACCTGGCCGCAGGTGGAAGCACCGCGGCGGCGCTCGGGGCGTGGATCGTCTTCGAAGACGAGTCCGGCTTTCTCGATGACGCCGCCTGTGGCACGCACCTGGGCCCGCCGCGGACACACCCCGGTGATCCGGGTCCGCGGCCGCTCCCGGCGCCGGATCTCGATCGCCGCGCTGGCCTGCTACAAGAGCGGTGAACGCTCCCGGTCTGCGGCCGGATTCCGGGGCGCCGGAGCGTGGGAGGGCGGGGTTCCGCGCGTATGAGCGGGCGCTGGAGGAGCTGCTGGATCCGTGAGGCGGTGGGCGCCGTTACCCTCTCGGACCCCACTGAAAAGGGAGAGTCCATGCAGGCTCAGCACCCTCAGCGTTCCCGTGCCCGCTCGCTTTCGGTGCGCTCACGGACCAGGGGGTTCCCGACAGGAGTCCGGAGGATGCTCACGCCGGGGTTGGGGGGATCTTGGGTCACAACGGCCTGCCCCCCACCCGCCGTGTATATACACTAAACATTGCCCTTGAATAAAGGAGTCCAGTATGAGCGTAACGACGATCGATCTAGATGACGACGCCCTGGAGAAGGCCATGCGCGTCGCCGGCGGCGGCACCAAGAAAGACGTGGTCAATGCCGCCCTCCGCGAGTACGCCGAACGCCATGAACGGGCCGCGCTCGTGGCCAAGCACTTCCGTACCGCCCAGCAGTGGGACTACGAGGGCTGGCAGCGACGCCGTGCCGAGGACAAGCAAGGTGGCGCGTGATCCACTATCTCCTCGACTCCTCGGGTCTGTGGCGCCTCCTGCGCGAGGAGCAGCTGAGGGATGCGTGGCTGGAGACCACCACCCTCCGGGCGATCGGGTCATGCGCGCCCCAGCGAGCTGAGTTCCGGCGCTCAGCACGCAACACGGCCGAGTACGAGGCCATGGGTGAGATGTTCACCGACCTCTACCCCGACGTGCCACTGCCGAAGAGGTTGTGGGACTGGGTCGACGCAGCCCAGTACACGCTCTCCCAGAAGGGAGCCCTTGGCGCCGCCGGACCACTCGACCTGATGATCTGTGCCACTGCCGCGCACCATGGGTTGATCGTCCTCCACGACGACGCAGATTTCGCCACCGCGGCCCGCTTCCTGCCCGACGTCAACGAGCGGAACGTGCGCAACGTCCCGGGCCTCTAGAAGCTTGGACCGTCGCGCACACATGCGGCTTTCCTGAATCACGCGGCCACTGACCCTGCCCCACCCCTCACCTCGAACCACAGCAGCTTCCCTGCACCTCGACCAAGGATGTCGTCACCAAGGGGCCACCCGCCCCAGGAGTCCGCGCACTCCTGCACCAGGTACAGGCCACGCCCGTGGCCGGCACCGGGAGGAGCGGGCGAGACCCAACTCTCGGGCGCGTGCTCGAAGGGAGGGGGAACGTGGGGATGGCTGTCCCACACCCCCACCCGCAACCGCCCGTCACCCAACGCGGTCAGCCGCAGCGAGGCAGGCCCTCGGGTGTGCAGATAGGCGTTGGTGACCAACTCGGACGTCAACAGCTCGACGGCATCGACGACTTCATGCATTCCGTGCCCGTAGAGCGCGGCCCGCACGGTCATACGTGCGACACGTGCGGCGCGCGGGTCATGGGGCAGGCGGAGGGCGTACACCCAGGTGTCGGGCAGGGCTACGGTGACCATCGAACACCTCCGGAGAGAAGGAGACTTGAACGAATCGCTCACAGCTGCGCCGGGCGGTGGCAGTGCCTGGGTCGGTGCGCTTCCGGCTTATCGGCGCGGACAGTTGGGCCGTTCACAACTACCGCAGGCCGACTGGTTATATACATCCAACTAAACGAGCCAAATACATCAAGGCTTCGCTCGTGTGAGGGACAGAGGCGCCGCATCGCGGCCGGGAAGGACACACAGTGCCGCCCACCAACAGTCCGACGCTGCGGCGGCGGAGGTTGGGCGCCGAGCTGCGCAAACTTCGCGAGCGGGCAGGACTCACGGCCACGGGCGCCGGCGAGCTGCTCGGCGTCAACCAGGCGCGGATCAGCATGATCGAGACCGGTCGCACCCCCATCAGCGCCGAGCGGATCCGCTCCATGGCACACGCGTACGCTTGCCCGGACGAACAACTCGTCGATGCCCTGGCAGCGATGACCGGTCGACGCTCGCGCGGCTGGTGGGAGGAGTACAGCGAGCACCTGCCCGTGGGCCTCATCGACCTCGCCGAATTGGAGCACCACGCGGCCGCCGTGCGGGTGGCGCTGGTCGTCCACATCCCTGCTCTGCTACAGACCACGGCCCACGCACGCGCCCTCTTCTGCGAGGCGGTACCACCGCTAAGGCAGTACGAGATCGAACACCGCGTGACTCACCGCATGAAACGACAGGCCATCCTCCATCGAGCGGATCCGCCCCCGTACACGGCCGTGATCCATGAGTCCGCCCTCCACATGGGATACGGCGGCTCGGCGATCGCCCGAGCCCAACTCCAGTACCTGCTGGACATGAGCGATCTGGACCACATCACCGTGCGGATCATCCCCTTCGGCAAGGGGTCGTTTCCCGGCACGGGACAATCCATCGACTACCTGGTGGGGCCGGTCCCTCAGCTCGACACTGTTCAGCTGGACACCCATCATGGCTGCGAATTTCTCGATTCTGAGGCCCAGTTGACCAAGTACCGCTCGGTACTGGATCGCATGGAGTCGAACGCCCTCAAGTCCGCAGCATCCCGCGACCTGATCCGCCAAATCGCCCGGAACACCTGAGAGGACGCGCATGCCTAACCAGCAGTGGAAGAAGTCAAGCTACAGCTCCGATGCCTCCAACTGCGTTGAGATAGCCGCTGCCCCCACCGCTATCCGAATCCGCGACTCAAAGACTGACGACGGTCCCCGTCTCGCATTCCCACCATCCGCCTGGATGCACTTCATTTCACACATGACCTCTCTTGCCTCTCAGCCTTCCTGTACCTCCCCGTAGAAACAGCGGTCGCCCACCAAGCTGGACGTACGCAGGCCGCTCGCACGAACGGCACAGACGGACTGATAGCACTATGCGGCAGCACAGCGACACACGTTCACCCTCGCACAGTACGGACGATCAACCCGACCAACCTCATCCCCACTTTCACCATGGCCCCCGCAAGGCTTGCGTCCTCCGAACCACCCACAACGGAATCTGGGATCTTGGACGCGTGAAACTGCCGTCAGGTGATGCATCCGGGACGCTTGACGGGAGCGTCAGCAAGACCTCTTCAGCGAATCTATTGGGTGCCCCCGCTGGCCCGGCGAGCAGTCAACGCGTGTTCCACGTTGGCGCGCACTCGCCCCACGGCATAGTCCATACCCCCGTCAAGGGCACATTGAATCGCCTCTTCCATCAGCTGATTCGCCTGCTCTTCGCGCCCCAAATAGGCGCAATAGACGCTCGCCAACTCCAACCTCGGCAATTCATTCCAGGGCCAAAGGTCCAATCGCTTAAATTCGCCCTTATCCCGTAGAAGTTCGAGGAGTTCTTCCGGACCTGGGACTGACAACAAAAATTCTGAGCAGACATCAGAAAGAAGTGAGGTCACGGCACGCTCAACCTCAATGTCGGATTCATCTCCCGCCAATTCGAATCGCCCCTTTCCGGGATATCTGAGGCGATACAGCTTGCCGAGAGATGCTGAAACGACCCATTCTCTGCGTGCCGCCGCCACTGAACTTAGCCCTGGCAGCCCCAGGCTCAGCGTGACATCGAATCGATACTTCCCTCTAGCTGCAGTCTTCTCGGGATGGAATGCCACCGCCCGAAGAAGATGATCTTCGCGGATCACTGTTCTGCCCTTGCCGCTAAATCCGTGGTCGCGCTTCAAGGGATCAGAAACTTGCGAGACGAGCTGTTTGAACTCTTCATTCATCGAACGGCCATCCTACTGAATTCTCTGGTACGAAATCGTGCCGCTCTTTCCGACACGATAAACCCATAGCTGGCCAGATCCAGCCCGAACCCCCATCTCCCGCTCATACACTCCAAGCTCCTTGCGCCCGCGCGCAATCTGACGGCGGCTATCTGGCTTCAGCTCAATGGGCACTCGAACACCTGTGGCGGGGTTAGTGTAGCCGCCGTCCGGCCGGAGGCCGCTAGGCAGAGTGAACTCGCCCTCATAGCCGAGCTGAGATCGACTATCCATCACGTCACTGAAATCCTGGTGCGCCTTACGCCCCAGCGCAGCTGCGGAGTTATTTCCACTCGTACACGAACGCGCATTATGAACGAGTACCGGCGTCTCGCCCGCAAGCACATAGTACGTATGCAGGTCGTCAACCGTGAGGTTGTACGTAACTGCATGCCTCCCGAAGGCCCGGTTCCCGGTGACGATGACTGTGTCGCCCTCGTCGGTCAGGAGGCTCATGCCCGGTTCGAGATTCCGCGCCGGGATCCAGTCCCGCTCCGACGGTGACCAGAACGGGTGGTCATGTGTCGCCGTGAGCTTCTCGATGCCGTCCTCAGTAGCGATGGACAGCTCGTTGAAGTGCTTGTCGTCCTCGGTGACGATGAGATGAGTGACCTTTCGAGGACCCGTCTCACCTGTTACCGGGTCTGTGGCGAGGACTTCGTCGCCGACCTTGATGTCCTCGATGTCCTTGGTCTTGCCGTCGGCCATCAGCACGTCGGTGCCGGCGAGGAAGCACTTGGTGCATGTCTTGCCCTTCGCCAGCCAGTCCTCGACTGCCTTGGTCCCCTTCTTGATCACCGAATCGGGAACCAGCTTCAGGGCTTTCAGGAGAGGAAGGTCCGTTGCCGCAACGCCGCAGCTCTTTGCGCTGTCGCCGGAAAGGCAGCTCATCCAGTCCGAGGGGTCGGGGAAGATGAGGGAGACGGTGATCTTGATGACCGTCTTCTGAGCCGTCAGGTTGTAGGGCTTGTACACGATCTTCTTGCCGAGAGGCAGGTCGCTGCCCGTCTTGACGGCGCTGTGTACGTCGCCTTCGCTGTTGTAGACGTAGTGGGTGTTCTCGTAGTGGTACGACCAGGTGCCGTCACCGTTCGAGGTCAAATGGTCCTGGTAGCTGTCGTCGCCCTCGTTGCTGGAACAGCCCATTTCGCACAGCGTGATCGGCCTCAGGCCGTCCGGATCGCTGGTGCTGATCGGGCTGTTCCTCGCGTAGCTGTACCCGTTCATCTGGAGCGGGTCGGCGACATCGATGATCGGGTCGGCGGAGAGGAAACGGCCGGAACTCTGGTCGTACTCGCGGGCGCCAATGTGCGTCAGGCCAGTGCTCGCATCGTCGATGCCCGCACCCAGATAGCTCCGCTTGTTCGGCCAACTCGTCGGCTTCGTGCCGCGGGTCTCGCCGTACGGCTTGAAGGCTCGGCGGGTTACCGGCTGGCCTGAGGACAGTTCCACCGTCGTGTTCGCCGTGCCCAGGTGGTCGGCGAGCAGGACGTTGAGTTTGTGGCCTGTCGTTGAGGCGTTGGTTGTCGTGCGGGTGACCGCGGGGGCGCCGGCCTGGGTGTAGGTGCGGGAGGCCTTGGTGATGCTGCCCGACGCGTTTGTCGTCAGTTCCGTCTCGCCCAGGTAGAGGGTCGAGCCGGACGGGGAGTTCTCCAGGATGCGGTTGCCGTCGGCGTCGTAGACGTATGTCGTCTTTGTGCCGTCGTTGGTGATCGAGTCGAGCTTGTTCTCGGGGGTCCAGGCCAGGTCCTGCGTTGTGTTGTACAGATCCCGGGCCGTCGTGTTGCCCGTCGCGTCGTACGTGTAGGCGCTGCCCTTGCCGGACGGCGAGGAGCTGATCCATGTCATCGTGTGCGGCTGGGTCTTGTACGACGGGGTCGTGCCGTTGCCCGCGACCGTCTTGCCGTAGCCGTACGTGTACGTGACGTTCTTCGTCGCGTCCGCCGTGTCGTGCTCGGTCATCGTGGCTCGGTTGCCGATCCAGTCGAAGGTGAACGACTGGCGGTAGGCGGTGGCGCCTGTCGACACGGTGGCGGTGTCCGGCGCAGCCGCCGAGAGCGACGCAGCCAGGGAGGTGTCGGGGCTCGTCCCGTCCGTGGACTCGTCCGGGGCGTCGGCCACCGGGCCCGTCGAATTCGCGTAGTCGGTGCGGTAGCCCCACGTCGTGCCGTTCGCCGACTTGCAGCCCGTGCCACCACCGGCCGGCGTGATGTTCGACGTCCAGGCGTGGGTCAGCTCGCCCATCACGTCGTAGGTGAAGCACTGGGTGTCCCACGTCGTCCCGGCCGCGTCCGTCAACTCGCGGGCGTTCGACGTGATCGTGCCGGATGCGTCGTAGGAGTAGTAGCCGTCCGCGATGCGGTGCGGGCCCGCGGTCTCCCGGTCGGTCAGCGTGCGCTGGAGTCGGCCGGTGTGGGGGTCAACGAAGTTCGTCGTCCATACGCGGTACGGCTGTGCGCCGGACACCGTGCGCAGGGCCTCGCCGTAGGGCGAGTACGTCGCGTCCGACGTGTACCAGGTCAGCCCCGAGGTCGACTCCGGGAGGCCGTCGCTGTTGTAGCGGGTCACGACCTTCTCGGTGGCCAGGCCGCCCTTTGCGGGCAGCGTGACCGACTGCGGGTTGCCGGTGGGCGTGTACCTGTAGCTGTAGGCGTACGTGCCGGACAGGCCCGTCGTCTTCGAGTTCTCCGGGATGCTGATCTCGCTGCCGGTGACGTGGTATTCGGCGTCGTAACCGGTGACGCGGTTGGTGTAGTCGCCGTCCGCTGTGTGGCGGATCGAGGCGGTCGGCTGGCCGAGGCCGCCCGACACCTCGTCGTAGGTGTACTCCTTGACCGGGGACGCGCTCGCCGAACCCTGCCGCACGAACCGGGCCCGGCCGAGCACGTCGTACTCGGTGAACGTCTCCTGCTGGAGCGCGTCCTTGGTGTGGTTGGGGCGGTCGGCCGCGTCGTATCCGGTGGTCGTCGTGCCGGTGTCGGGGTCCGTGGAGGAGGTCACGCGGCCGCGGGCGTCGTAGACGTAGGTCCAGGCGTTGCCCGCGGGGTCGGTGACCTTGGTGCGGTAGCCGCGGGCGTCGTACTCGTAGGACGTGGTGCGGCCGACGTCTCCGCTCATCCTGCTGTAGTGCTTGACGGAGGTGACGCGGCCCAGGGCGTCGTGGTACGTGCGCGTCCGGGGGGCCGTGGAACCGGGTGGGTCCACGTACGTGCTGGTGTCGCTGTAGGACGTGTACGAGGCGTACTTGTAGTTGCCGCTGTGGTAGACCGAGGCGCGGTACTCGCGCTCCATGCCGTCGTAGCGGTACTTGGTGTTGGTGGGTATCAGGGACTCCGACCTGGGTGTGAACAGGTCGGTGTCCGGGTCGCCCTTGGCCAGGTAGCCGCCGGTCTTCTCGTCGACCATGCCGTGGTCGTTGTACTTGGTGTCGACGATGATCCGGCCGGGGCCGTGCGCCTCGGTCTGGCTCTGGACCTCGCGCTGGAGGCCGTCGTAGAGGGTCACCGCGCTGGAGTAGGTGCCGTCGTCCTTGAGTGTCTGGACCGTGACCGAGGCGGGGCTGTTCTTCGTGGGCGTGGCCACTGCCGGCTGGTAGGAGATCTGCACGGTCGGCGACCTGAAGGAGGACGCGCGTGACGGGGTCCAGCCCTTCACCAGGCGGCCGAGCGCGTCGTACTCGTTGCGCGTGAGCCGGCTGTTGGGGTCGGTGACGGTCAGCGGCAGGCCGCGGCCGGGATCGAACGTCGTCTTGGTGGTGTGGCCCTTGGCATTGATCGACTTGACCTCGGTGACCGGGCCGCCCGCATCACCGGGGGTGTACTGCGTCTCGGTGGTGCCTGCCCCGGGGGCCGTGACAGTGCGCACCCGGCCGAGCGGGTCGTAGGTGGTGCCGATGACATGGGAGTGCGCGGTGCCGGTGCCGTCGATCTCGGCGCGCGAAGTGACGAGGCCCTTGGTCGGGGTCGCGCCGTGGGCCAGGTCGTCGTAGGTGTTCTTCACCGACGACTTGAGCTGCGTGGCCGGGTCGGCGGTGGCCTCGGTGGCGCAGCTGGTGCCGGTGGTGCGCTCCTGCTGGATCATGCCGATCAGCCGTGGGAATGAGGTGTTGTGCACGTACGACGTGGTGGTGCACATCCGGTCGGAGAGCGTCTCGCTTGTGCCGTTGGGCTTGACTACGGCCGTCTCCACCTGGAGCGGCAGGCCGAACGTGTCGTCGACCGTCGTGGTGGTGCGTACGGCGCGCCAACTCGTGTCCACCGTCTGGATCTCGTCCGTGCGCTTGACTCCGACGCGGTGGGCGAGCAGCGGCTCGCCGGCCGTCCCGTCCTCGTTCTCCCGGGCGCGGGAGGCGATTTGCTTGGAGTAGGGGAAGGTCAGGTTGCGCTTCTGAACCTTGCCCAAGGAGTCGGCGTAGGTGATGGTTTCCGCGGTCATGCCCGCGAACTGCGGTGCGTCGTCAGCGAGGAGGGTGTACGCGTCGGTGGAGTCCTTCACCTCGCCGCCCACGCCCTGGAAGTAGCGGGTGACGGTGAGGGACTGTCCGTTTGCCTCGCCCGGTTGGGGGACTGTCTTTGCACCCTTGCGGACCGAGACCTGCCGGTATCCTCTCCAGTCGCTGTAAGTACGCAGTACCGGGCGGGTGAACTCGTCGTCGCTCTTCGACCAGGCCGGGCCTTCGTACTTGTACTTGCTGATGACAGGAACCCCGTGCGACGTGACCTTGTCGGTCTCGGTCACGGAGTCGACGACGTACTTGTTGAACCAGGCCTTCTTGGGCGTTCTCTCCTCCCCGTCGGGCGACCAGCGGACCGGATAGCAGGTGCCGTTGCTCTTGCCCTTGTCCTCCGCCGGTTCGATCGCGCAGCCGCCCTTGTACTCGACCTCGATGTCGCCGCCGTACTCCGTGGAAACGGTGCCGATACGGGGACGGGTGAAGCCGGGGCGTTGATCGCCCAAGCTTCTGGGGACGAGGTTGGGCAGTTGGCGGTCCATGAGGCGGTTGCTCAGCGGTGAGGTGGAACCGACCGTGTACGCGGAGAAGCTGACGCCGTGCGCCGACTGGAGGGCCCGATGGCGTGTACATCAGCCCGGCGCAGACGTATCAGGAGGTGCAGAATCCGGCGAAGGCCACCGGGAAACTCGACGTCAAGCTCGATGCGTTCCTGCGGAAGGTCAAGGACATCCGCGGGGACATCCACGACCATGAGACGCGGCCCCGTGCGCTTGAGCTCGGCGAGACCGAGGCGCAGAGACGGGACTCGGCTCGGCTTGCGACGACGGAACGCCGTGTGGCGGTGTTCTCGGGCGCGGCTGCCGTCCTCGGCGCCGGCGCCGGATACCTCCTGCGATTCCTCAGCCAATAACAGCATCAAACCCCCTGCACAGCCCACTACGGGCCGTGCAGGGGGCGCTTTGTCGTGCCTCGGGTCAGCTGCGCTCGCCCATGGCCGCGCGCAGCCAGTCGAGCGGGGCCTGGGCCAGCAGCTGGTCGGCAAGTAGCTGGCCGGACTTGGTGACGATCCGGGCCCGACTGTTGTCGACCCACCGCTGCGCCGCCTCGTACCCCTGGCTCTTGTACTCCAGGCCCTGCAACATGCACTCCAGCTTGTCCGCATCGCGTGCGCAGATGGCCTCGGGCGTCTCGCGCGCCTCGTACTCGGCGACGACCGCCCGGACCGCGGACCGCAGGACCTCGGGCATGCCGGCTGTCTGGTCCGCCGTCACCGCCACGGGATCGCCTGGGGCGGCGTACTTCTTCCCCAGGTGGTTCACGTCACCCGTCCGCGTCTCCTGCGAGTCGTGCCACACCGCCATGTGCGCGGCCCGTGCGGCATCGGCGCCCTCCAGGGTGGCGATGACCGAGGCGATGACGGACGTGCGCCATGCGTGCTCGGCAACGCTCTCGGGGTCGCGAACGCCCGCCATCCACCAGCCCGTTCGCCGGGCCGCCTTCAACATGCCCGCCTCCCACAGGAAGTGCGCCACGTCCGCCAGGTCCTGGTCACCCACTGGTGTCCCCTCTCACGCCTCGGCGAGGCGGATTGCGTATCGGATGCCCTCCAGCTCTCGCCGAGCCTGCGGCAATAGCTCGGAGTCATCCAACATCACCGGCAGGCGTTCGCGCAGGTCCTGACCGGCGGCCGACCGTGCGCGCAGCAGATTCGGGCGGACGGCAAGCAGCGCCCAAAGCGTGTGAACGTTGAGGTCAAAGAAGCCATGCCGCGGTGTGAGGCCGCGGACCAGGTGGGTCATCAGTCGGTCGCCTTGCCAGGGCCCAGGCGCCATCTCGCCAATGAAGTCGTCCGACAGCTGGACGTGCGGTGACTCTCCGACCCAGTAAGCCCAGTAGTTCAAGTTCGCCGCCTCGGCTCGGTCGTTGTCGCCCAGGGTGCGGCCGATGAAGTGGGCCATGCGGTCCCGGTCTCCGTGGCGCGCGGCTACGGCAGCGACGGAACGCGAGTTGAGCCACTGCGTCAGCCAGTCATCCGGCCGCTCGGTCCGCTGCTGGTAGGCCAGCCAATCGGAGGTATCGGCGTCCTGGTCGAACCCGGCGAGGTACAGGGCTTGTCGGCGCAGCAGGAAATCCCGGCCACCTCGGGCCTGCTCGGCTGTCTCCCGCATGCGGCTGAAGAACTTGCCCCGGTCAACCGGGGCAAGCTCTGGCGCTGTCGGCACCGGGCCGCGGCGCGGACGAGGCGGCGTCGGGAGGTCCCGTACGGGGCTGGGCGGGACACCGTTGAGGGGCCAGGTGAGGACCTCTACGAGGTCGCGCTGCATAACCCAGGCCCCGAGAGGGTTGGGACCGGCGGGAGGCTCGTCCTCCAGTGCGCTGGCCAGCAGCATGTCAGCTTCCATCGCGCGTTCCAGGGCGGACAGCAGGGCGGGCGCGGTGCCCATCTGCATGAGTCGGTGGCGATGCATCAGCATCTGGCCCACGGGCAGGGAGGTCAGCGGGCGCCGCCCCGTCTCCCAGCCTGCGACCGTGTCCGGCGCTACTCCGAAGAACTCGGCAAGGCTGTCCTGCGTGTGCCCCGACTGTTCCCGAAGGACACGGAAAACGTAGCCGGAGATGATGCCCGCACGCCCTCGCCCGGGCGTTCCCTGACCACTGGTCAGGGTTCCGTTCGCCTGCTGCCTCATGGCGTCCCCTTGCCCGCCCGCAGCGGGCCCTTACCCGTACTCACGGTCACTACAAGCGGTGATCACGCCTACGTACCGTCGTGGGTGATAACCGGGCAACTCAGCGTAGTGGGAGTGAGGCCGCCATGACCGCCCATGGGAAGAAGGAACCGATGGCCAACCCGAGCACCATCGCCCCCAGCGGCATCGTCACGGCCTGCGACCGGCGCCTAGCAATCGAACACTGGCTACTCTCAGCGTGCTCGTCAGCCGACCGGGCCCGCATGGAATGGCAGCAGCACGGCATCACGATGCTGCGCCTAGGCGGCGTGTTCTCCGCCGTCCGCTTGCCCGGCCGCCTCGTCTACGCCGCCGCCGCATCCGCCCGCCCCGACGACGTCGACCCCTTCCTTGAGGACGCTCTCGACGGCGGCCCGGTCATCTGCGACCCGCACGGCCCCCGCTACTACGCCCTCGTCCCCGCTGGCATGCCCCGTAAATGGCGCGCGGCCGCGGACGACTGGGAGCCGCTCGGCGTCGAATGCCTGGGACATGGTGCTTACATGGGGGTGCCTCGGGTTACTGCGGTTGAGCACAACCCCAATTGGGCCTCGTACTGGTCCGTGCCCATGCCGTCCGCCGGCGTGCTATGCCCGCCGCTGGCCCTCGCACGACTGATTGCCGAGGGCGCGCGGCGACTGGCCGAGGCCACTCCGACTCTCGTTATCGGCCCGCGCCCCTGAGCGCACCGGTAACGGGACGCGGCCGCACGCCCCTCGTTGCTCTGCGGCCGCAAACCCGCCGTCGGCGCCAGGGCCTCACGCCGACGGCGGGTCACCCAACAAGCCCGGCGCTTCCGCCGACCCCGCTACTGCTGAAGGGAGCCCAAGCTCCAGCCTCAACCAGTGACCTGCTGAGACCCAGACCGGCACGATAGGCCCACAACACAGGGAGTACACCGTGAGCGGAACCGCGATCTACCGAATGACCGGCGGAGGAGAAGGCGGCGACGGCCTGCCCGGTGAGCCGTGGCCCGGCCCGGAAGAGCCCCCGTCGCCCGATGGCGGGCCGAAGGTCTGCGCCTGAGATGACGTTCACCGACCTGGAGGAGGGGTGGTCCGACCTGGGCCGCTCCCTCCTCGAACGCAAGGCCATGACGTCCGATTGGGCGCCGCCGTTCGCCGCCGTACCGCGGCGAGACTTTCTGCCCGAGGTGATGTGGCCGCACGACATGGATACGGGCACCACCGTCACGGTGGACCTGCGGGACGATCCTGGCCTGTGGTACTCGTACGCCAACGCCGACGTGCCCATCGTCACCCAGTGGGACGACGGCACCAGCGACGAGCCCGGAAAGGCGCCGACCTCGTCGGCGTCCATGCCGTCCGTTGTCTTCCGCATGCTGCGCGATCTCGACGTGCAGGATGGGCACCGCGTGCTGGAGGTCGGCACCGGTACCGGCTGGAACGCCGCACTGCTCGCCCACCGCCTTAGCCCCGCCAACGTCGTGAGCATCGAGATCGACCCCGTCGTCGCGGACGAGGCGCGAACACGCCTCGCCCGGGCAGGACTGCCGGTCCTGGTGCTGACCCGGGACGGAGCGGACGGGGACGTGCAAGGAGCGCCGTACCACAGGATCATCGCCACCGTGGGAGTGCGCAGGATCCCACCCGCCTGGATCGACCAGACACGGCTGGGCGGCATCATCATCGCCCCCTGGGGCACTCACTACAGTCACCAGGACGCGATCGTGCGCCTGAAGGTCGCCGAGGACGGAGCAAGCGCGAGCGGGATGTTCACCGGCCCCGTCGAGTTCATGAAACTGCGCGACCAACGCCTGCCCTTCGCCGGCCACCACGCGTACGCGCCCCGCGGCGTGGGCGCGGCCGAGCGTGGCACGACGGCCGTCACCGCGGAGGACCTCCTCGGCAGCGATGGCCAGTTCGCCGCGAGCACGTTCGCCGCCGGCCTGCGCGTCCGGGACTGCTACCACCGCGCCGCCGACAAGCGGGACGGCTCCCGGCCGGTCTGGTTCTACGGTCTGGCCGACACCTCCTGGGCTTGCGTCATGTTCCGTGACGGACAGGACGAGGCACAGGTCTGGCAGGCCGGTCCACGCCGCCTGTGGGACGAAGTGACCGCCGCGCTGGACTGGTGGCGGGCAGTGGGCCAGCCCGGTCACGAACGGTTCGGACTGACGGTCACGGCCGAGGGCGCGCAGCGCGCATGGCTGGACGACCCCGCAGACAGCTGGGAAGTCTGAGCCGCCTCGGTCTGGTCACCACGACCGGTGGTGACCAGACCGAGATCAGCCCACAAGATCGGCGAGAGGCACGTCCGACACGTGGGCGATGCGCAGCAGGACCCGGAACGTCGGATTGCCGCGCCCAGCTTCGAGGTTTTGAAGGGGCAGCCGGTGATGCCGGCCGCCAGGTAGACGCGCTCCTGGGTGAGGTTCTGGCGGAGTCGCTCAGCACGGACCTGCTCGCCCATGGTCTGCAGCCCCACAGGAGACGGGCCCCGCAGTCCCGTCAAGCCCGGCGTCTGCGCCCCCCGCCGCGCCCGCCGCCCGACCCGTTCGGCCACAGCCGTGGGCGTCGCTTCGCCGCGATGTCCTCGATCCAGCCCACCGCCAGGATGGTCAGGCCGATCAGGGGCCAGACCAGGAAGAACATCCAGATGAGGTAGGTGGAGTCGAGGGCGGCGACGGCGCGGTCGCTCTGCATGAAGGGGAGTTCGTAGAGGCGGTCGAGGATGGGGACCGTGGCCATGATGAGCATGTTGTGCCACAGGTAGATCGTGACCGCGCGGTTGTTGGAGAGAGTGACGAGCTTGTCCCACTTGGCCAGGCGGCCCGGCAGTTCCTGCCAGGAGGGCGAGTAGATCAGCAGGATGACGACGAAGCCGAAGGACCAGGTCGCCTGGGCCAGCGGGATGTCGTTCAGGTCCCAGCCGTCCGGGCCCAGGTGGCCGGAGGCCCACCACAGGCCGAAGGCCATCAGCAGAGCCGAGCAGGACACGGCGACATAGCGCGGGATCTTCGCCAGCAGGCCCTCGTGGTGGGCGAAGCCGAGGACCCAGCAGCCGCCGTAGACGGCGAAGTCGGTGACGGCGTTGCCCGTTTCGCCGGGGATGGTCACGATTCCCGTGCCCACGATCGCCGTCAGGGCCAGGGGTGCCAGCAGGGTCGGCCAGGGGGCTCTCCGGAACGCCCACAGCAGGAGCGGGGACGCCACCACGAACCACAGGTAGGCGCGCAGGTACCACAGCGGGCCCGCCGCCTGTACCGCCCAGGTGTCCTCCAGCAGGCCCGACTTGGAGCCGATGAGCCAGGGGAAGGGCGGGGCGCCGATCGGGACGATGTAATTGATGAGTTCCAGGAGCGCCCAGGTCGGGCTGTCCTCCGTGTTCTTCGTCGGGTTCCAGCCGCCCGCGAACATCAGCGCCAGCGCCACCGCGCTGAACGCCCACAGCGGAGGCAGAAGTCGACGTACACGGCCCTTGATCACGCCCCACGCCGGGCGGTTCAGCGAGCGGGCCATCAGCGAGCCGGCCAGCGCGAACATCACGCCCATGGAGGGGAACAGGACCGTCAGCCACGCCCAGCCGAAGAGGTGGTAGACGACGACTCGGACCAGCGCGATCGAGCGCAGGAGGTCGAGGTAGCGGTCGCGGCCCGGCTTCTTCGCCGGCGCGGGGGGAGCGGCCGGGGCGGCAGTGGGCTGCGGCTGCTCCGGGACGCCGTACGCCTCGTACGCCTGGTACGGCGTGCCGTACGGCTGCTGCTCGGGGCCGGTACCGGCCGTCCCCGTCGGGTATCCGTGTGTCATCCCACCGGCCTCCGATCGTTGCCGCTGTCCGCCCGCTGGCGCGGTACCGGGCCGCCCGGCGCCTCGACCACGCCGGTGCGGCGAAGCTTCTGCCAGCGCAGACGGCCGCCGGTGAGCGCCGTGATCCAGGACTGGAGCAGCACGACGTACATGAGCTGGCGGTAGAGAATCTGCTGGAGCGGGAGCGAGATGAGGTGGGTCATGCGTTCCCCGTCCAGACGGAAGGCGTACGCGGCGCAGACGGCCTGGATCGCCAGGACGCCCAGCCACGCCACGATCGTCTTCTGCGTCGGGCCGAAGACAAGGCCGTAGAGCAGGAAGACGTCGATGAGGGGGGCCAGGAGGGGGGCCAGCACCATGAAGAGCGATACGAGTGGCAGGCCGACCCGGCCGAAGCGGCCCGACGGACCGCTCTCCACCAGCGCCCTGCGGTGCTTCCAGATCGCCTGCATGGTGCCGTACGACCAGCGGTAGCGCTGGGACCACAGCTGCTGCACCGTCTCCGGTGCCTCGGTCCAGGCGCGGGCCTTCTCCGCGTAGACGACGCGCCAGCCGTCGCGGTGCATCGCCATCGTGATGTCGGTGTCCTCGGCGAGCGTGTCGTCGCTCATGCCGCCGACCCGCTCCAGCGCCGTACGGCGGAAGGCTCCCACCGCGCCGGGAATCGTCGGCATGCAGCGCAGGACGTCGTACATCCGGCGGTCGAGGTTGAAGCCCATCACATATTCGATGTGCTGCCAGGCGCCGATGAGGGAGTCGCGGTTGCCGACCTTGGCATTGCCCGCGACGGCTCCGACGCGCGGGTCACCGAAGGGCTGGACGAGTTCGCGGACGGTGGCCGGTTCGAAGACCGTGTCGCCGTCCATCATCACGATGATGTCGTAACGGGCGTTCGCCAGACCCCGGTTGAGCGCGGCCGGCTTGCCCGCGTTGAGCTGGCGGATGACCCGCACGTTCGGCAGGCCCATCGCCTCAACGATCCGCGCGGTGCCGTCGGTCGAGCCGTCGTCGATGACGAGGATCTCGATCGGGTGCTCGCTCGCCATCAGGGAACGGACGGTGTTCTCGATGCACTTGGCCTCGTTGTACGCCGGCACCAGCACCGACACCGGCTCGGTGACCGGCGGTCCCCAGCGGAAGCCGCGCCGGCGCACCCGGCGGGCGTGCACGGCGGACAGGACGAGCATCAGCACGAAGCGGCTGATGACGAGGAAGCCGATGATCGCGAGCCCGACCACCAGGACCGCGGTGATGTTGTCGGAGGCCTGGACCAGGAAGATCCACGCCTTGCCCTTCCAGTGGTCGATGCCGCTGACCTGGCTGTGCGCGCTGGGCGCGTCGAGGGCCTCGGTGAGGTTGTCGAACTCGTAGCCCTTGGCCTGCATCTGCGGCAGGAACCGGTCGAGCGCCTCGACGGTCTGGTGCCGGTCGCCGCCGGAGTCGTGCATCAGGACGATCGCGCCCTTGCCGCCCTTGGGGGTGGCGTTGCGGATGATCCGCTCGACACCGGGCTTGCGCCAGTCCTCGCTGTCGGTGTTGTTGACGACCGTGATGTAGCCGCGGGTGCCGATGTACTCGGTCACCGGCCAGGACTTGTTGTCCATGGCGTCGGCGAAGGAGGAGTACGGCGGCCGGAAGAGGGAGGTCCGGATGCCGGCCGCGCCGCTGATCGCGAGCTGGTTCTGCGACAGCTCCCAGTCGATGCGCTTCTTCGTCTGGTACGAGAGGTCGGGGTGGTTGAAGGTGTGCAGCCCGATCTCGTGGCCCTCGTCGACCATGCGCCGCACGAGGTCCGGGTGGCGCGAGGTCATGGTGCCGGTGACGAAGAAGACGGCGTGCGCGTCGTGCTTCTTCAGCACGTCCAGGACCTTGGGCGTCCACTTGGGGTCGGGGCCGTCGTCGAAGGTGAGGACGAGCCGGTGGTCCGGCATGTCCAGGCTCTCGGTGCGGCCGCTGCGGGTGTCGATGACCGGGCCGCCCTTGAGGATCTCCTCGGGGACCTTGTCGGAGGCGGCGGCCGGCTGGACACGGTGGTCGGCCAGGATCTCGCTGTGCACATACCCGCGCAGCATCAGCATCGCCATCAGCGCGGCGAGGACGAGCAGGGGCAGCAGCAGGCGCATGGGCAGGCGGCGGCGCCGGGGGCCGTCGGGGGCTTGGGGCGCGGCGCCCCGACGGCGGGTGCGGGATGCCATCAGAGGATGTACTCCGGGGACGGGTCGTACGGGCTGGCGGTGGAGCCCGGCTCCTCGGCCGGCCTCTCGTCGGTGATCGGCGTCGGGTCGGACGGGCCGTCGGCGACGTTGTCGGTGCCGGTGCCGCCCGAGCCGCCCTCGCCCTCCGTCTCGGTCGGATCGGGCGTCGTGGGCTCGTCCGTGGGGGTGGGGTCGGTCGTGGGCGTGGTCGGCGCGTCCGTGGGATCCGGATCCCAGGTCGGGTCGGTCCCCGGGTCCGTCGTCGTCTTGGTCGCCGTCGGCTCCGGATCGGTCGTGACCCCCGGCTCCTCGGCGGTGCCGGAGGCGTCCGGGGCGGTGGCGCTGGCGCCGGGCGACGGGGTCACTCCGTCGCTCGCCGAGGGGCTCGCGCCGGGGCTGACTTCGCCGGTGCCGGTCGAGGGTGCCGACTCCGCGGGCAGCGGCGGGGTGTCCACCTGACCGGCCGGCTGCTCGTCCTTCGGGCTCTTCACGGGGAGCCAGGGCGCGTTGGAGTTGCCGGACAGCAGGGTGGTGACGATGACGACGGCGTAGACCGCGCAGGCGATGCCGACGGCGATGCCCAGCCGGCGGAAGCGGCGGCTGCGCCGGCCCGACTCGTCGACGAAGACCGGCCCGTCGGAGCTGTCCGAGCCACCGCCCGGGCCTCCCTTGGCCGCCCGGATCGCGCCGTCGAGCTGAAGTCCGATGCCGTCGAGCTGGATGGTGACCTCGTGCGGGTCGTGCGTGGCGGCGGACCCGACGGGCTCCCGTTCCGCTTCCGGGTCCTGCCAGGGGTCGCGGACGGAGGCGGGGGCCGGGGCCGGGACCGGGGCCGGGGCCGGGGCCGGGGCCGGGGCCGGGGTGGGGGCGGTCGCCGGGAACGCCTCGGCACGGCTCGGCTTCCGGGTCTCGGGCCAGCCCGACTTCCGCGGCACCGCGCCACGGCCCTCGGCCGCCGGAGCCGCCTGCGGACGACCGGCATCCCCGGACTTCGGCAGCACCGCCGTCTCGTCGAACACCGGCTCGGCACGGCCCGGCTTCCGGGTCTCCGGCCACCCCGGCTTCCGCGGCACCGCGCCACGGCCCTCGGCCGCCGCGGACGCCTGCGGACGACCGGCATCCCCGGACTTCGGCAGCACCGCCGTCTCGTCGAACACCGGCTCGGTACGGCTCGGCTTCCGGGTCTCGGGCCGGTCGAATCTGTCGAACGCCGAGAGGAGCTCGTTCAGGTCGGTCCGTTCGGAGGCCTCGCCGGACTCCTGGGGCACCTCGGACTCCGCGGGGCCGTCGATGTCGGGCATCGCCGTCTCGCCGGTCGCCGCGAACGCCTGGGTGTCACCCTGCGAAGACGGAACGGCCTGGGTCCCGGATGCCGCCTCGGGCCACTCCGGTTGGCCGTCTTCCCGCCAGTTCTTCACGCGCACACATCCCCCCACGGGACAGTTCCGGGTGCGCGTACGACACTGAGCACCCGTCGATCGCACCGAGCCCCCACCCGGTCCGAGCGCCCCCTTTATCACACTGTGCTCAGGCCATGAATGTAGCGCACGAGTGAGTTGTGTGTTTGCCGCGTGTCACTTGTGGGGCCGCATCGTGACATTGTCACTGGCCGGAATCCATCCCCCGGCGGGTGGCCGAAGCCAGCCCTCCGCCTCCGCCAGTTCGGCCGCGGCCCGCCGAAGGGCGTCGAACGCAGGGTGCACCAGCCCCTTTCGCCACACCAGTGACACCGGTGCCAGCGGGACGGGATCGATCAAGGGCCGCAGCACCGTGGCGGGCATGGCCGGAAAGTCCACCACGGCCAGCACCGGTGTCCGTGTCTTCGCCATGATCCGCCGGAACTCCTCGTGACCGACGGCCAGGGGAGCGGGCGGCGCGACCTCGATCCCCCGCCCCTCGAACAGCCGGTGCGCGAGGTCGGTCCACTCCGGGGTGCGCGGGTTCCCGGCGCCCGCGTATACGGTCGAGCCCGCCAGCGCGCCGAGCGGTACCGCCTCCAGCCCGGCCAGCGGATGGTCCTCGGGCAGGATCACCGCCATCGGTTCGTAGCGCACGGGCTGGTGGTCCAGGCCCGCCCGCAGCGCCGGGTCCAGTCCGGCGAAGCGGCCGAACGAGGCGTCCAGGCGGCCCGCGAGGAGTTCGGCGGCGGCGCCGGTCAGGCCGCTCTCGTAGCGGGCCATCAGCTCGTGGTCGGGGGCCAGATCACGGGCCCGGTGCAGGACCCGGCCCGGGGTGACCAGGCCCGGGGAGTTCAGGTCGACCAGCAGCGGGCGGGCCTGTCCGAAGGCGGCGAGCAGGTCGTCGTGCGCGGTCAGCACGCGGCGCGCGTGGGGCACGAGCCGCTCGCCGTCCGGCGTCAGCGTCACCTGCCGGGTGGTGCGGACGAACAGTTCGGCGCCCAGCTCCCGCTCCAGCCGCCGTACGTCCCGGCTCAGCGCCTGCTGGGCGACGTAGAGGCGGGCGGCGGCGCGGGTGAAGTGCAGTTCCTCGGCGACGGCGAGGAAGGCGCGCAGGAGGCGGGGGTCGAGCGGGGACGGCATCCGGCGAATTTACAACGCGGATGCGTCAATCGGGCCCGAACTGGTGTTGGACCCCTTGATCCACTCCGGGCGAGGGTTGCTCCATGCCGCAACTGCTCTCCCGCTACCGCTCCCTGTTCGCCCTGCCCGGCACCCGCGCGTTCACGGCCGGCAACCTCCTGGCCCGTCTCCCGATGGGCATGTTCAGTGTGAGCGCGGTCGTGATGATCGCCGGCACCCGCGGGTCGTACGCCCTCGCCGGCTCCGTCGTCGCGGTCGGGCTGGCCGCGACCGCCCTGGTCGCCCCCTGGACCGCGCGGCTCGTCGACCGGTACGGGCAGGCGCGGGTCGCCCTGCCCTCCACGCTCCTGGCCGCCCTGGGCAGCCTCGCCCTGCTTCTCTGCACGCGCTACGGCGCCCCCGACTGGACCCTGTTCGCCGCCTACGCGGCCACCGCCACCACCCCCAACATCGGCGGCATGGCCCGCGCCAGGTGGGCCCACCTGCTGAAGGGCGACGAGGCGGCACTGCACACCGCGAACTCGCTGGAGCAGTCCGCGGACGAGCTGTGCTTCATGCTGGGCCCGGTCCTCGCGGCCGTCCTGTGCGGCTCCCTGTTCCCCGAGGCGGGCACGCTCGTCGGCGTCCTGCTCCTGGTCACCGGCATGCTGCTGTTCACCGCCCAGCGCTCGACCGAGCCGCCGGCCAAGGCCCCGACGGCCTCCGCCGAGTCCCCGCTCCGCGCCCCCGGCATGCCCCCGCTGCTCGCCGTCTGCCTCGCCATGGGTGCCGTCTTCGGCTCGATGGAGGTCGTCACGATCGCGTTCGCGGACGCGCAGGGACACGGTACGGCGGCCGGTGTGATCCTCGGTCTCCAGGCGGCCGGCTCCTGCGCGGCCGGGCTGCTGTACGGCGCGCTGAAGCCGGCCGGCCCCGCCGAGGGCCGCTACGCGTGGTGCATCGCGGCGATGAC
This sequence comes from Streptomyces sp. NPDC079141, assembly GCF_040686775.1. Classification (NCBI taxonomy): domain Bacteria; kingdom Bacillati; phylum Actinomycetota; class Actinomycetes; order Kitasatosporales; family Streptomycetaceae; genus Streptomyces; species Streptomyces sp. NPDC079141. The sequence goes on along the minus strand of NZ_JBFBLP010000015.1, from coordinate 74,633 downwards.
CGCGCTGCTGGCGCTGCCCCTGCTCGCGGCCTCCGCCACCGGCTCGCTCGTCCTGCTGGCGGGCGCGCTGCTGCTGGCCGGCATGGCCACCGCCCCGACGATGATCACCAACATGACCCTGGTCCAGCAGCGCACCCCCGAGGGCCGTCTCAACGAGGGCATGACCCTGGCGGTGACCGGCCTGCTCGGCGGTATCGCACTAGGCAGCGCGGTGGGCGGCTGGGTCGCGGAGCACGTGTCGGCAACGGCGGGCTACGGCGTACCGGTCACGGCGGCGGCCGTAGCCCTGCTCGCCGCCCTCACGACGGCGACCAGGACGACGCCCGTCCAAGCCGAGGCCTGACGGGCACAACCGCCACTCCAGCCGTCAAGGCCGAGGCCCGACGCTCACAGCCACCACCCCAGCCATCAAGGCCAAGGCCCGACACCCGCAGCCACCACCCCAGCCATCAAGGCCGAGCCCCGACGTCCACAGCCACCACCCCAGCCATCAAGGCCAAGGCCTGACACCCACAGCCACCACCCCAGCCATCAAGGCCGAGCCCCGACGCCCACAGCCACCACCCCAGCCGTCAGGCCCGAGTCCTGATCCGGACTCGGGCCGGCCCCTTGGCCACCAGTGTGATCCCCGCGCCGAGCGGCACCTCCCCGGGCTCCGCGTCCTCGAACTCGTACTCCCGCAGCAGCACGGCCAGTCCCAGCACCGACTCCAGCATGGACAGGTGCTGCCCGATGCAGGCACGCGGGCCGCCGCCGAACGGGTACCAGGCGTAGCGCGGGCGCCCGGCCTCCGCCTGAGGCGTGAAGCGCGTGGGGTCGAAGCGTTCGGGGTCCGTCCAGTAGTCGGGGTGGCGATGGGTGACCCAGGGGCAGATCACGACATCGGCGCCGGCCGGAATCCGTACGCCGTCGATCTCCGCGTCGGCCACCGAGCGGCGGCCGATCGCGGGTGCGGACGGGTACAGCCGCATGGCCTCCTTCACCACCATCGTCAGATACCGCAGCGACTCCATGTCGGCCGCCGTCGGCACGCGTCCGCCGGGGCCGCCGAGCACGGCGTCCACCTCCTCGCGGACCCGGCGCTGCTCCTGCGGGTGCCGGGCAAGGAGGTGCAGTGTGAAGGCCAGCGCGGTGGCGGTGGTCTCGTGGCCGGCCAGCAGGAAGATCAGCACCTGTTCGCGCAGCTCGGCCGCGTCGAGGCTGCCGTCCTCGGCGTTCTCGGCGTGCACGAGGAGGGTGACCAGGTCCTCCCGGTCGTCCCGGCCCCGGCGGCTGTCGATGATCTCGTCGCACAGCGCGTACAGCTCCGTCTGAAGGCGCACGGCACGGCGGTTGGCGGGGGTGGGCCAGGTGCGCGGCGCCTTGACCGGGGAGAAGCCGCGCTTGAGGGAGTACTCCTGGAGCGCGGGCAGGGTCCGCCCGACCACCTCGTACGCCTTGTGCACGTCCGTCCCGAACAGGATCCGGCCGACGGTGTACAGCGCCAACCGGTGCATCTCGCCGACCAGTTCGACGACCCCGCCGGGCGCCCGCCGCCACCTGTCGGTCAGCGCGGCGGCCTCGTCGGTGACCTCCCGCGCATAGCCGTCCACCCGGCGCCTGGTGAACAGCGGCTGCATGAGCCGGCGCTGCCGCAGGTAGGCCTCGTCCTGGCTGGTGAGCAGGCCGTTGCCGACCGTCAGGCGCAGTTCCTCGTAGAAGACGTTGTCCTTGCGGAAGTTGGCGGACTGCGCCGCCAGCACCTGCTGGGCGCCCTCGGCCGAGAACACCGCGTAGAGCTCCGAGCGCAGCCCGGGGGGCCCGGCCCGGAATCGCACCACGTCGCCGTGGTCGCGCCGGGCGCGCAGATACGCGCCGAGCGGATCGGTCAGCAGGTCCCTCATCGAGCCGAGCACCGGGCTCGCCGCCACGACCGGCGCCTCGGCCGTCGTAGTCGCCATTGCCGTCATTCCGCCGCTTCCCCCAGGCCTAGAACCGGTCACCCACAACTACCGCACAGTAACCGGAGATTGGCCGTCCAGCAGCCCCTCGGCGGCCCCGTCCTCGGACGGACCCGACGAGCATTCGGTCCCGATTCCCGCTAAATCCATTGACGCGCCCGCTCCGCACACATACCTTCCCCCGTCGAAGCGCTTCGACGTCACTCATCGAACCGATTCGATGAACGCAGTGTGACGCTCCGAGACCATCCGACTCCCCTGGAGGCACAGGATGTTGACGGCACGAAGGCGTGTGGCGGCCACCGCCGCGGTCCTTGCGGGATCACTGCTCCTGGCGGCCTGCGGGGACTCGGACGAGGGCGGGTCCGGCGACGGCAAGACCCTGCGGCTCTGGCACTACGAGGGCCCCAACAGCGCGATGGGCGTGGCCTGGAAGGCGGCGATCAAGGAGTTCGAGAAGACGCATCCGGGCGTGAAGGTGGAGTACGAGGAGAAGGGCTTCGAACAGATCCAGAAGACCGCGCCGATGGTGCTGAACTCCTCGGACGCGCCCGATCTCATGGAGTACAACAAGGGCAACGCGACGGCCGGCCAGCTCTCCAAGCAGGGACTGCTCACCGACCTGACCGCCGAGGCCACGAAGCGCGGCTGGGACAAGAAGCTCAGCGCCGGCGTCCGCACGACCAGCATGTACGACACCAACGGGGTCATGGGCTCCGGCAAGTGGTACGGCGTGCCCAACTACGCCGAGTACACGATGGTCTTCTACAACAAGGACCTGTTCGCCAAGCACAAGATCGCCGAGCCGAAGACGTTCGACGAACTCACCGCCGCCATGGACGAGTTCGTCGAGGCGGGCGTCACCCCGCTCGCCAACGCGGGCGCCGAGTACATGGCCCAGCAGTACCTCTACCAGCTCGCCCTGTCCAAGGCCGACCGCTCCTGGGTCGACTCCTACGAGCTGTACAAGGGCAAGGCCGATCTGCACGACGCGGCCTGGACGTACGGCGCGACCACGTTCGCCGACTGGGTGCAGAAGGGCTACATCAGCAAGACCTCCACCAGCACCAAGTCCGAGGACGCGGGTGTCTCCTTCATCCAGGGCAAGGCGCCGATCCTGTTCTCCGGCAGCTGGTGGTACGGCCGCTTCCAGACGGAGGCGAAGTTCGACTGGGACAGCATGCTGTGGCCCGACTCGGACCTGACCCTGGGCTCCGGCGGAAACCTGTGGGTGGTCCCCAAGAACGCCGAGAACAAGGATCTGGCCTACGACTTCATCGACATCACCATGTCGGAGAAGATCCAGAACCTGCTCGGCAACAACGGCGGCGTCCCCGTCGCGGCCGACGCGAGCGCCATCACCGACCCCAAGTCCAAGACGCTCATCGAGAACTTCAACACCCTCTCCGAGCGGGACGGCCTCGCCTTCTACCCCGACTGGCCGGTCACCGGCTTCTACGACGTCCTCGTCTCCGAGACCCAGAAGCTGATCACCGGCAGCGCGAAGCCGGACGCCTATCTGGACGCCTTGCAGGAGGCGTACGACAAGGGCGTACCGGAACAATGACGGTCACCGTCGAACGGCGCGGCCGGGCGGCCGGCAAGCTCCCCCTTGCCGGCCGCCCGCGCCGCCGCCCCCGTGACTCCTACGCGCTGTTCCTGCTGCCCGGGGTGCTCGCCTTCCTCGCGATCGTCGTCCTGCCGTTCGGGATGAACACCTACGTCAGCTTCACCGACTGGCAGGGGGTGGGCAGCCCGGAGTGGTCGGGGCTCGCCAACTACCGCGAGCTGATGGACGACTCGGAGTTCTGGGCGTCCTTCCGGCACAGCCTGTTCATGGTCGTCGCCATGGCCGTCGTACCGACCGCCGTCGGGCTGGTGCTGGCCGCGGCCCTGTTCGACTACGTCGGCAAGCACTTCGGCAGCCGGACCGTGGCCGTGCTGCGGGCCTGCTTCTATCTCCCGCAGGTGCTGCCGATCGCGGTCGCGGGGATCGTCTGGAGCTGGATCCTCGCCCCCGACAACGGCTCCCTCAACGAACTCCTGAAGGCCGTGGGCCTGTCGAGCTGGCAGCAGGACTGGCTGGGCGACCCCGACCTCGCGCTCTACAGCGTCATGGGCGTGATGGTGTGGGTGCAGCTCGGCTTCCCGCTGGTCGTCTTCATGGCCGGACTCCAGCGCGTGGACCCGCAGTTGCACGAGGCGGCCGAGCTGGACGGGGCCGGCTGGTGGCGCCGCTTCTGGCACATCACGCTGCCGCAGATCCGGCCCGAGACGTATGTCGTGCTGACCTGGTGCTCGATCGCCGCGCTCAAGGTGTTCGGCGCGGTGTACGTGCTGACCAAGGGCGGCCCGGGCGGGGAGACCAACGTCCCCTCGTACTTCTCCTTCACCACGTTCTTCGAGAAGACGCAGGTCGGCTACGGCGCCGCGATCTCCACCGTACTGACCGTGATCATCCTGGCGCTGTCCCTGATCGGGCTGAAGCTCCAGACGCGCGCAGAAGAGGCCTCGTGAGCAACGCGCTACGCCGCTACCCCGTGCTGATCGCCCTGTGCGTCGCCGCCCTCTTCATGATCGTCCCGTTTCTGATCGTGGCGGTCAACGCGGTCAAGTCACCGGCCGAGTACTCGCAGAACGGCCCGCTCAGCCTCCCCGAAGGCCTCTACCTGGACGGCCTGAAGGACTTCTGGGAGCGCGTCGACTACACCCAGAAGCTGATCAACTCCGTACTGATCAGCAGCGCGGTGGCGGTCCTCGCGGTCGTGCTGTCGGTGCTGAACGCCTATGCGATCGGCGTCGGGCGGGTCAAGGGCCGCACCTGGGTGCTCGCCTTCTTCGTCCTCGCCAACATGCTGCCGCAGGAGGCGCTGGTCTACCCGGTGTACTACCTGAGCAAGGAAGTCGGCCTGTACGACACCCGGTTGAGCGTCATCATCGTCTTCACGGTGATCCAGGCGGCCTTCGGCACGTATCTGCTCGCCTCCGTGCTCGGCCAGTTCCCCCGCGAGATCATCGAGGCGGCCCGGATCGACGGCGCCAACAAGTGGCAGGTGCTGTGGCGGATCGTCGTCCCGGTCAGCCGCCCCACCCTCGGCGTCCTGCTGGTCTTCTTCTTCATCTGGACCTGGAACGAGTTCCTGCTCCCCCTGGTCATGCTGATCTCCAACGACAACCAGACGGTGTCGGTGGCCCTCGGCGTCCTCCAGGGTCAGCGCCTGATGGACGCCACGATGACCAACGCGGCAGCCCTGCTCGGCGTCCTTCCGGCGATCGTCTTCTTCCTCCTTTTCCAGCGGACTCTCACCCGCGGTATCGCCGTGGGTGCCGTCAAGTAAGGACCCCCCACGTGAAGTTCACCGACGGCTACTGGCTGCTGCGCGAGGGCGTCACCGCGGCCCACCCGGTCGAAGTGCTCGATGTCATCGAGCAGGACGGCGCGCTGGAGATCCACGCGCCGACCCGGCCCATCCGCTCGCGCGGCGATCTGATGACGGGACCGGTCATGACGATCAAGGCCCACTCCCCCCTGCCCGGCGTCATCGGGCTCACGCTGACGCATCTGACCGGCGACGAGCCGCGCGGGCCCGAGTTCGAGCTCGCCGAGTCCGAAGCGGCCGGCGCGCAGGTGTCGTACGACGACGAGCATGCGACGCTGACCTCCGGCGAGCTGTCGGTCCGGGTCGCCCGCGGCGGCTCCTGGCACGTGGAGTTCCTGGCCGGCGGGCGGGTCCTGACCTCCAGCGGCCACAAGAGCATGGGCATCATGCGGGACGCGGACGGGACGCACTACCTGCGCGAACAGCTCAACCTCGGGGTGGGGACGAGCGTCTACGGCCTCGGCGAGCGGTTCGGGCCGCTGGTCCGCAACGGTCAGGTCGTCGACATCTGGCAGGCCGACGGCGGCACCTGCAGCGAGCAGGCGTACAAGAACGTGCCCTTCTATCTGACGGACGCGGGCTACGGCGTCTTCGTCGACCATCCGGGCAAGGTGTCCTTCGAGGTCGCCTCCGAGGTCGTGTCCCGGGTGCAGTTCAGCGCGGAGACACAGGAGCTGACGTACTACGTCATTCACGGCCCGACCCCGAAGGACATCCTGCGCAAGTACACGGCGCTCACCGGCCGTCCGGCGCTGCCGCCCGCGTGGTCGTTCGGGCTGTGGCTGTCGACGTCGTTCACCACCTCGTACGACGAGGAGACCGTCACCTCCTTCGTGGAGGGCATGCGGGAGCGTGAACTGCCGTTGTCCGTCTTCCACTTCGACTGCTTCTGGATGCGCGAGTTCAACTGGTGCGACTTCCGCTGGGATCCACGGGTGTTCCCGGACCCCGAGGGGATGCTGTCCCGGCTGAAGGCGCGGGGGCTGCGGGTCAGCGTGTGGATCAACCCGTACATCGCGCAGCGGTCGCCGCTGTTCGCGGAGGGCAAGGCGCTCGGGCATCTGCTGAAGCGGCCGGACGGCAGTGTGTGGCAGTGGGACATGTGGCAACCGGGCATGGCCCTGGTCGACTTCACCAGCCCCGCGGCCCGTGACTGGTACGCCTCGAAGCTGGCGGCGCTGCTCGCGCAGGGCGTGGACTGCTTCAAGACCGACTTCGGCGAGCGGGTGCCGCTCGACGTGGAGTGGTCCGACGGCTCCGACCCCGAGCGGATGCACAACTACTACACGTACCTGTACAACCGCACGGTCTTCGACGTGCTGCGCAAGCACCGGGGCGAGGAGGAGGCGGTGGTCTTCGCCCGCTCGGCGACGGCGGGCAGCCAGCGGTTCCCGGTGCACTGGGGCGGCGACTGCGAGGCGACGTACGAGTCGATGGCGGAGTCGCTCAGGGGCGGGCTGTCGCTCGGACTGTCCGGCTTCGGGTTCTGGAGCCATGACATAGGCGGCTTCGAGGGAACCCCGACGCCCGCCCTGTTCAAACGGTGGCTGGCGTTCGGGCTGCTCTCCTCGCACAGCCGCCTGCACGGGTCGTCCTCGTACCGGGTCCCCTGGCTCTTCGACGACGAAGCCGTGGACGTGGCCCGGCACTTCACCCGGCTGAAGCTGCGGCTCATGCCCTACCTCTACGAGGCCGCGCGCACCGCCCACGCCGAGGGCCTGCCGATGATGCGGGCGATGGTGCTGGAGTTCCCGGACGACCCCGGGTGCGCGCATCTGGAGCGGCAGTACATGCTCGGCCCGGATCTGCTGGTCGCGCCCGTGTTCAGCGACTCCGGCGAGGTCACGTACTACGTCCCCGAGGGCACCTGGACCCACTTCGTGACCGGGGAGACGGTGACCGGGCCGCGCTGGGTGCGCGAGCAGCACGGCTTCTCCAGCGTGCCGCTGCTGGTGCGGCCGGGCGCGGTGATCCCGGTGGGCGCGGTGGACGACCGGCCCGACTACGACCACGCCGACGGGGTCACGCTCAGGGCGTACGGCCTGGGGCGGGGCGAGCAGGTGGCGGTGCGGGTCGGGGACGTGGCCTTCACCGTCGTACGGGAGGGGGACACGCTGCGGGCGTCGTGCGCCGACCCCTCGGCGCCGTGGGGGCTCGCGGCCGGTGGGCGTGAAGTGCGGGCGCGGGCCGGGACCGGGTTTCTCACGGTGGAGCTGGGCTGATGGTGAAGATCACTGATGTGGCGCGGCACGCCGGGGTCTCCCCCAGCACCGTGTCGTACGCGCTCAGCGGCAAGCGGCCGATCTCCGAGGAGACCCGGCAGCGGGTGGAGGCGGCCATCCGCGAGCTGGGCTACCGGCCGCACGCCGGCGCCCGCGCCCTGGCCAGCAGCCGGTCCAACGTGCTGGCCCTGGTCGTACCGCTGCGGACCGGGATCCATGTGCCGGTGGTGATGCAGTTCGCGGTGTCGGTGGTGACGACGGCACGGCGCCACGACCACGATGTGCTGCTGCTGACGCAGGAGGAGGGTGAGGAGGGGCTGCGCCGGGTCGCGGACACCGCGCTCGTCGACGCGCTGATCGTCATGGACGTCCAGCTGCACGACCCCCGGCTGCCGCTGCTGCGGGCCCTGGACCGGCCCTCCGTGATGATCGGGTTCCCGGCCGCCCCCACCGGGGTGACCTGCATCGACCTGGACTTCAAGGCGGCCGGCGAGGCGTGCGTGGAGCATCTGGCGCGGCTCGGGCACCGGGTGGTGGCCCTGGTCGGGTCGCCGCCGGAGGTGTACGTGCGGCAGACCGCGTTCGCCCAGCGGGTGGTCGAGGGGTTCACGGCTGCCGCCGACCGGAGCGGCCTCGCCTCCACCGTGCACCCGTGCGAGGCACAGCCCGGCGCCGCCCGCGCGGTCGCCGAACGCCTGCTGCGCGAACAGCCCGCCCTGACCGGCGTCGTCGTCCACAACGAGCCGCTTCTGGAGCCCCTCGTCGACGCCTTCGAACAGCTCGGTCTGCGTGTCCCCGGCGATCTGTCGGTCACCGCGATCTGCCCCGACGAGACCGCCGCCGCCGTCCGCGTCCCGATCACCTCCGTCGCCCTGCCGACCGCCGAGGTGGGCGAGCGGGCGGTGGAGCTGCTGATGGGGAAGCTGGGCGGCAAGGCCGTTCCGGAGGCCACGCTGCTGCCGCCCCGGATCACGGAACGCGCGAGCACCGCACCACGCCACGCGCCCTGAACACCCGTATGCAAGGCCCTACTTGAAGGAGCCGTGAAAAGTGAAAGGTCTCAGACACAGATCCACGCTGATCGTCGCCCTCGCGCTGATCGCCGGCACGGTCGCCGCCGTTCCCGCGGCGGCCGAGCCCGAACCGGCCTTCCGCGACCCGTCCCTGCCCGTGTCGGAGCGGGTCGAGGACCTCCTCGGCCGGCTCACCCTCGACGAGAAGATCTCCCTGCTCCACCAGTACCAGCCCGCGATCCCGCGGCTCGGCATCCAGTCCTTCCGCACCGGCTCCGAGGCCCTGCACGGTGTGGCCTGGCTCGGCGAGGCCACCGTGTTCCCGCAGGCGATCGGGCTCGCCTCGACCTGGGACCCGGAGCTGATGGAGCGGGTCGGCTCGGCCGTCGGCGACGAGGCGCGCGGCTTCCAGCAGGAACGCCCGGCCGGCTGGGGCCTGAACCTGTGGGCGCCCGTGGTCAACCTGCTGCGCGATCCGCGCTGGGGCCGCAACGAGGAGGGCTACAGCGAGGACCCGCAACTGACCGGCGCCCTGTCCACGGCCTACGGCGAGGGCCTGACCGGCGGCGACCCGGACCATCTGAAAACGGCCCCGACGATCAAGCACTACCTGGCCAACAACAACGAGGCGAACCGCACGACCACCTCCTCCGACCTGCGCCCACGGGTGCTGAAGGAGTACGACGAGGCGGCCTTCCGGCCGGCGATCGAGGCGAACGCGGCGACGGGCGTGATGACCTCGTACAACCTGGTCAACGGCCGCCCCTCGACGGTCAATCCGGACCTGGACGAGGTCGTGCGGAAGTGGACCTCGTACGACCTGCTGAACGTCACCGACGCCTTCGCGCCCGGCAATCTCCCCGGCGACCAGAAGTACTACCCCACCCTCGCCGAGGGCGACGCGGCGGCCATGAAGGCCGGCATCGACAGCTTCACGGACAACAACGCGGACTCCGGCGTGACGATCGCGGCGATCAACTCGGCCTTGGACCAAGGCCTGTTGGCGGAGTCGGACGTCGACGAGGCCGCGTCCCATGTGCTGTCCGTCCGCGTCCGCCTCGGTGAGTTCGACCCGGGCGGCGGCAAGTACGGCTCGATCGACAAGTCGGTGATCAACAGCCCCGCCCACCGGAAACTGGCGCGTGAGGCGGCGGCCGAGGGCGCGGTCCTGCTGAGGAACCAGGACAGGGCGCTGCCCCTCAAGAAGTCGGAGAAGGACGTCGCCGTGGTCGGCCCGCTCGCCGACACCCTGTACACCGACTGGTACTCGGGCACCCTGCCGTACGCGGTCACCCCGGCCGAGGGCATCGCCGCCAAGCTCGGCACCGAGGTGGCGAGCAGCGAGGGCGTGGACCGCATCGCGCTGCGCAACACCGAGACCGGCCAGTACGTGACCGCGGGCACGGACGCGGACGGCGAGCCGCTGAAGGAGACCGCGGGCTCGGGCGCGGCCACGCAGTTCGACGTCTTCGACTGGGGCGCGGGCGTCGTCACGCTCCGCTCCGCCGCGAACGGCAAGTACGTCGGCTACGACTGGACGAAGTTCGTCAACGACCAGATCCAGCCGGGCGGTTGGTTCGCCCAGCAGCAGTTCGTGCCGGAACTCCAGGACGACGGCACCTATCTGCTGCGGTACGCGGGCTACGAGACCCGCGAGCCCTGGTGGACGAACCCCGTCTACCTGGGTCCGACCGGCGCCGACGGCACGCTCGGCCTGGTGGCGAAGGCCGAGGCCGCGACGTACGCCAAGGAAATCGTCCGCAGCGGCGTCGAGGAGGCGGTCGCCGCGGTCAAGGGCAAGGACGCGGCCGTGGTGGTGGTCGGTTCGATGCCCGCGATCAACGGCCGCGAGAACGACGACCGTGAGGACATGAGCCTTGCCCCGGCGCAGGAGGCGCTGGTCAAGGCGGTGCGCGCGGCCAACCCGCACACGGTCGTGATCGTCGAGAACAGCTACCCGACCACGCTCGGCGCCCTCCAGAAGGACGTGCCGGCCCTGCTGTGGACGTCCCACGCGGGCCAGGAGACCGGCAACGCGCTCGCCGACGTCCTCTTCGGCGATGTGAACCCGGCGGGCCGGCTGACCCAGACCTGGTACCGCTCCGAGTCCGACCTCCCGTCCATCCTCGACTACGACATCATCAAGTCCGACCGCACCTACCAGTACTTCAAGGGCACCCCGCTCTACCCCTTCGGCCACGGCCTGTCGTACACGACGTTCCGCTACGGCCCGCTGCGGCAGGTCGGCGGCGGCTACGAGGTGAAGGTCACCAACACCGGCAGCCGGGCCGGCGACGAGGTCGTCCAGCTCTACACACACCAGCGCGTCTCCCGCGACAAGCAGCCGCTGAAGCAGCTGAAGGCCTTCGAGCGGGTGTCGCTGAAGCCGGGCGAGACGAAGACGGTACGGCTGAACCTCGCGAAGAAGGACCTGGCGCACTGGGACGTCACCCGCTCGAAGTGGGTGGTGGAGAGCGGCACCTACGACGTCATGGCCGGCGCGTCCTCCACGGATCTCCGCGCCCGGACGACCTGGCAGGTCACCGGCGAGACCATCCCCGCCCGCGACCTGTCCCGCCCGACCCGCGCCGAGAACTTCGACGACTACGACGGCATCCGCCTGGCCGACGAGTCGAAGGCGAGCGGTACGGCGGTGTCGGCGGCGCAGGACGGCGCGTGGCTGAAGTTCGCGGACACCCAACTCGGCTCCGGCGCGGCGGAGTTCACCGCCCGGCTGGCCGGGGCCTCCGGCCCGGTCGAGGTCCGGCTCGGCTCCCCGACCGGCCCCCTCGCCGGCACGGCGCACTTCGCCGGAACCTCGTCGCCTTACACCTACGAGACGGTGACGGCGAAGCTGTCGGACGCCGCGAAGGGCCGTACGGACGTGTATCTGGTCCTAGCCAAGAACCAGCGCCTGTCAACGTTCAACTTGCGTTAGCTCCTACGATGAGGGCATGCGGATGACCGGCGATGGGGAGGGCGTGGTCGTCTACTGGCGGCCGGGATGCCCGTACTGCATGAAGCTGCGCCTCGGACTGCGTTTCTCGCGCCTGCGGTACACGGAAGTGAACATCTGGCAGGACCCGGAGGCGGCGGCCTACGTCCGCTCGGTGGCGGACGGTAACGAGACGGTACCGACGGTGACGGTGGCGGGGCACGCGATGGTGAACCCGTCCCGGGGCCGGCTGATGGATGCGGTGCGTACGCACGCGCCGCATCTGCTGCCCTGAAAGGACCTGAGAGGACAAGACAAAGGCCCCGCCGCTCGCAAGCGACGGGGCCTTTGCCCACATGGGGTACCCCCGGAGGGGTTCGTGGAGATGGCGGGAATCGAACCCGCGTCCAACGGTGCAGAATCAGGGCTTCTCCGTGTGCAGTCTGGTACGAGTTTCTCAGCCCTCCGGATCACCCAGACAAGTCCGGAACGGGCTCAGTCACTGTTAGATTTCCCTCTTCACCCCGTGACCGGGATCAAGGTTTAGTTCCCTAGCTGATGCCAGGATCCGGGTCGGGAACAGCCCCGGGCTGACACTTCGCAAGTCGCTACTTAGGCAGCGAGGGCGAAGGAATCGCGCTTGGTGTTGGCGATTATTGGTTGCGACATATGGTTAACGAGATCATTGCCGCTTCCTCGACACGCTTCCCCTGCTTCGACAGCCGCTGTCGAAACCGATCATCCCCATGTTGCTGTGTTTAATTTAGAAACAGCTCAAACTGCGCACCTTCTGTGAGGTGCAGTGCCATCGTACGTGACCAACGCACCGACGTGCCAGCGTATTCCCGGCGACCAGGAGGTTACGCCCGCTGCTTCCGCTTCGCCGCCGCGATCGCCCGGTCCGACTCCCGCCGGTCCTGCTGCTCCCGCAGGGTCTGACGCTTGTCGTACTCCTTCTTGCCTCGCGCGAGCGCGATCTCGGCCTTCGCGCGGCCGTCCTTGAAGTACAGGGCGAGGGGCACGATCGTGTGACCCGTCTCCCCCGACTTGGCCGCCAGCTTGTCGATCTCCTCGCGGTGCAGCAGCAGCTTGCGCTTGCGGCGCGCGGAGTGGTTGGTCCAGCTGCCCTGGCTGTACTCCGGGATGTGGGCGTTGTGCAGCCACGCCTCGCCGCCGTCGATCTGGACGAACCCGTCGACCAGCGAGGCACGCCCCTGGCGCAGCGACTTCACCTCGGTGCCGCTGAGCACGAGCCCGGCCTCGTAGGTGTCGATGATCGCGTAGTCGTGCCGGGCCTTCTTGTTCTGCGCGACGATCTTGCGCTTGCCGCCCTTCTCGCCGTCCTTGGCCTTGGCGGCCGTCCCGCCCTGCTTGGGCTGGGACTCCTTGGGTACGTACATTCCCTTGCTCATAGTGCCGTCCATTTTCGCACTACGGAGGGGGTGGACGGAAAGCCGATTAACGACCGGGTTACTGCTGCCCCAGCCCGCTGAGCACGGTCTCGGCCCGCTCCATCGCCTCCGCGTCCGCGTCCAGGTCGGGAGTGATGCCCCGGCCGTCGACACCGCGGCCGGAGGGGGTGCGGTAGTGGCCGACGGTCAGCTCGGCGACGGAGCCGTCGGGCAGCCGGCTCGGCATCTGGACCGAGCCCTTGCCGAAGGTGCGGGAGCCCACGACGACCGCGCGGCCGCGGTCCTGGAGTGCGCCGGTGACCAGCTCGGCCGCGCTCATCGTCCCGCCGTCGACGAGCGCGACCAGGGGTCTGGCGGTGTCACCGCCCGGCTCGGCGTGCAGGGCGCGCTGATCGCCGTCGACGTCGTAGGTGGCGACGAGGCCGCCGTCGAGGAAGGCGGAGGCGGCGGTGACGGCCTCGGTGACCAGTCCGCCGGAGTTGCCGCGCAGGTCGAGGATGATCCCGCCGCCGGCCGGGGCCTGCTGCAGGGCGCCGCGGACCGTGTCGCCGGAGCCCTTGGTGAAGGAGTCGACGCGGATGACGGTGACATCACCGGCGAGCTTGTGGACGGTGACGGAGTCGGTGGAGAGCGTGGCCCGGCGCAGGGTGCGGCTCCACGCGCGTGTGCCGCGTTCCAGGCCGAGCCTGACGGCCGTACCGGCGGGCGCGTCCGTGGCGTCGCCGCGCAGTAAGGAGACGACCTCGGTGACGGGCCGCCCGTCGACGTTCTTGCCGTCGACACTGCGCAGCCGGTCGCCCGCCCGGATCCCGGCGTCCGCGGCCGGCGACCCGGCGCGCACCTTGGTCACCCGGATCCGGCCGTCCCGCTCGCGCCGCGCCCACAGGCCGACGCCGGTGTAACGGCCGTCGAGGGCCTCCTCGAACTCCTCGTACTCGCCCTCGGAGTAGACGGCTCCCCAGCGGTCTCCGCTGCGGCTGACGGCCCGTTCGGCGGCCTCCATGGGGGACTTGCCGTCGGCCATCGCCTCGGCGGCGGCCTCCGCGACCTGCTCGTGGCGGGCGGCGGTGGTCGAACGGGGCGCTCCGGGCGCCGCTTTCCGGTCGGGTCCCGGCAGCGAGCCGGTCGCGGCACCGGCGACGAGCACGCTCGCGAACACCAATGTCAGGGCGGCCCCGCGGCCGAAGCGGCGGGGCTGACAGAACAGGTCACGACCTGACATGCCGGTGAGTCTAGGACAACGCAAGGGGCCGTACGGCCGGTTGACCGGACGGCCCCTCTTGGCGAGTGTCACACCTTCAGGTACTTGCGCAGCGCGAAGAACGCGGCCAACGCCGGCATCAGCAGGCTCGTCGCGAGGATGAGCGGCAGCTTCGTCAGTACGGCGTCCCAGCCGATGAAGTTGATCAGATTCAGCTTCTCGGACAGGGCCAGGCCGTGGTCGATGATGAAGTACCGCGCGATCACCAGGAATCCGCAGGCGACACCACCGCCGATCAGTCCGGCGACCGCCGCCTCCATGATGAACGGCGCCTGGATGTAGAAGCCCGAGGCACCGACCAGGCGCATGATCCCGGTCTCGCGCCGCCGGCTGAACGCCGAGACGCGCACGGTGTTGACGATCAGCATCAGCGCGACGACCAGCATCAGCGCCATGATCGCCCGGGCCGCCCAGTTCATGCCGTTGAGCAGTCCGAAGAGGTTGTCGAGGATCCCCTTCTGGTCCTGCACGGACTGCACGCCGTCCCGCCCGTCGAAGGCGGTGGCGATGACCTGGTACTTCTCCGGGTCGGTGAGCTTGATCCGGTACGACTCCTGCATCTGGTCCGGCGTGAGGGAGCTGGCCAGCGGGGAGTCGCCGAACTGCTCCTTGTAGTGCTTGTACGCCTGGTCCTGCGACTCGTACGTGACCGTGTCGACGGACGGCATCTTCTTCAGGTCGGCGACGATCTCCTTCTTCTGGTCCGCGGTCACCGCGCCCTTGGCGCAGTTGGGGTCGGACTCGGCGTCGCTCTTGTTGCAGAGGAAGACGGAGACGTTGACCTTGTCGTACCAGTAGCCCTTCATCGTGTTGACCTGGTCGCTCATCAGGAGCGACCCGCCGAACAGGGCGAGCGACAGGGCGACGGAGACGATGACGGCGAAGGTCATCGTCAGATTGCGGCGGAGACCGACACCGATCTCGGACAGTACGAACTGGGCGCGCATGGCGTCTGGTTAAGCCTTTCCGTGGAGCCGGTCGTCAGTGCTGGTAGCCGTAGACGCCGCGTGCCTGGTCGCGGACGAGGCGGCCCTGCTCCAGCTCGATGACGCGCTTGCGCATCTGGTCCACGATGTTCTGGTCGTGCGTGGCCATCACCACGGTCGTGCCGGTCCGGTTGATCCGGTCCAGCAGCTTCATGATGCCGACGGAGGTCTGCGGGTCGAGGTTGCCGGTGGGCTCGTCGGCGATCAGCAGCTTGGGCCGGTTGACGAAGGCCCGTGCGATGGCGACACGCTGCTGCTCACCGCCCGAGAGCTCACCGGGCATCCGGTCCTCCTTGCCGCCGAGCCCGACGAGGTCGAGCACCTGCGGCACGGACTTGCGGATCTCGCCGCGCGACTTGCCGATGACCTCCTGCGCGAAGGCGACGTTCTCGGCGACGGTCTTGTTCGGCAGCAGCCGGAAGTCCTGGAACACCGTCCCCAGCTGGCGCCGCATCTGCGGCACCTTCCAGTTGGACAGGCGCGCGAGGTCCTTGCCCAGAACGTGCACCTGACCGTGGCTGCACCGCTCCTCGCGGAGGATCAGCCGCAGGAAGGTGGACTTTCCGGAGCCGGAGGACCCCACCAGGAACACGAACTCGCCCTTCTCCACTTCCAGGGACACATCCCTGAGTGCGGGGCGGGTCTGCTTGGGGTAGACCTTGGATACGTTGTCGAATCGGATCACGGATGCACCACGGGTCGCCGGGGGTAGATGAGCGTGACCATACGCGAGTCGGGTGCGCAAGCGCAGGCACCGATAGGGGTTGCGCTAGTGATGTGCGTTTTTGTCCCTCTCCAGGGGCTCGGGCCTGTATCGATGTGCGGCTCCGGAGCGAACCGCGCACCCTCCGGAGGAACCTGGCACAGTAGGGAAGGGAACGTTCTCCGACCCAGAGGCGTTCTCCTGGTGGAACCACACGCAAGGAGGGCGAGGCGCATGACGTACGACCGGCTGGTGTGCGCAAACTGCGCGGCGCCCGTGAACGAGGGCCGTTGCCCGGTCTGCCGGGCGAACCGGGAGCGGCTCCAGCAGGGGAACCCCCTCGCGGGCCTGAACCCCATGACGCTGATCGCACTGCTCGCGGTGCTCATCACCGCCGTCGCACTGCTGGCGCACCAGACTGCGTGACCTGAGACACACAAGAGCCCGGAGCCATCAGGCTCCGGGCTCTTCGCTGTAACCGAGGGTTACGGGCGGCTACCGTCAGGCAGCCGCACCGCCACGGCCGCCGACGAGGCGCGGCAGCACGCGGAAGCCGATGCCGCCGGCGATCATCGTGGCGGCGCCGATCAGCAGGAACGTGGTCTGCTGGGCACCGGTGTCGGCGAGCTCCTCACCACTGCCCTGGGCGGAGGTGTCGGAGGAGGCCTCCTCACCGGTGTCGGTGAGGGAGGAGGAGCCCTCCTGCTGGGCGGAGTCGCCGGAGCCGCCGTCGGGGTCGGTGTTGTTGCCGCCACCGTTCCCGTTGCCGCCGCCGTTCCCGTCACCCGGGTTGGTCGGCGCGGTGGTCGGGTCGTCCTCCGAGGGCTCCTCGGTGGGCTCGGTGGGCTCCTCCGTGGGCTCCGTCGGCTCCTCCGTGGGCTCGGTGGGCTCCTCGGTGGGATCCGTCGGGATGACGGTGGGCTCGGTCGGCTCCGGCTCCGGCTCCGTCTCGCTGGGCTCCGGCTCGGGCGTCACGCAGACACCCAGGTCCTCGCAGACGTCGGCGGATGCGACGCCGGCGGCGGAGAGAGTGGCACCGGCCGCGATCACGGCACCGGCCGCGATCCGCGCGACACGGATCCGCGTCTTCTTGGTCATGTGGTTGCTACCCCCAGTAGCTGATCGTCAGTGAGGCGGCGCTCGGGGGCAGTGATCGACGGGGACAGCTGAACGTGAGCCCCCCGGTTCACATGCGCCCCAGAGATACGCATGCCACGCTTCACCCTTCCCATTTTTCAAAGCAACGTCAAGGCCGTTGCGTACGCGATGTCCTGGTACGGGTTCTTTGCCTAGGACGCAAGCGTGTGAGTGTGATGTAAAACCCAGACATCGGGCACAGAAAAGGCAACTGCCGCTCCGTGAGCGGCAGTTGCCTTGTCGACAAATCTCTGGGTGTTACTTCTCCTGCTGCTTGCGCCAGCGAATTCCGGCCTCAAGGAAACCGTCGATCTCGCCGTCGAGCACGGACTGCGGGTTGCCGACCTCGAATTCCGTCCGCAGGTCCTTGACCATCTGGTACGGGTGCAGGACGTACGAACGCATCTGGTTGCCCCAGGAGCTGCCACCGTCCTTGAGGGCGTCCATCTTGGCCCGCTCCTCCTGGCGCTGCCGCTCAAGCAGCTTCGCCTGCAGAACGTTCATGGCCGTGGCCTTGTTCTGGATCTGCGAGCGCTCGTTCTGGCAGGAGACGACGATGCCGGTCGGCAGGTGCGTGATGCGCACGGCGGAGTCGGTGGTGTTGACGCCCTGCCCACCGGGCCCGGAGGACCGGTAGACGTCGATGCGCAGATCGCTCTCGTCGATATCGACGTGATCGGACTGCTCGACGACGGGAAGGACCTCGACACCCGCGAAGGAGGTCTGGCGGCGCCCCTGGTTGTCGAAGGGCGAGATCCGGACGAGCCGGTGGGTGCCCTGCTCCACGGAGAGAGTCCCGTAGGCGTACGGCACCTGCACGGAGAAGGTGGTCGACTTGATGCCGGCCTCTTCGGCGTACGAGGTCTCGATGAGCTCGGTCTTGTAGCCGTGGCGCTCCGCCCAGCGCAAGTACATGCGCTGGAGCTGCTCGGCGAAGTCGGCTGCGTCGACACCGCCGGCCTCGGCGCGGATGTTCACGAGCGCCTCACGGGAGTCGTACTCGCCGGAGAGGAGGGTCCGCACCTCCATCTCGTCGAGGGCCTTCTTGACGGCGACGAGCTCGGACTCGGCCTCGGCACGGGTGTCCGGGTCGTCCTCCTCCTCGGCCATCTCGAAGAGCACGACGAGATCGTCGATCCGCGAGCGCAGGGCCTCGGCCTTCCTCACCTCCGCCTGGAGGTGGGACAGCTTGCTGGTGATCTTCTGCGCCTCGTCCGGGTTGTCCCACAGGGACGGCGCGGCCGCCTGCTCCTCAAGCACGGCGATATCTGCCCTCATCTTGTCGAGGTCCAGAACGGCCTCGATCGACTCCATGGTCGAGGAGAGGGACTTGAGCTCTTCGGAAACATCGACGACTGCCACGCCTCCAGCGTAACGGCTACGGCAAGCGACCTCGGCCGGGCTGGGTGGGCGGGGGTAAATCCCTGCGGGGTCGAGGGGGCGGCAGCCCTGGTGGGTGCGGGGGCGGAGCCCCGCGGGGGTGCAGGGGCGCAGCCCCGCAGGAGTCCACGGATAGAGCCAGCCCCGCCGGGGTCGAGGGGCAGCACACTGGCGGGGTGCAGGGGCGCAGCCCCGCCCTGGACGGGGTCGAAGGAGCGGCAGCCCGCCGGGGTGCAGGGCCGCAGCCCCGCCGGGGATTCAGGGGCGCAGCCCCGCGGGGGTCCAGGGGCGCAGCCCCGCGGGGGTCCAGGGGCGCAGCCCCGCAGGGGTTCAGGGGGCGGAGCCCCCTGGGTGGGGTTGAAGGGGCGGCAGCCCCTGGGGATGGGACGGGTAGGGGCGGCGGGGGCGAGGAAACGTCCCACGCGCAGCCCGCGGGGTCACGGGGACGGCGGGGCCGAGTTTTTCTGGTCGTCGCGTGGAGTCGCGTCCGCGTCGTCTCCGGATGTGGCCAGCCACGTGCCCAGTCCGGCGGCGGCCACCAGGGCCACCGCGGCCGCGCTCAGGGCGACCCGGCGGCGGCGCGTGGCTGCCCGGTGGCGGGCGGAGCCGGGTCGGGGGGCTCCGGACGCCCGCGGCACGCGTGCCGTGCCCCGGGCACCCCCGGCCAGCTCGTCGGGCCCCGGCACCCTCATCGACGTATGCGTGTCACGGTTGGAGTCGGCCGGCTTCGCCCCCGGCACCAGCGGCACCGCACCGCGCCGTACCGCCCCGGAGGACACCGGCGTCTCCGGTTCGGGATCCTCCTGCTCGGGCTCCACGTCCGGCTCGTCGACGTCCAGCGGCGGCATCCCGGCAAGCATCGGCAGCAGCTCCCGCAGCCGCGCCCCCAGCTCGGAGGCGCGCAGCCGGGAGGCCGGCGCCTTGGCCAGGCACTGCACGATCAGCTGCCACAGTTCGTCGGGGATGCCGGGCAGCGGTGCCACGGTCTCCGTGACATGGCGGCGCAGCACCGCCCCCGGGTGCCCGCCGCCGAACGGCGTGAAGCCCGCCAGCAGCTCGTACAGCACCGTGGCCAGCGCGTAGATGTCCACCGCCGCCCGCGGGGGCAGCCCCTCCACGATCTCCGGCGCCAGATAGTCCGGCGTACCGATGATCTTCGTGGCGCGGGTCCGCTTCGGGGAGTCGATGAGCTTGGCGACTCCGAAGTCGGTCAGCAGCGCCGGGTGCGCACCCCCGGGCCCCAGCGGGCCCTGCATGTCCAGCAGGACGTTCTCCGGCTTGACGTCACGGTGCACGACCCCGGCGGCATGCGCGGCCGCCAGCCCGTCCGCCACGTCCGCCACGATGGCCACCGCCGCCTCCGGCGCGAGCCGCTTGTCCCGGTCGAGCCGGGTCCGCAGGTCGGTGCCGCGGACCAGGTCCATGACCAGCGCGAGGTCGTTGCCGTCCACGACCAGGTCGCGCACCGACACGATGTGGGGGTGCTCCAGGCCCAGCAGAGCCGTGCGCTCCTGCACGAAGCGTCCGACGAGCTCCTGGTCGGCTGCGAGATCCTCGCGCAGCAGCTTGACGGCGACGGGCCCCTCGGGTCCCTCGCCCAGCCACACCGTGCCGGCGCTGCCCCGCCCCAGGATCTGGTGGGCGGTGTACCGGCTGCCGATCTTCCGTGCCAAGACTGCTCCTACAGACGCGTGTTGTCGCTAAAACTACGCGTCCGATGAGCCAACCTTCACCGCGGAGACGGAAATCACCCGCCAGGTGTCGACAAATCCACAGACTCGCAGCTAACTCGACGAGCCGCCGCCCAGATCACCGATCCATCCGGTCACCGTGGAGAACATGTCCGTGAGCTGTTCCCAGTAGCCCTTGCCCGTGCCGATCCACTCCTGGAGCGGGCTCAGCTCCCACACCAGCCAGCCGGCCACGAACAGGATGACGATCGTGAACAGACAGCCCTTGAGGCAGCCCAGCCCGGGGATCTTCATCGGGTTGGCGCCGCGCTGCCGCGGCTGACGCGGCTCGCGCTGGGGCTGCTGCGGCTGGGGCTGCTGCGGGGGCGGTGCGTACCGCTGCGGCTGCGGCTGGGGCTGCGGCGGCGGCGCGTACCGCTGCGGCTGCTGCTGAGGCTGAGGCGCCTGCTGCGGATAGCCGTAGCCCTGCTGCTGCGGCCGCTGCTGGGGGCGCGGCTGCTGCTGCGGCCGGGCCACCTGCCGCTGGGGGCGGCGGCGCAGCGGGTCCTGGCTGGGGTCGAGGTACTGGACCTGCGTCTGTTCGTTGCGGTCGCGCGCGGCCCGCAGCTGGTTCTGCCAGGGGTGCGGCTCCTCGGGCCCGCCGGAGGGCCCGCCGGGCTGCCCCTGCGGCACCGGCGGCATGACGGCCGTCGGGTCGGCCGCACCGCGGTTGGGCAGTACGGCGGTGGGGTCGGCGGCGCCGGTGTGCGGCATGACGCTGGTCGCGGCGTTCGGGTCGTAGGCACCGGCGCCCTGCGGCAGCACCTGCGTGGGGTCGGCCGAGCCCGGCACGGCCGCGGGCGCCGGGTCGGGCGCGAGCAGGGCGCCTACGTTCTCGGCGGCGGCGATCTGCGCGGAGTTGGCGTGCACGCCGATGCCCTCGGCGACGACCCGCAGGCCGCGCGCGAGGTTCTCGGCGCTGGGCCGCCGGTCCGGGTTCTTGCTCAGGCAGCGCTCGATGACCGTCCACAGCGGGTCGGGGACGGTGGAGGGGCGGCGCGGCTCCGCGCTCAGGTGCTGGTGCAGGACTTCGAGGGCCGAGCCGCCGGCGAACGGCGGGCGGCCGGTGACCAGTTCGTACAGCAGGATGCCGGCGCCGTAGACGTCGACGGCGGAGGTCTGCGGGCGGCCCTCGGCGGACTCCGGCGCGACGTACGCGGGCGTGCCGACGAACTCGTGCGTGCGGGTCAGGCCCGGGGAGTCGGCGAGGCGGGCGATGCCGAAGTCGGTGAGCATCGGGTGCATCTGGCCGCCGTCCTGCCTGAGCAGGACGTTCGCGGGCTTCAGGTCGCGGTGCACCACGCCGTCGGCGTGGCTCGCGGCGAGCGCGTCGGCGATCTGCGCGGTGAGCAGGGCGGCGGCGACGGGCGTGAAGGGGCCGTTCTCCCGCAGGTAGCGGTGCAGGTCGGGGCCTTCGACGAGGTCCATGACCAGGGCCAGCAGATCGCCCTCGACGACCAGGTCGCGGACCCGGACGATGTTCGGATGGGTCAGGCGGAGCAGCACGGAACGCTCCCGCAGGAACCGCATCACGATGTCGGCGTCGCTGGCGAGCTCCTCCTTCAGGACCTTGATCGCGACCGTCTCACCGGGCTGACCGGGCACGGCCGCCTCGGCGCCCGCGGTCTCACGCTGGCGGGCTCGCCAGACGGTGCCTGTGGCCCCGCGCCCCAGCGGTTCCTCAAGCAGGTACTTGCTGCCGACTGGCCGCACGTCTCGCGCTCCCTGTTACTTGCCTGATCACTTGCCTACAGGTGTTCCGATGTTCCGACCCACTGTAGTGCCGGGCGCATCGAAGCAAAGGTTCGAAGAAAAGACGCTCGCCTCGTTCTCTTTGGTTGCCCGGGCCGTGCGTGACCGATCTCAAGTGATCGTCGGCGCGACAGAGATCAGGCATTTTTACGGGCAGAGCCGACCAATCAAGATCACTTGTCACCGGGCGGCGGGCGCGTTGTCAGTGACAGGTGCGAGGATGCCTTTCGTACTGGCCGATGTGCTCGTGTGGGGTGGGTGGGGGGAAGTCCGTCCGCGCCCGCGCAGAAGGGACCGCTGACGGCGATGCAGATCCGGCTGACCGTCGTAGACCCACTGGGCCCGCACCCCGCCGCCGCGCGGGGCCGCGCCGCGAGCTCAGAGGTGCTGGTCACGGCCCCCGCCGGCACGGCTCTTGCCGCGGTGCTGTCCCAGCTCGCGTCGGCGGTCTCCGCAGGCGACACGCCTGTGGTCCTGTTCGCCGGCGCCGAGCGGCTCGACGCCGCGCGCTGCACCCTGGGCGAGCCCCCGCTGGTCGACGGCGCCGTGCTGTCCCTGGGCGCCCCCGCCGAGCCCGAGGCGCACCCCGAGGTCGACGACGCCCCCACCCGGCTGCACGTGGTGGCGGGCCCGGACGCGGGCGGCGTCCACCTCCTGCACGGCGGCCGGATCGACGTCGGCCGCTCCGGCGACGCCGACGTCCCGCTCGACGACCCCGATGTCTCCCGGCTGCACTGCGCGGTGACCGTCGCCGCCGACGGCCGCGTCTCCGTCGCCGACCTCGGCTCCACCAACGGCACCACCCTGGACGGCACGCGCGTGGGCGGCCGTCCGGTGCGGTTCGCGCCCGGCGCGCTGCTGCGGATCGGCGAGTCGGCCCTGCGGCTCGCCCCGGCGGGCGGCCCCGGGGGCCGTGTGCCGACGGTCCCGGACGGGGAGGGGCACCTCCGGCTGTCCGGCCACGCGCGCGCGGAACAGACAGCAGAGCAGACGGCGGAACAGACACAGGACACCGCCGGCCCCGCCGGACCCGCCGGGGAGACCCGGCACGCCTACGGCTCGGCAGGCTGGGGCGCCGCCTCGGCCGGCCAGGGCGCCCAGGAGCACGGCCCCGTCGAACCGCCCGTCGTACCGGGCCAGGGCGGCGCCCCCCGGATCGAGAGCCACGGCCCGTCGGCCGCCCGGCCGATCCCGGCACCGCGCGGGGGCGACACCCACGGCGCCGGTTTCGGGGCGCACCCGCGCGACACCGAGGCCGGCCGCCACGACTCCCCGCCGCACGACACCGACGTACCGCAGCCGGCGCGCAGGCGCGGCGGCCTGACCGCGTGGGCCCGGCGGCTGGCGGGCGGGCGCGGCGAGCAGGCGGCCGGGCCCTCCTCGTACGACGAGGGCGGCGGCGCGGCGGACGCGGCTCCCCCGGCCGGCGCCGCGCCCCGGGCGCCGGAGACCTGGCCGGACCCGGCCGCGCTGCTGCTGACGGCGCTCGGTCCCGGCCCCCGGCTGTGGGAGCGCGGGCCGGGGCACCCGGAGGCGCTCACCGTCCGGCTGGGCACGGCCGACCGTGTGGCGTCCGACGGCTCCGCCCTGTTGCCCGCGGTGCCGATGACCGCCGACCTGCGCGAGGCGGGGGCGCTGGGCCTGGCCGGCCCGCGCGCGCGGCTGTCCGGGCTGGCCCGCGCGGTGCTCGCCCAGCTCGCGGCGCTGCACTCCCCGGACAACCTGGAGATCGTCCTGATCAGCGCGGACCGCTCGCGCCCCGTTCAGGAGCGCACCGCCGAGTGGTCCTGGCTGGGCCGGCTCCCGCACCTGCACCCCGCCCACGGCCAGGACTGCCGCCTGCTGCTGGCCTACGACCGCGAGCAGGCGACGGCACGCGTGGAGGAACTGCTGCGGCGGCTGGAGGACCACACTCCGCACCGGGGCGGCGCAGCGCTGCGGACGGCTCCGGCCGGGCGGGGACGACCAGACTCACCCGCACCCACCGGACACGGACGCCCCGGCTCACCCGCCCCCGAGCCCCCGGCCGCCGCACGCCACACCCAGGCCGCCTCCACCGCCCCCACCCCCGACGGCACCCCCCGCACCCCCACCCCCCGCCGCCCTTCCTGGGCCCGCGACGACGACCCCACTGACGGCTTCCAGGGGCCGTACTCCGTGCTCGTCGTGGACGGTGATCCCGGCGGCGCGGATGTGCGTGAGGCCGTGGCGCGGCTGGCGTTGGACGGGCCGCGGGCCGGGATCCATGTGGTGTGCCTGGCCGAGACGGCCCCGGCCTCCCCGGCCTCGCCCGTGTCGGAGACGTACGAGGCGGCGTGCGCGGCCTCACCGACGTTCCGGGACTGCGGCGCGGTCGCGCTGCTCAGCGGTGACGTGGCAACGGCGCTGCGGCTGATGCGGGTCGCCCGCACCGGGGGCGCGGAGGCCGCCCCGGTCGGCCCCGGCACCGTGGCCACCGTGGACGCCGTCTCCCTCGCCTGGGCCGAGCGGTTCGCGCGGGCCCTGGCACCACTGCGGCCGGACACCCCCGGCGCCGGGCGGCAGGCGCGGGTGTCCGCGCCGCTGCCCCAGGCGGCCCGGCTGCTGGACGAGTTGGGGCTCGCGCGGGCCACCCCGGCCTCACTGATGGCCCGTTGGGCGGACGCGGCCGACGACACCGAGGCGCTCGGCGGACGGGCCTCGGCCGTGCTCGGCGCCGGACCGCGCGGCCCGGTGTGCGCGGACCTCTCGGCCGAGGGACCGCACCTGCTGATCGAGGGGCCGGCGGGCAGCGGACGTACGGAACTGCTGCGGGCGCTGGTCGCCTCGCTCGCCGCCGCCGAGCGGCCGGACCGGCTGAGCATCGTCCTGATGGACGGCCGGGACCGGACGGGCGGGGGCGGCGACGGCCTGCGCGTGTGCACGGACGTGCCGCACGTCACCACCCACCTCACCGCCGACGACCCGGTCCGTATGCGGGAGTTCGCCCAGTCGCTGAGCGCCGAGCTGAAGCGGCGGGCCGAACTGCTCGGCCGGTCCCACTTCACCGAGTGGCACGCGGGGCGCGCGGTGTCGGGCCGGATGGTCAGCCAGCGCACGGCCACCGATACCGGTGCGCACGGGGATCTCGACGCACCGCCCAGCTCCACACTGCGGCTGCGGCCGGCGGCGGCCCGGCGGCGGACGGAGGCGGCACCGCCGCTGCCCCGGCTGGTGGTGGTCGTGGACGACCTGGACGCGCTGGTCTCCCCCGCGTTGGGCTCGCCCGGCCGGCCCGCGGCCGGCTCGGTCATACGCGCGCTGGAGGCGGTGGCCCGGGAGGGCGAGCGGCTCGGCGTACACCTGGTGGCCGCGGCGGGCGCGGACGGCCGTACGGCGCAGTCGGAGCCGGCCCGCCTGGCGACCCTGCGGGTCACGCTCGACGCGCCCGCGACCGGCGCGGACGAACCGGCGGCCGGGCGGGGCCGGTTGACCTGGGCAGACGGTCGGACGACCGCGTTCCAGGGCGGCCGGGTCACCGGCCGTATCCCGCGCACCGCGACCCTGCGCCCCACGGTCGTGCCCCTGGAGTGGCACCGCATGGGCGACCCGCCGGCCCGCCGCCCGGTGCGTGAGCTGGGCAACGGACCGACGGATCTGGCCCTGCTGGCCAGCGCGTTGGAGCGGGCGGCGAAGGAGGTCGCGGCCGCCGAGGTGCCCTCGCTGCTGTAGTGGCGGTGGAGAACTAGTCACGACGGGGTCACGATCGTCCGCTTGACAGCGCAGGCGCTCTTGCCGACCCCCACGACCCGGCGTAGACCAGATCGCACGGAACTGCACTCCAACGTTCGACGAGGCAACGAGGCACGAAGAACGGGGCAGTGATGCGCAGCACGAGCAGCACCATCCGTATCCACAGGTCACCCACGCACCCAACCCCCCGCAGGGCCGCGAAGACCGCGGCCGCCATCGTGGCCGGCGCACTGGCAGTGGCGCTCACCGGCTGCGGCGGTGACGACGACGACAACGGCGGCGGAGGTGGCGGCGGCACCGAGACCGGCGCCGGGACCTCCGTCCAACTCCCCAAGCTCGACGGACAGTCGCTGGAGGTCGCGGCCGTCTGGACGGGCCCCGAGCAGGAGAACTTCACCAAGGTTCTGGACGAGTTCGAGAAGCGCACCGGAGCCAAGGTGAGCTTCGTGCCGACCGGCAACAACACCTCCACGTTCCTCGGTACCAAGATCCAGGGCGGCCAGCCGCCGGACGTGGCGTTCCTGCCGCAGGTCGGTGTGCTGCACCAATTCGCCGACAAGGGCTGGCTCAAGCCGCTCGGCACCGAGGCCCAGGCCCAGCTCGACAAGAACTTCTCCGCGGGCTGGAAGGAGCTCGGCGCGTACGAGGGCAAGCAGTACGGCGTGTACGGCAAGGCCGCCAACAAGTCCCTCGTCTGGTACAACAGCGCCGCCTTCGAGGCCGCCGGCATCACCGAGACGCCGACGACCTGGGACGACTTCATCACCACCGCACAGACGCTGTCGGACGCCGGTTCCCCGGCGGTCTCCATCGGCGGTGCGGACGGCTGGACCCTGACCGACTGGTTCGAGAACATCTACCTCTCGCAGGCGGGCCCGGAGAAGTACGACCAGCTGGCCCAGCACGAGATCAAGTGGACGGACCCCTCCGTCAAGGAGGCCCTGACCACGCTGGCCGAGCTGTGGGGCAAGGACGACCTGATCGCGGGCGGCCGTTCGGGCGCGCTGCAGACGGAGTTCCCGAAGTCGGTCACCCAGACGTTCTCCGGTGACACCCCGGCCGCAATGGTCTACGAGGGCGACTTCGTCGCCGCGAACATCAACGCCGACACCGACGCGACGATCGGCACGGACGCCAAGGTGTTCCCGTTCCCGGCGGTCGGCGACGAGCCGCCGGTGGTGAGCGCCGGCGACGTGGCCGTCGTACTGAAGGACGGCGAGGGCGCGCAGGCCCTGATGACGTTCCTGGCCTCGACCGACGCGGCCGAGATCTGGGCGGCGCAGGGCGGCATCATCTCCCCGAACAAGGAGATGGACCAGGAGTCCTACAAGGACGACGTCACCCGGGACATCGCCAAGGCGCTGATCGAGGCGGGCGACGACTTCCGGTTCGACATGTCCGACCAGGCCCCGGCGGCCTTCGGCGGCACGCAGGGTGTCGGTGAGTGGAAGGACCTCCAGGACTTCCTGAAGAACCCGAGCGACGTGGCGGGCGCCCAGCGCAAGCTGGAGGCGGACGCCGCGAAGGCGTACGGCACCGGCTGACGGATGTCGGCCCTGGGAAAGGAGGGTGCCGGCGCGCTGCCGGCACCCCCCGTCAAGTCGCGCAAGAGCGTGACGGGCACCCGGGTGTGGGTGGCGGTGCTGTTCCTGCTGCCCGCGCTGGTGCTGCTCGGCGCGCTCGTGGTCTACCCGATCGGGTACTCGGTCTGGCGCAGCCTGTACGACGCCGGCGGTGACGGCTTCGTCGGTCTGGACAACTACGTCGACGTCTTCACCGACGACTCGACGCTGACGGCGGTGCGCAACACGGCGATCTGGGTCGCGGTGGCGCCGGCGGTGGTCACCGCGCTGGGCCTGATCTTCGCCGTGCTCACCGAACGGGTGCGCTGGGGCACGGCGTTCAAGCTGATCGTCTTCATGCCGATGGCGATCTCGATGCTCGCGGCCGGCATCATCTTCCGGCTGGTCTACCAGGCGGACCCGGACCAGGGGGTGGCGAACGCGATCGTCACGTCCGTGCACGACACGTTCGCCGACTCCTCGGTCTATCCCAAGGCCCGGCCGAACGCCCAGGTCAGTGATCTGAAGGCGTCCGGCGGCGGCTCGTTCACCTCGACGGGCACGGTGCGGGCGGGCACCCCGGCGCTGCTGCCCCTGGTCGGCATCGCGCCGAACCGGCTGCCGGGCTCCCCCGAGGACGCGAAGGCGGCCACCGGCAACGGTGTCACCGGCACCGTCTGGCTGGACTTCAAGCTGGGCGGGGGCGGCGAGAAGGGCGCGGTCGACGCGGGCGAGAAGGCGCTGGAGGGCATCAAGGTCGAGGCGGTCAAGGACGGCAAGGTGGTGGCCTCGGCGACCAGT
Organism: Streptomyces sp. NPDC079141; assembly: GCF_040686775.1. Classification (NCBI taxonomy): domain Bacteria; kingdom Bacillati; phylum Actinomycetota; class Actinomycetes; order Kitasatosporales; family Streptomycetaceae; genus Streptomyces; species Streptomyces sp. NPDC079141. Next base: position 46,708 of record NZ_JBFBLP010000015.1, on the reverse strand, counting down.
GGCGCGGACGGCACGTTCACGCTGCCCGATTCCGCCGACGGGGCCCAACTGCGGTTGCCGGGCTCGAACTTCTCGGCCCCCTACAACGGCATCGACTGGCTCGGCCCGACCCTGGTGACCCCGTCGATCATCGGGGCGTACGTCTGGATGTGGGCGGGCTTCGCGATGGTGCTCATCGCGGCCGGTCTGGCCGGGGTGGACCGCAATCTGCTGGAGGCCGCGCGGGTGGACGGCGCCAACGAGTGGCAGGTGTTCCGCAGAGTCACGGTGCCGATGCTGGCGCCGGTCCTGATCGTCGTCCTGATCACGCTGATGATCAATGTGATGAAGGTCTTCGACCTGGTCTACATCATCGCGCCGCAACCCACCCAGGACGAGGCCAACGTGCTGGCCCTGCAACTGTTCCTGTCCTCCTTCGGCGGCGGGGGCAACTACGGGCTGGGCAGCGCGATCGGCATCATCCTCCTGCTGCTCGTGGTGCCGGTGATGATCGTCAACATCCGCCGGCTCAGGAAGGAGCGTGAGCGGTGAGCGCACTCGACACCTCCGTGCGCGGCAAGCGGTCCTGGGCGTCCCGGATGGCGAGCGGGGCGGCGGGCGGGGCACTGCGCGTCTTCCTGCTGCTGGTCGCGCTGTTCTGGCTGGTGCCGACCTTCGGGCTGCTGGTGTCCTCGTTCCGTGAGCCGACAGACATCGCCGCCGAGGGCTGGTGGAAGGTGTTCTCCGCGCCCGCCCAGCTCACCACCGAGAGCTACCGCACGCTGCTGGAGAACGACGACATCACCAGCGCGCTGTTCAACACCGTGTGGATCACCGTCCCGGCGACCCTGCTCGTGGTGATCATCGGCGCGATGGCCGGATACGCCTTCGCGTGGATGGACTTCAAGGGCCGCGACTGGTGGTTCATGGTGGTGATCGCGCTGCTGGTGGTGCCGGTGCAGGTGGCGCTGATCCCGCTGTCCGAACTCTTCGGCGAGCTGGGGATCTTCGGCTCCATCACCGGTGTGGTGCTGTTCCACGTGGCGTTCGGGCTGCCGTTCGCGATCTTCCTGCTGCGCAACTTCTTCGCGGAGATCCCGCGTGAGCTGCTGGAGGCGGCACGGCTCGACGGCGCGGGCGAGGCACGGCTGTTCGCGACGGTGGTGCTGCCGCTGGGCGCGCCGGCGATCGCCTCGCTGGGGATCTTCCAGTTCCTGTGGGTGTGGAACGACATGCTGGTGGCGCTGGTGTTCTCCAACGCCGACTCGCAGCCGCTGACGGTCGCCCTGCAGCAGCAGGTACGGCAGTTCGGCAGCAATATCGAGATCCTGGCGCCCGGCGCCTTCATCTCGATGGTGATCCCGCTGGCCGTGTTCTTCGCGTTCCAGCGGCAGTTCGTGTCCGGAGTCATGGCCGGCGCGGTGAAGTAGCTGGTAGGACAAGCGCATTGCGGGGCGGGCCGGTGGACACCGGCCCGCCCCCTGCCGTTCATCTGGGCATCCCCCATATGCCGTACGGAGCGTAACCAAGTCACTCCATCGGACGTTCCCGGGCCGAACGCCCGCGCCGACCGATGGATGTCCCTTGCCCAGGTTCAGTGTCATTGTCCCCGCGTACCAGGTTCAGGCGTACCTGCACGAGTGCCTGGAATCGGTGCTCTCGCAGTCGTATCCGGATCTGGAACTGATCGTGGTCGACGACTGCTCGCCGGATGCCTGTGGCGCGATCGGCGACGAGTTCGCGGCCCGCGATCCGCGGGTCAAGGCGGTGCATCTGCCTCAGAACCAGGGCCTCGGTCCGGCCCGCAACGCCGGGATGGCGCGGGCGGCCGGCGACTACCTGCTGTTCCTCGACGGCGACGACACCCTGACCCCTGGCGCCCTGGCCGCGATCGCCGACCGGCTGAAGGAGACCGGCGAGCCGGACGTCCTCGTCCACGACTACGCGCGCACGTACTGCACGGGGGAGACGATCCGCAACCAGGCCGCCGTCCAGCTCACCGAGCAGGGCCCGGCGCCGTTCCGCCTGGAGGACCGCCCCGGTCTGCTGCGGCTGCTGATGGTCGCCTGGAACAAGGCGTACCGGCGGGAGTTCGTCGAGGAGGCGGGCTTCACCTTCCCCACCGGCTACTACGAGGACACACCCTGGACCTACCCGGTCCTGATGACGGCGGGCTCGATCGCGACGCTGGACCGGGTGTGCGTGCACTACCGCCAGCGCCGCCGGGGCAGCATCCTGCGCACGCCCAGCCGCCGCCACTTCGATGTCTTCGAGCAGTACGACCGGGTCTTCGCGTTCGTCGAGGCGCGCCCCGAACTCGCCCAGTGGCGGCCGGTGTTGTTCCGCCGCATGGTCGACCACCTGGCGACGGTGTTCGCCCGCCCGGAGCGGCTGCCGCGCGGCACCCGCGCCGAGTTCCTGCGCACCGCCGCCGCCCACTACCGCCGCTACCGCACCCCGGGCGCCCCCGTCCCCCTGCGCGCCCGCCTCCGCCACACCCTGGTCCGCCTCGGCCTGCACCGCACCTACCGGGCCCTGCAGTTGGCCTCCGCCCTGCACCGCGGTGCCCTCGGGCTCACGAACGCTCTGCTGGACGCCCTGCACTCCGCCGCCCTGCAACTGCACTACCGGGTCCAGCTCCGCCTCCCCCTGCGCGCGGACCGGGCCGTGTTCGCCGCGTACTGGGGCCGCGGCCACGGCTGCAACCCGGGCGCGCTGGAGCAGGCGTTCCGCGCGCACGCCCCGCACATCCGCACGGCGTGGATCGCGCGCCCGGAGCACCACCACACGATCCCGGCCGCGACCCGCAGGCTGAGCCCCGGCACGGCCGCCTACTGGACGGCACTCGCCCGCTCCAAGTACCTCGTCAACAACGTCAACTTCGACCGCCGTCTGGTCAAGCGCCCCGGCCAGGTCCTCGTCCAGACCCAGCACGGCACCCCCCTCAAGCACATGGGCCTGGACCTGCGCGAACGCCCGGCGGCCGCCCGGGACATGGACTTCGACGCGCTCCTCAGGGGCGTCGACACCTGGGACTACGTCCTGTCCGCCAACCGACACACCACACTGACCTGGGAGCGCGTCTACCCGGGCGACTACACCACGCTCCCCTACGGCTATCCGCGCAACGACGTGTTCCAGCAGGCGACCTCGGCGGACGTGGCCCGGCTGCGCGAGACGCTCGGCATCCCCGAGGGCACGGTGGCGATCCTGTACGCGCCCACCCACCGCGACCACCGCCGCACCCAGCGCTCCGCGCTCGACCTGGACCGTGTCGTCGGCCGTCTCGGCCCGCGCTTCGTCGTCCTGGCCCGCGCCCACGCCCGGCACGGCGGCCCGCTCGCCGCCGGTACGGCCTCGGCCCGGGTCATCGACGTCACGGACCACCCGAGCGTGGAGGCCCTCTGTCTCGCCTCGGACGCCCTGGTCACCGACTACTCGTCGATCATGTTCGACTACGCCAACCTGGACCGCCCGATCGTCGTCCACGCCGAGGACCGCGAGGCCTACGAGGCGTCCCGCGGCACCTACTTCGACCTGCGTGACTGCCCGCCGGGCGCGGTGGCGCGCAGCGAGGACGAGCTCATCGACATCTTCGCCACAGGCCACTGGCGCGGCTCGCGCTCGGCCCAGCTGCGCACCGCGTTCCGGACGCGTTTTTGCCCGTACGACGACGGCCGCGCCGCCGAGCGCGTCGTACGGCATGTCGTGCTCGGCGAGCGGCGGGTGCCGCCGGTCGTGCCGTTGGAGGAGCGGCATCCGGTGCCGTCGGCGGCGGCGTCCCTGGCGCGTTCGCCGCTGGCCAGTGTGCAGCAGCCCACCGGGCCGCTGACGGTCACCGACAGTCTCTGAACACCGTTCTCGCCCCGGGGAGTTCCTATGCCTTCCAGCCCGTCGCGGCCCACTCCGAGCAGGCCGTCCACCTGGCGGCCGGCGGGGCGGCCGGGCGGCCGGCAGGCCGGCTGAGGACCCCGTGGGAACACCGACAGAAAGAGCAGAATGCCCCGCTTCAGCATCATCGTCCCGTCCCATGGGGTCGCGGGGCGGCTGTCCCTGGCGCTGGACTCGGTCCTCGCCCAGTCCTTCGGCGACTTCGAGCTGATCCCGGTCTGCGACGCACCGGACGCCCCTGCCGCGGACGTCGTCGCCGGGTACGCCGAGCGGGACTCCCGGGTGTCCCCGGTGCACTCACCCCCGTCGGACGGCCCGGCGGGGGCGCGCAACACCGGGATGCGGGCGGCGACCGGCACGTACGTGCTGTTCCTCGACGGCGACGACCGGCTCGTACCGGGCGCGCTGGCGGCGCTGGACGCCCGGCTGGCGGAGACCGGCGACGTCGACGTACTGCACTTCGAGCACGAGCGGACCCCCTGGTGGGAGGGCGCGCCGAGCAACCCGGCCGCTGCCCTGCTGGCGCGGGCGCCGCAGGGTGCCTTCTCCCCCGACCGGGCCCCGCACCTGACCGGCGTACAGCTTCCGGCCTGGAGCGCGGCCTACCGCCGCGCCTTTCTCGTCGAGCGGCAACTCACCTTCCCCGACGGCCACTTCACCGATGTCGGCTTCGGCGGACTGGTGGCGCTCAAGGCCGCCCGGGTCGCCGTGCTGCGCGCGGTCGTCGTACGGCACCTGGTGCGCCGGCAGGGCAGCCGGCCGGCCCGGCCCGGCGAGCACCACTTCGAACTCCTCGACCAGGCGGAACTGGTGCTCACGCAATCCGCCGGATCCGTCGAGCTGTTCGAGCAGCTCTTCGCCGCCGTGCTGAAGACGGCCGCCCACCCCAGGCGGCTGCCCGCCCGGCGGCGCCGCGCCTTCTTCCGCCGGGCGAGCCGCCTCTACCGGCGCCACCGCCCCGCCGGCTTCCAAACCCCGGGCGGCAGCCTCGGCGTACAGCACCGGCTGCTGGCGGCCGGCTCGTACACGGCGTTCCGGGCACTGCGCGCGGCCAACCGGGCGGCGGCCGGGGCGGCCGCACGCCTGCCCCGCCCGCGCGGGCTGCGCACCCGGCTCCTCTACCGCCTCCATCTGCGCCGCCCCCTGGACCCCAACCTGGCGGTGTACTGCGCCTATTGGGGCCGCGGCTACGCCTGCAACCCGGCCGCGATCCACGCCAAGGCGCGCGAACTGGCCCCGCACATCCGCTCGGTGTTCCTGGTGGAGGCCGGCCAGGCGCACACGATGCCGGAGGGCGTCGACCACGCCGTCATCGGCAGCCGCCGCTCCTGGGAGCTGCTGGCCCGCGCCAAGTACCTCGTCAACAACGCCAACTTCGCCGACGGCGTCGTCAAGCGGCCCGGCAGCGTCCACGTCCAGACGCAGCACGGCACACCGCTGAAGAAGATGGGCGTCGACCAGTCGACGTACCCCGTGGTGGCCGCGGCGACCGGCAGCTTCACCAAGCTGCTGCGCCGGGTGGACCGCTGGGACCACAACCTCTCGTCCAACCCCCACTCCACCGAGATGTGGGAGCGCGCGTTCCCCGGCTCGTACGAGCAGCTGGAGTACGGCTATCCGCGCAACGACGTGTACTGCACGGCGACCGCGCAGGACGTGGCCCGCATCCGCAGGCAGCTCGGTGTCCCGGAGGGCAGCACGGCGGTCCTGTACGCGCCCACCCACCGCGACCACCGCTCCGGCTTCGACACCGGCCTGGACCTGGAGGCCTTCTGCGAGGCGGCCGGCAAGAACGTGGTCGTGCTGCTGCGCGCCCACTACTTCTACGACCGCGGCGGGTCCCGGGCCTCCGGCCGGGTCGTCGACGTCACCTCGCACCGCTCCTCCGAGGACGTCTGCCTGGCCGCCGACGCGCTGGTCACCGACTACTCGTCGATCATGTTCGACTACGCCAACCTGGACCGGCCGATCGTCGTGCACGCCGACGACTGGGATGTCTACCGGGAGACGCGGGGCGTCTGCTTCGACCTCATGGAGGCACCGCCGGGCCCGGTGACGCGCACCCCGGAGGAGCTGGCCGCCGTCTTCCGCGACGGCTCGTACGCGTCCGCCGAGTCGGCCGCGCTGCGGGCCCGGTTCCGGGAGCGGTTCTGCCCGTTCGACGACGGCCGGGCCGCCGAGCGGGTCGTACGCCGGGTGTTCCTGGGCGAGCCGCCGGAAGCGCTGCCGCCGGTCGTGCCGCTCGCCGAGCGCACCCCCGCCCCCGCCGCGACGACCCTCGTAAGGAGCTGACGTGCCCCGCTTCAGCATCATCGTGCCCGTCTTCAAGGTGCAGGGCTTTCTGCGCGAGTGCCTCGACTCGGTCCTGGAGCAGTCCTACCGGGACATCGAGGTGATCGCCGTCGACGACTGCTCGCCGGACCGCTGCAGCGCGATCCTCGACGATTACGCGGCCCGCGACGAGCGGATGCGCGTACTGCACCTGCCGGAGAACGTCGGCCTCGGCCGCGCCCGCAACGCCGGACTCCCGCACGCCACCGGCGACTTCCTGTTCTTCCTCGACAGCGACGACACCCTCACCCCGGGCGCGCTGCGCGCGATGGCCGACCGGCTCGACGAGACCTCCGACCCGGACGTGCTGGTCTTCGACTATGTGCGCACCTACTGGTGGGGCGGCACGCGCCGCAACATCCTCGCCCGGGTGCTGTCCGAGGTCGGCGAGGACACCTTCACCGTCGCCGAACACCCCGAGATCCTCGACCTGTTGATGGTGGTGTGGAACAAGGTGTACCGGCGTGACTTCGTCGAGCGGGAGGGCTTCGTCTTCCCGCCCGGCTACTACGAGGACACGCCGTGGACGTTCCCGGTGCTGCTCGGCGCCGAGCGGATCGCCGCGCTGGACCGGATCTGCGTGAACTACCGCCAGCGCCGCCAGGGCAACATCCTGTCCACCACCAGCCGCAAGCACTTCGACATCCACGACCAGTACGAGCGTGTCTTCGCGTTTCTCGACTCCCGCCCGGCGCTGGCGAGTTGGCGGCCGTATCTGCACGCCAAGATGGGCGAGCACTGCCTGGACATCCTCGCCAAGCCGGACCGGCTGCCGCCGTCCGACAAGGGCGAGTTCTTCGACCGTACGGCCGAGATGTACCGCAGGTACAAGCCCGAGGGCGCCACTGGGATCCAGGCGCTGGAGGGCGGTTACGCCGCCTACCGGGCAAGGCGGGCCGCGGCGCGTGCCGGGCGGGAGGTCGAGCGGCGGGTGCGGAAGGTCCGGCGCTCGGCGGGCCGTACGGTCGCCCGCAGGCGCTCGGCGCTGAGCGCCCGCCGCGCACCGGACCCGCACCTCGCCCTCTACTCGGCGTTCTCGCACCGGGGCGTGCTCGGCGACCCGGCGGCGATCCACCGCAAGGCCCGTGAACTCGCCCCGCACATCCGCGGGGTGTGGGTGGTCCGCGACGAGGAGACGGCCGCGCTGCTGCCGCCGGACACCGAGCATGTGCTGCTCAACTCGCCGGAGTACCGCCGGGTCGCCGCGCGGGCCACGTACTTCGTCAACAACGTCAACTGGCCCGGCGCCCTGGCCAAGCGCTCCGGCACCGTCCATCTCCACACCCACCAGGGCACCCCGCTCAAGTACATGGCCGCCGACCTGCTGGACCGGCCCGGCGCCCGGCACGGCCTCGACGTGCCACGGATGCTGCGCCGCGCCGACCGCTGGGACTACAGCCTGGTCGCCAACCGGCACTCCGAGCTGGTGTGGGAACGCGCCTACCCGTGCCACTTCACCTCGCTGCGCACCGGCAGTCCCCGCAACGACGTCCTGGTCAACGCCGGTCCCGAACACGGCCTCGCGGTCCGCGCCCGGCTGGGCATCCCGGCCGACCACACCGTCGTCCTCTACGCGCCGACCCGCCGCGACTACCGCCGGGGCGGCCATGTCGACCGCGTGGACCTGGCCCGGTTCGCCGAGGACCTCGGCGCGGGCCACACCCTCGTCGTCCGTCTGCACCCGTCCCTGGCCGCCGGTCCGGCGCGCGGCCTCGGCCTGGCCGAGCTGCACCGCCGGGGCGTCCTGGTCGACGCGACGGACGAGCCGCACGTCGAGGACGTGATGCTCGCCTCCGACCTGCTGGTCACCGACTACTCGGCCCTGATGTTCGACTACGCCAACCTCGACCGGCCGATCGTGGTCCACGCCGACGACTGGGGCGCGTACCGGGCGAGCCGGGGCACCTACTTCGACATCACCGCCGATCCGCCCGGCCATGTGTCGCGCTCCTACCGGGAGCTGGCCTGGCTGCTGGCCTCCGGCACCTGGCGGGACGGTGACGCGGCACGGCTGCGGGCGGGGTTCCGGGACCGGTTCTGCGAGTTCGACGACGGGCGGGCCGCGGAGCGGGTCGTACGGACGCTGATGCTGGGCGAGCGGATGCCGGGGCCGGTGGCCTCGGTGCCCGCCCCCGCGCAGGGTCCCGACGTCCTCACGTCGTCGTGAGGCCGCGCACCTGGGTGCTGGTCCTGGCCGCCGTCTTCGCGGTCCTGCAACTGGCCAACGTCACCGGCCGGGACACCCCCGACACCAGGAACTACCTGTCGTCCGCGCTCACCCTGCGCGGTGACACGAAGACGGAGGCGGCGGCCGCGACGATCGAGCACTACTGCGCGTCCCGGGCGTCGACCGTGCACCGCAACCAGGACGTGCACGTGCTCCGCTTCCACCGGCCGGACCCCACCGCGCGGGTCATGGCGGAGTGCCGGGCCCAGGAGTGGCCGGAGGTCGAGGCGCGGCTGAGCGGCGGGCGGACGGTCGGGCACACCGTGCCGTTCGCCTCGGAACGGTTCATGCGGATCTTCTCGGTCCGGCCCGGATATCCGGTCCTCCTCATCCCGTTCGTCACGGTGTTCGGCGCGACCTGGGGCCTGTGGGCGGCGGGCGTCGCGATCACGGTGGCGGGCGGGGTGCTGGCCTTCCTGATCCTGCGCACGCTGTCCGTCCCGGTGCCGCTCGCGCTGACCGGGCAGGCGCTGTACTACGTCCTGCCGTGCGGCACGACCGCCATGCGGCCGATGGCCGAGGGCCTGCTGCTGGCGCTGACGCTGGCCGCGCTGTGGGGCTGTGCGCTGGTGCTGCGGGGGCGGCGGGCCGGGCTCGCGCTGATCGGCGGCTGCCTGGCCGCGCTGTTCACCGTGAAGCACTCGCAGGCGCTGTTCCTCGGCGTGTGCCTGGCGGGCGCGGGAGCCGTGGTCGCCGTGGCGCGGTGGCGGCGGGGCCGGGCGCCGGGGCGGGGCATCGTGGCGATCGTGGGCATCGGCCTGTCCGCCGCGCTCGGGACGGTGCTGCTGTCGAAGCTGCTCGGGTACCCGTCGGCGTCCGAGAGCGTCCAGGACCTGCTCGCCGACCACTTCACCCGCCCCGACCGGACCCGCCCCTGGCCGGAGTTCCTGCACCTCCAGCTGAACTTCTGGCTGGAGTGGCTGCGCCGCCAGGCGCTGGAGCCGCTGTTCGTGACGGCGCTGGCCGCCGGGGTGTGGGGGGCGCTGCGGCGCCCGGTGTTCGGGCTCTTCCTGGTCGCGGCCGCGTTCACCGGGATCCTCACGCAGGCCGGCCACCCGGACATCGCCATCTGGGGCGGCCGGCTGATCGTGCTGGCATGGCTGCTGCCGGTGGTGGGGGTGCCGCTGCTGCTGGAGCATCTGCTGCGCGGGCGGGTGTCGCTGCCGGTGCAGGGGCACACCGATCGGGCTCACTCGATGAGGTGAGACGAGGTCAAGCCGTTGACCCCGACGGGAACATACGGCAAATGTCCCAGACGCTCGTCGCCCAACGGGCCGCGCAGGGCGCCACGGCACTGCGCGGCGGCCGGTCCTGGCGCCCCACCCCGTACCAGGTGTTCGGCTTCCTGTTCTGGCTGCTGATGTCACTGGCCTACTGGCGGCTGCCGCTGTGCTGCGACGCCGGCCAGCACGCCGCGGTCGTCGAACGCCTGAAGGCGAACCTGCTCGACCCCCGCCACCCCATGGCCGACCTGCCGGGCCGGGGCAGCCCCTACTACTCGCCGTACGCGGTCGCCCAGGGCGCGTTCGCCCGCCTGACCGGGCTGGGCGGCTGGGCGGTGGTGAAGCTCGCCGGCCCCCTGAACCTGCTCGTCCTGCTGACCGGCATCGGCCGCTTCACCCGGATGCTGACACCCCGGCCGTGGGCCCCGGTGCTCGCCCTGGCCGCGATGACCCTGCTGTGGGGCACCGAGCGGGCCTGGTGGAGCGGCTATCTGGGCCTGATGTCGATGACGGGCAATCTCGGCTACCCGTCGGCGTTCGCGATCGGCCTGACGTTCTGGGCGTGGGGGCTGACGGGGGCGCGGGCAAGGAATGCGGGGGCGGTGCGGTTCGTGGGACCGAGCGGACTGCCTGGGCTCGGCGGGTACATGGGGCTGGGCGTGCTGTACGGCCTGATCCTGCTGATCCACCCGATCACGGCGTTGGGGGCGGCTTTGGGAGCGGCGGCACTCATCGCGCCCCCGAAGGGGCGCGGGGCTGTGTTGGATATGCGGCTACCGCCGCGTGGGCGCGACCAGCCCCCACTGCCCCGCAGATACATGCTGACCCGCTGGACCCTGCTGGCAGCAACCGCGCTACTGATCTCCGCGACCTGGCCCTACTTCGACATCTTCACCCTCGTCGGAGACGCCCGCGTGGACGCCATGCACCACCGCCTCTACCTGAACCTCGACGACCAGTTCTGGCTGGCGCTGCTCGGCCTCCCGGCCCTCTGGCTCCGGGCGTACCGAACCTCCTGGCGCGACCCCCTGGTCCTGCTGTTCGCCCTCGACTGCCTGGCCCTGGCCTACGGCTGGTTCAGCGGCCACTACACCTACGGCAGGATCCTCGGACTCACCCTCGTCCCCCTCCAGTTCGCGCTGGCCGTGGAGCTCGCGGCACCGCGCCCGTGGCCGTCGTGGCGCAAGGCGCTGGGCACGGTTGCGGCGGTCGGGGCCTGCGTCGGCTTCCTCACGGTCCAGGCCGGAGCCGTGGTCCCGCGCACCCTGGACCCCGTCGGCTTCGAACAGCCGCCGCGCTGGCCGACGTACGCCTGGGCCGCGCAGCACATCGGGCCCGGCGAGGTGGTGATCGCCGACGGCTACCACGCCGTCCACGCGATCGCGGGCCACGGCCCGAACCTCGCCGCGCCCGCCTGGCCGGACGCGGCACTGGACGAGGGCGAGCGGCGTCGGCGGCTGGCCGACGTCCGCGCCTATCTGTCGCCCGGCTCGACCCGCGCCGAGCGCTCCGCCGTCGTCCGCCGCTATCACGTGCGCTGGCTGCTGCTGACGCGCTGGCGCACGGTGCCCGAGGAGGCGGTGGTCGTGGCGTGGAGCCCACGGACGGGGGAGGTGCTGGCGCGGGTGCCCTCGGGGGTTACTCGACGATGAGGTCGACCTCGATGTTGCCGCGGGTGGCGTTGGAGTAGGGGCAGACCTGGTGGGCCTGCTCGACCAGCTTGCGGCCGGTGGCCTCGTCGACGCTCTCCGGCAGCTCGATGCGGAGGGTCACCGCCAGGCCGAAGCCCGCGCCCTGCTTGCCTATGCCGACCTCACCGGTGACGGCGGCGTCGCTCACGTCCACCTTGGCCTGGCGGCCGACCAGGCCGAGGGCGCTGGCGAAGCAGGCGGCGTAACCGGCGGCGAAGAGCTGCTCGGGGTTGGTGCCCTGGCCGTTGCCACCGAGCTCCACCGGCGGGGCCAGCTGGAGGTCGAGCTTGCCGTCGGAGCTGACAGCGCGGCCCTCGCGGCCGTGAGTGGCGGTGGCGACTGCGGTGTAGATCGCGTCCATGGAAAGACCCATCCCTGTTCGAGAAGTCGGTGCGGCGCTTACGGAGACAAGTAGAGCACACAACTAAGTTGTGCACAACTAAATTGGACGCAGGGGCTACCCTGGAAGCATGACCCGCACCGCCGAGACCCCCGCCGCCACCGCGTCCCAGGAGAACTGGCTCCGCCTGGACAGCCAGATCTGCTTCTCCCTGCACGCCGCCTCGCGCGCCTTCAACGGCGTCTACCGCGTGGTCCTCAAGGACCTCGGCCTCACCTACCCCCAGTACCTCGCGATGCTGGTCCTGTGGGAGGACGGGGATCTGCCGGTCAAGAAGCTGGGCGAGCGGCTGCGGCTCGACTCCGGCACGCTCTCGCCGCTGCTGAAGCGGCTGGAGGCGGCCGGTCTCGTCCGCCGGGAGCGCAGCGCGCGCGACGAGCGGTCCGTGGAGGTGCGGCTGACCGAGCAGGGCACGGCCCTGCGCGAGCAGGCGCTTCAGGTGCCGCGCCGGATCGCGGCGGCCACCGGGTTCGACGTCGAGGAGATCCGTGCGCTGCGGACCCGCCTGGACGAGCTCACCCGGACCCTGGACGAGGCGGCGCTGTCGGAGACGCCGGGGTGCGCGCAGTAGCGGGACGGCGCTCGTAGAGACGCAGGGTCACACCGCCCCGGGCGTGCTCGGCACGCGGCACGAACTGCTCCCCCACGACGGCGAGCTTGGCCCGCTCGCCGGGGTTGCGCGGAGACCAGCGTGAGCCCAGCGCGTACGGCTCGGCGACGACCCACACCCGTGCCACCCCGGCCAGCCTGCGCCGCATCTCCCCGGCCCCGACCTCCCGCCCGTACAGCGTCCCCGACCATGCCCCGGACTCCCGCAGCGCGATGTCCCACGCCGCCCGGAACCCCGCCGGGTACGCCACCGCCGCCCGTCGCCCGATGGAGGGCACGAACAGCACCGGCTCCCCGGGCCCGATCTGCCGGCCGGCCAGGGAGGAGACGGCCGCGAGATTGTCGGGACGGCGGTCGGGGGTGCGGTCCTCGCGATGGAGGGGGAGGTGGTGCAGGAAGACGAGGAGAAGGGCGAGGGCACCGGCGGCGCCCTGCACCCGGCCACCGATCCGCAGGCCGGCCACGGCCCCCGCCACCCGATCCGCCCCCACGGCCACCAGCAGCGGCGCCCCCGCCATGGCGTACAGCACGTACCGGTCGTCGTACATCGGCCGCACCTGCGACACCAGCATCAGCAACCCCGGTGGCACCACCATCAGCGGCAGCGCCACCGCCACGGCCCGGCCCCCCACCGCCACCACGCCCACCAGCATCAGCACCACCCCCACCTCGAACACCGCCCCCGCCGGCGCCACCACAAAGCTCCGCAGCAGCCGCACCGCGCTCCCCCACCCCGGCTCCGGCAGCCACCCGACCTGCCCCGCCTGTTCCCGCGACACCACGACCAGCGGCACCAGCAGGGCGCAGACCCCCGCCGCCGACCCTGCCCAGGCCGTCCACACCCTCCGCCCCGCCCGCGCCGCGGCCAACGTCACCGCATGCGCGCACAGCACCAGCACCGCCAGTTCGTGCAGCAGACAGGTCACGGCGACGACACCGCCGTACCCCCACCACGTCCAGCCGCCCTCCGGCCCCCACACCCCGCGCACCAACAGCAGCGTCGCGCCCGCCACGCCCGCCGCGACCAGCGCGTACGACCGTCCCTCCTGGGCGTAGTGACCGGCCAGCGGCGTCATCGCGTACATCAGTCCGGCCCACAGCCCGACCCGCGGGCGGCCCAGCCGTACACCGAGCGCCGCCACGAGAGCCGCCGTCGCGGCCGCCCCGCAGACCGACGGGAGCCGCAGGGCCACCTCGCCGGGGCGGACGGCGACGACGGCGTGCATGAGGAGGTAGTACAGGCCGTGCACCGCGTCCACGCCGTGCAGCAACCGCCAGATCTGCGGGACGGACCGGCGCGCGACCTGGAAGGTGACCGCCTCGTCGCGCCATATGCCCCCGCGGTCGATCCCCCACAGCCCGACCACGGACATCGAGCCCGCGGGCACGCCCACCGCCACCCAGCCGCGTCTCCTCACCACAGCCCAGATCCTGTGCGACCGGCCGACACTTACCGTTCATTGACGGCCAATCCGAGTGGATATGCTCCACGCACGGGCCAACTGACGAGGGGACGGCCGCACATGACCTGGCTGATCACCGGCGGCGCCGGCTACATCGGGGCGCACGTCGTCCGCGCGATGACCGAGGCGGGCGAGCGGACCGTGGTCTACGACGATCTGTCCGCCGGCATCGCCGAGCGCGTGCCCGACGGGGTCCCGCTGGTCGTGGGCTCCACGCTGGACGGCGAGCACATCGCGCGCGCCCTCGCGGACCACGAGATCACCGGCGTCGTGCATCTCGCGGCCAAGAAGCAGGTCGGCGAGTCGGTCGACCGGCCCCTGCACTACTACCGGGAGAACGTCGAGGGCCTGCGCGTCCTGCTGGAGGAGGTGACGGCGGCCGGCGTTCCCTCGTTCGTGTTCTCGTCCTCGGCGGCGGTCTACGGCATGCCGGACGTGGAGCTGGTGACGGAGGAGACGCCCTGCCTGCCGATGTCGCCGTACGGCGAGACGAAGCTGGCGGGCGAGTGGCTGGTGCGGGCGACGGGCCGCGCGACCGGCCTGTCCACGGCGTCGCTCCGCTACTTCAACGTGGCGGGCGCGGCCACCCCGGAACTCGCCGACACCGGCGTCTTCAACCTCATCCCCATGGTCTTCGAGAAGCTCACCGAGAACGAGCCCCCGCGCATCTTCGGCGACGACTACCCGACCCCGGACGGCACCTGCATCCGCGACTACATCCACGTCGTCGACCTGGCCGAGGCCCACGTCGCCGCGGCCCACGCCCTGCGCTCGGCCCCGGGCCGCGACCTCACCCTCAACATCGGCCGCGGCGAGGGCGTATCGGTCCGCGGAATGATCGACCTGATCAACGCCCTCACCGGCTACGACCGTCCGCCCACGACCACGCCCCGCCGCCCCGGCGACCCGGCCCGGGTGGTCGCCTCCGCCGACCGCATCGCCACCGAACTCGGCTGGAAGGCCAAGCACGACGTCCAGGACATGATCACCTCGGCCTGGGAGGGCTGGGTACGCCTGCACCCGGAGGCGGCACGCGCCTGAACGCCTCCGGCCGGCCGGCTAGAGCGCCTTGAGCGCCGCCTCCGTCCCCCGGGCCAGCGACCCCAGGTAGCCCTTGGGCAGTTTCGGGGTGCGGATCACCACCGAGCGCCAGTACAGGGGGCCCGAGATCAGGTCGAGGGCCAGGTCCTCGTCGGCGTCCGGACGCATCTCGCCGCGTCGTTTCGCCGCCGCCACGATGCCGCTCGCGACCCCGTCCTGGCCTTCCCTCAGCGCCTTCTGCAGGGCCTCGGCGATCTCGGGGTTGCGGGCCGCCTCGGCCTGGAGGTCGGGGATGATCTGCGAGGCGACGGGGTGGCGCAGGGCGCGGGAGGTCACCTCGTAGAGCAGTCGAAGGTCGGTTTCCAGGGATCCCGTGTCCGGTGCGGGAAGGCCCTGTACGGCCAGCGCCGAGACGACGTCCAGGACCAGGTGCAGCTTGGAGCGCCAGCGCCGGTACACCGCCGTCTTGCCGACGCCCGCGCGGCGCGCGATCCCCTCGATGGACATCCGCGCGTAGCCGACGGCCGCGAGCTCCTCGAAGACGGCCGCGCGGATGGCTTCCGTCACGTCCGCCCGCAGCACGGCCGCCCCCGCGGGTGCCCGGCGGCGCGGACGCTGCTGGGGTCCGTCGGCGTTCGTCGTCATGCGGACCAGCATAGGGCGTGACGACGAAACGGTTGCGTTCCGACGTCCGATCGGCCTACGCTCGCGTTGCGACGATACGGTCCCGTCCCGACGTAAGAAAACGTAAGGAGTCCGGTGAGGAAACTCCCGGCGACGGGACCGCGCATCCCACCCCCCGAGCGAAAGCAGCGGATGTGAGCCAGGTCCTCGACACACCGCCCCCGACGACGACGGCCCCACCCGACGTCGACCTCGCGGCTCTCGCCGCCCGCCACGGCCTCGCGGTCAGCGGCGCCCGCCCGACCCTGCCCGAGTACGTCCGACAGCTGTGGGACCGGCGCCACTTCATCACCGCGTTCTCCACCGCCAAACTCACCGCCCAGTACAGCCAGGCAAAGCTCGGCCAGGTCTGGCAGGTGATGAACCCGCTGCTGAACGCGGCCGTCTACTTCCTGATCTTCGGTGTGCTGCTGGGCACCAAGAAGGGCGTGCCGGACTACGTCCCGTTCCTGGTCACGGGCGTGTTCATCTGGACCTTCTCCCAGAGCTCGATCCTCGCCGGCACCCGCGCGATCTCCGGCAACCTCGGCCTCGTCCGCGCCCTGCACTTCCCGCGGGCCGCGCTCCCGGTCTCCTTCTGCCTCCAGCAGCTCCAGCAGCTGCTGTTCTCGATGGCCGCCCTGGTGGTCATCCTGCTCGCCTTCGGCGTCCCCGTCGCCGCCTCCTGGGTGCTGGCGGTCCCGGTCCTGGTGCTCCAGTTCACCTTCAACGCCGGCGTCTCGATGATCATGGCGCGGATCGGGGCCAAGACCCCGGACATCGCCCAGCTCATGCCCTTCGTCCTGCGCACCTGGATGTATGTGTCCGGCGTGATGTGGAGCATCGACCACCTGCTCAGCAAGCACAACGACCTGCCGGGCTGGGTCGGCCCCGTCCTCCAGGCGAACCCGGCCGCCGTCTACATCGACCTGATGCGCTTCGCGCTGATCGACAGTTTCCACGCGAGCCAGCTGCCCCCGCATGTGTGGGCCCTCGCGACCGGCTGGGCCCTGCTCGCCGGAGTCGGCGGCTTCATCTACTTCTGGAAGGCTGAGGAGACGTACGGCCGTGGCTGAGAACACCAACGAGCAGACCCCCACCGTCGTCGCCGACCGCGTCGACATCGTCTACCGGGTCAACGGCACCGGCGCCGGACGCGGCTCCGCCACCGCCGCCCTCAACCGCATCCTGCGCCGCAAGCAGACCGAGAAGGCGGCCGGCGTGCGCAAGGTCCACGCGGTGAAGAACGTGTCCTTCGTCGCGTACCGCGGCGAGGCCATCGGGCTCATCGGCACCAACGGCTCCGGCAAGTCCACCCTGCTCAAGGCGGTCGCCGGCCTGCTGCCCGTGGAGAACGGCGCCATCTACACCGACGGCCAGCCCTCCCTCCTCGGCGTCAACGCCGCCCTGATGGGCGACCTGACCGGCGAGCGCAACGTCTATCTCGGCGGCCTCGCCATGGGCATGTTCCGCGAGCAGATCAAGGAGCGCTACCAGGAGATCGTCGACTTCTCCGGCATCAACGAGAAGGGCGACTTCATCACCCTGCCCATGCGCACCTACTCCTCCGGCATGGGCGCCCGCCTCCGCTTCTCCATCGCCGCCGCCAAGGACCACGACGTCCTCCTCATCGACGAGGCCCTCGCCACCGGCGACCGCTCCTTCCAGAAGCGCTCCGAGGCCCGCATCCGCGAACTGCGCCAGCACGCCGGCACGGTCTTCCTGGTCAGCCACAACAACAAGTCGATCCGCGACACCTGCGACCGCGTGCTGTGGCTGGAACGCGGCGAACTGCGCATGGACGGCCCCACCGAGGACGTCCTGAAGGAGTACGAGGCCTTCACCGGCGACAAGAAGCCCAAGGCCAAGCCGAAGCCCAAGCCCAAGGTGGCCGCCTAGCCCCTACGCAGACCAGGGCGCCCCGAGCCGGGAAAGGCTCGGGGCGCCCTGGTCGTCGTACCGCCTACGAATGCGTGCGCAGCAGCGACCGCATCGTCCGCATCGCCACCGACAGGTTGGCGAGGTCGAACGCGTCCGAGCCCTGGATCTCCTCCAGGGTGGTGCGCGCCCGGCCGAGGATCGCCGCGTTCTTCTGCTCCCACGCCTTGAAGCGCTGCTCCGGCGTGGAGGTGCCGTTGCCGACCGCGAGAACGTCCGAGGTCAGCGCGGAGTGCGCCGCGTACAGGTCCTCGCGGATGGAGGCGCGGGCCATGGACTGCCAGCGGTCGCTGCGGGGCAGCTCGATGATGCGGTCCATGAGCTGGGTGATCCGCAGCCGGTCGGCGAGGTCGTAGTAGACCTCGGCGACATCCAGCGGCTCCCTGCCCATGCGGTCGGCCACCGAGACGATGTCGAGCGCCGGGAAGGCGGAGGAGAACCCGGCCACGCGCGTGGCGAGTTCGTCCGGGACGCCGGCGCCGGACAGCTCGTCGAAGATCTGCTGGTACCACTCCAGGTCCGCGCCGCGCAGCAGCTTCGGCAGCTGCTGCCACACCTGCTCGACCCGCTCGCCGAAGAACTCGACGGTCTCGGTGAGCTGGAGCGGCTGCGGCCGGTTGTTGAGCAGCCAGCGCGTGCCGCGCTCCACCAGCCGGCGCGAGTGCAGCCGGATCCGGGTGAGCACGTCGGCCTCGGCCTGGTTGTCCAGGGCCTCCACCGCGTCCCACACCGCCGCCGCGCGGAAGATCGCGCGGGCCACGGTCTGCGCCCGGACGATCTCCTCCAGCGAGGCACCGGTCTCCTCGCGCAGCCGGTGCAGGTAGGTCGTACCGCCCGTGTTGACCGTGTCGTTGACCAGCACGGTCGTGGTGATCTCACGGCGCAGCGGGTGGTTGTCGATGTGCTCGGAGAAGTTCTCGCGCAGCGCGGACGGGAAGTACGCGTGCAGCAGCCGGTGCAGATACGGGTCGTCCGGCAGCGAGGTGTGCAGCAGCTCCTCGGCGACCGTGATCTTCGTGTACGCCAGCAGGACGGCCGTCTCCGGGCCGGTCAGACCGTGGCCCTGGTTGAGGCGTTCGCGGATCTGGCGGTCGGTGGGCAGGAACTCCAGCCCCCGGTCCAGCCGGCCCTCGCGCACCAGGTGGCGCATGAAGCGCTGCTGGGCGTGGAGCATGTCCTTGGACTGGGTCAGGGCGTTGGCGATCGCCGTGTTCTGCGCGTAGTTGTTGCGCAGGACCAGCCGGCCGACCTCGTCGGTCATTTCCGCGAGCAGCTTGTTGCGCTGCTTGACGGTCATGTCGCCCTCGGTCACCAGGCCGTTGAGCAGGATCTTGATGTTCACCTCGTGGTCGGAGGTGTCCACGCCCGCGCTGTTGTCGATGGCGTCGGTGTTGACCCGGCCGCCGTGCGTGGCGAACTCGATCCGGCCGAGCTGGGTCAGGCCCAGGTTGCCGCCCTCGCCGACGACCTTGACGCGCAGATCGGCGCCGTCGACCCGGATGGCGTCGTTGGCCTTGTCGCCGACGTCCGCGTGGGTCTCGACGGAGGCCTTGACGTACGTACCGATGCCGCCGTTCCACAGCAGGTCCACCGGCGCCTTCAGGATCGCCTTCATCAGCTCGGCCGGCGTCATCTTGGACACCTTGCCCTCGATGCCGAGGGCCTCGCGGATGTGGGCGTTGACCTGGATCGCCTTGGCGGTACGCGGGAAGACGCCGCCGCCCGCCGAGATCAGCTCGGTGCTGTAGTCGGCCCAGCTGGAGCGGGGCAGCTCGAAGACGCGGCGGCGCTCGGCGTAGGAGGTGGCCGCGTCCGGGTTCGGGTCGATGAAGATGTGCCGGTGGTCGAAGGCGGCCACCAGCCGGATGTGCTCGCTGAGCAGCATGCCGTTGCCGAACACGTCACCGGACATGTCACCGATGCCGACGACCGTGAAGTCCTCGCTCTGGGTGTCCACGCCCAGCTCCCGGAAGTGCCGCTTGACGGACTCCCAGGCGCCGCGGGCGGTGATGCCCATGCCCTTGTGGTCGTAACCGGCCGAGCCGCCGGAGGCGAAGGCGTCGCCGAGCCAGAAGTTGTAGTTCTCGGCGACCCCGTTGGCGATGTCGGAGAAGGTCGCGGTGCCCTTGTCGGCGGCGACCACGAGGTAGGTGTCGTCCTCGTCGTGCCGGACGACGTCGGCGGGCGGGACGACCTCTCCGGCCACCATGTTGTCGGTGATGTCGAGCAGCGCCGAGATGAAGGTCTTGTAGCTGGCGATGCCCTCGGCCAGCCACGCGTCCCGGTCCACGCCCGGGTCGGGCAGCTGCTTGGCGACGAAGCCGCCCTTGGCGCCGACCGGCACGATGACGGTGTTCTTCACCATCTGCGCCTTGACCAGGCCGAGGATCTCGGTCCGGAAGTCCTCACGCCGGTCGGACCAGCGCAGACCACCGCGCGCGACCTTGCCGAAGCGCAGGTGCACACCCTCGACGCGCGGCGAGTACACCCAGATCTCGAACTCGGGGCGCGGCGCCGGCAGGTCCGGGATGGCCTGCGGGTCGAACTTCATGGAGACGTAGTCGTGCGGCTTGCCGCCCAGCGCCTCCTGGAAGAAGTTCGTCCGCAGGGTCGCCTTGATGACGGTGAGGAAGGACCTGAGGATCCGGTCCTCGTCGAGCGAGGCCACCTGCTCCAGGGCCGCGTCGACCTCTTCGAGCAGCGCGTCCACGATCTCGTGCCCGGCACGCTGCCGGTCCGGGGACATCCGCGCCTCGAACAGGGAGACGAGCAGCCGCGTGGTGTGGACGTTGTTGCGGAGGGTGTCCTCCATGTAGTCCTGCGAGAACGTGGAACCGGCCTGCCGCAGGTACTTCGCATAGGCCCGCAGCACCATGGCCTGGCGCCAGCTCAGCCCGGCGCTCAGCACCAGCGCGTTGAAGCCGTCGTTCTCGGCCTGCCCGGTCCAGGTGGCGGCGAAGGCCTCCTGGAAGCGCTCGCGGGCGTCGTCGCCGCTGTAGTCGCCGTTCTTCGCGGCCGGCATACGCAGACCGAAGTCGTAGATCCAGGCGACACTGCGGTCGGTGCAGCGCAGTTCGTACGGCCGCTCGTCGACGACCTCGACGCCGAGCCGGTTGAGGACCGGCAGGACGGCGGAGAGGGAGATCGCCGCACCCTTGCGGTAGATCTTGAAGCGGCGCTCCTCGGGAGCGGCGCCGACGGGCTCGTACAGGCTCAGCGCGAAGTTGTGCTCCTCGGTGAGCTGTTCGAGGTGGACGAGGTCGGCGACCGCCGCGCGCGGGATGTGGTCGGCCTTGTAGCCCTCGGGGAAGGCGTTGTTGTAGCGGCGCAGCAGCTCCGCCGCCCGCTCCTCGCCGAGCTCGGCGTTGAGCGCCTCGGCGAAGCCGTCGGCCCAGGAACGGGCCGCCTCGACCAGCCGTGCCTCGATGCGGTCCTTGTCGGTGTCGCTGAGCTCCGGCAGCTCGGTGCCCTGCGGGACACGGACCACGAAGTGCAGCCGGGAGAGGATCGACTCGGTGTTCCAGGCGGTGAAGTCGACGCTGGTGCCGCCGAGCTCCTCCTTCAGGATGTCGATGATCCGCAGGCGCACGCCGGTGGTGTAGCGGTCGCGGGGCAGGTAGACGAGGGCGGAGTAGTAGCGCCCGTACTCGTCCTGGCGCAGGTAGAGCCGCAGGCGCCGGCGCTCCTGGAGGTACAGGACGCTGGTGACGATCGACTGGAGCTCGTCGACGGGCGTCTGGAAGAGCTCGTCGCGCGGGTAGGTCTCCAGGATCTGGAGCAGGTCGCGCCCGTCGTGGCTGTTAGGCGAGAACCCGGCGCGCTTGAGGACCTCGTCGACCTTGCGCCGGATGACGGGCACACGGCGGACGGACTCGGTGTACGCGGCCGAGGAGAACAGTCCGAGGAAGCGCCGCTCACCGACGACGTTCCCCTGCGCGTCGAACTTCTTGACGCCGATGTAGTCCAGGTACGACGGCCGGTGCACGGTGGCGCGGCTGTTGGCCTTGGTGAGCACCAGCAGCTTGTGCTCACGGGCCTTGGCGCGGGCGTCCGCGGGCAGCCGCTCGAAGGAGGGGCTGACGGGGTGGGAGTCCGCGCCGGCGTGGTGCGGGTCGGAGCGGAGGATGCCGAGCCCGGTGCCGGGGACGGCCGCGAGGGAGTCGTCGTCCCGCAGCTGGTACTCCCGGTAGCCCAGGAAGGTGAAGTGATCGGCGGCCAGCCAGCGCAGCAGCTCGCGGGCCTCCTCGACCTCGGGCCGGGCCAGGTCGCCGGGCACGTCCTCCTCGCCGAGGCTCTCGCCGATGCGCATCGCCGCGTCGCGCATCTTCTCCCAGTCCTCGACGGCCTCACGGGCGTCGGACAGGACACGCAGCAGATCGTTGGTGATCTGCTTCAGATCGGCGCGGTCGGTCTCGCGGTCGATCTCGACGTGGATCCAGGACTCGGTGTGCGCGTCGTGCGGACGCTCACCGGCGGCCGGGGGCGCGGTGAGCACCTCGACGAGCTTGCCGGTGACATCGCGGCGGACGATGACCTGGGGATGGATGACGACGTGAATCCCACGCCCCTGCCGGGTCAGCTCGTTGGTGACGGAGTCGACCAGGAAGGGCATGTCGTCGGTGACGACCTCGACCACGGAGTGGCTGCAGGTCCACCCGTTCTCTTCCACCGTGGGCGTGTGGACCCGCACGTTGGCCGTGCCCTGCGGGCGCGTCTCGGCCAGCCGGTAGTGCGAGAAAGCGGCTCCGAAGACGTCGACCGGGTCACGGTCGCTGAGGTCCTCCGGGGCGGTGTGCAGGTAGTAACGCTGGAGGAACGAGAGCACGGTGTCCCGGTCCGGGGTGCTCTCGCCCGGTGTCCCAGTCGGTAGGTGCCCCCCGACCGGGCTGTTCTCAGCTACCCGGGCGGCCCGTTCGAGCAGCTCGGCCTTGGCTTCGTCCAGCTTGGTCTGCATTGTCCTCTGGCTCCTGTCGCGCGCCGTTGCGTGACGTTGAAGGAAGTACGGTCTCGTCTCCTCCGGCGTTACGTCGTGACGCGGGGTGTCCGGTCTGCTTCGACGCTATGCCGCGAGGTGAGATGAGCGGGGGGATATCAGCCATTTTCGCCGCACCCGACGGGTGTGACACTGCTCTCGGCAGTATCTGCACCGTGGGGTTGTGCGACATCCGGGGAACTCTCACGCCCCGTCCCCGCCCGCGAAGACCAGCGACTGCCGCCCGGTCACGGATGTCATCCGTACTCACCGGGCGCAGGGCAGGGGCGACGGTGCCCCCGCGAGCTATCGCGCTGATCACGCCACAAGGCTATCGCTCCTGACGGGGGGCCCGTCATGAGCCGTATGTGTACAAAACTAGGGGTGGAACTTTGACGTTCTGCACAGGGGCGGTGGGGGTGGGGGTGACGTAGCTGCGCGGCAGGGGGGTGGCGGCTGCCCGAGCAGACGGTGCCGATGAAGCCGCCCAACCTGCGGGCATGCGTGCCGCCTGGGGCGGCACGGGTGGGCGCAGGCGGCGCCCCGTTAGCGCCGGGCTGCGCGACCCACCCCCACGCCGGCCCCAACCCGCGGCACCCCGTAAGCGCCGGGCCGCGCGACCCACCCCCGGCCGGCAAGAACCGACGGCGCCGGGCAAGTGCACTCACCCCAACCGCCACCCAACGCCACACGCAGGCCCCCTTGGCAACCCCACCAGCCCGAGGCACGGTTCCAAGAGACGCCCGACGGCGACGCCAACCACCGGCACAAGGGGAGCGCACCGACATGACAGCGAAAATCCTCATCGTCACCGGCGACGCAGCAGAGTCACTGGAGGTCCTGTACCCCTACCAACGCCTCCGCGAGGAAGGCTACGACGTCCACATCGCCGCCCCCACCCGCAAGAAGCTCCAGTTCGTCGTCCACGACTTCGAACCCGGCTTCGACACCTACACCGAAAAGCCCGGCTACACCTGGCCCGCCGACCTCGCCTTCTCCGAGGTCGAGCCCGGTCAGTACGCCGCCGTCGTCATCCCGGGCGGCCGCGCCCCCGAATACCTCCGCAACGACCCCGAACTCCGCAAGATCATCAAGTCGTTCTTCGATGCCGACAAGCCGATCGCCCAGATCTGCCACGGCCCCCTGCTCACCGCCGCGATCGACGGCCTCCGCGGCCGCCGCGTCACGGCGTACCCCGCCCTGGAAATCGACATGCAGGCCGCCGGCGCCACTTTCCAGGACGCCGAGGCGGTCGTCGACGGCACCCTGGTCTCCTCCCGCGCCTGGCCGGACCACTCCGCCTGGATGCGAGAGTTCCTCACGGTCCTGCGCGCGAAGGCACCGGTGACCTGACCGGAACCCCGGACGGGTCTGACCTCAAAGGACCCCAGGTGGGTCGTGCGACGGGCTCCTTGCGAGGGCCGGCCGCACGCCCCACCCCCGCTCCCCCTACGCCGCCAGCCGCTCCGCCTCCGCAACCGCCTCGTCCAAGGTGTCCACCACCGGCACCCCCGCTTCCTCAAGGCTGGCCCGCCCGTGCGACCCCCCGGTGTACAGCACGGCCCGCGCCCCCACATGCCGCGCCGCCACCGCGTCATCGGCAGCGTCCCCGATCACCACCGTCCGCGCGGGATCAACCCCGGCCAGCGCCCCGAGGTGCCGCACCATGTGCTCGGCCTTGCTGCCTCCGGACGGCCCGGTCCGCCCGTCGACCCGTATGAAGTGCCCCTCGATCCCGAACCCCCGCACCAGCGGAACCAGTTCGTCATGGACGTACATGCTGAGAATCGACTGGCTGCGCCCCGACGACCGCCAGTCCGCCAGCAGCTCGGTCACACCCGCGGTCAGCCCGCACCGCACCCGGTGCTCGGCGTAGTACCGGTGGAAGGTCTCATCCATGACCTCCCACTCGGCGTCCGTCGGCAGCCGCCCGAGCAGCCGCTCGTAGAACTTCGGCACCGGCACGCAGTACAGCGCCCGGTACTGCTCCATCGTGATCGGCGCCAGCCCCAGCTCGGCGAACGCCGCGTTCGTCGCCCCGATGATCGCGTCATTGTCATGGAACAGCGTCCCGTTCCAGTCCCAGACAATGTGCGCTCCTGTCTGCTTCCCCATGCCAAAAACGTACCCGCCGCCACTGACAATCAAGAGAACCGCAGGTCACAGCCACAGAGCCGTAGCAGGCACAGCAGGCACCACCGGCACACTCAGCCGCCGAGCCCCACCAGGTTCGGGATCTCCTGCGTCGCGTACCACAGCAGCTCGTGGTCCTCGGCCCCGTCCACGACGAACTGCGCGTCGTCGTCCCCGCCGTCCGCCGCCTCCAGCGCGGCGGCCGCGGCGGTCACGTCCGCCTCCGCGTCATCGGCATCGACATGCACCGACGCGGCCTTCGCCAGCGGTACGGGCCCCGACACGCGCACCTCACCGAGCGCCGCCGGGTCGAGCCCCCGGTCGGGGTCGGCCGTCGCCGCCCCGTCGGGCACGTCGACGGCGACCACGACCCGACGCCGCAACGCCCCCGGTTCCGCCGCCAGCAGCCGCAGGGAGGCCAGCGCGGCACGGTTCAGCGCGGCGTACTCCAGCTCCTCGATGTCGTCGGAGAGGTACCACTCGCGCAGCCCGGGCGTGACGGCGTAGGCGACGAGCGACCCGGCCCCCAGTTCACCCGTCTCGTACGCCTCGGCGAGACCGAGAAGGGTCAGAGGGACGTAGACGCGCATGGCTGGCCGCTTTCGTGGTCGGAGGGCTCCGCAGAGGTCTCCGGAGAAGGCGTTCCCGCACTTCCCGAAGGGCCTTCAGGATACGTGCGGGCGTCCCCTTTCGAGTCCCCACCCATGCCCCCGACACCGTCCACCCCCGTCCCGAAACTCACCCCCCACACCCCCGCCGACCCGGGCTCCGCCCACCCCGTCTCACCCGGATAAGTGAACTTTCCGGCCCCTGCACCCGACCCCCACCCACGCTTGCCGTCGCCCTCGCCATCCCCGTACAAGATCCCCAACCGCGAAGTTACTGCCCGGTATCGCCCGGGCCCGTCGATGCGAGGGGCACCCATGAACAAGGTCATGACGAGGGCACAGGGCCACCACCCGGGCGCCCGCCCGCCGGGCCGCCGCGACACGCGCCGCCCCGGCGGCACCCCACCCCGCATCCCGGGCTCGGGCGCCACCCGCACAGCAACCCCCGACGGCCGCCCCCCGGGCTCCCCGCCCTCCGGCAGGCTCTCCACCCGCACCAGGCCCCGCGACACCCGCCCAACCCCGGCCCCGAGCGACACGACGTCGAAGCGCCGCGGCACGGCACCGGACAACCGCTCCACCCCCACGGCCACAGCCACCCTCACGGACACGGCCCCAGCCCCAACCCGGAGCACCCCCTTCCCGGCCCTCCAGGGCGGCCTCACCGCCCCTTCCCCCGCCGTACCGCCCCAGACGCCTCGCCGCCCCGTCTCCGCCGTCCCCGCGGCCGTCCCGCAGCCCCGCCCCACCGACGTCTTCGCCGACCGCCTCCTCGCGGTCCTGAGCGGACAGCGCCCCGTCCACTTCATGCTCCGGCACACCGCGGGCCGCGCCTACGACGACCTGGCCTGGCTCGCCGAACGCGGCCCCCTGCGCACCACCCGCGGCACCCGCCCCGTCGTCCGGGACATCGGCTACTACGTCCCCTCCCCCGGCGCCATCGAGGTCTTCGCCCGCATCGGCGCCGGCGACCGGCTGCGCGCGATGGCGTTCCGCCTGGAACAGGGCCGGGATCTGCGCTGGCGCTGCACCGCGGTCGAACTGGGCGGCCCACGCAGGCCGCGCACGGACGACGACTGAGGCCGCGCCGGCGCCGTACGCACGCGCCATACGCACGCGCTGTACGCACGCCAAAGGGCCGGGCACCCCAAGGTGACCCGGCCCTCTCAGCCTGTACGGCGCCCTCTCGGGCACCGCGCCCGGCTACTTCTTGCGGCGACGCCCGCCACGGGACTGCTTGCGCCGCTCCGCGCGCGTGAGACCGTCGGCCTCCGAACGCACCGGCTCGCCGTCGTCGTCCCAGTCGCCCTCGACGGTGCCGCCCTCGCCGTCGACCGTCGGCGCGGAGAAGTGCAGGTTCCGCCGCTGCGGGGCGTCGAGACCCTTGGCGCGGATCTCCGGACGGGCACCCGCCTGGGCCGGCACCGCGTCCTGCTTGTCGAGCGACGGCTTGGCGTCCTCGACCGGGACCTCCTCGACCTGCTGCTCGACCTGGACCTCCAGGTTGAACAGGTAGCCGACGGACTCCTCCTTGATGCCCTCCATCATCGCGGTGAACATGTCGAAGCCCTCGCGCTGGTACTCGACCAGCGGGTCCTTCTGCGCCATCGCGCGCAGGCCGATGCCCTCCTGGAGGTAGTCCATCTCGTAGAGGTGCTCGCGCCACTTGCGGTCCAGGACCGACAGCACGACCCGGCGCTCCAGCTCACGCATGATCTCGGAGCCCAGCTGCGCCTCACGCGCCTCGTACTGGGAGTGGATGTCGTCCTTGATGGAGTCGGAGACGAACTCGGCGGTCAGACCCGCACGGTCACCGGCCGTCTCCTCCAGCTCGTCGATGGTGACCGCCACCGGGTAGAGCTGCTTGAAGGCGCCCCACAGCCGGTCCAGGTCCCACTCCTCGGCGAAGCCCTCGGCGGTCTCCGCCGTGATGTACGCGTCGATCGTGTCGTCCATGAAGTGCTGCACCTGCTCGTGCAGGTCCTCGCCCTCCAGGACGCGGCGACGCTCGCCGTAGATGACCTCGCGCTGGCGGTTGAGGACCTCGTCGTACTTCAGGACGTTCTTGCGCGTCTCGAAGTTCTGCTGCTCGACCTGCGACTGCGCGGACGCGATCGCGCGCGTGACCATCTTGTTCTCGATCGGCACGTCGTCCGGGACGTTCGCCATCGACATCACGCGCTCGACCATCTGCGCCTTGAACAGACGCATGAGGTCGTCGCCCAGGGACAGGTAGAAGCGGGACTCGCCCGGGTCGCCCTGACGGCCGGAACGACCGCGCAGCTGGTTGTCGATACGCCGCGACTCGTGGCGCTCGGTGCCCAGGACGTAGAGACCGCCGAGGCTCTCGACCTCGTCCTTCTCGGCCTTGACCGCGTGCTCGGCCTTCTCCAGGGCGGCGGGCAGGGCGTGCGCCCACTCCTCGATGTGCTCCTCGGGGTCGAGGCCGCGCTGGCGCAGCTCCGCCTCGGCGAGGTCCTCGGGGTTGCCGCCGAGCTTGATGTCCGTACCACGGCCGGCCATGTTGGTGGCCACGGTCACGGCGCCCTTGCGGCCGGCCTGGGCGACGATGATCGCCTCACGGTCGTGCTGCTTGGCGTTCAGCACTTCGTGCTGGACGCCGCGCTTGCTCAGCTGCTGCGACAGGTACTCGGACTTCTCGACCGACGTCGTACCGACGAGGATCGGCTGGCCCTTCTCGTGCTTCTCGACGATGTCGTCGACGACCGCCTCGAACTTCGCGACCTCGGTGCGGTAGATCAGGTCCGACTGGTCGTTGCGGATCATCGGCTTGTTGGTCGGGATCGGGACGACGCCGAGCTTGTAGATCTGGTGGAACTCGGCGGCCTCGGTCATCGCCGTACCGGTCATGCCGGACAGGCCGGGCTGTTCCTTGCCGTCCTGGTCGTGGCGCTTGTAGAGGCGGAAGAAGTTCTGCAGGGTGATCGTGGCGAGCGTCTGGTTCTCGTCCTTGATCGCCACCCCTTCCTTCGCCTCGATCGCCTGGTGCATGCCCTCGTTGTAGCGGCGGCCGGCGAGGATACGGCCGGTGTGCTCGTCGACGATCATGACTTCGCCGTCGATGACGACGTAGTCCTTGTCCTTCTTGAAGAGCTCCTTGGCCTTGATGGCGTTGTTCAGGTAGCCCACCAGAGGCGTGTTCACCGACTCGTAGAGGTTGTCGATGCCCAGCCAGTCCTCGACCTTGCTGACGCCGGACTCGTGGATGGCGACCGTGCGCTTCTTCTCGTCGACCTCGTAGTCGCCGGTCTCCTCGATGCCCTTGAGGGGGTTGCCGGGCTCGCCCTTCTTCAGGCGGATGACCAGCTTGGCGAAGTCGCCGTACCACTTGGTGGCCTGGTCGGCCGGGCCGGAGATGATCAGCGGCGTACGGGCCTCGTCGACGAGGATGGAGTCGACCTCGTCGACGATGGCGAAGTTGTGGCCGCGCTGGACGAGCTCGTCCTTGGACCACGCCATGTTGTCGCGCAGGTAGTCGAAGCCGAACTCGTTGTTCGTGCCGTACGTGATGTCGCACGCGTACTGCTCGCGGCGCTGGGCCGGCGTCATGTTGGCGAGAATGCAACCGACGTTCAGGCCCAGGAACTTGTGGACGCGGCCCATCATCTCGGAGTCGCGCTCGGCCAGGTAGTCGTTGACCGTGATCAGGTGGACGCCCTTGCCGGCCAGCGCGTTCAGATACGCGGGGAGGGTGCCCACGAGGGTCTTGCCCTCACCGGTCTTCATCTCGGCCACGTAGCCGAGGTGGAGGGCGGCGCCGCCCATGATCTGCACGTCGTAGTGACGCTGGCCGAGGACGCGCTTGGCGGCCTCGCGGACTGTGGCAAACGCCTCGGGGAGCAGGTCGTCCAGGCTCTCACCATCGGCGTAGCGCTGCTTGTACTCCTCGGTGAGAGCCCGCAGCTCGGCGTCGGAGAGGTCGACGAAGTCCTCTTCGATGGAGTTGACCTGGTCCGCGATGCGGTGCAGCTTGCGCAGGATCTTGCCTTCGCCTGCACGCATGATCTTCGAGAGGACGGACACGGGGGTTGGTCTCCTTGCCGGTCGGGCCTGGGACGGTCGGTTCCATTTGACGTGACTGAGCAACGGCCATCGTATGCGAGGACCCCACCACGCCGGGAGCCTGCCGGGGACGCCGACCCTTCGCTGCTTCAAATCTCCGTCAAAGGGGACAACGGCCGGGGGTCGCGGATGGTGCCGCGTTCCTCTCATGAATTGTGCGGAATGCGACCAGGCGCTCACTCAACGCGAAATGGATGGCGCGTTCGGTGACCCCCCGAGCAGAATCGGCCGATGGAACCCGTCACGCTCACCACGGGCCGCCTCATCATGCGCACGGTCGGCCCGCAGGACACCGACACCATTTACGAGGCCGTCCAGGACCCCGACATCCAGCGCTGGACCACGATGCCCTCGCCCTATCTCCACGAGCACGCCCGCAGCTTCACGGACCAACTGGTCCCGGAGGGCTGGAGAAACGGTTCGATGTTCACCTGGGGGCTCTTCCTCCCCGAAGGGGAGGACCTGGTGGGCATGCTCGGCCTGACCATGCGTTCCATGAGCGAGGCCGAGATCGGCTTCTGGGCCGCGAAGGAGCACCGCGGCAACGGCTACGTCACCGAGGCCGTTCTCACCGCGTCCCGCTGGGCCTTCGTCCACCTCGCGATCGACCGGGTGGAATGGCGCGCGGAGGTGGGCAACGCCCCCTCCCGCGCGGTCGCCGAACACACCGGCTTCACCCTCGAAGGCACCCTCCGCTCCGCCCTCCTCAACCAAGGCGTACGCCGGGACTGCTGGGTGGGTTCCTTGCTCCCCTCGGACCTGGGCCTGCCGTCGACGGCCCCGTACCTGCCGGCAAGAGCCCAGCCGGCGTAGCTGCGAGCCATCACGCCGTCAGGCAACACCTTCTCACCGCCGCAGCTGCGGGCAGTCGTGCCGCTGGGGCGCACGGGTGGGCGCAGCGGCACCCCGCAAGCGCGGGCGAGCGCACCCACCCCCACGCCGGCCCCAGCCGACGGCACCCCACCAGCGCAGGCGATCGAAACCCACCCCCGCCCCACCCCGTCGACCCCGAACCCCCAGCTCACCCCCCACTGTCAGTGCCACCCCCTATCGTGCCGACCATGACGACCCCGCGCCCCATCACCGACCTCTCGGCCGACGAGGCCCGCCGCATCGCCCTGCGCGCCCAGGGCTTCCTCGGCACCCCCGACCGCAGGTCCGGCGTCCGCGGCATCCTCCGTCACCTCGGCGCGGTCCAGCTCGACACCATCTCGGTCCTCGCCCGCTCCCACGAACTCATCCCGTACGCCCGCCTGGGAGCCGTGGGCCGCACCACCGTCGAGCACGCCTACTGGAACACCGCTTCCGTCGGCACTCCCACGGCACAGCCCCACGCCTTCGAGTACTGGTCGCACGCGGCCTGCATTCTCCCGGTCGAGGAGTGGCCCCACTTCGCCTTCCGCCGCCGCGCCTACCGCAACCGCCCGCACTGGAACCACCAGCTCCCCGACGGCTCCTACGACCAGGTGATCAAGCAGCTGAAGGCCGAAGGCCCGCTCACGGCCACCGAATTGGGCGGCGCGAAGAAGACCAGCGACTGGTGGGACTGGTCCGGCTCGAAGGTCGCCGTCGAGCGCGCACTCATGTACGGCGAGGTGGTCTGCGTCGAGCGCCGCGGCTGGAAGCGCGTCTACGACCTCGCCGAGCGCGCCGTCCCGGCCTCCTTGCTGCACGACGAACTGGACGACACCGAATGCCTGCGCCGCCTGGTCCGCCTGGCGGGTCAGTCCCTCGGCGTCGGCACCCGCGCGGACATCGCCGACTACCACCGCCTCAAGGGCGAGCAGGTCGACGCGGTGATCGCCGACTCCGGCCTGGTCCCGGTCACGGTGGCGGGCTGGAGCAAGCCGGCCTGGGCCGACCCGGCGGCCCTGGAGACGCCCCCGCGCGGCCGCCACCGCACCACCCTTCTGTCCCCCTTCGACTCCCTCATCTGGGAACGGGCCCGAACAGAACGGATCTTCGGCTTCACCCACCGCCTGGAGGCCTACGTCCCCAAGCAGAAGAGGATCTACGGCTACTTCGCGATGCCGGTGCTGGCCGGCGGCCGTCTCGTCGGCCGGGTGGACCCGGCCCGCGAGGGCCGCACCCTGGTGGCGAAGCAGGTCACCCTGGACGGCCCGAAGGCGGTCCCGGCCATCGCCCAGGCACTGGTAGAGGCGGCGAGCTGGGTGGCCTGCACGAACGTACGGGTGGAGCAGGTCGAGGCACCGGAACTGCGCGAGCCCCTCACGGCCGAGCTCGCCCGCGCCCTGGCCTGACGCCTACCGGATTTCGAGGATCTTCTCCCGCATCGCGTACACCACCGCCTCCATCCTGGAATGCAGCTGAAGCTTCTCCAGGATGTTGCGCACGTGGTTCTTCACCGTGTTCTCGGAGATGAACAGTTCCTTGGCGATATCGCGGTTGTTCATGCCTGTGGCGACGAGCTTGAGGACCTCCAGCTCACGGTCCGTCAGCCGCGGCGCGGGCACGAGCCGACGCTCGTCCGTCCGCTGGATCATCGACTTGAACTCGGTGAGCAGCTTCGAGGCCATGGACGGGCTGATCTGGGACTGCCCGTCGGCCACCGCGCGAATGGCGGTCGCCACCTCGTCCGTGGAGATCTCCTTGAGGAGATAGCCGGTCGCGCCCGCCTTGATCGCGTCGTAGAGGTCCGCCTCCTCGTCGCTGATCGTCAGCATGATGATCTTGGCGCTGGGGGCCACTTCCTTGATGGAGGTGCAGGCCTCGATCCCGCCGCGCTTCGGCATCCGCACATCCATCAGGACGATGTCGGGCAGCAGGTCGGCAGCCTTGTCGACGGCCTCGGCGCCGTCGCCCGCCTCCCCCACGACCTGGATGTCCTCCTCGGCCGCGAGCACGATCTCCAGTCCCCGACGGAAGAGGGCATGGTCGTCCACGACGAGGACTCTGATCGGCTCCTTGCGTGAGGAGCCCACGTCCGGGCCCAGGCCGACGACGCCGCCGTCGGCATCCTCGTCCTGCATCGGTCCGAAGCTGTCCGCCATCGTTCCTCCCCCTGAAGGCTGTGGCTGGTCATGTGCCATCGCCAACCCAAGGCCGCGGCCCACCGGTTGGGCCGGTGCGGCCATGATTTCATGCCCAGCCGACACTGCGGTGACAGAGCGGGGCGCGAAGTGGTCGCACACCGGTGCCCCTGGGGGCGCACACGCGCTCCAGGGGCACCGGCTCAGCCATCGGCCGGGGGCCTCAGCCGCCCAGCGTGCCACCCGCCGCGGGGGTCTGCCCCTGGGTGACCATCGGGTCCGTGTTGAGGTGGATGACGCCGTAGTCGTAGGCGTGTCGCCGGTAGACGACACTCGGTTCCTTCGTCTCGGAGTCGACGAACAGGTAGAAGTCGTGCCCGACCAGTTCCATCTCGTAGAGGGCCTGGTCGAGGGTCATCGGGGAGGCTACGTGCGTCTTCTCGCGGACGATGAGGGGGCCTTCACCCTTCACTTCCAGCGAGCCGATCTTCTTGGTGGGAACTCCGTCCGCCTCTTCCTCCTGGAAGGTGTGGCCGTTCCCGTTGAGCGTCGCTGCGCCCGGAACGTGGTCAGGGACCTCGGCTGCCGTGAGCCGGCGCGCGCCCCGACGCGAGAAACGCTTGTCGTGCTGCTTGCGCAGCCGGGCGTCCAGCTTCTCCGCCGCCAGATCGAGCGCCGCGTACGGATCGCTGGCCGCTGCCTCTGCCCGGATCACCGGACCGCGGGAGCGGAGCGTGATCTCCACTCGGTCGCAACGGTCGGCCTGCCGGGGGTTGGGCTCCTTGGACACCTCGACGTCGAGGCTGATCACCTTGCCATCGAGCTTCTGGATCTTCTCCAGCTTCAGCTTCTCGGCCACGTGCTTGCGGAACCGCTCGGGCACCTCGGTCTTGCGGCCCTTGACGACGATGTCCACGCAGAACTCCGTTCCCGGATCGCTCCGCCTCAGCTGCGGAGCATCTCCCTTTTGCACCAGGCTCCGGCGAACCCCGGAACCTCGGACTCGGTGACTTCCACCTCCTCCTCCCCCATGGGCAAGATCTCCACCCCACCGCCACGGGTGATTGCCTAAAACCCGCAGCACGGCATTCGGATAGGAGAGGGATGGCCTGCGCCTTTCTCTCACAACCGAACATATCTCGCCCGGACGGATGTCGTCACCCTCTACAGCGGCGTACCTCCGTTCAGGTGAATTGGCGCTCTCATTACCTGCAACGATGCAAGTTCGCAGTCAGTTCCGGTTTATTTCGAAAGAGCCCGGCGATGCCGCGACCACGGCCGCGCAGATGACCTCACCTGCATGGACGGCGCCCGCCATTCCGGGCGGCCCGTGCGTCCCTCTCCCGGCATCCGCCATGACTCCTGCCCTCCGTTCCCCTGTTCCTTCCCGAGCCGCCGTCCCGCACACGGCTGTTGTCACCCCGTCGTACGCACCCGACCGCGCTGCCCGGTCGTACGGCCCCCTCTCCTGGACCGTCGCCGCCCCAACCGCCCGCGCCGCCTCGGCGAGCGAGGCGCCCGTCGTCATCAGGTCGTCGACGAGCACGACCGGACCCCCGCGGAGGAGGCCTGCACCACCCGGTGCGACCGCCAGCGCGCCCGCGAGATTGTCCAACCGCTGCCGGGAGTTGAGCACCGACTGGTCGACCACCGCTCGCTGCTGCCTCAGAACGTCGACCACCCGCGCCGGCGTCCCGGCCCGCCGCAGCTCACCCGCCGCCGCGAGCGCGATCCGCCGCACCGGATCATGCCCACGCGCCCGCACCGCCCTGCGCGCGGACGGCACAGGAACCAGAAGCACGGGCCCAGCACTCCCGGCCGACCGCCCACCGGCCGCCCCTGTTGCGGCTCCCTGCCACGCCCCGTTCAGCCCCCTCCCCGCCTCGCCGCCCGGTTGCAGCCCCTCTGGAAGCCCCACACGCAGCCCTGCCCGCACGGCCCCCGCCAGAGCCGCTCCAAGCGGTGCCGCCAGGGCCAGGGCGCCCCGCTCCTTGTGGGCCAGCAGCACGGCCCGCACCTCGTCCGCGTACCGGGCCGCCGCGTGCACGACCGGCAGCCCGGGCGGCTCCGTCACCGGTCGCACCCGGCCCGGTGCGGCGCCGCTCAGGGCCGTACGGCACTCCGCGCAGAGCACCGTACGAGGCCTCCCGCAGCCTTCGCACTCGGCCGGCAGCACCAGGTCGGTGAGGTCCTGCCACCACCCCCGCATGCCCCCACTGTGCCAAGGCCCGCGGCCACCGGCCACCCCTGTGGAAAACCCCCTGTGGACAACTCCGCGGCCCTGGCCGAAGGACAGTCCACCCCCCAATCAGGAAACGGCCGCCTCCATCAAGAAACCGCCCCCCGAAACAGAAAACGGCCGCCCCCGCCCGGAGCCTCGCCCCGAACAGAAGCGGCCGCCTTCAGTACCTGGCAACCGACACGACTCACCCCGGATAAACCGGCCCCGTCCCGTCGGTCACCACCTTCTGCCACTGCGCCCCGGCCTGAAGCCGCACGATGCCGTCCTGCGAGTACGCCACCAGGGGCACCCGCTCGTCCTCCGTGGCCGCGATCTCCTTCACCCCGGTGAGGGCAGCCGGCCCCGGCCCTTCCGGTGTGGACCCGTCGACCTCGACGTACCGCATCGTCTGCACGCCGTCCTGCTCGCGCCCGACCACCACGAGCCGACTGTCGCCGGCCCACGACATGGCCGTGACCTCTTCCCATTCCGGGGTCGCGGAACGCAGGTCGAGCACCGAGACGCTCGGCCGCTCGTCGCCGGACTTCGTCTCGCGCTCGATCCGCCCCATGAGCAGGGACGACTTGCCTTCCTTCGCCACGACGAGCGCGATGCGCACGCCGTCAGCGGCGACCCGCACGGCCTCGATGCGCCCGTCCAGCTGCGGTGTCTTCACCACCAGCGGCTCGCCCGCGCCGCTCTCCAGCAGAAGCAGCCGCGGATCGGCCGGGTTCCGGTCGGCGACCCACAGGTCGCCCTGGGTGTCCCAACTCGGCGCCGTCAGCCGGTCGTGCTCCGTCTTGCCCGTACTGCGCAGCACCGGATCCTCAAGCACTCCGCCCGGCGCCAGCGACCCGACGTACAGCTCCCGGCCGTCCGTGCCGACCCCGGCGGCCGTCCGCTCGTCCCGCGACACCGCCACGGACCGCAGCGGTGTTCCGCCCTCGCCCAGCGCGCCCGGCACGGGCTCCGGTGTCGTGCCGCTGTCGTCGGCCGGCATCCGTACGAGCCGGTGCTTCTCGTCGAGGAAGTACACGTACTCCACGTGCTCCGTCGAGCCCCGCTCGGCCTCGGTCGCGGCCTGCTCCTCGGTGAGGCTGCACAGCTGCCTGTCGCCCGCCTCCAGCTCGACCTCGTCCACCGCGGGAGTGAGGTTGCGCAGGGTGAACAGGAGTTGAGCGGCCATCTCGGTGCACTTGCTCAGACCGACCCGGGCTGCCCGGTCGTTCAACGGCACGGTGAGCTTGTTCTGATCGTCGGGCGTCAGCGAGGTCCCCTTCTCCAGCGCCGTACCGGTGGGGAAGCTCGTCCTGACCACGTGCCTCAGCCAGCTGGTCGGCCCGTTGAGCAGGGAACGCACCATCTGCGTCATGGGATCGACCCGCTCACGCACATAGACGGGATCGGCGACCGCCGTCTGCCCGCCCGTCCTGGCGTCCGTGTTGGAGGCGAAGTAGTACTTGTTGACGGACATGTAGTTGCGCTCGAAGTCGCTCTTGCCCATCACCACGCCGTTGGGAAGCCCGTCGATGCGCCACTGCTTGGACTTCGGGTCCTGTGTGAGGTGCAGCAGCTGTTCGTAGAGCCCGCCGGCCGGCACGTACGACTGCTGCTCGTCCACCGTGGCGACCTTGGTGCCGCTCAGCGTGAACGTGGTCGCGCCGGTGTCCTCCCGGCCCCTGGGACGGGCGACCTCCACGGCGCTGGGACCGTCCGCCAGGACCGTCGTGCCCAGCTCCGGCTGCCAGCTCCGGGCCGCGTCCTTGGTCAGATACTGGCTCGCCGTCTTGTAATTCGGATCGTCGCTGGTCAGCGCCTCAAGAAAGCCCTGGACAAGCTGCGTGGGCGTCGCGTCCTCCGACGGCGGCATGGCGAAGACGCGCACCTGGGTGTCCTGGCGCGGTGTGGACTCCACCCCGCGCAGATCCCCGCTGTCCGGCATCGAGGCACACCCCGCCAGCAGTACGGCGCCACAGACGACGTACGCCACCGCGCGCCCGGGCCTGCGCCGGACGCCCCCCTCACGGCCAGCGCCCACGACCTGCCTCCCCTTGCCTGCCCGGGCCCTCGCGGGACCCGACGTCCTCACTCCGTGCCCCCCTCGGCGGGCCCGTCGTCCTGCCGCCGCGCACCCGAAGCGGGCCGGGGCACCACGCGCGCGCCATTGCCCGGCAGCGCCGTCGGATCGGCCACCGGGACCACTCCGGCCAGCCGCGGTGCGATCGGGTCCCGTGACGGCCTTGAGGGCGCCTGGCTGCCCGTCTGCTGCGCCGGCACGGTGGCGCGCTTCTCGCCGCACGGCAGACCGGCGTCGTCGAGGCCACGGTTGCGGCGCGAGTCCTTGGGCTCCAGCGGTATCGGCGAGCCCCGCAGCGGCTCGTCCGCGGTCCGCGGCAGCGTCAGCCGGAACTGCGAGCCGCCGCCCGGCTCGCCCCAGGCCTGCAGCCAGCCGCCGTGCAGCCGCGCGTCCTCCAGGGCGATGGACAGCCCCAGACCCGTACCGCCGGTGGTACGCGCGCGTGCCGGGTCGGCCCGCCAGAAACGGCTGAAGACCCGGGTCGCCTCACCCGGCTTGAGACCGACGCCGTAGTCGCGCACCGCGACCGCGACCGCCCCGCCGGCAGCGGCGAGCTTGACCACGACGTCCTTGCCCTCGCCGTGCTCCACGGCGTTGACGACGAGATTGCGCAGCACCCGCTCCACCCGCCGGGCGTCGGCCTCGGCGACGACGGGCTGCTGATCGCCCACGACGCGTACCCGCGTGCCCTTGCGCTCGGCGAGCGGCTCGGCCCCGCTGACAACCCGCCGCACGACTTCCCTGAGGTCGATCGGCTCGGCCTCCAGCGCCGCGGCGCCCGCGTCGAAGCGGCTGATCTCCAGCAGGTCCGCCAGCAGCGACTCGAACCGGTCCAGCTGGTCGGCCAGCAGCTCCGCCGACCGCGCGGTCACCGGGTCGAAGTCCACCCGCGCCTCGTGAATGACGTCCGCGGCCATCCGTACGGTCGTCAACGGCGTGCGCAACTCGTGCGACACGTCCGACACGAACCGCCGCTGCATCCGCGACAGATCCTCCAGCTGCTGGATCTTCAGCTGCAGGCTCTGCGCCATCTTGTTGAACGCCTCGCCCAGACGCGCGATGTCGTCCTCGCCGGTGACCTTCATACGTTCCTGAAGGCGCCCGGCGGACAGCCGCTCGGCAATGCCGGCCGCCATCCGCACCGGCGTGACCACCTGTCGCACCACGAGCCAGGCAATGGCCCCGAGGAGTACGACCACGAAGAGCCCGGCGGTCGCCAGCGTCCCCTTGACCAGGCTCAGCGACTTCTCCTCCTGGGTGAGCGGGAAGAGGTAGTACAGCTGGTAGGGGTCGCTGTTGGGGTCGTTGACCTGCTTGCCGATGACCAGGGCCGGCTGGGACTCCTTGCCGCCGTCGTAGATGATGCGGGTGTAGCTCTGGGCCGCCGTCGTGCTGCTGTCGACCCGCTCGCGCAGGGCCTCGGGCACGCTCTTGGCGGCGATCACGTTTCCGGAGGCGCGCGGCCCGCGCCCGTTGCCGCTGTCCTCGCCCGCCGGGAGCGTCACCACGTCGAAGGCGCCCTGGCCGCCGCTGGACAGCGACTCCACCAGGTCACTCATCCACTGGATGACGTTCTGCTCGGGCCGGCCGTCCACCGTGCTGCCGTCGTCGCCGGTCCCGGCAGCCGCCTCGTCGGCCTTCTGCTTGGCCACCGCGAACCCGCCCGTGGCCTGGCTCTGCGACGCCTTCACCTTCGCGTCGAGCAGGCCGTTGCGCACCTGCCCGATCACGACGAAGCCCAGCAGCAGGACCACGCCCAACGACATCAGCAGAGTCGTGACCACGACCTTGAGCTGGATGTTGCGCCGCCACAGCCGCATGACCGGCAGCAGCGGACGACGCACCCAGCGCAGGATCAGACGGAGGACCGGGCTGCCCTGCATTCCGCCCTGCAGCAGCCCGCCCTCCAGAAACCGTCCCCAGCGGGAGCCTGCCGTCCCCCGGCCGACAGGCCGCCCCGCGCGGGCCCCGGACCGGCCGGGTGCCGAAGCGGCACTGTCCCCGGACATGTCAGCTCGGTCCCGCCTTGTAACCGACACCACGGACGGTCACCACGATCTCCGGCCGCTCAGGGTCCTTCTCGACCTTGGAGCGCAGCCGCTGCACATGAACATTGACCAGCCGCGTGTCCGCCGCGTGGCGGTAGCCCCACACCTGCTCCAGCAGGACCTCACGCGTGAACACCTGCCACGGCTTGCGGGCCAGCGCGACCAGCAGGTCGAACTCCAGCGGCGTCAACGCGATCGACTGCCCGTCCCGCTTCACGGAGTGACCGGCCACGTCGATGACCAGGTCGCCGATGGCGAGCTGCTCGGGCGCCGGCTCCTCCGACCTCCGCAGCCGCGCCCGGATACGGGCGACGAGCTCCTTCGGCTTGAACGGCTTCACGATGTAGTCGTCGGCACCCGACTCCAGGCCCACCACGACATCGACGGTGTCGCTCTTCGCCGTGAGCATCACGATCGGCACGCCCGACTCCGCCCTGATCAGACGGCACACCTCGATGCCGTCCCGTCCGGGAAGCATCAGGTCGAGCAGCACCAGATCGGGCTTGGTCTCACGAAAAGCGGCCAGCGCCTTGTCGCCGTCGGCTACGAAAGACGGCTCGAAACCTTCACCACGCAGCACGATGCCGAGCATCTCGGCCAGTGCGGTGTCGTCGTCGACGACAAGGACTCGTCCCTTCATAAACGACATCATCCCATTCTCGTAACAGTGACCGGGGCGCTGGTGAGCGAGGTCACTGGCCTGTGACGATAGTCGTATGGGGTCGTCACTGTCTGCCCTCGTCCGTCGCTGCTCATGTCCGCCACGGCTGTCAGCCCGACTCCGCGGCACTCCGGCGCTCCCTGAGCGCGGCGGCAAGTGCAAGCAAGGCTTCCACCTGGGCCATCTTGATGCACTGATCCTGAGACAGCCGCCCCTTGGCCGCCTGCTCAACCTTCTCCATCAGCTCGCGCGCCCGGTTCGCGTGCACCGCGTACTCGGCCATAACTTCTCCCCCGAAGGTGTCTCGAACATTCGCACGTCACTGAGGGTGAGTCGAGGGGCGAACGGCGCCCGCCCAGCCGTGTCCGACGCGGACGCCCCCGACGTCATCAGCCGATCGTCACCTGCCGCGCCTTGGCGCACAGCTCGGCCAGCGCCTCGGCCGTGACCGGCGAGACCACCCCCTCCTCGGTGACGATCGCCGTCACCAGCTCGGGAGGCGTCACATCGAACGCCGGGTTGTACGCCTGCGTCCCCAGCGGCGCCACCGGGATCCCCCCGCCCGGCCCCGTCACCGGCACCTGCGGAGCGGAAACCTCGGTCACCTCGAACCCGGCGCGCTGTTCGACCTCGATCGACGCCCCGTCCGGCGTGTCCGGATCCACCGTCGTCACCGGCGCCACCACGATGAACGGCACATGGTGGTACCGCGCCAGCACCGCGAGCGGATAGCTCCCCACCTTGTTCGCCACCGACCCGTCGGCCGCGATGCGGTCCGCCCCGATCAGCACGGCGTCCACCTCCCCGGCCGCGAACAGCGACCCCGCCGCGTTGTCGGTGAGCAAGGTGTACGCCATCCCACTGCGGGCCGCCTCGTACGCCGTCAGCCGGGCGCCCTGCAGCAGCGGACGCGTCTCGTCCACCCACAGCCGCCGCAACTGCCCCACCCGATGCGCGGCAAGCGCCACAGCGAACGCGGTGCCCTCCCCGCCGGACACCAGCGAGCCGGAGTTGCAGTGCGTGAGGACACGGAACCCGCCGCCGGGCAGCAACTCGTCCAGCAGCGCCAGCCCTCGCTCGGCCATCCGAGCACTGGCCTCGGCATCCTCCTTGTGCAGCCTGCGCGCCGCGGCCAAGGCTGCCCCCGCCGCCTGCTGGGGCTCGCCACTCCTGGCGAACTCGGCCCGATACGCGGCCTGAGCCCTGCGCACACCCACGGCGAGGTTCACCGCGGTGGGACGGGCGGCCGCGAGCGAGTCCGCGGCGTCGTCCACGTCGAAGCCGCGCGCGGCGGCCAACGCGACCCCGTACGCCCCCGCGATGCCGAGCAGCGGCGCCCCGCGCACGGCGAGCGACCGGATCGCCTCCACCAGCACCGGCGCATCCGTACAGACGAGTTCGACCTCCTCTGCCGGCAGCCTCGTCTGGTCGAGCAGGACGACCACCGGTCCCTCGGGTGGTTCTTCCCAGCGGATCGCCGGTGTCTCGGTCGGCCGTTTGTCCTCGCCGGATTGCGCGTACTGATCAGCCATGCGGTCAGTCTGCCCCTTATCCGGCGGACAATTGAAGGTGTGCAGCCCATACCGTGGCCGGTCCCTGGACGACCACCCCATGGCACGATGGCTGCCAACCTGCCGCCGCGACCGCGGACGGGCACCGTGAAGGAGCGACGATGAAAGACACTCCGGGCTGGGCCTCGCCCGGATCCGCCCCGTCCGACGGACAGGAACCGGCAGCGTCCGGCCCTGCCGAGCCCGCCGACCGCCCCGGCCCCGAGCAGCCCGCCGACCAGCCCGGCCCGCAGCCGCAGGAACCCGGCTCGAAGTGGTCCAAGGAGCAGCCGCCACCCGCCCAATGGTCCGCGCCCTCCGGTCCGGCAGCCCCGGACCGGACCCCGCCTCCCCCACCACCCGGCCCGGGCTGGGGCAACCAGCCCCCCGCCAACAACGGTTGGGGCGGCCCCGGTGGTCCCGGTGGCCCCGGTGGCTACGGAGGC
Organism: Streptomyces sp. NPDC079141; assembly: GCF_040686775.1. Lineage (NCBI taxonomy): Bacteria > Bacillati > Actinomycetota > Actinomycetes > Kitasatosporales > Streptomycetaceae > Streptomyces > Streptomyces sp. NPDC079141. The sequence goes on along the minus strand of NZ_JBFBLP010000015.1, from coordinate 5,463 downwards.
CCCGGCGGACACGGTGCCTGGGGCGGCGGTTGGGGCGGCCCCCCGCCCGCGGCCAAGCCCGGCGTGATCCCGCTCCGCCCCCTCGGCGTGGGCGAGATCCTCGACGGCGCCGTCTCCACGATGCGCGCCTACTGGCGCACCGTCCTGGGCATCTCCCTCACCGTCGCAGTGATCACCGAGGTGGTCGTCGTCCTGCTCCAGGGCCTCGTCCTGAACGACCGCATCGACACCGAAGCCCTGAACGACCCCAGCGCCACCCTCAGCGAGCTCGGCCGCGCCCTGGGCGACGCCATGCTCAGCTACGGCGTTGTCTCCCTGGTCTCCCTGGTCGGCACGGTCCTGGCGACGGCCCTTCTCACCACGGTCGCCAGCCGCGCGGTGCTCGGCAGGCCGGTGACCATCGGCGAGGCCTGGACCGCCGCCCGCCCGCAGGTGGGAAGGCTGTTCGGCCTGATCTTCCTGCTGCTGCTCATCACCTTCGGCATCGTCGCAGTGGGCGCCCTGCCGGGCATCCTCGTGGCCGCCGCCGGCGCGGGCGAGGCGGGCGCCGCCCTCGCCGCCCTGGGCAGCCTCTGCGCCGTCGTCGTCGCGGTGTGGCTGGTGATCCGCTTCTCCCTGGCCTCGCCCGCGCTGATGCTGGAGAAGCAGGGCATCGTGAAGTCGATGAGCCGCTCCGCAAAGCTGGTCCGCGGCTCCTGGTGGCGCGTCTTCGGCATCCAGCTGCTGGCCATGATCATCGCGAGCATCCTCGCGTCGATCATCGCCATCCCGTTCGCCTTCCTGGCCGGCGCACTGAGCAGCGACGGCGTCACCGGCCTCATCAACAGCAGCGGCGACTACAGCTGGACGTACCTCATCGTCGTCGGCATCGGCGCGGTGATCGGCTCCATGATCACCTTCCCGATCTCGGCGGGCGTCACCGTGCTCCTCTACATCGACCAGCGCATCCGCCGCGAGGCCCTCGACCTCGAACTCGGCCGCGCCGCCGGTGTCCAGGGCTACGGAACCGACACCCCGGGGAGCTGAACCGGTGAGCCTGGCGGGGGGAGTTCTCACAGCGACGCCTACACTGCCGCGCGCGGCCGTACGAGCACTGCTGCGCGCCGACGGCACCTCCGTGCTGTCGGCGGACGAACCGCCGGTGACGATCCCGCGCGACCCCGCGCAGGAAGCCGCGCAACGCGAGCTGTCCAAGCGGATGTACCACGAGAACGACCCCAGCCTGTTCCAGCGCGCCCTGGACGCCTTCTGGGGCTGGGTCGACGACCTGTTCAGCAGCGCCTCGGCCATGACACCCGGTGGACCGCTGGGCCTGGTCGTCGTCGCCCTCGCCGTACTCGCCGTCCTGGGCGCCCTCTGGTGGCGCCTCGGCAACCCGCGCCGCGAACCCACCTCCTCGGCCGCCCTGTTCGACGACCGCCCCCGAAGCGCCGCCGAACACCGCGCGGCCGCCGAGGCGCAGGCCGCCCAGGGCCACTGGAACCAAGCCGTCCAGGAGCGCATGCGGGCCATCGTCCGCTCCCTGGAGGAACGCGCCCTCCTCGACCCCCGCCCCGGCCGCACCGCCGACGAGGCAGCCGCCGAGGCGGGCCGCGCCCTGCCGGCCCACACGGACCGGTTGCGCACCGCCGCACGGGACTTCGACGACGTGACGTACGGCGGCCGGCCCGGGACCGAGGCGTCGTACCGCCGCATCTCCGAACTCGATCGCGACCTGGACCGCACCAAGCCCCAGCTCGCCACCACCAGTGCCCACAGCGCGGCCCACAACGCCCGCCAGGGAGCCGCCGAATGACCACCGAGGCCACGCTCCCGCCCACCTCGGTCTCGCCCACGGCACGCCAGGTCTGGACCCGCGCGCGAGGCATCGCCCTCGCCCTCGTACTCCTCCTCGTGGGCGCCGTCGCGATCGCCCTCATCCGCTCCGACGCCCGGCACGGCACCCTCGACCCGCGCTCCCCCGACCCGCTGGGCAGCCGCGCCGTCGCCGAGCTCCTCGACGATCGAGGCGTGTCCACGCGCGTGGTCACCACTCTCGACGCAGCGCGCGCCGCAGCCGGCCCGGACACCACCCTCTTGGTCGCCGTCCCCGACCTGCTGACGGAGCAGCAGCAAACCTGGCTGCACTCCGCGACCGCCGACTCCGGGGGACGCACCATCCTCGTCGCGCCCGGCAGTTGGTCCGTCGAACGACTCGCCCCCGGCGTCGTCGCAGACCCCGCCAAAAGCCTGAACTCCACACTCCGGCCCGCCTGCGACCTGCCCGCCGCCCAGCGCGCCGGCACCGCCGACACGGGCGGCCTCCGCTACACCACCACCCACCTCAGGGCCGACTCCTGCTACCCGAGCGAGCGTCTGGCCACCCTCCTGCGCATCCCGGCCGCATCCGGGGACGGCGACACCGTCGTACTCGGCGCGCCCGACATCCTCTACAACGACCGCCTCGACGAGCAGGGCAACGCCTCGCTCGCCCTCCAACTCCTCGGCTCCCGCCCCCATCTGGTCTGGTACCTCCCCTCGCTCTCCGACGGCACGGCCACCGACACCTCCGACGACCGCGGCTTCTTCGACCTGGTCCCCTCGGGCTGGCTCTGGGGCACGCTGCAACTCTTCGTCGCCGCCGCCCTGGCCGCCCTCTGGCGGGCACGCCGACTCGGCCCCCTCGTGCCCGAAAAACTCCCCGTGGCGATCCGCGCCTCCGAAACCGTCGAAGGCCGCGCCCGCCTCTACCGCAAGGCAGACGCCCGCGACCGCGCGGCCGCCGCTCTTCGCTCCACCACCCGCACCCGACTCGCCCCTCTCGTAGGCGTCCCCGTCGCCCAGGCCCATGCGCCCGAGGCCCTGCTGCCCGCCCTGTCCACCCACCTCCACGGCGACGGACAGTCCCTGCGCACCCTCCTCTTCGGCCCGCCGCCCGGCGACGACGCCACCCTCATCTCCCTCGCCGACCAACTCGACGCCCTCGAAAGTGAGGTACGCCGTCCATGACGGACCCGACCACCGACAACGCCGGGCAGACCGAGGACCGGGCCAATTCCCGGGCCTCCCTGGAAGCCCTGCGAGCCGAGATCGCCAAAGCCGTGGTCGGCCAGGACCCCGCCGTGACCGGCCTAGTCGTCGCCCTCCTCTGCCGCGGACACGTTCTACTAGAAGGAGTCCCCGGGGTCGCCAAAACGTTGCTCGTCCGCGCCCTCGCATCCGCACTCGAACTCGACACCAAGCGCGTCCAGTTCACCCCCGACCTCATGCCGAGCGACGTGACGGGCTCCCTGGTCTACGACACCCGCACCGCACAGTTCTCCTTCCAGCCCGGCCCGGTCTTCACCAACCTCCTCCTCGCGGACGAGATCAACCGCACGCCCCCGAAGACCCAGTCGTCCCTCCTCGAAGCCATGGAGGAACGCCAGGTCACGGTGGACGGCACCCCCCGCCCGCTCCCCGAGCCGTTCCTCGTCGCCGCCACCCAGAACCCGGTCGAGTACGAGGGCACCTACCCGCTCCCCGAGGCCCAGCTCGACCGTTTCCTCCTCAAGCTCACGATCCCCCTCCCCTCCCGCCAGGACGAGATCAACGTCCTCACCCGCCACGCGGAGGGTTTCAACCCGCGCGACCTGCGCGCCGCCGGCGTACGCCCCGTAGCGGGCCCCGCCGACCTCGAAGCCGCCCGCGCAGCCGTGGCCAAAACAGCGATCTCCCCCGAGATCACGGCCTACGTCGTCGACATCTGCCGCGCCACCCGCGAATCACCGTCCCTCACCCTCGGCGTCTCCCCGCGCGGCGCGACCGCCCTCCTCGCCACCGCCCGCGCGTGGGCCTGGCTTACGGGCCGCGACTACGTCATCCCCGACGACGTGAAAGCCCTGGCCCTGCCCACCCTCAGACACCGCGTACAGCTCCGCCCCGAGGCCGAGATGGAAGGCGTGACGGCCGACTCCGTCATCAACGCGATCCTCGCCCACGTCCCCGTCCCCCGCTGATGGCACTCACCGGACGTGCCGCGCTCCTCGCAGCCCTGGGCTCCCTCCCCGTCGGCATCTGGGAACCGAGCTGGACCGGCATCCTCGCCGTCAACGCCCCCCTCGCGGTGGCCTGCGCCTGCGACTACGCCCTGGCCGCCCCCGTACGCAGACTGGGCCTGACCCGCTCGGGCGACACCTCCGCACGCCTGGGCGAAACAGCCGACGTCACCCTCACGGTCACCAACCCGTCCGGCCGCCCCCTGCGGGCCCAACTCCGCGACGCCTGGCCCCCGAGCAGTTGGCAGCCCGGCACGGAGATCGAAGCTTCCCGCCACCGCCTGACGGTGCCCTCCGGCGAACGCCGCCGCATCACCACCCGTCTACGCCCCACCCGTCGCGGCGACCGCCAGGCCGACCGCGTGACAATCCGCTCGTACGGCCCTCTGGGCCTCTTCTCTCGCCAGGGCACCCACAAGGTCCCCTGGACGGTACGCGTCCTACCGCCGTTCACCAGCCGCAAGCACCTCCCGTCGAAACTCGCCCGCCTCCGCGAACTCGACGGCCGCACCAGCGTCCTCACCCGCGGCGAGGGAACAGAATTCGACAGCCTGCGCGAGTACGTCCCCGGCGACGACACCCGCTCCATCGACTGGCGCGCCACAGCCCGACAGTCCACAGTCGCGGTACGCACCTGGCGCCCCGAACGCGACCGCCACATCCTCCTCGTCCTGGACACGGGCCGCACCTCTGCCGGCCGTGTCGACGACGCCCCACGCCTCGACGCCTCCATGGACGCCGCCCTCCTCCTGGCAGCCCTCGCATCCCGAGCCGGCGACCGCGTCGACCTACTTGCCTACGACCGCCGGGTACGCGCCCTCGTCCAGGGCCGCGCAGCCGGCGACGTCCTCCCGGCCCTGGTCAACGCCATGGCCACACTGGAACCCGAACTCGTCGAAACGGACGCCCGGGGCCTGACCGCCACCGCACTCCGTACGGCCCCCCGCCACGCCCTGATCGTCCTCTTCACGAGCCTCGACGCGGCCCCGATCGAGGAGGGCCTCCTCCCCGTCCTCGCCAGGCTCACCCAGCGCCACACAATCCTTCTGGCGTCCGTGGCCGACCCTCGAGTCGCCCGCATGGCAAAAGCACGCGGAAACACCGAGTCCGTGTACGAGGCAGCAGCCGCCGCCCAGGCCCAGAGCGAACGCCACCGCACGGCAGAACAGCTACGCCGCCACGGAGTCACTGTGGTCGATGCGACCCCGGACGAACTGGCACCTGCTCTGGCGGATGCCTACTTGGCACTGAAGACGGCAGGCCGCCTCTGAAAATCAGGGGGCTCATTCACAGAGCCCCCTGAAAGTCCCTGAAATGCAGAAAGGCCCACGCCATATGGCGTGGGCCTTTCTTAAAATTTGTTCGGCGGCGTCCTACTCTCCCACAGGGTCCCCCCTGCAGTACCATCGGCGCTGTGAGGCTTAGCTTCCGGGTTCGGAATGTAACC